>NZ_CP106759.1:1577500-2197500 GCF_025642255.1 Stenotrophomonas maltophilia
GCAGGCGGCGCTCGGCGATACCGTGCGCGTGGCGACGCTGGGTGGCGAAGCGGAGATCCGCATTCCGGCAGAGACCCAGACCGGCAAACTGTTCCGCCTGCGCGGCAAGGGCGTGCGTTCGGTGCGCAGCCGCAGCGAGGGCGATCTGTATTGCCGCGTGGTGGTCGAGACGCCGGTCAACCTGACCAACGACCAGCGCAGGCTGCTGGAGCAGTTCGAGGCCACCTTCGTCGGTGAGGAAGCGCGCAAGCACTCGCCGAAGTCCGCCACCTTCATGGACGGCGTGAAGGGCTTCTGGGACCGGATGACGTCCTGAATTTTCAACGCAAGCGTTGAGCGGTAGCGCCGGGCCATGCCCGGCGTTGTCGTGTATGGGAATGCATTGCGCGCCGCCGGGCATCGGTCCGTGACCTTATGAATCCGGTAGCGCCGGGCCATGCCCGGCGTTGCTGTGCCTCGGGTCAGCGGAAGAACGCCGCCGGGGTCTGCCCCAGCTGGCGCTTGAACATGCTGGTGAACGCGCTGGGGCTGTCGTAGCCCATCGCCAGTGCGACATCGATGACCTTCTCGCCGGTCGCCAGCCGTTCCATTGCCGCCAGCAGCCGCGCCTGCTGCCGCCACTGGCCGAAGGTCATGCCCAGTTCGTTGGCGAAGTGGCGCTGGATGGTTTTCACATCCACTTCCAGTGCCTGCGCCCAGTCCTGCAGCGTGGCGTCATCGCCGGGGTGCTTCTGCAGGTGCCGGCAGATCCGCTGCAGGCGCGGATCGGCAGGCGCGGGCAGGTGCAGCGGCAATACGTCCATGCGATGCAGCTCGTCCAGCAGAAGGCGCACCACGCGGCCATCGCGGCTGTCTTCGATGTGCTCGCCCTTGATCAGGGTGGCTGCCTGCAGCAGTTCGCGCAGCAGCGGTGCCACCTGTACCGCGAACGGTTCGGCCGGCAGTTGCGGGGCGAATGACGGGTCGATGTACAGGCTGCGCATGTGCACGGCGGCAATGCAGTCCACCGCATGCACCATGCCGGCCGGCATCCAGATCGCACGGGTGGAGGGCACGACCCAGCGACCGACTTCCGAGCGCACCACCATCAGCCCGGAGATGGCATAGACCAGCTGGTGGCGCTGGTGCTTGTGGCCTGCGATATGGGTGCCGGCCGGGTACTGGGTAACCCGGTAGGTGACCGGGCGATGCAGCGGCACATCGCGCCACGGCGCAGCCGGATCGACGTCACCGCCAATGTCCTTTTTGCGATAGGCCATGACCCGAACGCGGCAGAAGGGAGGGGAAGGCAACCGTAGCATGCGGAACCGCCCTCAAATCTGACTGCGTCCATGTCGACTCTGGCTTCCCCTGCAACGACCTCCCGCCCGGTGGCGCCCGGCGTACTGGCCGCCATCTCCACCTCGCATGTCGTCAACGACATGATGCAGTCGTTGATCCTGGCGATCTATCCGGTCATCAAGGGCGGCTTCAATCTCAGCTTCACCCAGATCGGACTGATCACGCTGACCTACCAGCTCACCGCGTCGATCTTCCAACCGCTGGTGGGGATGCAGACCGACCGCCATCCAGCGCCGTACTCGTTGCCGATCGGCATGGCCTCGACGCTGTGCGGGATGCTGCTGCTCGGCTTCGCGCCGAACTATGCGATGGTCCTGATGGCCGCCGCGCTGGTCGGCATCGGATCGGCGATCTTCCACCCGGAAGCGTCGCGCATCGCACGGCTGGCGTCCGGCGGGCGCCATGGCTTCGCACAGTCGGTGTTCCAGGTCGGCGGCAACTTCGGTACCGCGCTGGGGCCGCTGATTGCCGCCGCCGTGATCGTGCCGTACGGCCAGCATGCGGCCTCATGGTTTGCCGGTGCTGCGCTGGTCGGCATCGCCCTGCTGACCTATGTGAGCCGCTGGTATGCGCTGCACCTGGGCGCACCCCGCCCGGCCGGCGTGGCGGCGGTGGCGTCGCGGCATCCTCCGCGCACCGTGGCCAAGGTGCTGGCGATCCTGCTGGTGCTGATCTTCAGCAAGTACTTCTACATGGCCAGCATCGGCAGCTACTTCACCTTCTACCTGATCCACCATTTCGGCATTCCGGTGGCGCAGGCGCAGCTGCATCTGTTCGCGTTCCTGGTGGCTTCGGCGGCGGGTGGCTTCCTGGGCGGTCCCCTGGGCGATCGCATCGGCCGCAAGCCGATCATCTGGACCTCGATCCTGGGCGTAGCGCCGTTCGCACTGGCGTTGCCGCATGCGGATCTGCTGTGGACCACGGTGCTGGCGGTGCTGATCGGTTTCGTGTTGTCGTCTGCCTTCTCTGCCATCGTGGTCTATGCGCAGGAGATGATGCCGCACCGGATCGGCATGGTGTCGGGCCTGTTCTTCGGTTTTGCGTTCGGCATGGGCGGCCTGGGCGCGGCGGTGCTGGGCCTGCTGGCGGACAGGACCAGCATCGAATACGTCTATCACCTGACGGCGTTCCTGCCGCTGCTCGGCATCGTGGCGGCATGGCTGCCGCCGTCGCGGCCTGCTGCTCACTGAGGGAGGGTGGGTTTGCAGGGCTTGCAGCCCTGCACCTGCAGAGGCAACGGCAACAACCGAAGCGCGCTATCCGTGGATTGGCGGGGTGGGTCCGGTTGGCGGGGGACGCTGCAAGTACGTCCATGTAAGCTCGGTCGCCGCATCCATGCGGCTCACGCCCCCGCAACCGGACCCACCCCGCCTTCGGTGGTTTTCCGCGATCTGTCGGAACAGCACTCTGCTCTGGTAGGTGTCGACCTTGGTCGACACGGCAGATCCACGCCATGCGTGGATGAATTCATTCGATATCTGACAGATGTGTCGACCAAGGTCGACACCTACCAACAGCCGCGCGGAACAACAGCCGCAGTTACCAACAGCCGCGTGAACCTGTCGAAGTGGGGCGGTGTGGGTGGTCAGGACCGTTGGCGCCATGGATGGCGCCATCGAGCCCCCATGGATGGGTTTACGGCGTGTCCTGACCACCCACACCGCCCCGCCACCCCACGGAATGCCGCTTTGGCTTTGGCTTCGGCCGTTGCCGTTGCATTGAGCAGGTGCAGGGCTGCAAGCCCTGCCGAAAACCCCCTTGGGCGTAGAATGCGGATATGAGCGAATCCCTTGATACCCATCTGGTCCACGGTCGCCGCCAGCGGCCGGATGGGCCGTCGCCGGTCGATGTCATTTCGGTCCAGTCGCAGCTTGTCTACGGCCATGCCGGCAACAGTGCCGCCATGCCGCCGATGCGCGCGCTCGGTGTGCGCGTGGCCGACATCCCGACCACGCTGCTGAGCAACGCGCCGTTCTACGAGACCACCCGCGGCCGCGTACTGCCCAGTGACTGGTTCGCCGATCTGCTGCTGGGCACCCACGAGCGTGGCTTGCCGCAGCGGGCCAGGATGCTGGTCTCCGGCTACTTCGGCAGCACCGCCAATGGTGCGGCGTTCGCCGACTGGCTCGATCAGGTCCTGCCCGCGTGCCCGCAGCTGCGCTACTGCCTGGATCCGGTGATCGGCGATACCCATACCGGCCCCTATGTGGAGCCGGGTCTGGAGGCGATCTTCGCCGAACGGCTGCTGCCGCATGCGTGGCTGGTCACCCCGAATGCATTCGAGCTGGCCCGTCTGACCGGCATGCCGGCACTGGCCGAGGCCGACGCCATCGCCGCCGCGCGTACGCTGCTGGCGCGTGGTCCGCACTGGGTGATCGCGCACAGCGTGGGTGGCACGCCGGGCGAGCTGGTGACGCTGGCGGTGGGACGCGACGAGACCTGGCGTTGGACCTCGCCGCTGCTGCCGGTGGACGTGGCCGGGACCGGCGACGTACTGATGTCGCTGGTGGTGTCGTTCCTGCTGCGGGGAGAGTCGATGCAGCAGGCGATCTCGCGTGCCATCGCGGGTACCCATGCCGCCCTGGAGGCCACGCTGGCCAATGGTTTCGAGGAGTTCGACGTGATTGCCGCGGCGCCCGCCGCACTGGCCGAAGGCACGCGCTTCCGCGCTGAACGCGTGGCATGACGGCAGTGCAGCACTTTGCGCCGCGCACGATCGGCATCGTCGGCAGTGCCGGCGCCTACGGGCGCTGGCTGGGCCGCTTCTTCGAGCAGCAGATGCGACTGCAGGTGATCGGCCACGATCCGGCCGATGCTGCTTCGCATACACCGGAGCAGTTGCTGGCCGAGGCCGATGTACTGGTGTTCTCCGCACCGATCCGGCATACGCCGGAACTGATCGCCGAATACGTGCGCCGCTCGGCGGGTCGTGAACGCGGGCGCCTGTGGCTCGATGTCACCTCGGTCAAGGACGCGCCGGTACAGGCGATGCTTGCCTCACAGGCCGAAGTGGTCGGCCTGCACCCGATGACCGCGCCGCCGAAGGCCCCCACGTTGAAGGGTAGGGTGATGGTGGTCTGCGAAGCGCGACTGCAGCACTGGCAGCCCTGGCTGGATGCGCTGTGCGTGGCGCTGCAGGCCGAGTGCGTGCGCGCCACGCCACAGCACCATGACCAGATGATGGCGCTGGTGCAGGCGATGGTGCATGCCACGCATCTGGCCCAGGCCGGAGTGCTGCGGGAATATCAGCCGCAACTGGGGACACTGGAAGCGATGCTTCCCTATCGCTCGGCGTCGTTCGAACTGGATACCGCGATCATCTCGCGCATCCTCTCGCTGAATCCGGCGATCTATGAGGACATCCAGTTCGGCAATCCGCATGTCGCGCCGATGCTAGAACGCCTGGTCGGCCAGCTGCGCGTGCTGCAGGCCCAGGTCGATCAAGGCGACGACATGGCGCGCGGTGCATTCCGTGAGCAGATGCTGGTGGCGAACCGGGCCGCCTTCGGCGCGCCTGCACTGGCCTCGGGAAACTATACCTTCGAGCGGGTGGGCTACCTGCTGGCCGATCTGACCGAGCGCAACGCCGTGTCGGTCCACCTGCCGGAAGATCGCCCGGGCTCACTGCGTGAGCTGCTGAACATCTTCGAGCAGCACGGCATCAGCCTGGCTTCCATCCATTCCTCGCGCACGCCGGGCGGGGAAGTGCATTTCCGCATCGGCTTCGTCGCCGGCAGTGATCCCCGTGCCCTGGCCGACGCAGCGGCCGCCGTGGATGCCAGCGGAATCGGACGGGTACTGGCGTAGTGCATTCATCCACAGGGGATGTGGATGAATTCTGCGCAAACATGTGGATAACACTGCTCACGCCTTGCCAGCACAGGCTGTCAAGATCTGTGGCGAAAAACTGACCAGGGTGCTGCCGGTGAGGCCGGGCTATGCCCGGCTGCCCTGCGATTGACCCGCGCGACGCTAGCGCGACGCTAGATGGTCAGCCGCAGTTCGCCCCCGCTGGTGCTGAACTCGCGGCCATTGCGCACCAGATGACGCCCGTCGTCGAGCTCGTAGCGCGGGGTGGCTTCGGAATGATGTCCGCTGCCATTGGCCTCGGGCTTGAACTCGATGATGATATGGCTCTCGCCATTGCTGTCGACTGCGGGAAACTGACGGAACGACATCGTCCACCTCCTTCAGCGGATGCTGCTTCTGCGCGGCCAGCTTGGCGCCAGAGGTGTTAGCCGACCGTCATCAATCGATGAACTGCAGCCGCGCCAGCTCCGCGTACAGACCCCCTTCAGCCAGCAACTGTGCGTGCGTGCCTTCGGCGACGATGCGCCCCTGGTCCATGACCACGATGCGGTCTGCCTTGAGCACGGTTGCCAGACGGTGTGCGATGACCAGCGTGGTGCGGCCCGCCATCAGGCGCTCCAGCGCCTGCTGCACACCGTACTCGCTCTGCGCGTCGAGCGCGCTGGTGGCTTCGTCCAGCAGCAGGATCGGCGCATCCTTCAGCAGCGCGCGGGCGATCGCCACGCGCTGCTGCTGCCCGCCGGACAGGCGCGCGCCGCGCTCGCCCAGCTCACTGTCATAGCCCTGCGGCAACGCACGCAGGAAGCCATCGGCCTCAGCGGCACGAGCCGCTTCCTCGACTTCGGCATCGCTGGCCTGCAGGCGGCCGTAGCGGATGTTGTCGCGGGCGCTGGCGGCGAACAGCGTCGGTTGCTGCGGCACCAGGGCCAGCTGGGCGCGCAGGTCGGCGGGATCGACCTCGCGCACATCGATGCCGTCCACGCAGATGCGGCCGTTGGCCGGGTCATGGAAGCGCAGCAGCATCGACAGCACCGTGCTCTTGCCGGCACCCGAGGGACCGACCAGGGCCACGGTCTCGCCGGGGCGCACATGCAGGCTGAAGTGGTCGAGCGCGGCCTGGTCCGGTCGCTGCGGGTAGTGGAACACCACGTCATCGAACTGGATCTCGCCTTGCAGCGGCTGCGGCAGTGCGCGTGGATGCGCGGGCGCGCGGATCTCGACATCCTCCTGCAGCAGTTCGCCGATCCGGCCCATGCCGCCGGCAGCGCGCTGGAGTTCGTTCCAGACTTCGGCCAGAGCGCCCACCGAGCCACCGCCGATCAGCGCATACAGCACAAACTGGCCCAGGGTGCCGGCACTGAGGCGGCCCTCGATGACATCGTGGGCGCCCAGCCACAGCACGCCGACAATGGCACCGAAGATCAGCAGGATGGCACTGGCGGTGACCAGCGACTGTGCGCCGATGCGCCGGCGTGCGGCCCGGATCGCATCGCCCAGCGCCAGGTCGAAGCGGCCGCGCTCGTAAGGCTCGCGCGCATGTGCCTGCACCGTGCGGACGGCACCGAGGGTCTCGCTGGCCAGGCTGTTGGCGTCGGCGATGCGGTCCTGGCTGCTGCGCGCGACGGTGCGCAGCTTGCGTGCGCCGATGATGATGGGCAGTACCGCCAGCGGGATGCCGAGCAGCGACCACGCCGCCAGGCGCGGACTGGTCACGAACAGCATCGCCAGGCTGCCGACCACCGTCACGCTGCTGCGCAATGCGACTGACATGGTCGAGCCCACCACGCTGCGCAGCAGCTCGCTGTCGGCGGTCAGGCGCGAGACCAGCTCGCCGCTGCGGCTGCGGTCATGGAAACCGGCACCCAACTGGATCAGGTGCCCGTACAGACGGCTGCGCAGGTCGGCCACTACCTTCTCGCCGAGCAGCGACACGAAGTAGAAGCGTGCGGAGGTGGCGATCGCCAGCACTACCGCCACCAGCATCAGCAGGGCAAACGCCCGGTTGATCTGGCCGCCGCTGCTGAAGCCGTGGTCGATCATCTGCTTGACGGCCGGAGGCAGGCTGAGGGTGGCGGCCGAGGAGACGGCCAGCGCCAGCAGCCAGGCGGCGAACAGGCCACTGTGCCGGCGCACGAACGGCCACAGCGTTCGCAGGCTGCCGAGGCGGCGCAATGGCGGGGTCGCGGCGGCCGCGTCGTCCTTGTCAGTCATCCTGGTCGTCATCTCGGATACGGATACGGTCACGGGTGGCGTCTCGCAGGCGGATTTTCAATGCGTCGGCCTGGTCGGCGGGTAATTCGATCCGCAGGCGCACGCCTTCAGCGTCGAACTGTTCATCCTGCTTCTCGGCGAAGAACGCGGGCAGGGCCGCATGCAGGGTACCCAGGTCCTCGAAGCCGGCCAGCAGCTGCAGCCGTGCCATCGCCACCAGTGGCAGCCGCGGTGCCGTGCGCAGACACTCGGCGGCGGTACCGCCGTAGGCGCGGACCAGACCGCCGGCGCCGAGCTTGATACCCCCGTACCAGCGGATCACCACCACCATGACCCGGTCGAAGCCCTGGCCATCGATGGCGGCCAGGATCGGCCGGCCGGCAGTCCCCGCCGGCTCGCCATCATCGCTGGAGCGATACTCCTGTCCATGCCGGTAGGCCCAGCAGTTGTGCGTGGCGTCGGCCACCATCACCCGCTGCAGGAACGACATCGCCGCCGCCGCGCCATCGATGGGCGCGGCATGGGCGATGAAGCGGCTGTGCTTGACTTCCAGCGTGTGGCTGACGGGCTGGGCGAGGGTATCGGGCATTCCCTTCATTCTACGGGGTTGCCGCCCCCATGCTTCAGTCGTCCAGCAGAGGACGCAGGTCGCGTGGCAGCCGCGACTCCGGATACTGCTGCACGTAGCGCTCGAGGCTGGCACGGGCGATGTCGCGCTGGCCTTCGTCGCGACGTTCGCGGATCTTCTGCAGCCACTGCCGGCGGGGCAGCTGGGCGTCGGCGGCCACTTCGGCCTGCACGGCCGTAGCGCTGAGCGCGGCATCGCTGCCGCGACGCATCACGCCTGGTGCACTGCGGAGCGGTGCGGCCCGCTTGAGCGTCGTGGTGTCACCGCGCTGTCCCGCGCTGGCCGGGGCGGCCTCCATCGCGCCGGACAGGGGGGCATCGGCGTCGCGCGCTTCCAGCGACGGCGGCGCAGGCGCCGCAGCAGGCAGCGGTGCCGAATAGGCCACAGCGGCCGGAGGTTCCGCAGCCGGCGGCGGAGCTGCGGTGTCGGCGGCGGCGCGCTCGGTGGCCTGAGCCGCCGCTTTCGCTCGTGCCGCCACCGTCGGTGCCGGTGTCTGCGGTGCGGAGGATCGGGCCGGCGCGGCGGGCCTGGGTGCCGCGACCGGCGCCGGTGGTGCCGGTGGTGCCGGCGGCGCACTTGCGATGGCCGGCTCGGCAGGGGAAGGCCGGGTAGGGCCCTCGGCAGGCTGCGCGGCCACTTCGGCAGCGACCTCGTCGGCGACGCGCGGCGCAGTGATCTGTGCATCGTGCGCCGGGACCGCGGGCGGTTCCGGGCGCAGCTGCCAGGCGATTCCGATGGCGAATACCATCGATGCAGCAACGCCGAACACCGCAGGCCAGTGCCGGCGCGGCCGCCGTGCACGCACGCTGCCCGCACCGGGCGCGTCGGCCGGTGGCGCCTGCACCGCCGCACGGGCGGCCGCCAGGATCGTGGCATCCAGCGCCGCCGGAGGCGCCTGTTCGACACGACGGCCGAGCAGGCGCGCCAGCTCGCGCTCTTCAGGCGTCAGGGGTTCGTCTCGGTTCATGCGTTCAGTCCCGCACGCAGCTTGTCCATCGCATAGCGCAGCCGCGATTTCACGGTTTCCCGGCCTACGCCGGTGATCTGGCCGATCTCCTCCAGGCTCAGTTCCTGATCCAGCCGCAGCTGCAGCACTTCGCGCTGCTCCAGCGGCAGTTCTTCCATCGCGCGCTGGATGCGGCGACGTTGCTCGAATTCTGAAAGCTCTGCTTCCGGGGTCTGCCCGTCTTCCAGCGCGGCCAGACGCAGCTCGGCATCGGCCGGCGCCGCCGGGCGGTGGCGTGCGGCGCGCCAGTGATCGTTGAGCCGGTTGTGCGCGATGCGGAACAGCCAGGTGCTGAAGGCGGCATCCGGCTGCCAGCCGGACCGTGCGCTGATGACCCGTTGCCAGACGTCCTGGAAGATCTCCTCGGCCAGGGCGGTATCGCGCAGCTGGCGCAGCAGGAAGCCGAACAGGCGCTTGCGATGGCGCGCATACAGGCTCTCGAACGCGTGCAGGTCGCCGCCGGCCCAGGCGAGCATCAAGGCTTCATCGGTTGGCAGGGCGCTGGCGTCCACGCGGTACAGGTTAAGGCCTGCCGACGATGGCGCATAGCGGGGTGCGGGGGCGGACAGGGCGAGGTTCATGGCTCGGAACGGGGTGCGGACGCCAGGAATAACGAACGGGCGCACGATTCGGGGTTGCCGGGCTTCCATTGCCCCCCCGGTGGCGCGCTATGCTCGGCGGCTCAGGGGAGGCGACGCACAGACGGCGCCAAGAGATTGTCATTTGTCCACGCACGCTGAACCTGCGCAAACGCCATCACACGAGGCCGTGCTGAGTACGGAACTCGTGCGCGCGCTGCATGCGCTGCTGCCGGAATCGGCGGTGGTCCGGGTCGGCTGGGACGATCCCCAGCTGGGGCGCGGTGACGCCATCTGGCCGATACCCCCGGTCGCGGCCGACAGCGGGGCACCGGCTGCCGGCGATGGCCGCCACGGTTGGGATCATGATGGTGCCCGCCTGTACCTGGTGGTGGAAGGCGCGGCGCCTTCGTCCGCATGGTGGGGTCTGGCGCGGCAGGCCATGGAACTGGCCCTGCAGCGGGGCCGCCAGGCGGGACAGATCAAGGCGCTGGAAGAGGCCGAGCGGCTGCAGCAGGCGCTGTTCCAGATTGCCGATCTTGCCGGCGCCGACCTGGAGATGGGGCAGATGCTGCGCCGCGTGCACGACGTGCTGGGCACGCTGATGTACGCGGAAAACTGTTACATCGTCGAATACGATGACCTGCACGACCAGATCAGGTTCCTGTACTTCGCCGACCAGGTGGATGATTTCGTCGCCGATCCGGCGCAGAGCTTCGACGCCAGTGGAATGCCGCGCAGCCTGACGGTGGCGTTGCTGCACCATGGCAGGCCCCTGAGCGGACCTTCGCGGGAACTGTTGGCCCGCGAGGTCGGGCAGGAGCATGACCCGCTTCGCGGCCCCGAAAGCCTGGACTGGCTGGGTGTGCCGATGCTGCGCGATGGCCGGGTGTGCGGTGCCATCGTGGTGCAGAGCTACGAGCAGGCAGACCGCTATGGCGAGGCCGAGCGTGCACTGCTGGGTTTCGTTGCCCAGCACGTACAGACCGCGATGGACCGGCGCCAGGCCCAGGTGCGGCTCGAGCAGCAGGTGGAACTGCGCACGCAGGAACTGCAACGCGCCAACCACAGCCTGCAGGACGAAGTGGCAGAGCGTCGTCGTGCCGAGCAGCTGCAGATCGCGCTGTACGACATTGCAGAGATGGCGATGTCCGCCGAGAGCCTGGAGCAGTTCTACGGCCAGGTGCATGGGGTGGTCGGCCGACTGCTCGACGCGCGCAATTTCTACATCGCGCTGGTCAACGAGGCGGGTGATGGGCTGGATTTCGTCTACTCGGTGGATGAACGCCACGCCAGCCGCGCCTCCCGTGCGTTCAGTCGTGGCCTGACCGAATACGTGGTGCGCAACCGCCAGCCGCTGTTGGCGTCCCGCGCGCAGATCGACTCGCTGCGCGCCAGTGGCGAGGTGCGCGAGTCCGGCGCGCGCTCGCTGTGCTGGCTGGGCGTGCCGCTGCTGCGGGATGACGAAGTGGTTGGCGCGATCGTGGTGCAGAGCTACAGCGAGCAGCGTGCCTTCAGCATCCACGACCAGCGCTTGCTGACCTTCGTCGCGCAGAACATCGGCACCGGACTGGCCCGCCAGCGCGACCAGCAGCGCCTGCGTTCGGCGCATGCCGAACTGGAGAAGCGCGTGGACGAACGCACGCGCGAACTGGCTGAGGTCAACGAAAAGCTGTTGGGCCAGATCGGCGAGCGCCTGCGTGCCGAGCAGCGGCTGACCCACCAGGCCATGCACGACGCGCTGACCGGGTTGCCCAACCGCCTGCACCTGCTGGACCGGCTGCAGGATGCGCTGGTACTGGCCAGGCAGGAGGACGGTCCGGTGTTCGCGGTGCTGTTCCTGGATCTGGACCGTTTCAAGCTGGTCAACGACAGCATCGGCCACGCGGCCGGCGATCACATGCTGGTGGAAGTGGCCAAGCGCATCGTGTCGATGGCGGGCCCCGACGACGTGGTGGCGCGCCTGGGCGGTGATGAGTTCGCGGTGCTGCTGCAGTGCCCGCTGGGCCTGGCGCAGGCCCTGGATTTCGGTCAGCGCCTGCTGTTGGCATTGCAGGAGTCGATGTGGATCGCCGGGCGCGAGCTGTTCCCGTCCGGCAGCCTCGGCATCGCGCTGTGGAATCCGCGTTACCGGACCGGAGAAGAGCTGCTGCGCGATGCCGACGCCGCCATGTACCGGGCCAAGGCGCAGGGGCATGATCGCTGTGCGATCTTCGACGAGGACATGCGCGAGCAGGCCATGCGCAGCCTCGATCTGGAAGCCGATCTGCGGCGGGCGATCAACAACCGGGATTTCGTGCCGTTCTACCAGCCGATCGTGCGCCTGTCCGACGGGGAAGTGGTGGGCCACGAAGCGCTGCTGCGCTGGCAGCACGAACGGCGTGGCCTGCTGTTGCCGGGCGCGTTCCTGGAGCTGGGAGAGGAGAGCGGGTTGATCGAACAGGTCGACTGGCTGATCTACGAACAGGTCATCGCCGGCCTGGCCGCGGGCGGGCAGGGCTATGTGTCGGTGAACGTGTCGCCGCGGCATTTCCGTTCGGCCGGTTTCAGTGCGCGCCTGTTCGGCCTGCTCGACGCCTGCGGGGCCGATCCGCGCCGGTTGCGCCTGGAGATCACCGAGGTCGCGCTGCTGGATGACGGCCCGCACACGCTGCATATCCTGCAGGGACTGCGCGAGCGCGGCATCCAGGTGCAGCTGGACGACTTCGGCACCGGCTTCTCGGCGTTGTCGTACCTGCACCGCTTCCCGATCAGCACGCTGAAGATCGACCAGAGCTTCATTGCCGGCCTGCATGGACCGGAAGTGCAGAGCACCCGCGCGCTGGTACAGGGCGTGCTGTCGCTGGCGCGCACGCTGGGCATCGAAACCATCGGCGAAGGCATCGAAACCGAAGCCCAGCGGCAGACACTGCGCGAACTGGGCTGCGATTACGGCCAGGGCTACCTGCTGGGGCGACCGGCTCCCTGGGCCGACGTGGCGCCCTGAGACGCCACGCGGCGGACGATCAACGCAGGGCGGCGCGGCGCTTCTCGTCGATCCACTTGGAGGCCTGTGCCGGCTGGTAGTTCTTCATCCACTCCAGCATCTGCTCGATGTCCGAGCCGTACCACAGGTCCTGGCGCTGGTCCGGGTGCAGGAAGCGCTCATCCACCATGCGATCGATCATGCCGATCAGCGGCGCGTAGAAGCCGTCCACGTCCAGGAATGCACAGGGCTTGTTGCCGATGCCCAGCTGGCGCCAGGTCAGCATCTCGAAGATCTCCTCCATGGTGCCGAAGCCGCCGGGCAGGGCGACGAAGCCGTCGGCCAGGTCGAACATGCGCGACTTGCGTTCGTGCATCGAGCCGACGATCTCCAGCTCGGTCAGGCCACGATGGGCCACTTCCCAGTCGGCCAGCTGGCGGGGAATCACGCCGGTGACCTCGCCGCCGGCCGCGAGCACGGCATTGGCCACGGTTCCCATCAGACCGACGTTGCCGCCGCCATACACCAGGCGCAGGCCGTCGCGGGCGATGCGGTCGCCCAGTGCAATGGCGCGTTCGGTATAGGCCGGCTTGCTGCCAGCGTTGGAACCACAGTACACACAGATCGATTTCATGGATCTTCCTGTCTCTTGGCCGGAAACGAAAACGCCCCGTCGCCGACCGCAGGGCGGTCAGGGACGGGGTGTCCAAGGATTATGAGGCCTTGAGAGGCCTTCTGTAGAGCCGAGCCATGCTCGGCTGCTCTTCGTTCAGATCGCGGCAATGCCCTAGCCGAGCATGGGCTATGCCGGTCGTCCTGACCGGCACCCTTCGGGCCGTCGCCAGCGACGTTGGCAGCGGCTCCTGCCGCTGCCTTCGGCTCTACAAAAAGCGGGGGCTTACGCCGCCGCAGCCTGCTCGCGTCGCGGGCCTTCACGCAGGGCGCGGCCGACCATGCCCACCAGCAGATCCAGCTCTTCGCTGTCCATGCCGAAGTGGGGCGTGAAGCGCAGCGAGTTTTCGCCGCCATGGATCACATTGATGCCATGCCGGCGCAGCCATTCTTCGGTGGAACCACTGCCGTAGCACTTGAACTGCGGCGCCAGCTCGCACGAGAACAGCAGGCCGGTACCCTGCACCTTGGTGATCAGCCCGCCAAGCTCGCCCTTGAGCTGTTCCAGCTTGCGCACGGCTTCGGCGCCGCGCTCGGCGATGTTGGCGCGCACCTGCGGGGTCAGCTGTGCCAGCGTCGCGCAGGCCACGTCCAGCGCACGCGGGTTGCTGGTCATGGTGTTGCCGTAGATGCCCTTGCGGTACAGCTGTGCGGCATGCTCGGTCACCGCCAGCACCGACAGCGGGTACTGGGCCGCGTTCAGGGCCTTCGAGTAGGTTTCCATGTCCGGCGGATCCAGGCCTTCGAAGCCCGGGTAGTCAACCACCGACAGCACGCCGTGCGCGCGCAGGCCGGCCTGGATCGAATCGAGCAGCAGCAGGCTGCCGTGCGCGCGGGTCAATTCGCGGGCCAGGGCATAGAACGACGGCGGCACCGAGCGGCCCGGATCGCCTTCGCCCATGACCGGCTCCAGGAACACCGCCTCGATGAACCACCTGTTGCGGGCGGCGTCCTCGAACACCGCGCGCAGGCCGGCTTCGTCGTACGGCGCCACGGTGATCACCGAATCCTCGCCACGGTAGCTGGCCAGATGCTGCATGTAGCTCTTGCGGCTGGAATCGGAGTACAGCGCCGGCCGGTCGGTGCGGCCATGGAAGCTGCCCTTGACCACCACACGCTTGATCGCGGCGCCGGCGTGGCGCGCACCCGGGTCGGTCTGCAGCTTGGCGTTGACGTCGGCGATGCGTGCGGCCAGCCCGACCGCTTCCGAGCCGGAGTTCAGGCACATGAAACGGGCGAACGGGCAGCCGCCACGACGGTGGCCGATCTCGGCGCGAAGGGCGGTGATGAAGCGCTGCTGTGACAGGCTGGGGGTCATGATGTTGGCCATCACCTGCGGTCGGGCCATCGCCTCCAGCACCGTGTCGGGGGTATGACCGAAGCCGAGCATGCCGTAGCCGCCAGCGTCATACAGCACCGCCCCCTTGAGGGTGACCACCCACGGGCCGCGCGCGGCCAGCGCCACATAGGGCGTAACGGCGTCGTCGGCGTAGAAATTGACGAACCCG
The DNA here is from genome assembly GCF_025642255.1 of Stenotrophomonas maltophilia. Lineage (NCBI taxonomy): Bacteria > Pseudomonadati > Pseudomonadota > Gammaproteobacteria > Lysobacterales > Lysobacteraceae > Stenotrophomonas > Stenotrophomonas maltophilia. Next base: position 1,592,220 of record NZ_CP106759.1, read on the forward strand.
TCCTGCATGGCATCGATCTGCGCCTGTTCGTCCTGCGCCAGCAACGGCCCCAGTTCGCCCTGCACACGGGCGAACTCCGCGGCGGCGGCCTCGACCGCGGCCACCAGCTGCGGATGGCGGACGGACAGGGTGGTCAGGGTGGCGTCGTCCAGGCCGGTGGTGAGGCGGGTGCCGGGCTGGCTGCGCAGGGGGGCGAGGCGTTCGATGAAGCTCATTGCAGATCTCCTGAAACAATGGGGCGCACGGGCCATCAAAAAGCAAAACGCGCGTCATCACGCGCGCTGGGCGGCCTCGTGCAGCGGACTTCCATCTCGATGCTAGCACTTGTTTTTTTGCGCGATAACCCCGCAGAAACCTGTTGCATAGCAGCATTTTGCGCGACGTTCGCCGCGGACCACGCCGGCTCGCAGACGCTGGCCGTACAATGCGCGCCATTGTCGACCTGTTGCCGCCCACTGCCTTGAAGAAGTCCGATTTCCACTACGACCTGCCGGCTGAACTGATCGCGCAGGCGCCGCTGGCTGAACGTTCCGCCAGCCGCCTGCTGCTGGTGCCTCCGGCCCCTGCCGCCTTCACCGACCTGCAGGTGCGTGATCTGCCCTCGCTGCTGCAGCCGGGTGACCTGCTGGTATTCAACGATACGCGCGTGATCCCGGCGCGCCTGTTCGGTCAGAAGGCCAGCGGTGGGCGGGTCGAGATCCTGATCGAGCGCCTGCTCGGCGGCCAGCAGGCGCGTGCCCAGGTCGGCGCCAGCAAGTCGCCCAAGGCCGGCAGCCGCATCGCGCTCGATGCCGGTGGCGAAGCCGAAGTGCTGGGCCGCGACGGCGAGTTCTATGTGCTGCAGTTCCATGTGCCCGAGTCACTGGAGCAGTGGCTGCTGCACGCCGGACGCCTGCCGCTGCCCCCCTACATCCAGCGCGAGCCGGGCGTGGACGACCGCGAGCGCTACCAGACCGTGTTCGCGCGGGAGGTGGGAGCGGTGGCGGCACCGACCGCCGGCCTGCATTTCGATGAACCGCTGTTGGCCGCGCTGAAGGACAAGGGCGTGGAGTTCGGCCACGTCACCCTGCACGTGGGGGCAGGCACCTTCCAGCCGGTGCGAGCCGATGACCTGAAGGACCACGTGATGCACCGCGAGTGGCTGAACGTGGGCGCCGAGCTGGTGCAGCAGGTGCGTCGGACCCGCGCTGCGGGCGGGCGCGTGATCGGTGTCGGCACCACCGTGGTGCGCGCGCTGGAAAGTGCGATGCGTGACGGCGAGCTGTTGCCGTTCGCCGGCGAGACGCAGATCTTCATCACCCCGGGCTATCGGATCCGCAGCGTTGACGCGATGGTGACCAATTTCCATCTGCCGGAAAGCACCCTGTTGATGATGATTTCGGCCTTTGCCGGCAAGGAGCGGGTGTTCGAGGCCTATCAGCACGCGATCCAGCAGCGCTATCGCTTCTTCAGTTACGGCGACGCGATGCTGCTGTTCCCGCAGGCAGGGTAGGGCGCGCCGGGAGGGCAGGGACCCTTGTGGGTGCGCACCTTGGTGCGCACGCCTTCTTGGGAGACAATAGGCAACTATTTGCCTGAACGACCGCTCCATGTCCCGACTGCAGTTCCAGCTCAAGACCCGCGACGGCCGTGCCCGTCGCGGCCGCCTGACCTTCCCGCGCGGCACGGTGGAAACGCCGGCTTTCATGCCCGTGGGAACCTATGGCTCGGTCAAGGGCATCCTGCCGGACCAGGTGCGCGCGCTGGGTGCCGAGATCATCCTTGGCAACACCTTCCATCTGTACCTGCGTCCGGGCCTGGACATCATCGCCGACCACGGCGGACTGCATGGCTTCTGCCGCTGGGACGGCCCGATCCTGACCGATTCCGGCGGTTTCCAGGTGTTCTCGCTGGCCCACCGCCGCAAGATCACCGAACAGGGCGTGACCTTCGCTTCGCCGACCGACGGGGCCCGGGTGTTCCTCGGCCCGGAAGAGAGCATGAAGATCCAGAAGGTGCTCGATTCGGACGTGGTGATGATCTTCGACGAGTGCACCCCGTACCCGGCCACCGAGGACGTCGCCCGCCGGTCGATGGAGCTGAGCCTGCGCTGGGCCCAGCGCAGCCGCAACGCGCATGACGAGCTCGGCAACGATGCGGCCCTGTTCGGGATCGTCCAGGGTGGGGTGCATACCGACCTGCGCAGCCGCTCGGCCGAGGCCCTGCAGGCGATCGGCTTCGATGGCTATGCCATCGGTGGCCTGGCCGTGGGCGAGCCGGAGCATGAGCGCAACGCCATGCTCGACCACCTGGATCCGGAGCTGCCGGGCGACCGCCCGCGCTACCTGATGGGCGTGGGCCGGCCGGAAGACCTGGTCGAGGGTGTCGCACGCGGCGTGGACATGTTCGACTGCGTGATGCCGACCCGCAACGCGCGCAACGGGCATTACTTCACCTCGTTCGGTACCGTCCGCATCCGCAATTCGCAGTATGCGCGGGACATGGACCCGATCGAACCGGGCTGCGGCTGCGTGGCCTGTACCGGCGGCTACACCCGCTCGTACCTGCGCCACCTGGACCGCTGCAACGAGATGCTGGCGCCGATGCTGGGCACCCTGCACAACCTGTTCTACTACGAGAAGCTGATGGCCGACATCCGGGCGGCGATCGAGGCGGGAACCTTCCAGGCCTTCCGCGAGTCCTTCTATGCGGCACGCGGAGCGGTTCCGCCGCCGCTGTAACCCGGCGCCCCCCTGTCGAACGGCCCGGGGACGAACGTCCGGGGCCATGGCATACTTCAAGGCTGACCCAGATCCGCGGTCGACACCCCGCGCCCGTGAAAGGGCCGGAGCGCCGCCCAACCAAAGGACCAAAGATGAACCTGCTTGCCTTCCTGATTCCCGCCGCCCACGCCCAGGCCGCCGGTGGCCAACCGCAGGGCATGGGCCTGACCACGCTGCTGTTCCCGATCATCCTGATCGCCATCATGTACTTCCTGATGATCCGCCCGCAGATGAAGCGGCAGAAGGAGCACAAGGCCATGCTGGAGAAGATCAAGCGTGGCGACGAAGTGCTGACCAACGGTGGCATCGCCGGCGTGGTCACTGACATCGGCGACAACTTCGTCACCCTGGAAGTGGCCGAGAACGTGCGCATCCGCGTGCAGAAGGGCGCTGTCGGCAACGTGCTGCCGGCCGGTACCCTGAAGTCGGCCCAGTAAGCCACTCCCTTTCCGATGCACAACCGCGGCGCCGGGGATGGCGCCGCGCGGGACCCAAGCAATGCTCGAATTTCCACGCTGGAAGTACGTCGTCATCCTGATCGTACTTGCGCTCAGTACGCTGTATGCGCTGCCCAACATCTACCAGAAGGACGCGGCCGTCCAGATCACCGCCAACCGTGGCGGACAGGTCGACGACGCCCTCCGCGACCGCGTGGTGGCTGACCTGAAGAAGGCCGGCATCGCCAGCCTCGGCGCCGAGAAGGAAGGCGAGAGCCTGATCGTCCGCCTGCCGGACCTCAAGACCCAGGCCGCGGCAAGCGACCTGCTGCGCGACAGCGTGGGTGAGAACTACACGGTCGCGCTGAACCTGGCATCCACCGTTCCGGACTGGCTGGCCAATCTTGGCGGTCGCCCGATGACGCTCGGCCTGGACCTGCAGGGCGGCGTGCACTTCGTGCTGCAGGTGGACCAGAAAGCAGCGCTGGACAAGCGCCTGGATGCCTATACCGAAGACGTGCGCAGCACCCTGCGCGACGCGCGCATTCCGTACCAGTCGGTCGAGCGTCGCGCCGACAACAGCATCGTGGCCAACCTGAGCCCGTCCGCCGGTGACGACGCCGCGCAGCGCGCCCGCACGGCCCTGCTCAAGGCGCAGCCGACCCTCGGTTACGACGTCAGCGGCAGCCGCATCACGGTGACCGTGCCGGAGGCCGAGATCTCGCAGATCGCCAACGGCGCCATCGAGCAGAACATCAATACCCTGCGCAACCGCGTGAACCAGCTGGGCGTGGCCGAGCCGATCATCCAGCGCCAGGGCGCCGACCGCGTCGTGGTGCAGCTGCCCGGCGTGCAGGACACGGCCGAAGCCAAGCGCATGATCGGTGCGACCGCCACCCTGGAATACCGTGCGGTGGTCGAGGGCAACGCCCAGGACGCCATCAACGCCGGCCGCATCCCGCCGGAAGCCAAGGTCTACCAGCAGCGTGACGGCCGCGGCCCGATCCTGCTGAACAAGCGCGTGATCGTCACCGGCGACCAGATGGTGGCTGCGCAGGCGGTGACCGACGCCAACAGCGGTGCCCCGGCGGTCAGCGTGACGCTGAACAACGTCGGTGGCCAGCGCATGTTCGACTTCACCAGCGCCAACGTGAACAAGCCGATGGCGGTGGTGTACACCGAACGCGTGCCGACCGTGACCGTGGTCGACGGCCAGGAAGTGCGCGGCTTCAAGGTCAACGAGGAAGTGATCTCGGTGGCCAACATCAATGGCGTGTTCGGCAAGAACTTCCAGACCACCGGCCTGCAGAAGAAGGAAGCCGAAGACCTGGCCAAGCTGCTGAAGTCCGGCTCGCTGGCCGCGCCGATGGACTTCGTCGAAGAGCGCGTGGTCGGCCCGAGCCTGGGTGCCGAGAACGTCAAGAACGGCATGCGCGCCGTGGTCTTCGCCTTCCTGTTCACCCTGGTGTTCTTCAGCATCTACTACCGCATGTTCGGCATCATCACGTCGGTGGCGATGCTGTTCAACCTGCTGATCGTGGTGGCAGTGATGTCGTTGTTCGGCGCGACCATGACCCTGCCGGGCTTTGCCGGCCTGGCGCTGTCGGTCGGCCTGTCGGTCGACGCCAACGTGCTGATCAACGAGCGTATCCGTGAAGAGCTGCGGGCCGGTGTTCCGGGCAAGACCGCGATCGTGACCGGTTACGAGCGCGCTTCCGGCACCATCCTCGACGCCAACCTGACCGGCCTGATCGTCGGCGTGGCACTGTTCGCATTCGGTACCGGTCCGCTGAAGGGCTTCGCGCTGACCATGATCATCGGTATTTTCGCCTCCATGTTCACCGCGATCACCGTGTCGCGTGCGCTGGCGACGCTGATCTACGGCCGCCGCAAGAAGCTCCAGAACGTGGCCATCTGACGGGACGACACGCACATGAAACTGTTTCCGCTGCACATCCTCCCGAACGACACCAAGATCGATTTCATGCGGTGGCGCCATGTCGCCATGGTCGTCACGATCATCGTGTTCCTGGCATCGATCGCCATCATCGGCTTCAAGGGCTTCAACTATGCCCTGGACTTCACCGGTGGCACCCTGATCGAGGCCCGCTTCGAACGCCCGGTGGACGTCGAGCAGGTCCGCACCAAGCTCGAGCAGAGCGGCTTCGACGGCGCCCAGGTGCAGAGCGTCGGTGGCAGTACCGACCTGCTGATCCGCCTGGCGCCGCACGGTGAGCATGCCCCGGGTACCGGCGATTCCGCCGCCGAGGACAAGGCCACCGCGGCGGCCGTGGTCAAGGCGCTGTCCTCGGCCGACAACCAGGCGACGGTGCTGCGCAATGAGTTCGTCGGCCCGCAGATCGGCAAGGATCTGGCGATGAACGGCCTGTACGCCACCATCTTCATGCTGGCCGGCTTCCTGATCTACATCGCCGTCCGCTTTGAATGGAAGTTCGCGGTCACCGCCAGCATCGTGGCCATGTTCGACCTGATCGTGACGGTGGCTTACGTGTCCCTGCTGGGCCGCGAGTTCGACCTGACTGTGCTGGCCGGCCTGCTGTCGGTGATGGGCTTTGCGATCAACGACATCATCGTGGTGTTCGACCGCGTCCGCGAGAACTTCCGCAGCCTGCGCGTGGAACCGATGGAAGTGCTGAACCGTTCGATCAACCAGACGCTGTCGCGTACGGTGATCACCGCGGTGATGTTCTTCCTGTCCGCACTGGCCCTGTACCTGTACGGTGGCAGCTCGATGGAAGGCCTGGCCGAAACGCACATGATCGGTGCGGTGATCGTGGTCATGTCGTCGATCCTGGTCGCGGTGCCGATGCTCACGATCGGCTTCCTGCGCGTGAGCAAGCAGGATTTGCTGCCGAAGGCCAAGGACATCGAGGCTCTGGCCCGCCGTCCGTAAGCGTTCGCGCTGCACGCAACGCACAGAGAACCCCGCGCAAGCGGGGTTTTTTTTGTTGGCCGGGTTGCACCCGGCACCCGCCGAGGCAAGAGCAACATCAGCATCAACATCAACAGCGGGCATTCCGCGGGATGGCGGGGCGGTGTCGGAGTGCGGGGACGCCGTAAACCCGTCCATGGGGGCTTGGCAGCCGCATCCATGCGGCTGACACCCCACACTCCGACACCGCCCCACCTTCGACACGTTCACGCGGCTGTCGGTAGGTGTCGATCTTGGTCGACACATCTGTCAGATTTCGAATGAATTCAATCGTGTCGACCAAGGTCGACACCCACCAGAGCAGAATGCGGTTCCGACAGAACGCGGAAGACTGTCGAAGGCGGGGTGGGTCCGGTTGCGGGGGCGTGAGCGCCATGGATGGCGCGACCGAGCCTACATGGACGTACTTGCGGCGTCCCCCGCAACCGGACCTGCCCCGCCATCCCGCAGATAGCTCGCTTCTGACGTTGACGTTGACGTTGATTCGGCAGGTGCAGGGTGCAACCCTGCAAAACAAACACCACCCTACGGCAGCGTCGGTTGTGCATTCGGCTCTCGCGCACTACGATCCTGCGGTTCGCGCGCGCAGGCGCGCCCTCCGATTCCTGCTGAGCGCCCCGCGCGCCGCATCTGCCAACCCGAGGTATCCATGGTCATCAAACCGCGCGTCCGCGGCTTCATCTGCGTCACCACCCATCCGACCGGCTGCGACGCCGCCGTCAAGCAGCAGATCGACTACATCCGCGCCCGCCCGCCGATCCAGAACGGTCCCAAGCGCGTGCTGGTGATCGGCGCCTCGACCGGCTACGGCCTGGCCGCCCGCATCACTGCCGCGTTCGGCAGCGGTGCGGCGACCCTGGGCGTGTTCTTCGAGCGTCCCGGTAGCGAGACCAAGCCGGGCACGGCGGGCTGGTACAACTCGGCGGCGTTCCACCGCTATGCCGATGAGGCGGGCCTGTATGCCAAGAGCATCAATGGTGATGCGTTCTCGGATGAAGTGAAGGCGCGCACCATCGAGATGATCAAGGCCGATCTCGGCCAGGTCGACCAGGTCGTCTACAGCCTGGCTGCGCCGCGCCGCAAGCACCCAAAGACCGGTGAAGTGATCAGTTCCACGCTGAAGCCGATCGGTGAGCCGATCACGCTGCGTGGCCTGGATACCGACAAGGAAGTGATCACCGAGACCACTTTGCAGCCGGCGACGCCGGAGGAAATCGCAGGGACCGTCGCAGTGATGGGCGGTGAAGACTGGCAGATGTGGATCGACGCGCTGGCCGATGCCGGCGTGCTGGCCAATGGCTGCACCACCACCGCCTTCACCTACGTTGGCGAAGAAATCACCCAGGCCATCTACTGGAATGGCTCGATCGGCGCTGCCAAGAAGGATCTCGACACCAAGGTGCTGGGCCTGCGCGAGAAGCTGGCGAAGATCGGCGGTGATGCCCGCGTGTCGGTGCTCAAGGCCGTGGTCACCCAGGCGAGCTCGGCCATTCCGACAATGCCGCTGTACCTGTCGCTGCTGTTCAAGGTGATGAAGGAAAAGGGCACCCACGAAGGCTGCATCGAGCAGCTGGACGTGCTCTACGACATCCTCTACGGCGGCAAGGCCGACGGCGTGGCGATCGACCGCCTGCGTCACGATCTGGTCGATGGCGATGGCCATACCGTCGCGCTGGTCGATGAAGAAGGCCGCCTGCGTGCCGACTACAAGGAAATGGCGGCAGACGTGCAGGGCAAGGTGGTTGCGCTGTGGCCGCAAGTGACCAACGAAAACCTGTACGAGATCAGCGACCTGGCCGGCTACAAGGCGGACTTCCTGCGCCTGTTCGGTTTCGGCGTTGAAGGCGTCGACTACGAGGCCGACGTCGATCCGGATGTGAAGATCAACAATCTGGTCGATATGACCTGATCGAAAAGGCCGGCGAAAGCCGGCCTTTTCACATAGGGCGCGCCGCTGTGCTCGCCGGGCATGGCCCGGCGCTAGCAGGCTCGTCGTGCATGGGCCGGCGTTACCCCGGCGCCCCTTGGTAGCGCCGGGCCATGCCCCGCGATGCGGGATCACCCGAAGTCGAAACTCATCGTCGGCAGCGCCGGACCGACGAAGTCGCCCTGCACGTAGTCCACGCCTGCACTGAACAGCAGCGTCATGGAGTTGGCATCGCTGACGAACTCGGCGATGGTGCGGATACCGGCCTCCTGCGCGCGCGCCGTGATCTGGCTGATGCGGTCGATGTTCTCGCGGGTCGCCGCCAGGTCGCTGGTGAATCCACGGTCCAGCTTGAGGAACTGCGGCTGGAAGTGGGCCAGCAGCTGGAACGAATCCAGGCCGGACCCGAACTGTTCCAGGCCGATGCGGCAGCCCAGCGGGGCCACGTCGGCCAGGAACTGCTGGGCGCTGCGCAGGTGGGTGAACACCTTCGCTTCCGGCGCATGCAGCCACAGGCGCTCGCCCGGAACCCCGTGCGCCTTCAGTTCACCACGCAGGGTGGCAATCATCTGCGGGTCGTCGAACGATTCGGGGGTGACCTTCACCAGCATCTGGGTGGCGCTGCCTTCGCGCGCGCGCTGCCCCAGCACCGTGATGGCCTTGGACACCACCCAGCGGTTGATCTCGGCCAGCAGCCCGTGTTCCTCGGCGATGCCAAGGAAAGCGGTGGGACTGAGCAGTTCACCGTTGTGCTCCAGTCGCAGATAGGCTTCGTACAGCTCCAGTGGCTCGCCCTGCAGGTTCAGGACCGGCTGGTAATGCAGCTGGAAGCCGTCGCCGTCCAGGGCTTCGCGGATGCGGCCGACCCATCGCTGCACACGTTCTTCCTCGACCCGATCGACCGCGGCCGGATCGAAGATGCGACAGGTGTTGCCCAGCTCGGCGGCCGCCTGCGTGCACTCGCTGGCACGCGCCAGGACCTGGCCGATACTGGCGATCTTCTCGCCGACCTGGACACCGCCGATGCTCACGGTGACCGTGGCCGAACGCGCGCCGATGCTGAACACATGGGCGGCATATGCCTCACGGATGCGTTCGGCCAGTGCCACGGTCTGCGCATAGGGGCCGGCCTGCAGCACGGCGAAGCTGTGTTCGCCGAAGCGCGCCAGCTGCGCGTCCTCCCCCACGACATCGGCCAGCAGGGAGGCCAGCGCGCCGATGAGGGTATCGGCCGAGGCCAGCCCGATGTCCGGCATCAGCCGCGCATAGTGGTCGGGCTCGACCAGCAGCAGGCCGAACTGGCCCTCGCTGCGGCCAGCCTGGGCGACCGCACTTTCGACCTGCAGCATGAAGGTCGGCCGGTTCAGCAGGCCGGTCACCTGGTCGCGCTGGCGAAGATCCTCGACCTCTCGGGCCAGTTCCGGGTCGAACTCGATCCGGCGGCGGAACACGACCTGCAGGCAGGATTCGCCCTCATAGGTGGCTGCGGTGAATTCCATCGTTGCCGGAAACGCACTGCCATCCTGGTGGCGTGCATCGAGCTGGTACTGCGGTGGTGGCGCTTCGCCGCGGCTGAGGCTCTTCAGCAGCTGCTTGAAGTCATCAACATGCTGGGCGGCCACCATGTCCAGCAGCGAGATGCCCTCGATGTCGTCGAAATGCTCGTAGCCGAACATGTCCAGATAGGCATCGTTGGCGCGGATGTGCATGCCTTCGTGCACATAGGCGATGGGTTCGCGGGAGGAGGCAATCAGCGCGTCGCAACGGCGCTCGGTCTCGCGCATCTGTGCCTCGATGCGGCGCAGCCCGCGGCGCGCCTGCAGGTCGACCCACTGGTCGCGGACCACCGCCAGCAGATGCTCCGGCCGTTGGCGCAGGGCAAGGGCGCGGATGCCATGGCTGCTGGCCTGGACCAGCTCATCTTCGTCGATGCGCTCGGCCAGCAGCACCAGCGGAATGTCCTTGCCACTGGCCGCGATGTGCTGGGCCACCAGCGGCAGCGGGATGCCCTGCGAGGGCGAGGCCAGCACCAGATCGATGGCCTGGTTGGCCAGCACCTGCGACAGCTCGGCCGAATCCTGCGGGCGCCAGGGGCGCACGGCGATGCCGCTGTTGCGCAGCGTGCTGACGATGGCTTCCGCATTCTCGCCGCTGTCGTCGACGATCAGCAGGCGGATGGTGATGTCGTTCGCGTTCTGCATGCACTGCTCCCCAATCTGCGGATCTTGATACACGATGCTCGGCGAGCCGTCCATGCGTGCAGGCATCCCGCACCCCGAACGGCGATGCGGTTCACACCACGCTGCCGGCGGCGTGGCCGCTGGCCCAGGCCCACTGGAAGTTGTAGCCGCCAAGCCAGCCGGTGACGTCCAGCACTTCGCCGACGAAATGCAGGCCCGGCACGCGCTTGGATTCCATCGTGGAGGACGAAACGTCGGCGGTGTCCACGCCGCCCAGCGTGACCTCGGCGGTGCGGTAGCCTTCGGTGCCACTGGCCACCAGCGGGAACGCACCCAGCAGCTGCGCAGCCTGGCGCAGCTGGGGCTCATCCAGCTGCCGTACCGGGCGGTCCGGCAGCCAGTGTTCGCACAGGCGCTGGGCCAGGCGCTTGGGCAGGACCTCGGCCAGCACCGTGCGCAGTTCGGCGGCTGGCCGCTCCTGTTTCATCCGTCGCAGCCACTGGCCGGCATCCTGGCCGGGCAGCAGATCCAGTTCCAGTGCATCGCCGGGTTGCCAGAAGGAGGAGATCTGCAGGATCGCCGGGCCGCTGACGCCACGATGGGTGAGCAACATGGAATTCTGGAACTGCATGCCGTTGCAGCGCGCCTCGATCGGCAGGGCGACACCGCTCAGGTCGGCCAGGCGCTCCTGGTGCCTGCCACTGAGGGTCAGCGGCACGAGTCCGGCGCGGGTCGGCAGCACGGCATGCCCGAACTGGCGTGCAATCTCGTAGCCGAAGCCGGTTGCGCCCAGGCTGGGGATGGACAGGCCACCTGTGGCGACCACCAGCGAGGCGCAGTGGAACATCCCCTGCGTGGTGTGCACACGGAAGCCATCCGTCCCGTGCTCGATGCGCTCGACGCTGCAGTGGGTACGGATGTGCGCACCCGCTGCCTGGCACTCGTCCACCAGCATCTTCACGATCTGCTTGGACGAAACGTCGCAGAACAGCTGCCCCAGCTCCTTCTCGTGATAGGCGATGGCATGGCGCTCGACCATCTCGATGAAGTGCCAAGGCGTATACCGGGCCAGCGCCGATTTGCAGAAGTGCGGATTGGCCGACAGGAAGTTGGCCGGGGTGGTGCCGGTGTTGGTGAAGTTGCAGCGGCCACCGCCGGACATCAGGATCTTCTTGCCGATCTTGTTGGCGTGATCGATCACCTGCACCTGGCGGCCGCGCCGGCCGGCGGTGATCGCGGTCATCAGGCCGGCGGCACCGGCACCGATCACCACGACGTCGCAGCGCGTCGTACTCATGCCTTGGCGCGCTTGCGCCAGGTGGGGATGATGTCGAGCTGGATCTGGTCGTTGAGGATCTGCACCTCGCCGTCCTGGATCAGCACGCTGAAGCGCATGGCACGCTGGATCTGCTGGCCCCACTGCTCGACGAAGGTGCCATCGAGGTCGATCACCGACAGGTTGTCGAAGCGCGCCAGGCCCTTGCCCTGCTTGCCCCACCAGATGTCGGACGCATTGCCGCCGTAGTTGACCACCTGCACCTGGCGGCTGCGATTGCTGGCCTTGCGGATACGGGATTCATCGGGGTGGCCGAGGTCGATCCACTGCAGGATGTCGCCGGTGTAGTCGTGCTGCCACAGGTCCGGCTCGTCATCCGTACTCAGGCCCCGGCCGAATTCCAGGCGGTCGTCGGCGTTGAGGGCGAAGGTGAGCAGGCGCACCATCAGGCGCTCGTCGGTTTCCGACGGATGCTGGGCCAGGGTCAGGTTGTGGGTCGCGTAGTAGCCGCGATCCATGTCGCTGATCTGCAACTCGGCCTTGCGGATGGTGGCGGTGAGGGCCATGGGGGATCCGTCGACTAAAGAGGACAATGATAGAGGTTTGCTGCAGGGGTGTCCGTGGCCAGGGTGTCTGCCGCGCGTCAACGGTGGCACGCTTGCGGTTCCTGTTGCCGCCGGAGCGGACGCGATGACCCTGCCCAGCCGGCTGCAGCTGCCACCCGGCCATTGGCCGACCCTGCTGGACGGCCTGTGCGCACGCTTTCCGCGCATCGACCGCAGCCAGTGGCAGGACCGGTTCGCGCGCGGACGGGTACAGGATGCGCAGGGCAGGGCGCTGGCGGCGGACCAGCCGTGGCAGGTGGGGCTGGAAATCCTGTATTTCCGCGAGGTCAGCCACGAGCCGCGCATTCCGTTCAACGAGACGATCCTCTACCAGGACGAGCATCTGCTGGTGGTCGACAAGCCGCACTTCCTGCCGGTGACCCCGGCGGGTGCCCATGTCCGCGAAACCCTGCTGGCGCGGCTGGTGGCGCGGACCGGCAACGCGCAGCTGGCACCGCTGCACCGCCTGGACCGGCTCACCGCTGGGCTGGTCCTGTTCTCGCTGCGACCGGAGTCGCGCGATGCCTACCAGCGCCTGTTCCGCGAGCGCCGCATCGACAAGACCTACGAAGCGCTGGCCCCGGCGCTGCCGGCGCTGGACTTCCCGTTGGAGCGCCACAGCCGCATCGGCCCGGCACAGCCGTTCTTCCGCATGGGCGAAATGGAGGGCGAGCCGAATGCGAGTACCCGCATCGAGGTGATCGACGCGACAGGTCCGGTCTGGCGCTACCGCCTGCAGCCCAGAACCGGTCGCAAGCACCAGTTGCGCGTGCACATGGCGGCGCTGGGCGCGCCCATCATCGGAGACGACCTGTATCCGCAGCTGCGTCCGGCCGCGAGCGGGGCGCAGGCGCCGCTGCAACTGCTGGCGCGGGCGTTGTCCTTCGACGATCCCCTGAATGGGGAACGACGGGTGTTCAGCAGCCAGCGTCAGCTGGGCCTGGAGCTGGGCCCAGTGGTGGCGTGAGCCGGGCCCCGCCTCATCGCGCCACGCGGATGCGGGCCAGCCAGCGGTCCAGCGCGCTGCCGAACGCCTGGCGGTCGCGCGCATGCAGGGGAGGCGGGCCCCCGGTCTGGACGCCGGCGCCGCGCAGCTCTTCCATGAAATTGCGTACCGACAGGCGCTGGGCGATGGTGTCGGCGGTGAACAGCTCCCCGCGCGGATGCAGGGCCAGCGCGCCTCGTTCGAGCACCAGCGCGGCCAATGGAATGTCCTGGGTGACAACCAGATCGCCGGCGGCGACCCGTTCGACGATGGCGCTGTCAGCCACGTCCAGGCCCTGCGGCACCTGGAGGGAGCGGATCCAGCGCGAGGGCGGGGTGCGGATCCACTGGTTGGCGACCAGGGTCAACTCTAGGCCGACCCGCTCGGCGGCCCGGAACAGGATGTCGCGGATGACAACGGGGCAGGCGTCTGCGTCCACCCAGATGCGGGGACGGGGCAGTTCAGCCGGGGTTTCAGCTTCAGTCATTTACCCAGTGTAGGGTAGGAAAAACCTGAATGGGTCCCCGGATCCGGGCCCGACCGACTGCCAGCCCTTGCCACGCCTAGCGGGGGCGGGGTGGCGATGAATGCCGGGGCTATCGCTTTTTGGGGAAAACACGCGTATCGTGCGACCCACTGTGTTTGCTAGGGTCACCGTGAATCGTGGCCTGGTGCAGTTGATCTCACGATCCACTCATCGATCCGCTTTACCAACGCCTGCAACTCAGTCTCGGCCCCGATACCCGGTGGCTGCGATTTTTTTCAACATGTGTTTCAGGAGTTAGTAAATATGTCTGAACGTCAGACCGGCACCGTCAAGTGGTTCAACGACGCCAAGGGCTTCGGCTTCATCACCCCGGAAAGCGGCCCGGACCTGTTCGTGCACTTCCGCGCCATCCAGGGCACCGGCTTCAAGACCCTGCAGGAAGGCCAGAAGGTCACCTTCATCGCCGTCCAGGGCCAGAAGGGTATGCAGGCTGACCAGGTGCAGGCGGTCTAATCCGTCTGCTGCCCTCGGGTAGCCAGAACGCCGGAAGCGCAAGCTTCCGGCGTTTTTTTGTTGCGTCGGCGGGAGCTGGCACGGATCGAATCCACAGGCGCATGCGTGCAGGCGCGTTACGATGCTTGCACCCCTCTGGAGTCCTTTCATGCGCATCGTCCATCACCTCGAGAATTCCCGTTCGCTGCGCGTGCTGTGGATGCTGGAGGAGCTGGGGCTGGACTACGAACTGCGCCGTTACCCGCGCGACCCCAGAACGCTGCTGGCACCGCCGGCACTGCGCCAGGTACATCCGCTGGGGAAATCACCGGTGCTGCAGGACGGCGAGCAGGTGCTGGCCGAATCCGGCGCCATTCTTGATTACCTGGCTGACCGCTACGACACGCAGCGGCAGGTGTCGCCGTCGCCGATACCGGCCGAAGGTGCCGAGCGCATGGCCTATCGCTACTGGCTGCACTACGCCGAAGGCTCGGCGATGCCGCCGCTGCTGCTGACGCTGGTGATGAGCCGCATCCGCAACGCGCCGATGCCGTTCTTCGTGCGCCCGATTGCCCGCAGCATTGCCGACAAGGCCGAGCAGAGCTTCGTCGGCCCGCAGCGCCGCCTGCACCTGGACTGGATGGAGCGCCGCCTGGCCGAGAGCCCGTGGTTCGCGGGTGAGCGTTTCACCGCGGCCGATATCCAGATGAGCTTCCCGATCCAGGCCGCAGCGGCGCGCGGAGGCGGACTGGACGACAAGCCGGCGCTGCGCGCGTTTCTCCAGCGCATCGGTGAACGCCCGGCCTACCAGCGCGCTGAAGCGCACGGCGGATCGCTGCAGGCGCTGCGCGGCGATTGAGGTCGGCGGCGTCCATCCCCATGTCAGGGCCATGGACAGCCCCTTCCCGCGATTCGACAACCGTCTGCTGACCGTCCTGCCGGGCGACCCGGAAGCCGGGCCCCGTCGGCGTGAAGTCCGAGAGGCGGCCTGGTCGTCGGTGATGCCGACGCCGGTCGCCGCGCCGACCCTGCTGGCCTGGTCGCCGGAGGTCGCCGCTCTGCTCGGCATCGATGTGGCTGAAGTGTCGAGCGGCACGTTTGCCCAGGTATTCGCTGGCAACGCGTTGTATCCGGGCATGCAGCCGTGGGCCGCCAATTACGGCGGGCACCAGTTCGGTCACTGGGCGGGCCAGCTTGGCGATGGGCGGGCGATCTCGCTGGGCGAGCTGGTTGCGCCGGATGGCCGGCACTGGGAACTGCAGCTGAAGGGTGCAGGCCCGACCCCGTACTCCCGTGGCGCCGACGGTCGCGCGGTGCTGCGCTCGTCGATCCGTGAATTCCTGTGCAGTGAGGCCATGCACCACCTCGGTGTACCGACCACGCGTGCGCTGTCGCTGGTCGGTACCGGCGAGCACGTGGTGCGCGACATGTTCTATGACGGCCGTCCGCGAGCCGAGCCCGGCGCGATCGTATGCCGTGTGTCGCCCTCGTTCCTGCGTTTCGGTTCGTTCGAACTGCCGGCCTCGCGCGGTGAGACGTCACTGCTGCAGCAACTGGTGGATGCCTGCATCGTCCGTGATTTCCCTGAACTGGCGGGGCGGGGTGAGGCACTGTACGGTGACTGGTTCGCGCTGATCGCGGTGCGCACCGCCGAGATGATCGCGCACTGGATGCGTGTCGGTTTCGTGCATGGGGTAATGAACACCGACAACCTTTCCGTGCTCGGCCTCACTCTCGACTATGGCCCCTATGGCTGGGTCGAGGACTTCGATCCGGACTGGACCCCGAACACCACTGACGCACAGGGCCGTCGCTACCGCTTCGGAACGCAGCCGCAGGTGGCGTACTGGAATCTGGGGCGGCTTGCGCAGGCGCTGTCGCCCTTGTTTGCCGACGTCGCGCCGTTGCAGGCGGGCCTTGCTGCCTATCAGGCCACCTTTGCCGCCTGCACGCGTCGCGATGCGGCGGCCAAGCTTGGCCTGGCAGCTGCCGATGATGCCGATCTGCAGCTCTACCAGCGCTGGCAGCAGCTGCTGCAGGACGGTGGCATGGACATGACCCTGTCCTGGCGCGCCTTGATGCGGATCGATCCTGCATCGCCCGATCCGGCGGCACTGGCTGAGGTCTACTACGACCGGGAGCGGCAGGAGGCCGTGCAGGTGCCGCTGCGGCAGTGGCTGCAGGACTACGCCGCGCGATTGCGGGCGGATCCTCTTCCGGCCGCCGAGCGCCTGGCGAAGATGGGCGCGGCCAATCCGCTGTACGTGCTGCGCAACTGGCTGGCGCAGGAAGCGATCGACCGTGCGGAACAAGGGGACATGGGCGGCGTACACGCCTTGCAGGACGTGCTGCGCGATCCGTACACCCAACGCGCCGGACGTGAGCATTTCGCCAGCAGGCGCCCGGCCTGGGCCGACGACCGCGCCGGCTGCTCGATGCTGTCCTGCAGTTCCTGACCGGTGCTACGGCGCAGCCGTGCGCTTCGCCTGGCAAATGCCAGTGCAGCCTTCCCTACAACGATGGTCGTATCCATTCAGTGCGATATTCGCACGCGTAGTCGATTACCGCACTTGAATGGTGCAGTGCGATAAACCTAATTTCACTTCCGCAGATTCAAAGCAGTCCAAGCGATCCACCCCTGGCGGGGCGAGGGCAGCACCCGACCCGGTGCTGAAGCCAGGTGCAGGGGAAGACCGCAGGATTTCCCTTCACCTGTGCGGAGTGATCGCATGCGCCGTCGCTTGTCCATTGTTTCTCTGTTCCTGCTCGCCCAGTTGCCGACCCTGGCGTTGGCCTACCAGGCCGAACCGCCGCGCGGGCCCCTGCAGGTGCTGCGCGTGGACCGCTACGCCGACGACACCCGTCCCGGCTCCCTGCGCTGGGCGATCACCACCGCCAACACCGCGCCGGGTCGCTATCGCATCGAGATCGACGCAGTGGGTACCGCGCCCCATGTGATCAAGCCGACCTCGCCGCTGCCGGAGATCAAGGGGCCGGTGCAGATCATCGGCACGTCCTGGGGCCGCGATGGCCAGTTCGTCGCCATCGACGGTTCGGCCTACGTCACCGGCACCGGCACCGACGCCTGTCCGGGCGCCGAACCGGGCCAGTCGGGCACCAACGTGCGCACCACCACGTTGCCGGGGCTGGTCCTGCGGGATACCCAGGGCGTTGAACTGGCCGGTCTGGAGATCCGCAATTTCTGCATCGGTGTGCTGGTCAACCGCTCCAGCCACAACGAGATCCACGACAACCGCATCGTCGCCAACAAGGGCGGCGCCGGCATCATGCTCACCGGGGACGACGGCACAGGGCAGTCCACTGCCACCACCACCGTGCACAACCGCATCGTGCGCAATGAATTCCTCGACAACGGCGATGGACTTGAGCTGACCCGTGGCGCGGCCTGGAACCTGGTGGCCGACAACCTGTTCCAGTCCACCCAGGCCAACCCGGAACCGTCGCAGGGCATCGAAATCCTCTGGGGCAACGACAACAGCGTGGTACACAACCGCTTCGTCGATTACTCCGATGGCCTGCAGATCAACTGGGGCAACCGCAACTACATCGCCGCCAACACCTTCACCGGCAATTCGCTGGGCCTGAGCATCACCGGCAGCGGCAACGTGGTCGATGGCAACATCATCACCGGCAATGGCATCGGCATCGGCGTGCGCCCGCAGCCGGTCAGTGCGCCGAACCGCTTCACCGCCAACCGCATCTTCGGCAACGGCCTGCCGATCGAGCGCTGCGAGGCGGGCGGCGCCTGCGTGAAGGGCCAACCGCGCGGCGCCATCGTGTTCGGCGTGCCGGGCCTGGAACACGCCAGCTTCGTCGGTTCACGTGGTCGTGGTGTCGACAATGATCCGTCCAAGCGTGCGCGCATCTGCTCCGCTGCCGGCCAGACCGACTGCCAGCCGCTGCCGAACCTGGGCCAGGCGGCGCCGCAGCTGACTGGCGTGCAGGGCAAGGGTACGCAGCGCCAGTTGATCGGTCGTTTCCAGGGTACGCCCGGCAGCCGTTACCAGGTCGAAGTGTTCGGTAACCGCGCCGCCAGCGGCAGCGAGGCCGAGTGGGTGCTGGGCAGCGTGCAGGCGCGCACCGATGCGCAGGGGCAGGGCCGTTTCACCTTCCCGCTCGGCGCCGCGGCAGATGCTGCGGCTGCCGGCAGCCTGACCGCCACGGTCACCTCGGCGCAGGGCGCCACCTCCCCCCTGAGCGCGCCGCTGTCGCTGCGCTGATCATCTCCACGAGACCGCGATCATGAATCTTGCGAAACCCGTTTCCCTGGCCGTCCTGGCCACCGCGCTGCTGCCCTGCATCGCCAGCGCGCAGTCGAGCAACCGCTACGAAGGCAGGACCCTCACTGGCGACTGGGGCGGCACCCGCACCGATCTGTTCGAGCGTGGCATCGCCTTCCGCGGCGACTACGTGGGTGAAGCCATGGGTGTGGTCGATGGAGGCTACGGCGAAACCGGTGCGCGCTATGCGCAGCAGGTGCGCGTTGGCGTAGACCTGGACATGGGCACGCTGGCCGGCTGGAACGGCGGTGCCTTCCACTTCACCCTCAACGACCGTCGCGGCCGCAGCACCTCGGTGGACTTCGTCGGCAACCGCTTCCCCATCCAGGAAGCGTACGGCGGCCAGTACACGCGGCTGACCGAACTGAGCTACGACCAGACCTTCAACGCGGGGCAGTCGTACTACAAGCTGGGCTATTACGCGATGGGCAACCAGTTCGGCCTGCACAGCCTGCTGACCCACTTCGTCAATGCGGCGTTCTGCGCGCACCCGCTGGCGATGTCGGGCAACAGCGGCTGGTACAACTACCCCGTGGCACGCTGGGGCGGTGAGTTCGCCCAGCAGGTCAGCCCGGCCGTCAACGTTCGCACCGGCTGGTTCCAGGTGAATCCGAACCTGGGTGGCAACATCGAACGCAACGCGTTCCGTCCGCTCGCTTCCGGTACCACCGGTTCGCTGTTCCCGGTGGAAGTGACCTGGACCCCGTCCAAGGGCAGCCGCTACGCGGGCGTCTACAAGTTCGGCGGTTACTACGACACCTCACGCGTGGACAAGCGCGGTCTGGATGCTTCGCCGACGACCGGGCGCCACGGCGCCTACGTGCTCGCCGAGCAGCGTCTGACCCGGGAATCGGCCGATCCCAGCCGCGGCCTGACTGCGTTCGCGCAGTACATGGTGTCCGACACCGACACCGCGCAGATCAAACGCTGGTATGCGCTGGGCGGGGTTTACCAGGGCATTGGCTCGCGCGCCCAGGACAGCATCGCGCTGGGCTACGTAGGCGCCGACATCAACAACCGGCTGGTCGATGCGCGCCGGGCCACGCTGGCCGCCGGTGGCGTGCCTGGCGATTCGCCGCTGTACAACCTCAGCCAGGCCGAGGAGCTGTTCGAACTGTCCTACAGCGTCCAGGTAAACCCGTGGCTGATGATCCGCCCGGATGTGCAGTACATCGTCAACCCGGGCACGTTCAACTACAGCGGTACCGACAACGCCTGGGCCGTGGGCGTACAGGCCAAGGTGACCTTCTGATGGCCATGCGCTCCTTCCATGCTCTGGTGACCGCCATGAAGTTCCCGCTCGCTCCGGTTGTGCTGGCCGGTGCACTGTGCGCCGTCCCGGCGCTGGCCTTGGCCGCACCGCCGCCGGCGGTACTGCAGGTCGGCCAGTTGCGTATCGGCGAGGGCCATCCCCGCACCATCGTGCCGATCACTGGCGCCACCGCTGACGTGGCCCTGCAGCAGGCGGCGGCCATCGCTGCCAGCAAGGCCACCGACATCGCCGAGTGGCGCATCGACTACCTGGACATCGCCACCGATGGCAAGGCGCTGGTCACGCTGGGCAAGCGCATCCAGGCCACGCTGGGCGGCAAGCCGGTCATCGTGACGTTCCGCACCAAGGCCGAGGGCGGCGCCAAGCCGATCAGCGATGCCGACTACGGCGCGCTCTACGCGACGCTGCTGCGCGGCGGCGTGGCCCAGCTGATCGACGTGGAGATGTTCCGTGATCCGAAGGTGGTGCAGGCGCTGGTGGCGCAGGCGCACAAGGCCGGCGTGAAGGTGGTGATGTCCAACCATGACTTCCACGCAACGCCGCCCCGCGATGAGATCGTCGCGCGCCTGCTCAGGCAGCAGGCGCTGGGTGCGGACGTGCTGAAGATCGCGGTGATGCCGCGCGACGCAGGCGACGTGCTGGCCCTGCTCGATGCCACCTGGCAGGTGCGCCAGCAGAGCGACAGGCCGCTGCTGACCATGTCGATGGGGGGCACCGGTGTGGTCTCGCGCCTGGCTGGTGAAACCTTCGGCCAGGCGCTCACCTTCGGCATGATCGGCACTCCGTCGGCACCGGGCCAGGTCGAAGTCGATCGCCTGCAGGACGTCCTGCAGGTCATCCACGCATCCAGCCAGGCCGGTCACTGAGACCTTCCCCGCCGGACGTTCCACCGCATCACGCTGTTGCAGGAAACCGCCCCATGAGCCACGCCGCCCCCGCACCCTCGCTTGTCCTGGAACGGATGAGTCCCTTCCAGTGGACCGCCATCGCCATCTGCGTGCTGTTGAACATGCTCGATGGCTTCGATGTGATGGTCATGGCCTTTACCGCGCCGCATGTGTCGGCGGACTGGGAGCTGTCGGGCAAGGTGCTGGGGATGATGCTCAGCGCCGGCCTGGTCGGCATGGCACTGGGCTCGTTCCTGCTGGCGCCGTTGGCCGATCGCTGGGGCCGGCGGCCGATGATCGTGTGCTGCCTGCTGATCCTGACCAGCGGCATGGCGCTGTCGGCGCTGGCTGCCAACGCCTGGCAGCTGGGCGCGCTGCGCGTGTACACCGGCATCGGCATCGGCGGCATGCTGGCCGGCGTGGGCGTGATCACCGCCGAGTACGCCAATGCCAAGTGGCGCAGTACGGCGGTCGCGCTGCAGGCCACCGGCTATCCGATAGGCGCCACCGCCGGCGGTCTGCTGGCGGCGTGGATGCTGGAACACTGGTCCTGGCACAGCGTGTTCCTGATCGGCGCCGCGGCGTCGCTGGTGTGCATTCCGCTGGTGCTCAGGTGCCTGCCCGAATCGCTGGATTTCCTGGTTGCGCGTCGCCCGGCCGATGCGCTGCCGCGCCTGAACGCACTGCTCTCGCGCATGCGCATGCCGCAGCTGCAGGCGCTGCCGCCTGCGCCGCTGCGTGATGGCCAGCGGCAGGGCTATGCGGCGCTGTTCGTGGGTGACCTGCGGCGCGTCGCGCTGCTGATCGCGTTGGCCTTCTTCCTGCACATGTTCGCCTTCTACTTCGTGCTGAGCTGGACGCCGAAGCTGCTGGTCTCTGCCGGTGTCTCCGCCCAGCAGGGCATCACCGGAGGCGTGCTGTTGAACCTGGGCGGCATCGTCGGCGGCAGCCTGTTCGGCTGGCTGGCCTCGCGCTGGTCGCTGTCGAAGCTGACCGCCGGTGCGCTGCTGCTGGCGATGGTGTCGATGCTGGGCTTTGCCGCCTTCAACACGCAGCTGGGCATGGCCTTCCCGTTGGCGTTCGTGATCGGTGCAGCACTGTTCGCCGCGATGGCGGGCCTGTATGCCGCGGCGCCGGTGGTGTTCGCCGCGCAAGTGCGGACCACCGGTCTGGGATGGGCCATCGGCATCGGCCGCGTCGGTGCGATCCTCTCGCCGCTCACGGTGGGTGTGCTGGTGGATGGCCACTGGCGGCCCTCCGCGTTGTATGTGCTGTGCGCGCTGCCGCTGCTGCTGGCGGCCTGGGCGTGCCTGGGTCTGCGCGTGGGCGTGGGCCGGAACCAGCGTTGAACCGCGAGGGAGTCGTTGACTCAATGTGCGATTATCGAATCATGAGTGCGAATATCGCATTGACCGGACGGAGTGCCATGGCGACCATGTCGAGGCCGTGTTTTCCCTTCGCAGTGGCTCTGAAGCGAGGCGGTGATGACCGCTGGCGCGCAGGGCAAGGAGCAATGCAGTGATCGACAAGACCGTGGCCAGCGTGGAAGCAGCGGTGGCCGATATCCATGATGGCGCCACCGTGATGATCGGCGGCTTTGGCACGGCGGGCATGCCCGACGAGCTGATCGACGCGCTCATCGCACAGGGTGCGCGCGAGCTGTGCATCATCAACAACAACGCCGGCAACGGCGATACCGGCCTGGCCGCGCTGATCAGGCACAAGCGCGTGCGTCGCATCGTCTGCTCGTTTCCGCGCCAGGCCGATTCGCAGCATTTCGACGCCGCCTACCGCGCCGGTGAGATCGAACTGGAGCTGGTGCCGCAGGGCAATCTGGCCGCGCGCATCCACGCGGCGGGTTCCGGCCTGGGCGCGATCTTCACCCCGACCGGCTACGGCACCGAGCTGGCGCAGGGCAAGGAGACGCGTGAGATCGACGGGCGTCACTTCGTGCTTGAGTACCCGCTGCACGCTGATTTCGCGCTGATCAAGGCCGACCGCGGCGACCGTTGGGGCAACCTGGTGTACCGCAAGACCGCACGCAACTTCGGCCCGCTGATGGCGATGGCCGCGCGCTGCGCCATCGTGCAGGTGCGTGAGGTGGTGCCGCTGGGTGAACTGGACCCGGAGGCCGTGGTGACCCCGGGCATCTTCGTGCAGCGCGTGGTGCCGGTGGCCGCAGCGGGGGTGCAGGCATGAACAAGCTCAGCCGCGAACAGATGGCCGCGCGCGTGGCGCGTGACATTCCCGAAGGTGCCTACGTCAACCTGGGCATTGGCCTGCCGACCACGGTGGCCAATTTCCTGCCGGCCGACAAGGAGATCTTCCTGCAGTCGGAGAATGGCCTGCTGGGCATGGGACCGGCGCCGGCGCCTGGCCGGGAGGATCCGGATCTGATCAATGCCGGCAAGCAGCCGGTCACCCTGCTGACCGGGGGCTGCTATTTCCACCATGCCGATTCGTTCGCGATGATGCGTGGCGGCCACCTCGATATCTGCGTGCTGGGTGCCTTCCAGGTCTCGGTGCAGGGCGACCTCGCCAACTGGAGCACCGGGGCCCCCGATGCGATTCCGGCCGTGGGCGGCGCGATGGACCTGGCCATCGGTGCCAAGCAGGTGTTCGTGATGATGGACCTGTTCACCAAGAAGGGCGAGAGCAAGCTGGTGACCGAGTGCAGCTACCCGTTGACCGGGCTGCGCTGCGTGTCGCGCGTGTACACCGATGTGGCGGTGTTCGCTCTGGGGGCTGATGGCGCGACCGTGCTGGAGATGGTGGAAGGCATGGATATCGGACAACTGCGTGAACTGACCGGCCTGCCGCTGGCACTGGCCGAGGGAGCCTGAGATGAGCCTGCACGAGACCTACATCGTCGATGGCATCCGTACCCCGATCGGTCGCTATGGTGGTGCGCTGTCCGGCGTGCGCGCTGACGACCTCGGCGCGGTTCCGCTGAAGGCACTGCTGGCGCGCCACCCGCAGCTGGATCCGGCGCTGGTCGACGACGTCTACCTCGGCTGTGCCAACCAGGCCGGCGAAGACAACCGGAACGTTGCGCGCATGAGCCTGCTGCTGGCCGGCCTGCCGGTGACGGTGCCGGGCAGCACGATCAACCGCCTGTGCGGGTCGGGCCTGGATGCGATCGGCACGGTGGCCCGTGGGATCGCCACGGGCGAGCTGGGTCTGGCCATTGCCGGTGGTGTGGAGTCGATGTCGCGCGCGCCATTCGTGATGGGCAAGGCGACCTCGCCGTTCGCCCGCGACCAGCAGATTGAAGACACCACCATGGGCTGGCGCTTCATCAACTCCCGCCTGCGCGAGCTGCATGGCGTGGAGACCATGGGCCAGACCGCCGAGAACGTGGCCGAGCGCTACGCCATCAGCCGCGAGGACCAGGATGCGTTCGCGCTGCGCAGCCAGCAACGCACCGCCGTCGCGCAGGCGCGTGGATTCTTCGATGGCGAAATCGAGGCGGTGGAGGTGCCGGGCCGCAGGCGCGGCGAGACCGTGACTGTCGACCGCGATGAACACCCGCGCGGCGATACCACCGCAGACGCTCTGGCCGGACTGAAGCCACTGTTCCGGCAACCCGGAACGGTGACCGCAGGCAATGCCTCGGGCATCAATGATGGTGCCGCGGCGTTGCTGCTGGCGTCCGGTGCGCAGGTCAAGGCGCTGGGCCTCACCCCGCGCGCACGCATTCTCGGCTTTGCCAGCGCCGGCGTGGAGCCGGCAATCATGGGCATGGGCCCGGTGCCGGCCAGCCAGAAGCTGATGACGCGCCTGGGCTTGTCCATCGCCGATTTCGATGCCATTGAGCTGAACGAAGCGTTCGCCTCGCAGAGCCTGGCCTGCATGCGCCAGCTGGGCCTGGCCGATGATGCCGCGCACGTGAACCCCAACGGCGGCGCCATCGCACTGGGGCACCCGCTGGGCATGAGCGGTGCGCGCCTGGCCCTGACCCTGCTGCGCCAGCTGGAAGCCACCGGGGGCCGGCGTGGCCTGGCCACGATGTGCATCGGCGTGGGGCAGGGTGTAGCCCTGGCCATTGAGCGCGTGTGAGCCCCAACGAACCCATGATCTGCACGACAGCCGCGGCCTGCGGGCCGCTCGCCAACAGGAGTACGCCATGAGCGATCCCACTCAACTGCGCGGCTACCGCACGCCGTATCCCGGCAGCCAGCCGCCGCGCATCCACCTGCCGTATGCCTCCACCGCGCTGCGTGGCCCGGGTACCGATCCGATCGCCATCCCGGTGACGCTCTCGGAAGTGACCGGCCCGAGCATCAACCGCATCACCCTGGGTGAGCACGCCGCGGACCTGACCGCAGGTTTCCCCGGCCAGCCGCAGGGCGAGCGCATCATCGTCAGCGGCCGCGTGCTGGACGAGAATGGCCGCCCGGTGCGCAACACCGTGGTCGAGGTATGGCAGTGCAACGCTGCTGGCCGTTACCTGCACAAGGGTGACCAGCACGATGCACCGCTGGATCCCAACTTCAAGGGTACAGGCCAGGTGCTGACCGACAGCGAAGGCCGTTACCGCTTCACCACCATCAAGCCCGGCGCCTACCCGTGGCGCAACCACTACAACGCCTGGCGCCCGGCGCACATCCATTTCTCTCTGCATGGCGATGGCATCGGCCAGCGGCTGGTCACGCAGATGTACTTCCCCAACGACCCACTGCTGGCGTTCGATCCCATCTACAACTGCGTGGACGATGCCAATGCGCGCGCGCGCATGGTGTCCTCGTTCGATTGGGAGAACACGGCCAATGAGTTCGCGCTGGGTTACCGCTTCGACATCGTGCTGCGCGGTCGCAAAATGACCGTCTGGGAGTAAGACCATGAGTTTCCAATCCACTCCGTGGCAGACCGTCGGCCCGTACTACCGCCTGGGCCTGGAACCGCTGTACCGCACCGACATCGCCCCGGCCACCGCGCAGGGCGAACGCGTGCACGTGCAGGGCCAGGTGTTCGATGGCAATGGCGTGCCGGTGTCCGATGCCGTGCTGGAAATCTGGCAGGCCGACGCACAGGGCATCTATGCCCATGGCGAAGACCCGCGCCGCGACGACCACGACCCGGCTTTCGATGGCTGGGGCCGCGTGCCGACCGATGAGCAGGGGCGGTTTGCCTTCAGCACCGTCAAGCCGGGCCGCGTGCCGGGCCTGCGCGGCGAGCCGCAGGCACCGCACCTAATCGTGCTGGTGTTCATGCGTGGCCTGCTGCAGGCTGTGCGGGGTCGCATCTACTTCAGCGACGAGACCAGCAATGGCGAGGACGGCATCCTCGCGCTGGTACCGCCCGAGCGCCGTCACACGCTGGTTGCGCAGGCGCAGGGCAAGGGTCTGTACCGGTGGGACGTGCGCATGCAGGGCCCGGATGAGACGGTCTTCTTCGCCTACTGATCGCGGCGCGCGCGACGCGCCTTCCGGCCACTCCACGCCCGCACGCAGCGGGCGCGGGTAAGCTGTGGCCACCCAGGATGGACTGCACCGATGAGCCTCTCCCCAACGCTGCTGGGCGGTCTGTTCGGCGATTCTGCCGTCGACGCCGTGTTCAGTGATCAAGCGCGCCTGCAGGCGATGCTGGACGTCGAGCGCGCGCTGGCACGCGCGCAGGTGCGGTGCGGGGTGATTCCCGCCACTGCACTGGCCCCGATCGAAGCGGCCTGCCGCGCCGATCTGTATGCGCTGCCGGCGCTGTCGGCCGCCACCGCGCTGGCTGGCAACCCGGCCATTCCATTGGTCAAGGCGCTCACTGCGCAGGTCAAGGCGAATGATGCCGAAGCCGCGCGCTGGGTGCACTGGGGTGCCACCAGCCAGGACATCATCGACACCGGCGCCGTATTGCAGCTGCGCACGGCGGTCGGTCACGTGCAGACGCGACTGCAGGCGCTGTGCACGGCGTTGGCGCGGCTGGCCGAGGCCGAGCGCGGCACCGGTCTGCCGGGACGCACGCTGCTGCAGCAGGCCGTGCCGGTAACCTTCGGGTTGAAGGCCGCCGGTTGGCTTGATGCCCTGCAGCGCAGCCAGCGGCGCCTGGATGCGCTGGCCGAAGACACTCTGGTGCTGCAGTTCGGTGGCGCCGCGGGCACGCTGGCCTCGCTGCAGACGCGCGGGTTGGACGTGGCCGAGGCCCTGGCTGCCGAGTTGCAGTTGCCGCTGCCGGCGCTGCCCTGGCACACCGCACGTGATCGTATTGCCGAACTGGGCAGCGTGTTCGCGCTGCTGACCGGCAGCCTCGGCAAGATCGCCAGCGATATCGTGCTGCTGATGCAGTCCGAGGTGGCGGAGGCCTTCGAGCCGGCCGGGGAGGGCAAGGGGGGCTCCTCGGCGATGCCGCACAAGCGCAATCCGGTGGGCTGCGTGGCGGCCATCGCCGCCGCCACGCGCGTGCCGGGCCTGCTGTCCACGTTGTTCAGCGCCATGCCGCAGCCGCACGAGCGCGCGGCCGGGCAGTGGCATGCCGAGTGGGAGACCGTGCCGGAGATCGTCCGCCTGTGTGCGGGCAGCCTGGCCCAGGTGGAGATGGTGGTGCAGGGCCTGCAACTGGACCGCGCACGCATGCGCCAGCATCTGGACAGCCATGGCGGCCTGCTCTACGCCGAGGCCGTGGCGGTCACCCTGGGCGAGCGTATCGGCAAGTCGTCCGCGCACGCCCTGGTGGAGCAGGCCGCGAAGCAGGCGCTGGCGCAATCGCAGCATCTTCGCGACGTGCTGGCGCAGACGCCGGAGGTCACCTCGCAGCTTTCCGCTGCAGAACTGGATGCCCTGTTCGCTGCCGACAGCTGGCGCGGCATGGCCGATACCTGGATCGACCGCGTGCTCGCGCGCGGCTGATCCCCACGTTCACCGCTGGAGCACGCATGCCCTTCCTCGACCTTCCGCAGCACCGCCTGCATTACCAGACCGAGGGCCGTGCCGATGCGCCATGGCTGACGTTCTGCAATTCGCTCGGTACCGACCTGGGCATGTGGCAGCCGCAGGTGGGTGCGCTGGCCTCGCAGTATCGAATCCTGCGTTATGACCGTCGGGGCCACGGCCAGTCCAGCGCTCCGCCGGGCTTGTACACCGTGGCCGAACTGGGCGCCGACGTGCTGGCCCTGTGGGATCACGTGGGCGTCGAGCGCAGCCATTTCTGCGGTCTTTCGATCGGTGGTCTGACCGGGCAGTGGCTGGGCGTGCATGCGGGCAACCGGCTGCGCACGCTCACCGTGGCCGCCACCGCGGCGAAGATCGGCACGCTGGAGAGCTGGCAGGCGCGTATGGCCCAGGTCCAGCACGATGGCTTGTTGCCCCTCGTGGATGGCACCCGCGAACGCTGGTTCACCGCTGCCTTCGCACAGACCCATGCCAGCCAGGTGGAAGAGATCCTGCAGGTATTCCTGGCGACCCGCGTCGACGGTTACGTCGGCTGCTGCAACGCTGTGGCAACGGCCGACTTCCGCGATGTGCTGGGCCGCATCGGCGTGCCGCTGCTGGCCATTGCCGGTGATGATGATCCGGTGTGCGTGCCGACCGATCTGCAGGCAATCGCCGAGGGCGTGGCCCATGGCCACTACGCCGCTGTCCCGGGCCGCCACATCTGCAATCTGGAGTCGCCGCAGGCATTCACTTCCGCACTGGCTGCGCATCTTTCCGCGCAGCACTGACCCCCGCATAACAGGTAGACCACGATGGACGAACAGGAACGCTACGAAGCCGGCCTTGCGGTGCGCCGCCAGGTGCTGGGCGAGGCACACGTTGAACGCTCGCTGCAGGCGCGCACCGATTTCACCACCGAATTCCAGGACTTCATCACCCGCACAGCGTGGGGCACGGTGTGGACGCGCGAGGGGCTGCCGCGGCATACGCGCTCGCTGCTGACCATCGTGATGATGGTGGCGCTGGGCCACGACGAGGAGTTCAAGCTGCACATCCGTGCCGCCCGCAACAACGGCGTCACGCCGGAGCAGATCAAGGAAGTGCTGCTGCAGGCTGCGATCTACTGTGGCGTGCCTGCGGCCAACCACGCCTTCGCGCTGGCTAAGCCGATTCTGGAAGAGCAGGCCGCCGAGGGCTGATGCCGGTTCCGCCGGGCGTGGCCCGGCGCTACCGGGCCGCGTTGTGGTAGCGCCGGGCCATGCCCGGCGAGCGCAGCGGCCCACGATGACGCCGGGCCATGCCCGGCGGCGTGCCTCAATTCAACAACGTGCCCAATCGCTGCGCCGCTTCGCGCAGGCGCGGCAGCAGCTGGGTCTGCATCACGCCCAGACCGATACGGCCCGCCTGGGTGCCGATGTTCAACGCACCAATCACGTCACCGCTGCGCGAACGCACAGGCACTGCGATCGAGCGTAGGCCGATCTCCAGTTCCTGGTCGACCAGGGACACACCTTCGCGGCGCACCTTCTCCAGCGTGTCCAGGAAATCATCCATACGGGTGATGGTGCGCTCGGTGCGCGGCCGCAGCGGATTGCGTTCCAGATAGCCTTCCAGCGTGTCGCGCGGCAACGCCGCGAGCAACACGCGGCCCATCGATGTGCAGTAGGCAGGCAGACGGCTGCCCGCGCGCAGTCCAATCGACATGATGCGTACGGTTTCCGCACGTGCCACGTACAGGATGTCGTCGCCGTCCAGCACGCCCAGCGAGCAGGATTCATGCACGTCGTCGCGCAGGGCATCGAGCACCGGCTGCGCTGCGGCGGTCATCGACGACGACGCCACATAGGCACCGCCCATGCCCAGCACGCGCGGCAGCAGCACGTAGCCACGGCCCTGTTCGCCGACATAGCCCAGCTTTTCCAGCGTATACAGCACGCGCCGCACCGCGGCACGCGAGATGCCGGTATCGGTGCTGATCTGTGACATGGTCACTTCGCGTGGGTGCTGCGAGAACACGCTCAGCACGGCCAGGCCGCGACCGAGCGATGTCATGAAGTCCGGATCGCCCTGGTTGTCCTGGATCTGCTGCATCAGCTCATGGGCCAGGCCACGGTCCTGCGGCGGGACAGGAGCGCGCTTGGGGCGACGGCTGGGAGGAACGGCGGCAGGCATGGCAGCAGCTTTCATCGGGTTCGACCTTGCATGGTAAGCGCTCGCACCAGCAACCGGTACCCGGGTAGCGCCGCCCGGCAGGCGACGCTACGGGGCAGGGTTCACCTGCGCTCGGGCAGCGCGTAGGCAATCACGTAATCGCCGCGGTCCGGCGACTGGCGGGCGCCACCGGCGGAGATCACCACGTACTGACGGCCGGTCTTTGGCGAGACATAGGTCATCGGTGTGCCCTGGCTGCCCACCGGCATGCGTGCTTTCCACAGCTCATCGCCGGTACGGCTGTCGTAGGCACGCAGGTAGTAATCCTGCGTGCCCGCGAAGAACAGCAGGCCTGACTGGGTGGCCAGCGAACCGCCCAGGGTCGGCATGCCGATCGGGATCGACAGGCCCATCTTGATTCCCATCGGACCGGTGTCCTTCACCGTGCCCACCGGTACCTGCCAGACCAGTTTGCGGGTCGCCAGGTTGATCGCCGACATCGTGCCGAACGGGGGCTTCTGGCAGGGAATGCCAAGCTTGGACAGGAAGCGGTCGCGCAGCGAACCATAGGGCGTGCCGGTCTGCGAGGCCGCGCCCATTTCCACGCCGCCGTCGCCGCTGCTCATCTGCGCGCGCGGAATCAGCTTGGTCCACAGGCCCAGGCGCATGTCATTGACGAACAGATAGCCCGTGGTCGGGTCGACCGAGGCGCTGCCCCAGTTCATGCCGCCCAGCGAACCCGGCCATTGCAGCGCCAGGTCTTCGCCCGGCGGCGTGTACATGCCGTCGTAGCGGAACTGCTTGAACTGGATGCGGCACAGCATCTGGTCGATCGGGGTGGCTCCCCACATGTCCGACTCGGTCAGCGTTTCCGCGCCGATCTGCGGCAGGCCCACCGACAGCGGCTGGGTGGCGGCGTAGCGCTCGCCCTCGGCGTTGCCCTGCGGCGCCGGAATGTCGCGCACTTCGCTGATCGGCACGCCGGTCTGCCGGTTGAGCATGAAGATCTGCCCGGCCTTGGTGACCTGCAGCAGCGCCGGCAATGTGCCGCCCTTGCCGTCGGGTACATCGATCAGGGTCGGCTGTGCGGGCAGATCGTAGTCCCACAGATCGTGGTGTACGGTCTGGTACACCCAGCGTTCCTTGCCGGTGGCGACGTCGAGCGCGACCACGGCAGAGCTGTACTTGTCGTCCTGCGGCGTGCGTTCGCCGGCCCACTGATCCGGCGTGGTGTTGCCGGTGGGCAGGTAGACCAGGCCCAGTTGCGGGTCGTAGGCCATCGACGTCCACACATTCGGCGTCGCACGGGTGTAGTGGATCGACGGATCCAGCGGCACGTCCGGGGTCTCCTTTGAAAGATCCCAGATCCAGACCAGCGCACCGGTGCGCACGTTGTACGCACGCACCACGCCGGACGGTTCACCTACTTCGATGTTGTCGGCCACCCGGCCGCCGACCACGATCAGCTCGCCCGCCACCAGCGGCGCGGCGGTGAGGGTGTAGAAGCCGGGCTTGATCTCGCCCATGCCGACCTTCAGGTCGACCACCCCGTTGCTGCCAAAGTCCGGGCACAGGGCACCGGTGTTCGCATCCAGCGCGAACAGGCGGGCGTCGATGGAGGTCATCAGGATGCGCTTCCCGCACAGCGCCGGGCCAGTGCTCGCCACGTCAGTGGCCGGCACTGGTGCCGGTGCAGCCGTCGTCGCGGCGGCCGGTGCGGTGGTCGCATCGAAATAGCCCAGGCCCCGGCAACGCTGCCAGTTCGGTGCAGTGGCCTTGGGATCGAAGGCCCAGCGCTGCTTGCCCGAATCGGCATCAACGGCGATCACCTGGTTGTGGGGGGTGCACAGGTACAGGGTGTCGCCGATCTGCAGCGGGGTGTTCTGGTCTTCGGCGCCGAAGCCGTTGCTTTCCGGTACATCGCCGGTGCGCGCGGTCCAGGCCACCTGCAGCTCTTTCACATTGGCCGGGGTGATCTGGTCCAGTGCGGCAAAGCGGGTACCGGCGGTGGTATTGCCCCAGTGCATCCAGTCGCGCTGCTCAGCGCCCTTGGCCACGGGCACTACGGGGGGTGTGGTGCCCTGCGCCGCCTGCACGGGACGCGGCTGGAACGCTGCGAATGCAGTACCCAGCAGACCCACCAGCAGCACTGCAGCCACGCCATGGGCGCCGCGACCGGCCACCTGGCCGCGGCTGCGGCGCAGCACCGGCCAGGCCAAGGCGACCAGCAGGGCGAGCACGGCTGGCATCACCAGGCGCGAAACCAGCGGCCAGAAATTCCAGCCGGCATCCACCAGCGCCCACGGCAGCGTAGCCACGAACGCCAGGCCGTACAGCAGCGCACCGTTCGGCCTGCGCATCACCAGCAGCACGCCGGCCACGGCAGACGCTACACCCATCAGCAGGAAGTACCAGCTGCCCCCCAGCTGCACCAGGCGTACGCCGCCGACCAGCAGAGCCAGGCCGAACAGCGTCACCAGGATGCCGAGCAGGATCACCAGCACACGGCACACGGCCGGAACCTTCGTCGTCTCGTCCACGTTGCATGAACCTCATTGCAGGAACCCGCGCGAAGGCGGGGAAGCCCCGCGCGCGCCAGGCGTGGCGGGGGGCGACGGCATCCAGGGCGGCTGCGGGCCGTGACGGCGTGCAGGCGTCGATCTGCTTATGACGCAAGGCGGGTGAATGACCGATCACGGCGATTATCGCACGCGTGTGCGATTTTGGCGTGATGCTGTGTCGCCATTGATGGAACGCAGCGGCGCGAAGATGCCGGGAACGGGCAGCGTACGGACGAACCGGTTACCCTATGCCGCCATACAAGCTGGTAGCTGCAATGACCGACGCCACCGTGGCCGTCCCCGCGTGGGCCTCGCGCCTGCGCGACATCGCCGATTTCCCCAAGCCCGGCATCCTGTTCAAGGACATCATGCCGCTGCTCGCGCACGGCGAGGACTTCCGTGATGCCATCCGCGCGATGGCCGACCGCTGGCGCGACCAGAAACTGGACGCGGTGGTGGGTATCGAATCGCGCGGTTTCATCCTGGGCGCCGCGATGGCACTGGAACTGGGCGTCGGCTTCGTGCCGGTGCGCAAGCCGGGCAAGCTGCCCGGCCAGGTGCTGCGCGAGGAATACACACTGGAGTACCGCAGCGACTGCATCGAAGTGCATGCCGATGCGCTGGCGGCCGGCGCGCGCGTGGCGATCATCGATGACGTGCTGGCGACCGGCGGCACGCTGGTGGCCGCATTGTCGCTGGTGCGCCGGCTGGGCGTGGACGTGGTCGGTGCTGGCGTCCTGGTCGAGCTGGATGGCCTGGGTGGCCGCGCCCGTTGGCAGGCGGACCTGCCGCTGCACACCGAGCTGGTGTTCTGAGACTGCCGCCGGGCATGGCCCGGCGCTACCGGCTTTGGAACTGTCGCCGGGCATGGCCCGGCGCTACCTGTCGCTGGGCCTTACATCATCCGTACGCGGAAGCGGCGGCCCTTGATCTTGCCGGCCTCCAGTTTCGCCACGGCGTTGCTGGCCTGCTCGCGCGCGATCGCCACGTAGGAGCGGGTCGGGAAGATCGCGATCTTGCCGATGAACTTGCCCGACAGGCCGGCGTCGCCGGTCAAGGCGCCGAGGATGTCGCCCGGGCGCAGCTTGTCTGTCTTGCCACCGTCGATGCGCAGGGTGCGCATCGCTGCCTGCGGCAACTCGGCGGGGCGTGACGTCGCCAGCGGCGTTTTCTGCCAGTCCAGCGAGCGCCCCATCTGTGCTTCGATCGCTTCGGCGCGGGTCTTTTCGCGGCCCGCCACCAGGCTGATGGCCAGGCCGCTGGCGCCGGCACGGCCGGTACGTCCAACGCGGTGCTGGTAGCTTTCGACATCGGTCGGCAGCTCGTAGTTGATCACCGCCGCCAGCTCTTCCACGTCCAGACCGCGCGCGGCGACGTCGCTGGCGACCAGCACGTTGCAGCTGCGGTTGGCCAGGAGCAGCAGCACTTCCTCACGGTCACGCTGCTCCATGTCACCGTGCAGGGCCAGCGCCGAGAAGCCGAACTGCTGCAGCGAATGGGCGACCTCATCCACGTCCTTGCGGGTATTGCAGAACACCACCGCCGATTCGGGCGTGTACTTGAGCAGCAGGCCGGCCAGCGCCTTCTGCCGATGGGCCGGCTCGACCTCGCAGAACAGGTGGCGGATGGCCGGCGCCTGGTCAGCGCCTTCCACCGTGACTTCAACGGCATCGCGCAGCAGATCACGTGCAATGGCACGGATGCTGTCGGGGAAGGTGGCCGAGAACAGCAGGCTCTGCCGGTCCTTGTGGGTGCGTCCGGCGATTTCGCGGATGGGCTCTTCAAAGCCCATGTCGAGCATGCGATCGGCTTCGTCCAGCACCAGCGTGCGCACCGCGCCAAGATTCAGCGCGCGCTTGCGTGCCAGCTCCTGCACGCGGCCAGGGGTGCCGACCACCACGTGCGGGTCGTGGCCTTCCAGCGAAGCCAGCTGCGGTCCCAGCGGCACGCCGCCGACCAGCAGCAGCAACTTCAGGTTGGGGATGCCGGTGGCCAGCTTGCGGATCTGCTTGCCGACCTGGTCGGCCAGTTCGCGGGTCGGGCACAGCACCAGCGCCTGCACGCGGATCAGGCTCGGATCGATCGCCTGCAGCAGCCCCAGGCCAAACGCAGCGGTCTTGCCGCTGCCGGTCGGAGCCTGCGCGATCACGTCGCGGCCATCGAGGATGGCGGGCAGGCTCTGGGCCTGCACAGGGGTCAGGGTGGTGTAGCCGAGGGCATCCAGGCCGGGCTGCAGGGCCGGGCTCAGCGGCAGGGTCGAGAAATCAGTCATGGCGCATTGTACCTGCGCGCGCGGCCGTCACCGTCTCCCGGGGCAGCGGCCGTATCGGCAGACCTGCGCTCAGTGCAGCATCGCCAGCACGCCCTGGTGGATCGCCAGGCCACCGAACAGCAGCCAGGCGAACAGGAGCAGCGCCAGCACCAGCGGCTTCAGGCCCGCCTGGCGCAGCGCGGAGACATGGGTGGTCACGCCCAGCGCCGCCATCGCCATCGCCAGCAGCACCGTGTCCAGCTGCACCAGCGCTGCGTGAAGTCCGGCGGGCAGCAGCTGCAGCGAGTTCATGCCGGCCACGGCGACGAAACCGAACGCGAACCACGGCACAACGATGCGGGCCTTGCTGCCCCCGGGCGTTGCCCTGCTGCCGCGTGACAGCCAGAGCGACAGCACGACCAGGAAGGGCGCAAGCAGCATCACCCGGACCATCTTGGTGATGACGGCGGTATCGGCAGCCGCCTCACCCACGGCACGGCCGGCAGCCACCACCTGCGCCACTTCGTGCACGGTCGCCCCGGTGAACAGGCCGTACTGCCGCGCGTCCATCGCCAGCCAGCCGTGCGACTGCAGCAACGCATACAGCGCCGGATACAGGAACATGGCAAGCGTACCGAACACCACCACGGTCGATACCGCCACCGTTACCTGTGCCGCACGACCACGCACCACCGGCTCGGCCGCCATCACTGCCGCCGCGCCACAGATGGCACTGCCGGCGCCGATCAGCATCGCCGCCTCACGCTCCATCCTGAACACGCGCGTGCCCAGCCAACAGGCCAGGCCAAATGTGCTGGCGACCACCAGCACGTCCATCAGCACGCCGGCGATGCCGACATGGCCGATGTCCTGGAACGTCAGGCGCAGGCCATACAGCACAATGCCGGCACGCAGCAGCCAGTGCTTGGCGAAGCCGATGCCTGCCGCGCTGCGCGGCGCCAGCCGCGGGTAGAGGGTATTGCCGACCGCGATACCGGCGACGATCGCCACGGTCAGCGCGCTCAGGCCATGCGCCTGCAGCCATGGCAGGTCCGCCAGATGAAGCGATGCCGCAGCGAGCAGGCCCGCCAGCAGCAGCCCGGGCAGGCGCGGCTGCCAGCGCTGCCGCAGAACGGGCAGGGACCAGGTGGAGGGGGCGGAGGTGCTCATCGCGGGACCGGTGTGGGGAACGATGAAAAGCGTGCGCCTGCGCCAATGACCTGTAAAACGAATAATATAAGTAGAATCTACCTGCTTTATAGGTAAAGGCCATGCGCCTGACTCTGCGCCAGCTCCAGGTCTTCGTCGCCATTGCCGACCACGGAAGTACCTCCGCGGCCGGCCAGGCCATCGCGCTCTCGCAGTCGGCCAGCAGTGCCGCCCTGCAGGAGCTGGAGGCGCACTTCGGCACGCCCCTGTTCGACCGTGTCGGTCGCCGCCTGGTGCTGAACGGCCATGGTCGCGCGCTGCTGGAACCGGCCCGCGCGCTGCTGGTCAATGCCGTTGATCTCGAGCGCCAGCTCGCTGCCGGCGGGGACCCCGCGCAGGGGGCACCGTTGCGGCTGGTGCTGGCGGCCAGCACCACCATCGGCAACTACCTGCTGCCGGCGCGCATCGCCGACCTGTTGCGGCAGGCGCCACAGGCGGAAGTCGATCTGCGCATCGACAACAGCGCCGGCGTGGTCGCCGCCGTCCAGCGGCTGGATGTGGATGCCGGCCTGATCGAGGGGCCATGCCACGAGCGGGGTTTGCAGGTGACCGCGTGGCAGCAGGATCCGCTGGTGATCGTTGCCGCCGCCGACGCGGCGGCGCGCTGGTCGCTGGAGGATCTGCGCGCGGCGCGCTGGCTGCTGCGCGAACCCGGGTCCGGCACCCGCGAGGCCGTGGAGCAGGCGCTTCTGCCGCATCTGCGCGGCTTCGCGCAGACCCTGCAGCTGGGCAATACCGAGGCGATCAAGCAAGCCGCGATCGCCGGCCTCGGCGTGGCCTGCCTGTCACGTCACGCATTGGAGGAGCCGCTGGCACTGGGTCGCCTGCGTGTGCTGGATACCCCGCTACCCGCGCTGCAGCGCACGCTGTGGCTGGTGCGCCACCCCGGCAAGCAATGGTTGCCGGGTCTGCAGGCGTTGCTGGGGGAGGTGGGC
Organism: Stenotrophomonas maltophilia; assembly: GCF_025642255.1. Taxonomy (NCBI): domain Bacteria; kingdom Pseudomonadati; phylum Pseudomonadota; class Gammaproteobacteria; order Lysobacterales; family Lysobacteraceae; genus Stenotrophomonas; species Stenotrophomonas maltophilia. The sequence continues at coordinate 1,628,755 of NZ_CP106759.1, forward strand.
TGATCGATCTCCGGGAGCAGCCCGGCCGGCGCCCCCAACCCGTACAATATCCGGATGCCTCTGATTACTCTGCAGAACGTCGACTTCAGCGTCGGCGGCCCGTTGTTGCTGGAAAAAGCCGAACTGTCGATCGAGCCGGGTGAACGCATCGCCCTGATCGGCCGCAACGGCGCCGGCAAATCCACCCTGCTCAAGCTGCTGTCCGGCGACCACAAGCCCGATGATGGCGAAGTACGCGTCCAGCAGGGCGTCCGTGTGACCCGCCTGGAACAGGAAGTGCCGCACGGCGCGGCCGGCTCGGTGTTCGACGTGGTGGCCGATGGCCTGGGTGAGCTGGGCCAGTGGCTGGCCGAGTTCCACCACCTCAGCCATGCCGACGAGTTCGACGGCGATGCGCTCGGCCGGGTGCAGGCCAAGATCGACGCGGCCAATGGCTGGGGTCTGGACCAGCGCGTGGCCGAGACACTGACCAAGCTCGACCTGGATGGCGATGCGGAGTTCGCGCGCCTGTCCGGTGGCATGAAGCGCCGCGTCCTGTTGGGCCGCGCGCTGGTCTCCAGCCCGGACCTGCTGCTGCTGGACGAGCCGACCAACCACCTGGACATCGAAGCCATCGACTGGCTGGAAGCATTCCTGAAGGGCTGGAGCGGCAGCGTGGTGTTCGTCACCCATGACCGCCGCTTCCTGCGTGCGCTGGCCACCCGCATCGTCGAGATCGATCGCGGCCAGGTCACCAGCTGGCCCGGCGACTGGGCCAACTACGAACGCCGCCGCGAAGAGCGCCTCAACGCGCAGGCGCAGGAGAACGCGCGCTTCGACAAGCTGCTGGCACAGGAAGAAGTGTGGATCCGGCAGGGCATCAAGGCGCGCCGCACCCGCGATGAAGGTCGCGTGCGCCGGCTGAAAGCGATGCGCACCGAACGGTCGCAGCGACGCGAGCTGAGCGGCAATGTCCGGATGGAAGCGGCACAGGGCGTGAGCTCCGGCAAGAAGGTCATCGACGTCAAGGACATTTCGTTCGCGTTCGGCGACCGCACCATGGTCCGCGACTTCACCACCACCATCCTGCGCGGCGACCGGATCGGCCTGATCGGCCCCAACGGCAGCGGCAAGACCACCCTGTTGAAGCTGCTGCTGGGTGAACTGCAGCCGCAGAAGGGCGAGGTCAACGCCGGCACCAACCTGCAGGTGGCCTATTTCGACCAGTATCGTGCCGTGTTGCGCGAAGACTGGAGCGCCATCGAGAACGTGGCCGAAGGCCGTGATTTCCTCGAGTTCAACGGAAAGCGGAAGCACGTGCATGCCTATCTGCAGGACTTCATGTTCACGCCCGAGCGCGCGCGCGCGCCGATCACCCGGCTGTCCGGTGGGGAGCGCAACCGCCTGCTGCTGGCCAAGCTGTTCGCGCAGCCGTCCAACCTGCTGGTGATGGACGAACCCACCAACGACCTGGACGTGGAAACGCTTGAGCTGCTGGAAGAGCTGCTTGGCGAGTACACCGGCACGCTGCTGCTGGTCAGCCACGATCGTGATTTCATCGACAACGTGGTGACGTCCACGCTGGTGATGGAGGGCGACGGCGTGATCGGCGAGTACGTTGGAGGCTATACCGACTGGCAGCGCTACGCGGCCAGTACCGCAGCGGCAGCAGTGCCCGCCGCTGCCAGGCCGACGGCAGCGGCTGCGCCTGTGGCTGCCGCGGAACCTGCCGCGGCCAAGCGCAAGCTCAGCTACAAGGAAGCGCGCGAACTGGAGCAGCTGCCGAAGACGATCGAGAGGCTGGAAGGTGACGTCGAAGGCCTCACCTCAGCGATGAATGATCCCTCGTTCTACACCCGCAGCAGCGCCGAGGTGACGGCACACACGCAGCAGCTGGCCAAGGTGCAGGCCGAACTGGACGCCGCGTACGCGCGCTGGGAAGAGCTGGAAGGCTGATCGTTGACCGACGCTGACGGTGCAAGGGTAGCGCGGGGCCATGCCCCGCGAGCGCACAGCGCGGGCTTCTGGCGTTCCGCCGGGCATGGCCCGACGCTACGGATGCGGGGCGCCACGGCGCCCTGATCCTATTTGACCCCGTGCAGATCCCGCAGCTGGCTTGGCCGGCTGCCGAAGTACGCCGCCAGGTCGGCGATGTCCTGATCGCTCAGGTCCGTCGCCTGCGGCGTCATCAACGCGTGCTGGCGGTCGCCGGAACGGTAGGCCTGCAGCGCATGCGCGAGGTAATCACCGTACTGCCCACCCAGTTTCGGGTAGGTCGGATCGATCGGGGCGTTGCCGTCGGCACCATGGCAATCGATGCAGCTCTGGTTGGTGGCCTTGCCCTTCACCTTGGCCCGGGCTTCGCCGGCAGCCTCACGGCCGGTGGGCAGGCCTGCCGACGATGAAGAGCCGTGCTCGCCGCTGGCGTGGCCCGGATCGGCGGCGGATTTCTCGCTGTTCTCCACCTGTGACTGCGAGCAGGCCGCCAGCAGCAGGGCGACGGACAGGGCGATGGCATGACGCAGTGGATGCGCGGCTTTCGACATGGGCGGGCCTTACTTGACGGTGGACAGGTAAACAGAGAGATCGGCGATCTCCTGTTCGCTGAAACTCATCGACTGGGCCTGCATCGTCGGATGCCGGCGCTTGCCCTGGCGGTACTCGGTCAGGGCCTGGGTCAGGTACTGCTGGGTCTGGCCACCGATCTTCGGTACCCGGTAACTCGGGTAGGCGTTCTTGTAACCGGTGATGCCATGGCACCCTTGGCAGGTGTAGGCCAGCACCCGGCCATTGTCGTAATTGCCGGCAGGTGCGGCGGCGGCAGCAGCGGCGGGTGCCGGGGCTGGGGCGGGTGCTGCGGTCGTGGTAGCTGGAGCGGGCTGTGCGGCGGCCCCGAGGGGCAGGAGGACGGCCAGAGCGAGACAAGCGGCGAGCGGCTGCGGGCGCATGATGTCGTTTCCGGGGATTCGGGTCTGGTCGTTCCGGCGTGGGGTACGGAACGACCCGAGTATAGCCTCAGGTTTCATCTAGCTGAAATGGGGGTGGGCCGACCAGCGGCGTGAAGACACCATGACCTTTGGGATATGGTGTTGCCGTGAAGTGGTGCATTACTTTGCTACCACACCTGCCCACGCATCCTCCAGGGACCTGACGATGTCGCACCCAATCTTCCTGCATGGCCGCCGCAGCGGACTCTGCGCCGCCGCCCTGCTGATCTCCACCACGCTGATGCTGGGCGGTTGCGCCGCGGGCCCCAACAGCGAGGCCAAGGCCGCCGAAACCAAGGATGAGAAAAAAGTCGAGTCCGTGCCGGTCGAGGTCGCGGTGGCCAGCCGCCGCGCGGTGGCGGCCAGCTACACCGGCACCGCCGCGCTGGAGCCGCGCGCCGAGTCGCAGGTGGTTGCCAAGACCTCTGGCGTGGCGCTGGCGGTGCTGGTCGAGGAAGGTCAGCGGGTCAGCGCAGGGCAGCCGCTGGTACGGCTCGATCCGGACCGCGCACGCCTGGCGGTTGCCCAGAGCGAGGCACAGATGCGCAAGCTCGAGAACAACTACCAGCGCGCACAGAAGCTGGTCGGCCAGCAGATGGTCAGTGCCGCCGACGTCGACCAGCTGCGCTTCGATCTGGAAAACGTGCGCGCGCAGTATCGCCTGGCCACGCTGGAGCTGTCGTACACCACGGTGGTCGCACCGATCTCCGGCGTGATCGCCTCGCGCTCGATCAAGACCGGCAACTTCGTGCAGATCAACACGCCGATCTTCCGCATCGTCGACAACTCGCGCCTGGAAGCCACCCTCAACGTTCCCGAACGCGAGCTGGCAACGCTGCGTGCCGGCCAGCCGGTGACCCTGTCGGCGGATGCACTGCCGGGCCAGAGCTTCACCGGCATCGTTGACCGCATCGCACCGGTGGTGGATTCGGGCAGCGGCACGTTCCGTGTTGTCAGTGCCTTCGACGGCACTGCCCATTCCCTGCAGCCGGGCATGTTCGGCCGGATCCGCATCGATTACGACCAGCGTGCCGACGCCCTGGTCGTGCCGCGCCTGGCGCTGCTCGACGATGGTGAGCCGGCGGTGTTCCGGGTGCGCGACGGCAAGGTCGCACGCGTTCCGGTCAAGCTGGGTTACGCCGAGGGGCCATGGGTGGAGATCCGTGATGGCCTGGCGGCCGGAGACCAGGTGGTCACCGCGGGCAAGGTCGCGCTGCGCGACGGCACCGCCGTGCAGGTGATCGCTGATCCGAAGGCGAAGACGGCGACGGCCTCGGCCAGGCCGGCAGACAAGGCCGGGAGCCGGCAATGAGCCATCCTGACCACGACCACGGTGCTTCGCCCCACGGCGAAAGCGCCGCCGCCGGCATGCGCGGCGGCCTGGTGGAGTTCGCTACCCGCCGCCGCGTCACCATTGCCATGTGCACGGTCACCCTGCTGCTGTTCGGCCTGATTGCGCTGGGCAGTCTCAAGGTCAACCTGCTGCCGGACCTGAGCTACCCGACGCTGACGGTACGCACCGAATACACCGGTGCGGCACCGACCGAGATCGAAACCCTGATCACCCAGCCGGTGGAAGAAGCCGTGGGCGTGGTCAAGAACCTGCGCAAGCTGAAGTCGGTCTCGCGCACCGGCCAGAGCGATGTGGTGCTGGAGTTCGCCTGGGGCACCAACATGGACCAGGCCAGCCTGGAGGTGCGCGACAAGATGGAAGCGCTGAACCTGCCGCTGGAGGCGAAAGCCCCGGTGCTGCTGCGCTTCAATCCGTCCACCGAGCCGATCATGCGCCTGGTGCTGTCCAGCAAGGCGGCGCCGTCCAGCGATGCCGACGCCATCCGCGAGCTGACCATCCTGCGCCGCTACGCCGACGAGGATCTGAAGAAGAAGCTGGAACCGGTCACCGGCGTGGCGGCGGTCAAGGTCGGCGGCGGCCTGGAGGACGAGATCCAGGTCGACATCGACCAGCAGAAGCTCGCGCAGCTGAATCTGCCGATCGATACCGTCATCAAGCGCCTGAAGGACGAGAACATCAACATCTCCGGCGGTCGGCTGGAAGAGGGCTCGCAGCGCTTCCTGGTGCGTACCGTCAACCAGTTCGCCGACCTGGAGGAGATCCGCAACCTGCTGGTCACCACCCAGGCGTCCAATGGCAGTGCGGCGGACTCCGCGCTGCAGCAGATGTTCAACATTGCCGCCTCCACCGGTTCCGCTGCGGCCATCGCCGCAGCCTCGGCCGCACAGAGCGCATCGTCCGGCGGTGGCTCCAGCGTGGTTGCCAATGGCGTTCCTGTCCGGTTGAAGGACGTGGCCACCGTGCGCCAGGGCTACAAGGAGCGTGAAGCGATCATCCGCCTGGGCGGCAAGGAATCGGTCGAGCTGGCGATCTACAAGGAAGGCGACGCCAACACAGTCGCCACTGCAGAAGCGCTGCGCAAGCGCCTGGAGCAGATCAAGGGCACGTTCCCCGGCGATGCCGAACTGACCACCATCGAGGACCAGTCGCGCTTCATCGAGCATGCGATCAGCGACGTCAAGAAGGATGCGGTGATCGGCGGCCTGCTGGCGATCCTGATCATCTTCCTGTTCCTCCGCGATGGCTGGAGCACGTTCGTCATCAGCCTGTCGCTGCCGGTGTCGATCATCGCCACGTTCTTCTTCATGGGCCAGCTGGGTCTCAGCCTGAATGTCATGTCGCTGGGTGGCCTGGCGCTGGCAACGGGCCTGGTGGTGGACGATTCGATCGTGGTGCTGGAGAGCATCGCCAAGGCGCGCGAGCGGGGGCTGGGCATCCTGCAGGCCGCGATCGAAGGCACCCGCGAGGTGAGCATGGCGGTGGTCGCCTCCACCCTGACCACCATCGCGGTGTTCCTGCCGCTGGTGTTCGTCGACGGTATCGCCGGCCAGCTGTTCCGCGACCAGGCGCTGACCGTGGCGATCGCCATCGCCATTTCGCTGCTGGTATCGATGACACTGATTCCGATGCTCAGTTCGCTGAAGGGGCGGCCGCCGCTGGCGTTCCCCGAAGAGCCCGCCAGCGAGGCGTGGCAGCCGGAGCGTCGCTGGCAGAAGCCCGTTGCAGCCGGCCGTCGTGGCTTCGTCGCTGCGGTGCGCTGGACCTTCTATGCGCTGGCCTGGCTGGTGGTGCGTGCCTGCCGCGGCGTTGCCGCCGTGATCGGCCCGGTCATGCGCAAGGCCAGCGATATCGCGATGAAGCCCTATGCGGGGGCCGAACGTGGCTACCTGCGGCTGTTGCCGAGCGCGCTGGCGCACCCCGGCAAGGTGCTGGGCCTGGCCGCGCTGGCGTTTGCAGCCACCATGGCGCTGGTGCCGATGCTGGGCGCCGACCTCATCCCGCAGCTGGCGCAGGACCGCTTCGAGATGACCGTCAAGCTGCCGGCCGGCACGCCGTTGAAGCAGACCGATGCACTGGTCCGCGAACTGCAGCTGGCGCACGGCAAGGGCGAGGGCGTGGCCTCGCTGTACGGCGTCAGTGGCAGCGGTACCCGGTTGGACGCAAGCCCGACAGAGAGCGGCGAGAACATCGGCAAGCTGACCGTGGTGATGGAAGGCGGTGGGGATGCGCGCACCGAAGCGGCCATCACCGAGCGCCTGCGTGGCACCATGGCCGGGCACCCCGGCGCGCAGGTCGACTTCGCGCGGCCGGCACTGTTCAGTTTCTCCACGCCGCTGGAAATCGAACTGCGTGGTCAGGACATGGCCACGCTGGAGCAGGCCGGCCAGCGGCTGGCTGCCCTGCTGCGCGGCAATGCCCACTACGCCGACGTGAAGTCGACGGTGGAAGAGGGCTTCCCGGAGATCCAGATCCGCTTCGACCAGGAGCGCGCCGGTGCACTGGGCCTGACCACCCGCCAGATCGCCGACGTCGTGGTGAAGAAGGTGCGCGGCGATGTGGCCACCCGCTACAGCTTCCGCGACCGCAAGATCGACGTGCTGGTACGGGCACAGGAAGGCGACCGGGCCAGCGTGGAGAGCATCCGCCGCTTGATCGTCAACCCGGGCAGTACCCGTCCGGTCACCCTGGACGCCGTGGCCGACGTGGTGGCCACCACCGGTCCGAGCGAGATCCACCGTGCCGATCAGACCCGCGTCGCGGTGGTCTCGGCCAACCTGCGTGACATCGATCTGGGCGCGGCCATGCGCGAAGTGCAGCAGATGGTCGCCGAACAGCCGCTTGGTGCGGGCGTCGGCCTGCATATCGGCGGCCAGGGCGAGGAACTGGCGCAGGCGGCAACGTCGCTGATCTTCGCCTTCGGACTGGCGATCTTCCTGGTCTATCTGGTGATGGCGTCGCAGTTCGAATCGCTGCTGCATCCGTTCGTGATCCTGTTCACCATCCCGCTGGCGCTGGTCGGCGCGATCCTGGCGCTGATGCTGACCGGCAAGCCGATCTCGGTGGTGGTGTTCATCGGCCTGATCCTGCTGGTGGGACTGGTCACCAAGAACGCGATCATCCTGATCGACAAGGTCAATCAGCTGCGCGAGGCCGGCGTGGCCAAGCACGAGGCGCTGGTGGAAGGCGCGCGCTCGCGCCTGCGTCCGATCATCATGACCACCCTGTGCACGCTGTTCGGCTTCCTGCCACTGGCGGTGGCGATGGGCGAGGGCGCTGAAGTACGTGCGCCGATGGCGATCACCGTGATCGGCGGCCTGCTGGTCTCCACCCTGCTGACCCTGCTGGTGATCCCGGTGGTCTACGACCTGATGGATCGCCGCGGCGACGCCTACTACCGCGAACGCGGCCGCAAGCACGCCGGCGACGGATTGCGAATCGCAGAAGGTGGCCGCGTCGGCGGCGAGGAGCCGGCATGAGTGTCGCCGAGTTCTCCATCCGCCGTCCGGTCACCACCATCATGTGCTTCGTATCGCTGGTGGTGATCGGCCTGATCGCTTCATTCCGGCTGCCACTGGAGGCTCTGCCGGACATCTCCGCGCCGTTCCTGTTCGTGCAGATTCCGTACACGGGCTCGACACCGGAAGAAGTGGAGCGGACCATCATCCGGCCGGTGGAAGAGTCATTGGCAACGATGACCGGGATCAAGCGCATGCGCTCCTCGGCCACGTCCGAAGCGGCGCTGATCTTCATCGAGTTCAGCGACTGGGACCGTGACATCGCCATCGCCGCTTCGGACGCGCGCGAACGTATCGATGCGATCCGCAGCGACCTGCCTGACGACCTGCAGCGCTACAACGTGTTCAAGTGGTCCAGCAGCGACCAGCCGGTGCTGAAGGTGCGCCTGGCCAGCACCACCGACCTGACGACCGCCTATGACATGCTCGACCGCGAGTTCAAGCGGCGCATCGAGCGCATTCCGGGCGTTGCGCGCGTGGACATCACCGGTGCACCGCCGAATGAAGTCGAGATCGCGATCGATCCCAACCGGCTCAACGCGCACGGGCTGAGCATCAACGAGCTGAGCGAACGGTTGCGCACGCTGAACTTTTCGATCTCGGCCGGGCAGATCGATGACAACGGCCAGCGTGTGCGCGTGCAACCGGTCGGCGAGATCACCGACCTGCAGGAACTGCGCGATCTGGTGATCAACGCCAAGGGCCTGCGGCTGGGTGACATCGCCGATGTGCGGCTGAAGCCGGCGCGGATGAACTATGGCCGCCGCCTGGATGGCAACCCGGCAGTGGGCCTGGATATCTTCAAGGAGCGCAGCGCCAATCTGGTCGACGTCTCGCGCGCGGCGCTGGCCGAAGTTGAAGCGATCCGCGCACAGGCCTCGATGCGCGATGTGCAGATCAAGGTCATCGACAACCAGGGCAAGGCGGTGACCTCCTCGCTGCTGGAGCTCGCCGAAGCCGGTGCGGTGGGCCTGATCCTGTCGGTGACGGTGCTGTTCTTCTTCCTGCGCCACTGGCCGTCCACGCTGATGGTGACGCTGGCCATCCCGATCTGCTTCACCATCACCCTGGGCTTCATGTACTTCGTCGGGGTGACGCTGAACATCCTGACCATGATGGGCCTGCTGCTGGCGGTGGGCATGCTGGTGGACAACGCCGTGGTGGTGGTGGAGAGCATCTACCAGGAGCGCGAGCGCATGCCGGGACAGCCACGGCTGGCCTCGATCATCGGCACCCGCAACGTCGCCATCGCGCTCAGCGCCGGCACCCTGTGCCATTGCATCGTGTTCGTGCCGAACCTGTTCGGCGAGACCAACAACATCAGCATCTTCATGGCACAGATCGCGATCACCATTTCGGTATCGCTGCTGGCGTCTTGGCTGGTGGCGGTCAGCCTGATTCCGATGCTGTCCGCGCGCATGGCCACGCCCAAGCTCGTGCACTCGCAGACCGGCCTGATCGCGCGCCTGCAGCGGCGCTACGCGCAGGTGCTGGACTGGTCGCTGCACCATCGTGGCTGGAGCCTGCTGGGCATCGTGCTGGTGGTGGCCGTCAGCCTGGTGCCGATGAAACTGACCAAGGTGGACATGTTCGGTGGTGAAGGTGGCAAGGACATCTTCATCGGCTACATGTGGAAGGGTGCCTACACCTACCGGCAGATGTCCGAGGAAGTGGCTCGGGTGGAGAACTGGATCGACGAGAACCGTGAGCGCCTGCACGTCAAGCAGGTGTACTCCTGGTACAGCGAGCAGGAAGGCAGCTCGACGGTCGTCACCCTGGACGAGAAGTACGCCAAGGACATCAAGTCACTGCAGGAGGAGCTGCGCAAGGGCCTGCCGAAGTCCGCGCGTACCGACTACTTCGTCGGCAACCAGGGCGGTGATGGTGGTGGCGGCAACCAGGGCGTGCAGGTGCAGTTGATCGGCGATTCCAGCAGCATGCTGCAGGAAATCGGCCAGGAAGTGCTGCCCCTGCTGGCCCAGCGTGCGGAGCTGCGCGACGTGCGCATCGACAATGGCGAGAAGGGCGGTGAACTCAAGGTGCGCGTCGATCGCGAGCGTGCCGCCGCCTTCGGCTTCAACGCCGAGCAGGTGGCCAGCTTTGTCGGCCTGGCATTGCGCGGTGCACCGATGCGTGAGTTCCGGCGAGGCGACAACGAGGTGCCGGTCTGGGTGCGCTTCGCCGGGGCCGAGCAGAGCAGTCCGGAGGACCTGGCCGGCTTCAGCGTGCGTACCGGCGACGGCCGCAGCGTGCCGCTGCTGAGTCTGGTCAGCGTCGATGTCGGTTCGTCCGCCACCCAGATCGGCCGCACCAACCGGCAGACCACGCTGACGATCAAGGCCAACCTGGCCGAGAAGGTCACCGCACCGGACGGACGCAAGGCGATCGAGGCCGTACTCAAGCCGATGAGCTTCCCGGCCGGCTATGGCTACACCTTCGATGGCGGCGACTATGGCAACGATGACGAGGCGATGCAGCAGATGGTGTTCAACCTGCTCATCGCGCTGGTGATGATCTACGTGGTGATGGCGGCGGTGTTCGAATCGCTGCTGTTCCCGGCGGCGATCATGAGCGGCGTGCTGTTCTCGATCTTCGGCGTGTTCTGGCTGTTCTGGATCACCGGCACCTCGTTCGGAATCATGTCCTTCATCGGCATCCTGGTGCTGATGGGCGTGGTGGTGAACAACGGCATCGTGATGATCGAGCACATCAACAACCTCCGGCGCAGCGGCATGGGGCGTACCCAGGCGCTGGTGGAGGGTTCACGCGAGCGCCTGCGCCCGATCATGATGACCATGGGAACGGCGATCCTGGCGATGGTGCCGATTTCGCTGACCAACACGCAGATGTTCGGCGACGGCCCGGAGTACGCGCCGATGGCCCGTGCCATCGCCGGTGGACTGGCGTTCTCGACCGTGGTCAGCCTGCTGTTCCTGCCGACGATCTACGCGGTGCTGGACGACCTGCGCAATGCCGTGACGCGGCTGATCCGCCGCGCGCGCGGCCTGGAAAAGGTGGCGGCAACGGCCGCCTAGCGTCGAGCTTGTCCGACTACGGGGAACGACAACGTGTTGTGGTGTGGGGAGGCCGGTCGTAGTGGGGCGGCCTCCCTTTTTTTTCGCCGGGCATGGCCCGGCGCTACCATCACCGCCACACGGTATCGCCGGGCCATGCCCGGCGGGGCGTTGCAATCAACCTGCGACCTTGCCCCACACCTGGAAGCCGGTCAGCCACAGGCCGAGCATGCTGCCGAGATTGGTCAGCATGAACGTCAGCACCACGCGGGTGACCCGATTGCGGTACCAGCCCTTCAACGACTGTGCATCGTCGCGCAGCTGCAGGAAATCCTGGTACGCCGGCTTGCGCAGGCGTGCCTCGACCAGCGCCGAGAACGCGCCGGTGGGAATGCTGAGCCGGAACGGCTTGAACGGGGCGACCACGATCGCCGTGAGAATGCTCAGCGGGTGACTGCCGGCCAGCAGACAGCCGAGGCCGGCCAGGCCGCCGGTGTACATCGCCCACGTGGCCAGCAGTTCGGTGCCCACGCCCAGGCCTCCGCGGTAGAAGCCGACGGCGATGCCGGTGATGACGATGGCAAGGATGCCCAGCGTGAACCACGGGATGTTGCGCTTCTTCGGCACGGCTTCGAGTTTGGCGCGCAACGGTGCCGGTGCATCGGTATCCGTTTCGAGGTATCGCGCCAGGCCTGCCAGATGGCCGGCGCCGACCACCGCCAGCACTTCGCGCTGCCGCGGGTCGTGTTCTTCGCGCAGGCGCGTGGCCATGTAGCGGTCGCGCTCACCGATGATGGTTTCGTACAGCGCGGGATTCTCGGTCGCGAACTCGCCGAAGCTCGACTCCAGCATGTCGCCCTGCTTGAGCTTCTCGATTTCGTTTTCGCCCACCTCTTCCGATGAGAACAGGCCGGCGCCCAGGCCCGCAACCAGCTTCAGCTTGCCGAAGAAGCCCAGCCGCTGCGAGGCGCGGCGGAAGGTCAGGCCCACCTCGCGGTCGATCAGGTGGACGGGCAGGCCGCGCTCACGCCCCAGTTCGACGGCGCGCTTCAGTTCCGCACCCGGCTCGATGCCGAGCTGTTCGGCCAGACGACGCTGGTAGGCGGAAAGCGCCAGGTTGGCGGCGAACAGGGCAACTCGACCCTTGCGGATCACCTCGACCAGGTCCAGCTTGGCCAACGTGTCCGGATCGCTCAGGGCCTGCAGGCGCTGGGGGTCCAGTTCGACCGCGACGGCATCGAAGCGGCCGCTGTTGATTGCTTTCTCCACCGCCTCGACGCTGGCGTGGGAAACGTGGGCGGTGCCCAGAAGGGTGTAGCGCACGCCGTCGCGTTCAACGACGCGCACCGGCTGGCCGGCGAACAGATCGTCGCCGGTCTCGGGAAGGATTTCTGTCATGGAGTCATTCATTGGAAGGTGCGGTGTCGGCGCCGTCGCCGAGCGCGCGTTGCATCTGCACGGTGTCCAGCCAGCGGCCGTGCTTGCGGCCGAGGCCGCGGAACACGCCGACCAGCTCGAAGCCGAAACGCTCGTGCAGCCTGATCGAAGCGGTATTGGTCGGTTCGCCGATCACCGCCACCATCTGCCGGAAGCCACGTGCGACGCATGCGTCGATCAGCGCCTGCAACAGGCCGGTGCCGACGCCCTGGCCCTGGAACCGTGCATCGACATAGACCGAGTTCTCCACGGTCCACTGGTAGGCAATGCGCGTGCGGTAGGTGTTGGCGTAGGCGTAGCCGGCGACCTGGCCGTCGATCTCGGCGACCAGATAGGGAAAACCGCGGTCGATGATGTCGCGCATGCGGCGCAGCATCTCGGCCGGGTCCGGTATGTCGTACTCGTACGTGTTGACGAAGTCGGTCACTTCGACCGCGTAGATCGCGGTGATCGCGGCGATGTCGGCCGGGCCGGCATCACGGATGAGGACGGCCATGCGCGGCTCCGGTTCAGTCGATGTAGCGCTTGAGCAGATCGCCGTAGGCATCGATGCGGCGATCGCGCAGGAACGGCCAGATGCGGCGCACGTGCTCGCTGCGCTGCAGGTCGACGTCGCATACCAGCACAGCGGCATCGGTGCCGGCTTCGGCCAGGAACTCGCCCTGCGGGCCGAGCACGTGGCTGTTGCCCCAGAACTGGATGCCCGACGCGCCCAGCGGCGAGGCCTCATGGCCGACGCGGTTGCAGCTCAGCACCGGCAGGCCGTTGGCGACGGCATGGCCACGGTGGCTCAGTACCCAGGCATCGCGCTGGCGGGTCTTCTCGTCCTGCACGTCGTCCGGGTCCCAGCCGATCGCAGTCGGGTACAGCAGCAGCTCGGCGCCGGCCAGCGCCATCAGGCGCGCCGCCTCCGGATACCACTGGTCCCAGCACACCAGCACGCCCAGGCGGCCCACCGAGGTGTCGATCGGGGTGAAGCCGATGTCGCCCGGGGTGAAGTAGAACTTCTCGTAGAAGCCCGGATCGTCCGGGATGTGCATCTTGCGGTACTTGCCGAGCAGGGTGCCGTCCTTCTCGAACACCACCGCGGTGTTGTGGTACAGGCCGGCGGCGCGGCGCTCGAACAGCGAACCGACCAGCACCACGCCATGCTTCTTCGCCAGCGCACCCAGGCGCTCGGTGCTCGGGCCCGGGATCGGTTCGGCCAGATCGAACTCGTCAACCGACTCGTGCTGGCAGAAGTAGGGGCCGTTGTGCAGTTCCTGCAGCAGCACCAGCTTGGCGCCCTGCGCTGCCGCTTCGGCCACGCGTGCCTCGATCACCGCCAGATTGGCGGCGGCATCGCCGTGGTTGCGCTCCTGGATCAGGGCGACGGTAAGCGGGCTGCGCGAGTTCATGCGGGTGTTCCTGCGGGGGAAAACCCGCATGTTAGCGCGTATGCGATGCCGCAGCGTGTCGGCCGCTGAACAGGTGCACGCAGCCGGTATCGCCGGGCCATGCCCGGCGTACGAACCGAATGCCGCTGTGCTCGCCGGGCGTGGCCCGGCGCTACCGCATCGTGCTACGCCTTCAGCAGGCCTTCCGGCAGCTGCATGGTGATGCAGTGCAGGCTGCCGTTCTGCCAGATCAGCGAGCGGCAGGGCACCTGGACGATCTCGCGGCCCGGATGGGCCTTGGCCAGCACGTCGCGGGCCAGATCGTCGGCCGGATCACCGTACGCCGGCATCAGCACCGCGCCGTTGACGATCAGGTAGTTGGCGTACGAGGCCGCCAGGCGGCGGCCTTCGTCGATCACCGGCTGTGCCCACGGCAGCGGGAACAGGCGGTATGGCTGACCGTCACGGGTGCGCAGCGCAGCCAGTTCCCTGCCCATCGCCTGCAGCTCGGCGTAGTGCGAGTCGTTCTCGTCGTCGCAGGCCTGGTAGACGATGCTGTCCGCCGAGGCGAAGCGGGCGAGGGTATCGATGTGGGCATCGGTATCGTCGCCTTCCAGGTAGCCGTGGTCGAGCCACAGCACGCGCTCCTGCTGCAGCCAGTCGGCGAGGTCGGTGCTCAGGCTGGCGCGGTCACGATCCGGGTGGCGTTCGTGCAGGCACTTCCAGGTGGTCAGCAGGGTACCTTCACCGTCGGTTTCGATGGCGCCGCCTTCCAGCGCGAACGGGATGCTGCGCACCGGCGCGTCGTTGAAAACGCCGGCCTGGTCGAGCGCGCCCACCAGCTGATCGTCGAGGGTGGCATCGAACTTGCCGCCCCAGCCGGTGAAGCGGAAGTCCAGCAGCTGGAAACCGCCGTCGGCACGGCGCAGGGTGATCGGGCCCGAGTCGCGCAGCCAGGTGTCGTCGTAGGCCGCCGTGGTGAAGTGCACCCTGTCCATGTCGATGCGGTTGGAGCGCAGCCGCATTTCGGCATAGGTCTCCACATCGTCATCGGCCACGCAGATCAGCACCGGCTGGAAGCGGGTGATCGCTGCAACCAGTGCGATATAGGTTTCCTCCACCTGTCCCAGGCGGTCGGCCCAGTCGGTATCGGCGGTGGGCCAGGCAATCAGGACGCCGCTCTGGGCTTCCCACTCGGCAGGAAAACGAAGGGTCTGGTTCATGGTCTCGCTACACAGGCCCGCCCGGGGCGGGTAAAGGGGTCAACGGATCGGCGGTTTCGGGCCGATTTCGTTCGGGTCCGCCTGGTTGGCCACCACGTCGATCACCTTCTGCTTCTCGAAGTAGACAGTGAACTGTGGGTACACCCAGCGGTTGATGGTCGGCCATTGCCGCTTCTGCCCGCCGCGCGGCTGCAGCTGCTCGCTGGGCGCACCGAACTGGCTCTGCACCTGCTGCATGGACTGGCCACGAAGGGGCAGGGCGCCGGCCGGCTTCTCGCGGGCGCGGTCGACAAGCAGAGTGTCGGCCAGGGCCGGCGTGGCGGCAGCCAGAGTGGCCAGCACGGCCAGGGTGGACAGGTAACGCTTCATCTCGATCTACTCCCCAGTGGTCAAGAAAGGCGATTACAGCAAAATCGGCAGAAAAAAGCCGCATAAACAAAAAACCGCCCGAAGGCGGCTTTTTGCATCGGGTCGGTCCCGCGCGGGACCAGCCGCAGCCACGAAGGCTGTTGGGCTCAGCGCTGACGCGCCTTGAAACGCGGGTTCGACTTGCAGATCACGAAGATCTTGCCACGGCGACGGACGACCTTGCAGTCACGGTGACGGGCCTTCGCCGACTTCAGGGAGGACAGGACTTTCATGGCATACCTCGGCGTAAACAGTAGTTGTTCGGGTGGAGCGTGGCCGCGATATGCGAAAGACAATCGGCAGTTGACGCTCGTTCAAGCCCGCCATTCTACCGGGCTTTTCCTCATGGTTTCAAGTGGTTGCACAAAAGATCCGTCGCGGGGTGTCTGGCAGGGGCTAGAATGCCCCCTTCACACGTACTGGGACCCCCATGAATCCACTCGCTCCCGTCCTGACCATCGACGGCCCATCAGGGGCCGGCAAGGGTACCATCAGCCGCATCGTGGCGCGCCGGATGGGCTGGCATTACCTGGATTCAGGCGCCCTGTACCGGGCGGTGGGCGTGGCCGCCAGCTGGGCCGACATCGATACCTCCGACGCCTCGGCACTGGTGCGGTGCACGTTCGATACCCATGTTCAGTTTGTTGAACAGGGTGACGCGATGCGGGTCCTGGTCAATGGCAGCGATGCCACCGACGAACTGCGGCTGGAGACCACCGGCGCGCTGGCGTCGGCCATCGCGGCCATTCCCGAAGTCCGGGCGGCCCTGAAGGAGCGGCAGCGCGCATTCAGGGAGCTGCCGGGCCTGGTCGCGGACGGTCGCGACATGGGTACGGTGATCTTCCCGGATGCCCCCTACAAGGTGTTCCTGACCGCCAGTGCCGAAGAGCGCGCCGAGCGCCGGCATAAGCAGTTGAAAGACAAGGGGGTTTCTGTTAACTTTGATGACCTCCTGCGCGAGATCATGGCCCGCGACGCCCGTGATGCTCAGCGTACCGTGGCGCCCCTGAAGCCGGCAGACGATGCCGTCCTCATCGACACCACAGGCATCGGCATCGCAGATGTCGTTGCCCGAGTGATGGATCTGCTTCCGGTTCCGGCTGCCTGATCCGTTCGCGCGGGAGCACTGCCAGCCGCATCGGTAGTGGTCGCGCAATAGCAGTGCTGTACAAGCTCCGTCGCGCAATGATGCGTGGCGGTTTTCCTACTTCACACACGACCTGCTTTTCCGGGGTCGACCAACAGGCGGGCGGTCGCCCATCCCCGAAGGGACGCCACCGACCCATGTGTCCAACAGAGTAAATCTAATGACCGAATCATTTGCCGAACTGTTTGAAGCCAGCCAGGCCAATCTGGCCAAGCTGAAGCCGGGCGCCATCGTCAGCGGTACCGTTGTTGAAGTCCGCGGCGACGTCGTGGTGATCAACGCTGGCCTGAAGTCCGAAGGCATCGTGCCGATCGAACAGTTCCGTAACGACGCTGGCGAGATCGATGTCGCCGAAGGCGATATCGTCAAGGTCGCCCTCGACTCCATCGAGAACGGCTTCGGCGAAACCGTCCTGTCGCGCGAGAAGGCCAAGCGCGCGATGGTGTGGGACGAGCTGGAAGAAGCGTTGGAAAAGAACGAAACCATCACCGGCCGCATCAGTGGCAAGGTCAAGGGTGGTTTCACCGTGGACATCAAGGATGTCCGCGCCTTCCTGCCGGGTTCCCTGGTCGATGTGCGCCCGGTGCGCGATCCGGCCTACCTGGAAGGCAAGGAGCTGGAATTCAAGCTCATCAAGCTGGACCGCAAGCGTAACAACGTCGTGGTCTCGCGCCGCGCTGTCGTCGAAAGCGAGCACTCGGAAGAGCGCGAGCAGCTGATGGACAAGCTGCAGGAAGGCGCGATCCTGAAGGGTGTCGTCAAGAACCTGACCGACTACGGCGCGTTCGTGGACCTGGGCGGTATCGACGGCCTGCTGCACATCACCGACATGGCATGGAAGCGCGTGCGCCATCCGTCCGAAGTCGTGAACGTCGGCGACGAGCTGGACGTGCGCGTGCTGAAGTTCGACCGCGAGCGCAACCGCGTTTCGCTGGGCCTGAAGCAGCTGGGCGAAGATCCGTGGGACAACATCGCCCGTCGTTACCCGGCCAACAGCCGCGTCTTCGGCAAGGTCTCCAACGTCACCGATTACGGCGCGTTCGTCGAGATCGAGCCGGGCGTCGAAGGCCTGGTGCACGTCTCCGAGATGGATTGGACCAACAAGAACGTCAACCCGTCCAAGGTCGTGCAGGTCGGTGACGAAGTCGAAGTGATGGTGCTGGACGTCGATGAAGAGCGTCGCCGCATCTCGCTGGGCATGAAGCAGGTTGCCGCCAATCCGTGGGAAACCTTCGCTGCCACCCACAAGAAGGGTGACAAGGTGTCCGGCCAGATCAAGTCGATCACCGACTTCGGCATCTTCATCGGCCTGGACGGTGGCATCGATGGTCTGGTCCACCTGTCCGACATCAGCTGGAACACCACCGGCGAAGACGTCGTTCGCAACTTCAAGAAGGGCGATACCCTGGACGCCGTCGTCCTGGCCGTCGACCCGGAGCGCGAGCGCATCTCCCTGGGCGTGAAGCAGCTGGAGCAGGATCCGTTCGGCCAGTACATGGCGGCCAATCCGAAGGGCTCCAAGGTCGAAGGCGTGGTGAAGGAAGTCGACGCCAAGGGCGCCGTGATCGAACTGGCCGACGGCATCGAAGGCTACGTTTCGGCTCGCGACATCGCCAACGAGCGCGTTGACGACGCCACCCAGCACCTGAAGGTCGGCGACAAGGTCGAAGCCAAGTTCGTGGGCATGGACCGCAAGGGCCGTACCCTGCAGCTGTCGATCAAGGCCAAGGACGACGCGGAAATGCGCGAAGTGCTGGAGGAATACCAGTCCGCTTCGGGTGGCACCACCCAGCTCGGCGCGCTGCTGCGTGCCCAGCTGAACGGTAGCAAGTCCGAGTAATCGGGCCCGTTGTTCGTTGTTTCCTGGACGGCCCGGGCACTGCCCGGGCCGTTTCAGGCTGAAATGCCCCTGATGTGAGCCGGTGATGACCAAATCCGAACTGATCGAAATCCTTGCGCGCCGTCAGGCGCACCTGAAGGCCGATGATGTCGATCTGGCGGTGAAGTCGTTGCTGGAAATGATGGGCGGTTCCCTCTCTGTCGGGGATCGCATCGAAATCCGCGGTTTTGGCAGCTTCTCGCTGCACTACCGCCCGCCGCGCCTGGGTCGCAACCCCAAGACCGGCGAATCGGTTGCCCTGCCGGGCAAGCACGTTCCCCATTTCAAGCCGGGCAAGGAACTGCGCGAGCGGGTCAGCAGCGTGCTGCCGCTGGACGCCGATCCCGCCTGAGCGTCCCGTCGCGCCACCGCGTGCGAATCCAGCCGCGAGTCGGATAAGCTACGGTCTCCCGCCCCTGGAGCTGTCGCATGAAGGTCTTTCGTCTGCTGGTCCTGCTGGCGGTGCTGATCCTTGGATTGATCATCGGTGCGGTCAACATGACCGCGATGTCGATCAACCTGCTGTTCACCGAACTGCATACCTCCGTCGGCGTGGCATTGATCGCCGCCCTGCTGGTGGGCGTGGTGGTCGGCGCCGGCCTGGTGCTGGTGAGCGTGGTCGTTCCGCTCTACAGCCAGCTGCGCCGCGCCAACAAGTCCGCTGCCGCGTCGCCGGCACCGGCCGCTTCCCCCCAATCTTTTGACGGACGTTGATCGAAGATGGATTTCGTCACCGAGTGGTTCTGGTTTTTTCTGTTCGTGCCGCTGGCCGCCCTGGCCGGCTGGGTGATCGGACGGCGTGGCGGTCAGCGCCATGGTGACAACCAGGTCAGCCGACTGTCCAGCACCTACTTCCGTGGCCTGAACTACCTGCTCAACGAGCAGCCGGACAAGGCCATCGAGCTGTTCCTGCACATCGCCGAGCTCGACAAGGAAACCTTCGAGACCCAGGTCGCGCTGGGCCATCTGTTCCGTCGCCGCGGCGAAGTGGACCGCGCCATCCGCCTGCACCAGGGCCTGGTCAACCGCAACGATCTGAGCGATGCGCAGCGCGTGCAGGCGCTGCTGGCGCTGGGCGAGGACTACATGAAGTCCGGCCTGCTGGATCGCGCCGAGACCGTGTTCACCGAGCTGGCCCAGCTGGACCAGCGTGCGCCGCAGGCGCTCAAGCATCTGATCGGGATCTACCAGGCCGAGCGCGACTGGGAGAAGGCGATCGACAACGCCACCCGCTTCGAGGACGTCACCGGCGAGCCGATGGGCAAGCTGATCGGGCAGTTCGAGTGCGAGCTGGCCGAACGCTTCCGTGGCGCCGGCAAGCTGGAAGAGGCGAGGGCGGCCATTGCCCGTGCCTACCAGGCCGATGCGATGTCGGTGCGCGCCGGCATCATCGAAGGACGCCTGGAGAGCGATGCCGGCAATCCCGAAGCGGCGGTGCGAGCCTTCGAGCGTGCTGCGCGCAATGACCCGGAGTATCTGCCGGAACTGCTGCCAGCGCTGATGCAGAACTACCGCAAGGTCGGCGACCTGGGCGGCGCCCGCGCCTTCCTTTCGGAAATGACCGAGCACTACCGCGGTATCGCGCCGGTGCTGGCGCTGACCCGGCTGATGGAGGAACAGGAAGGTGTCGCCCCTGCGCGCGCCTATCTGGGCCGCCAGCTCAAGGACCGCCCTTCGGTGCGCGGCGAATCGGCGTTGATCGACCTGACCCTCGCCGAAGGTGCCGATTCCACCGCCACCCTGCACGATCTCAAGCACATCACCGACCAGCTGCTGGTGCGCAATCCGGCGTACCGCTGCACACGCTGCGGCTTCGGCGCGCGCACCCACCACTGGCAGTGCCCGAGCTGCAAGGAATGGGGTACGGTCAAGCCGCTGCTGAACTACGCGGTGCTCTGAATCATGCCCTGGCTCGTGATGGGCGCGCTGCTGGCGTTGGCCCTGCTGAGCGCCGCCCTGACCTGGGCGGCGCGCGGCTACGCGCTGCGCCGGCAGCTGATGGACCACCCCGGGGAACGCCGCAGCCATAGCGTCGCCACGCCACGCGGCGGCGGCATCGCCATTGTCATCAGCCTGCTGGCCACCGCAGCCGTGGCCATGTGGGCGTGGCCGCAGGCCATGCCGAGCCTGCTGGTCGCCGCTGCCGGCCTGCTGCTGGTCGCGGGCATCGGCTGGTGGGACGACCATCGCCCGCTGCCGGCCATGCGCAGGCTGCTTGTTCATTTCATTGCTGCGGGCCTGCTGGCCGGGCTGGTGAAGATCCACGGCGGCAGCTGGCTGCTGGCCCTGCTGGTGCTGTTCTTCACCGCCTCGTTGATCAACATCTGGAACTTCATGGATGGCATCAACGGCATTGCCAGCAGCCAGGCCATCGTGGTCGCGCTGGGGTTCGCTCCGGTGCTGCCCTGGCCGTGGTCATTGCTGGCCATCGCCCTCGGGCTGGCCTGCGTGGGTTTCCTGCCCTTCAACTTTCCGCGCGCACGCATCTTCCTCGGGGATGTCGGCAGCGGAGCGCTGGGCTACGCGGTGGCGGCCGTCGTGGCCGTGGCCAGCCTGCGCACGGACATCAACTGGATCCTCCTGCTGGTGCCGCTGTCACCGTTCCTCGTGGACGCGGGCTTCACACTGCTGGCGCGCATCATTTCCGGACAACGCTGGATGGAACCCCACACCCAGCACGTCTATCAGCGCGCTGTGCAGGCAGGAGCCAGCCACGCCCTGGTGACAGGGATGTACTTTGTTTTGGGCCTATTCAGCATTACAGTGTTCAATGTCAGTTCGAATCTGCAGCCGAGGTGGGAGGCTGTCGTGGCAATTGCTTGGTTCATCACGCTGAGCATGCTGTGGCTCCTCCTGCGCAATGGAATGCGCCACCGACAAGGAACTCCTTGAAATATGTCTTCACCCTGGCGGGATAGAATCCTCGGCCTGTTGCCGCGTACGGCCATTGTCTGCCACGACCTGTTCATGGTCTGGGCATGCTGGCAGCTGCTCCACGCCGGTCGTTACTCGATCCTGCCGGACGCGCCTGCGCTGCCGTTGTGGAATGTCGATACCACCCTGGTCCTGCTGCTGCAGGGACTGGTGTTCTGGCGCGTCGGCCTGTATCGCGGCCTGTGGCGGTTTGCCAGCGTCAGCGACCTGCTGAACATCTTCAAAGCCAGCTTCATCGGCATGGTCGCCATCGTCCTGGTGCTGATGTGGAAGCGCTTCAACGGCGTGCCGATGTCGGTGCTGGTGATCTATCCCTTCGCGCTGTCGGCCCTGCTGGGCGCGCCGCGCCTGCTGTATCGCGCATGGAAGGACTACCAGGCGCTGCAGTCCGATTCGAGCGCGCGCCGGGTGCTGATCCTGGGTGCCGGCCAGGCCGCTGAAACGCTGGTCCGCGATCTGCGCCGTTCCGGCAATTTCGAGCCGGTCGGCCTGCTTGATGACGCCCCGCACCTGCGCGGCGCGAAACTGCAGGGCCTGCCGATCCTGGGCACGCTGGACGATGCGCCGGCCGTGGCCCGCGAAACCGCAGCCAAGCTGCTGGTCATTGCCATTCCGTCGCTGGATGCCGCCGGCATGCAGCGCGTGGTCGCCATCTGCGAGAGCACCGGGGTTCCGTTCCGCACCGTGCCCAAGCTCAGTGACATCCTGCAGGGGCAGTCGCTGCCGGGCCAGCTGAAGGAAGTGGCGATCGAGGATCTGCTGGGCCGCAAGCCGATCATGCCGGACTGGAACCTGATCCGTGGCTGGCTGGGCGGGCGCACCGTGATGGTGACCGGTGCCGGTGGTTCGATCGGTTCAGAACTGTGCCGCCAGTGCGCGCGCCACGGTGCAGGCCGCATCGTCCTGCTGGAGATCAGCGAACTGCTGCTGTTGACCATCGAAGGCGAGCTGCGCCGCAGTTTTCCCGACATCGAGATCGAAGCCGTGCTGGGTGACTGCGGTGACCCCGCAGTGATCCGCCATGCGCTGTCGCTGCACCCGGTCGATACGGCCTTCCATGCTGCCGCCTACAAGCATGTGCCGGTGCTGGAACGGCAGCTGCGCGAGGCGGTGCGCAACAACATCCTGGCCACGGAGAACGTCGCCCGTGCCTGCCTGGAGGCACATGTCGAGCACTTCGTGTTCATCTCCACCGACAAGGCGGTCGATCCGGTCAATGCGCTGGGTGCCAGCAAGCGCTACGCCGAGATGATCTGCCAGAGCCTGGACCAGAAGTCCACGCATACCCGTTTCGTCACCGTGCGCTTCGGCAACGTGCTGGCGTCGGCGGGCAGCGTCGTGCCGTTGTTCCGCGAGCAGATCCTCAAGGGCGGCCCGGTCACGGTCACCGACCCGGAGGTCAGCCGCTATTTCATGACGATCCCCGAGGCCTGCCAGCTCATCCTGCAGGCGGCCGCCTCGGCGTCGCATGGCGCCATCTATACGCTCGACATGGGTGAGCCGGTGCCGATCCGGGTGCTGGCCGAGCAGATGATCCGGCTGGCCGGCAAGCAGCCGTACAAGGATATTCCGATCATCTACACCGGGCTGCGCCCGGGTGAGAAGCTGCACGAGACGCTGTTCTATTCCGACGAG
Source organism: Stenotrophomonas maltophilia (assembly GCF_025642255.1). Lineage (NCBI taxonomy): Bacteria > Pseudomonadati > Pseudomonadota > Gammaproteobacteria > Lysobacterales > Lysobacteraceae > Stenotrophomonas > Stenotrophomonas maltophilia. The sequence continues at coordinate 1,651,643 of NZ_CP106759.1, forward strand.
GACTATCGTTCGACCGCGCACCCCAAGATCCTCGAAGCCGGCGTGCGCACGTTCTCGCGTGACATGGTGCTCGGCAACGTTCCGAAGCTGCGCGAAGCGATCAGCAGCTACGACATCGACACCATCCAGGAGATCCTGTTCGCGACGATGCCGGAGTTTTCTCCAATCGAACAGGATGCTTACATCTCATCCGCTAAAGTCGTGCCGTTTCCGACACGCGAGGCCAACAGGCACTAATGAGCAAGCGAATTCGTAAAGCAGTTTTTCCCGTGGCAGGGCTCGGGACGCGCTTCCTGCCGGCGACCAAGACGGTGCCGAAAGAAATGCTGCCGATCATCGATCGTCCGCTTATCCAGTACGCTGTTGATGAGGCCATAGAAGCCGGCTGCGATACGCTGGTGTTCATCACCAACCGCTACAAGCACGCGGTGGCCGACTATTTCGACAAGGCGTATGAGCTGGAACAGAAGCTCGAGCGCGCCGGCAAGCAGGAGCAGCTGGAGATGATCCGCCACGTGCTGCCCAACGGCGTGCGTGCGGTCTTCGTGACGCAGGCCGAAGCGTTGGGTCTGGGCCACGCGGTGCTGTGTGCCAAGGCCGTGATCGGTGACGAGCCGTTCGCCGTGCTGCTGCCGGACGATCTGATCTGGAACCGCGGCGACGGTGCGTTGAAGCAGATGGCCGATCTCAATGAGGCCAGCGGTGCCAGCGTGATCGCCGTCGAGGACGTGCCGCACGACAAGACCGCCAGTTACGGCATCGTGGCCACCGAGGCCTTCGATGGCCGCAAGGGCCGTATCTCGCAGATCGTGGAGAAGCCGAAGCCGGAGGACGCCCCCAGCGATCTGGCGGTGGTCGGCCGCTATGTGCTGAGCCCGAAGATCTTCGATCTGCTGGAGCAGACCGGCAGTGGTGCCGGTGGCGAGATCCAGCTGACCGATGCGATCGCGCAGCTGCTGAAGACCGAGCAGGTCGATGCCTACCGTTTCGAGGGCACCCGTTTCGACTGCGGCACGCACCTGGGGCTGGTCGAGGCGACGATCCGCTTCGCGCTGGACAACCCGAAGCTGGCGGGTCCGGCGCGCGAGAAGCTGGCGGCGATGCTGGCGGAATAAGGTTTATCAAGCGCTCCGTTCGCGGCGCCTTGATTGATGCGTGGTGGGCGGTAAGGGTGGGCCTTTGCAGGACACGCCGTAAACCCATCCATGGGGGCTCGATGGCGCCTTGCTCGTGTGCGCTGTCCTGCGCACACGGCAAGACCGGGGTTGGGCGTCCTGCCCAACCCGCCCGAGGCATGCCTCGGGCCCATGGCGCCAACGGTTTTGGAGAGTGCCATCCGCCCCCTCTCGACAGTTTCCTGCGGGCGCGGACGGGAAGGGCGGAATCAAAGACAAGAGCAAAAGCAAAAAGGCAGCCATCGGCTGCCTTTTTGCTTGTTGGGGTCAAATCCCTTTGCGCAGCAAAGGGATCTGACCCCAGCTCTTGCTCATCCCTCCGCCGCGCGGAATGTTGGGTGGCCCGGGTGGGTGAGGCTGGCCGGGACTGTCAGCGGCATGGATGCCGCTGCCAAGCCTACAGGGATGTACTTGCGGCGTGTCCCGGGCAGCCTCACCCACCCGGGCCCCACCATCAGCAATCAGCCGGCAACGCTTTGAACCTTACAGCGCCTCGAAAATACCCGCCGCGCCCATGCCGGTGCCGATGCACATCGTCACCATGCCGTACTTCTGCTGGCGACGACGCAGGCCGTGCAGCAGGGTCGCGGTACGGATCGCACCGGTGGCACCCAGCGGGTGGCCCAGGGCGATCGCACCACCCAGCGGGTTCACCTTGTCCGGGTCCAGGCCGCAGTCACGGATCACCGCCAGCGACTGCGCGGCGAAGGCTTCATTGAGCTCGATCCAGTCCAGCTGATCCTGGTTCAGGCCAGCCTGCTTGAGTGCCTTCGGGATCGCGGCGATCGGGCCGATGCCCATCACTTCCGGGCGCACGCCGGCCACCGAGAAGCTGACGAAGCGCGCCAGCGGGGTCAGGCCGTAGTCCTTGATTGCCTGTTCCGACGCCAGCAGCACGGCACCGGCGCCGTCGCTCATCTGCGACGAGTTGCCGGCAGTGACGGTGCCACCGAACTGGCCATTGCGGAACACCGGACGCAGCTTGGCCAGGCCTTCGGCCGAGGAATCCGGGCGCGGGCCTTCGTCGGTATCGGCAACCTTGTTGCGGGTAATGATGCGCTGGCCATCGGCCAGGTCCGGCAGGTGCGAGACGATCTCGTACGGGCTGATCTCGTCCTTGAACTCGCCCTTCTGGATCGCAGCCATCGCCTTCTGGTGCGAGGCCAGGGCGAAGGCATCCTGCTCTTCGCGCGAGACCTTCCACTCTTCGGCCACCTTCTCGGCGGTGATGCCCATGCCGTAGGCGATGGCCACATGGTCGTTGTCGAACACGCTCGGTGCCATCGCGATCTTGTTGCCCATCATCGGCACCATCGACATCGACTCGGTGCCGCCGGCCAGCATCAGGTCGGCGTTGCCCAGGCGGATCGCATCGGCGGCCTGCGCAACGGCCTGCAGGCCGGAGGAGCAGAAGCGATTGACGGTCTGCGCCGCGATGGTGTTCGGCAGGCCGGCCAGCAGCACGCCGATGCGCGCCACGTTCATGCCCTGCTCGGCTTCCGGCATCGCGCAGCCGATGATCGCATCATCGATGCGGTTGACGTCCACGCCCGGCGCCTGCGCGACAACGCTGCGCAGCACGTGGGCAAGCATGTCGTCGGGGCGGGTATTGCGGAACATGCCCTTGGGCGCCTTGCCCACCGGGGTACGGGTGGCGGCGACGATGTAGGCGTCCTGGATTTGCTTGGTCATTGCAGTGATCTCTCGAATAGGTTTTGTAGAGTCGAGCCATGCTCGACTGCCACAGCAGGTGATGCCGGCCCGGGGCCGGCATCCGCCATCAATCAGTTGCGCAGCGGCTTGCCGGTCTTGAGCATGTGCGCGATGCGGGCCTGGGTCTTTTCCTGCTGGGCCAGTTCGACGAAGTGCTTGCGCTCCAGGGTCAGCAGCCACTCTTCGTCGACCAGGGTGCCGCGATCGACCTTGCCGCCGCACAGCACGGTGGCGATGCGCTCTGCAATCTCGTAGTCGTACGGGCTGATGAAGCGACCTTCCAGCATGTTGACCAGCATCATCTTGAAGGTGGCGATGCCGACGTCGCCGGCCACCTGGATGCGGCGTGCCGGCAGCGGCGGACGGTAGCCGGCTTCGGCCAACGCGCGGGCTTCGGCCTTGGCGATGTACAGCGCCTCATAGCTGTTGAACACCACCTTGTCGGTGCTGCGCAGCAGACCCAGCTCCTTGGCATTGACCGCCGAGTTGGACACCTTGGCCATGGCCACGGTCTCGAAGGTCTTCTTCAGTTCGGCAAACACGTCGCCGCCCGGGCCGGCCGCCTGCGAGGCGCGCACGGCCAGTTCCTTCAGGCCGCCACCGGCCGGCAGCAGGCCGACGCCGGCTTCCACCAGGCCGATATAGCTTTCCAGGAAGGCCACGGTCTTGGCGCTGTGCATCTGGAACTCGCAGCCACCGCCCAGGGCCAGGCCGCGCACGGCAGCCACCACCGGCACCAGCGAGTACTTGATGCGCTGGCTGGTGCGCTGGAAGTTGGCGACCATCTGCTCGAACTGGTCGACCTTGCCGGCCTGCAGCAGGCCCAGGGCGCCGGCCAGATCGGCACCGGCGGAGAACGGTTCCTTCTGCTGCCAGATCACCAGGCCCTGGAAGTCCTTCTCGGCGCGCGAGACGCATTCCTGCAGGCCATCGAGCACCTGGTCGGAGACGGTGTTCATCTTGGTCTTGAAGCTGACCACGGCGATACCGTCGCCGTCGTGCCACATGCGCAGGCCATCGTTCTCGAACACGGTCTCGCCCGGCGCGAACGTTTCGCCCAGCAGCGGATCCGGGAAGCGCTGGCGCTGGTACACCGGCAGCGACGAGCGCGGCAGCTTGGCGTTGCGCGACGGGCTGTAGCTGCCCTCGGCGGCGTGCACGCCGTCGCGGCCATCGAAGACCCAGTCCGGCAGCGGGGCGTTGCTCATGCTCTTGCCGGCGACGATGTCATCGGCGATCCACTGCGCGACCTGCTTCCAGCCCGCGGCCTGCCAGGTCTCGAACGGGCCCAGCGACCAGCCGTAGCCCCAGCGGATCGCGAGATCGACGTCGCGCGCGGTCTCGGCGATGTCGGCCAGGTGGTAGGCGCTGTAGTGGAACAGATCGCGGAAGGTCGCCCACAGGAACTGTGCCTGCGGATGCTGGCTCTCGCGCAGCTTGGCGAACTTCTCGGCCGGGTTTTTGATCTTCAGGATCTCGACCACCTCCGGTGCGGCGCTGCGGTCGGCCGGACGGTAGTCCTGCTTTTCCAGATCGAGCACGACGATGTCCTTGCCGACCTTGCGGAAGATGCCGGCACCGGTCTTCTGGCCCAGCGCGCCCTTGGAGATCAGCGCATCCAGCCACTTGGGCGACTTGAAGAATTCATGCCACGGGTCGTTCGGCAGGGTGTCGCCCATGGTCTTGATCACGTGCGCCATGGTGTCCAGGCCGACCACGTCGGAGGTGCGGTAGGTCGCCGACTTCGGGCGCCCGACCAGCGGCCCGGTCAGGCCATCGACTTCATCGAAGCCCAGGCCGAACTGCTGGGTGTGGTGGATGGTCGACAGGATCGAGAACACGCCGATGCGGTTGCCGATGAAGTTCGGGGTGTCCTTGGCGTAGACCACGCCCTTGCCCAGGGTGGTGACCAGGAACTCTTCCAGGCCTTCCAGCACGGCGGCATCGGTGGTCGAGGCCGGGATCAGTTCGGCCAGATGCATGTAGCGCGGCGGATTGAAGAAGTGCACGCCGCAGAAGCGGTGGCGCAGCTGTTCCGGCAGCACGTCGGCCAGCTTGTTGATGCCCAGGCCGGAGGTGTTGGACGCCAGCACGGCGTGATCGGCCACGAACGGTGCGATCTTCTTGTAAAGGTCCTGCTTCCAGTCCATGCGCTCGGCAATGGCCTCGATGATCAGGTCGCAGTCCTTCAGCTGCTCCAGCCCCGACTCGTAGTTGGCCGGGGTGATCGCTTCGGCCAGCGACTTGCTGGCCAGCGGCGCCGGGCTGAGCTTGCCCAGGTTGGCGATTGCCTTCAGCACGATGCCATCGGCCGGACCTTCCTTGGCGGGCAGGTCGAACAGCACGGTGTCGACGCCGGCGTTGGTGAGGTGGGCGGCGATCTGGGCACCCATGACGCCGGCACCCAGCACGGCGGCGCGGCGGACTAGCAGGGAATTGGACATGGTGTAAGGGCCTTTGTTGGTCAGCAGTTACTGGGTGGAATCAGGCGGAGGCGGGCAGGGCGCTGCCGCTGCGTGCGGCGGCGCGGAACCCGGCTTCGGCGAAATGGATGAGCTCGTGGGCTGCCTGGGCACGATGCGCCGCTTCGGTGACACCGGCGGGACGCTTGATCAGCCCGAAATCGGCCATGGCGTAGGTGAGCGAGCCGGCCAGGAAATCCAGCCGCCAGTACAGCTCTTCCTTGCTCAGGTCGGGCACGCACTCGGCGATGGCCTTGCCGAACGCGCGCAGCACGTGGCCGTAGTGGTCGGACAGGAACTTGCGCAGGTTGTCGTTTTTCTCGGCGTAGGCGCGGGCGATCACGCGGACGAAGGCGCCGCCGCTCTGGCGGTCCTGGGCCAGCGCCAGCGCCGGCTCCACGAAGGCGGCCAGCACCGGGCGCAGTTCACCAGGGTGTTCGCTGCGGGCGCGTTCGAGCTGGGCCATGCGGGCGCCGGTCATCTCGTCCATGCGACGGCGGAACACCTCGTTGACCAGGTTTTCCTTGGAACCGAAGTGGTAGTTGACGGCGGCGATGTTGACGTCGGCCTGGCTGGTGACCTGGCGCAGCGACGTGCCGGCAAAGCCGTGCAGGGCGAACAGCTCCTCCGCGGCACCGAGGATCCGGTCCTTGGTCGAGAAGTGGGCGGGCTTGGCCATCGGGCAGGCGGACCTTAATCAAACGATTGTTTGATACTAGAACCAGACGGCAGCGTATGGCATTTTGCAGTGCAGCAAAACTGCCGGGCCAGTCAGAGGGCATTCACCCCCGGGTGCGGGGCCGGATCCCCGAAGGGGCTCCGACCCCTGTCGGGCTGGGGGATGGGGTCAGGGCCCCTGCGGGGGCCTGACCCCGGCCGGCATGAGGCCTGCCAGCCATGGGCTGGCACTACTTAATGGGATCTCTTACAATTCGCCTACGTTTATCAGGCTAAGCCCGCGTTCCGACGCGGGTTTTTTTCATGTACCCTTCGGGCCATCAGCGGCCCGATTCCATTGGAGACATCCCATGGCGCTGGAGCGCACCCTTTCGATCATCAAGCCGGACGCCGTTGCCAAGAACGTCATCGGCGAAATCTACGCCCGCTTTGAAAAGGCCGGCCTGAAGGTCGTCGCCGCCAAGTACAAGCAGCTGTCGCGCCGTGAAGCCGAAGGCTTCTACGCCGTGCACCGCGAGCGTCCGTTCTTCAACGCCCTGGTCGAGTTCATGATCTCCGGCCCGGTGATGATCCAGGCCCTGGAAGGCGAGAACGCCGTGCTGGCCCACCGCGACCTGCTGGGCGCCACCAATCCGAAGGAAGCCGCGCCGGGCACCATCCGCGCCGACTTCGCTGAATCCATCGATGCCAATGCCGCCCACGGCTCGGACTCGGTCGAGAATGCCGCGATCGAAATCGCCTACTTCTTCGCCGCGACCGAAGTCGTCTCGCGCTGAGAGTGATGCCGTGAACGAGGTCGTACAGACACCCGCCATCCAGCCGCTGCCGAAGTCGGCACCCACGGCCGGCAAGCAGAACCTGCTCGACCTCGATCGCGCGGGCCTGGAGACGTTTTTCGTCGAGGTTCTCGGCGAGAAGAAGTTCCGTGCCCACCAGGTGATGAAGTGGATCCACCACCGCTACGTCACCGACTTCGATGAGATGACCGATCTCGGCAAGGTCCTGCGCGCCAAGCTGCAGGATCATGCCGAGGTCGTCGTTCCCAACATCGTGTTCGACAAGCCCTCCGCCGACGGCACCCACAAGTGGCTGCTGGCGATGGGCGTGGATGGCAAGAACGCCATCGAGACCGTGTACATCCCGGACAAGACCCGCGGCACGCTGTGCGTGTCCTCGCAGGTCGGCTGCGGGCTGAACTGCACGTTCTGCTCCACTGCCACCCAGGGCTTCAACCGCAACCTGACCACCGCCGAGATCATCGGCCAGGTGTGGGTGGCTGCGCGCCACCTGGGCAACGTGCCGCACCAGATGCGCCGTCTCACCAACGTGGTGATGATGGGCATGGGCGAGCCGCTGATGAATTTCGACAACGTCGTGCGTGCCATGAGCGTGATGCGCGACGATCTGGGCTATGGCCTGGCGAACAAGCGCGTGACGCTGTCCACGTCCGGGCTGGTGCCGCAGATCGACCGCCTGTCCAGCGAGAGTGATGTCTCCCTGGCGGTGTCGCTGCACGCACCGAACGACGAGCTGCGCGAGACGCTGGTGCCGCTCAACAAGAAGTACCCGATCGCCGAGCTGATGGCCTCGTGCGCGCGCTACCTGCGCGCCAACAAGCGTCGCGAGTCGGTGACCTTCGAATACACCCTGATGAAGGGCATCAACGACCAGCCCGAGCATGCCCGCCAGCTGGCCCGGCTGATGCGCCAGTTCGACAACGCGGTGCAGGCCAAGGACTCGGGGAAGGTCAACCTGATCCCGTTCAATCCGTTCCCGGGTACCCGTTACGAGCGTTCCGAGGAAGCCGACATCCGCGCGTTCCAGAAGATCCTGCTCGACAGCAACGTGCTGACGATGGTCCGCCGCACGCGCGGCGACGACATCGACGCCGCCTGTGGCCAGCTCAAGGGCCAGGTGATGGACCGCACCCGCCGCCAGGCGGAGTTCAACAAGACGCTGCAGGCGGGGAAGGGGAGCGATGCGGCCGCCTGACCGCTTCCGGCTGGCGCTGCTTGCGGGCGTGCTGGCCATGGCGGTCGGTGCCTGCTCCTCCACGCCCAAGGGCCGGCTCGGTCCCAGCGAAGCGCCGGTCTATTCGGTGCGTGACCCGGACGGCGTGCGTCGCCAGGTGCGCGTGAACGACCTGCTGGTGCTGGCCTCGCGCGACATGCAGCTGGGCAATCTGGACGGTGCCGAGAGCAAGGCCCGACAGGCGCTGAAGCTGCAGCCCGACGAGCCTGACGCACTGGTCCTGCTGGCCGGCATCGATGACCGCCGCGGCCGCACCCGGCAGGCGGGCGAGGGCTTCCGCAGGGCCGCAGAGCTGGCCCCGCAGCGCGGTGACGTACTCAACAACTATGGCGCCTGGCTGTGCCAGCAGGGGCAGGCCGCCGAGTCGTTGGTGTGGTTCGATCGTGCGCTGCAGGCGCCGGGCTATGCCACGCCCGCCGAGGCGCAGGCCAACGCGGGGGGCTGTGCGCTCGACGCGGGGCAGCCCGAACGGGCCGAGCGCGACCTGCGTGCCGCACTCGCGGTGGCTCCGGCCAACCCGGTCGCCCTGGAGGCGATGGCCCAGCTGAGCTTCCGCCAGGGCCGCTACATGGAGGCCCGGGCCTTCGCCGAGCGCAGGATTTCGGCTGCACCCGCAACACGTTCCGTGTTACAACTTGCGTCTCAAATCGAGGCGCGGCTGGGCGATCACGCAGCATCCGATCGCTATCTGCAGCGGATTCGACAGGAATTTCCGCAGGATGCGGGCTCCTAACTCCAGGGTTGATGCATTGTGATTGATGACCAGACTGTGAGCGCTCTCGAGACTGCGGCCGGCTGTGGCACCCGCCTTCGCCAGGCCCGCGAGGCGGCCGGACTGACCCTTGACGACGTCGGACAGCGGCTGCGCATGCCGGTCCAGGTGGTCAGGTCGCTGGAAGAAGAACAGTGGCAGAAGCTCGGTGCGCCGGTGTTCGTCCGCGGCCAGCTGCGCAGCTATGCGCGCCTGCTGAATGTGGATGTGAGCGAACTGCTGGAGCAGGCCCAGGTGGGCCCGGTGGTCCCGCCGACCCTGGTCAGCCATACCCATACCCCGCGTGCGCGCCGGATTGCCGAGAACCTCGGCCGGCGCGTGCTGTATGTCGGCATCACCGCGGTGCTGGCCGTGCCGGTGTGGTTCGCCACGCGCGGCCATTTCGATGGCGGCACGCCGTCGCCGAACACCGCCTCGCTGGACGTGATCCCGGCGACCGTGCCGGTCACCCCCGCCGCCGATGGCGGCGAGCCGGTCGCATCGACGGAGACCTCGGTGGCGTCCACCGCCAAGCCGGCCGCGACCCCCTACGTCGCCTCGCTGGCGCCGGTACCGCGTCCGGCCGCCGCTGCGGCGGGTGCCGGCACCACGCTGGAGATGCAGTTCAACGGAGACAGCTGGGTCGACATCGGCGGCCCCGATGGCAGCACCGTCGAGAAGGCGCTGATCCGGTCCGGCGAGAGCCGCAGCTTCACCCCGGGCCAGGTGACCCGGGTCACTCTGGGCAACGCTTCGGCGGTCCAGGTTCAGCAGAACGGCGCTATCGTCGATCTGGCGCCCTACCAGCGAGCCAACGTGGCACGCTTTCAGGTATCCTCTGAAGGCTCCGTGGTCCCGGTTTCGCACTGAGGCGCGGTTTCACCACCTTCGATAATCCCAATGGTCCCTCCCGATGGGCGGGGCGAGAGTACGCATGGCGATCGACGATCTGCTCGACGAGCACGAACAAAGTGAACGCGTCCGCAGCTGGCTGCGGAAGAATGGCGCCAGCATCATCGGTGGCGTGGCCATCGCCATCGGCGCCATCGCCGGCTGGCAGTGGTGGCAGACGCAGCAGGGCGGCAAGCTGGCCTCGGCCAATGTCGAATACCAGAAGGCACTGGTGGGTCTGCAGCAGAACAAGCTCGACGACGCCGCCAAGGCGGTGAAGGCGCTCGAAGCCGGCCCCTCCAGCATCTACGGCGACCTCGCGGCGCTGCAGCTGGCCAAGGCCCAGGTCGACGCCGGCAAGAATGAAGAAGCCCTGGCGACGCTGCGCAGCGTGAAGGTCGAAGGTGACCTGCAGCGCGTGGTCGACCAGCGCGTGGCCCGCCTGCTGGTCGCTACCGGCAAGGCCGACGAGGCCATCTCCCTGCTGGGCAGCGCCACCGACAGCGGCAGCCTGGAGATCCATGGCGATGCGCTTATGGCCCAGGGCAAGCGTGATGCCGCCCGCGAACAGTACGAGAAGGCGTTGAAGACGCTGGACGTGGCGGCGCCGCAGCGGCGCCTGCTGGAAACCAAGGTTATGGACGCCGGCGGCACCGTCGCCGCCCCTGCGGAGTCGGTTTGATGAGTCAGAAGGTCATGATCACCCGCGTCGCCACCGTGCTGCTGCTCGGCGTGGCGCTGTCCGGCTGCAGCACCATGAAGGGCTGGTTCGCCGGCAAGGACGCGGAAGCGAAGAAGGCGCAGGAGCCGGCCGAACTGGTCAAGTTCGAGCCGACCCTGAAGGTCAACAAGGCCTGGTCGGTCAATCTGGGCAAGGGTGAGCGTCGCATCGGCGTGCGCCAGGGCCCGGCGGTGGCCAACGGTCACGTGTTCGCTGCGGCGATCACCGGGGGCGTGCACGCCATCGACCTGCAGACCGGCAAGAAGGTCTGGACCTGGGAGCCGAAGAAGGAAAAGAAGAAGGACAAGCTGCGCCTGTCCGGTGGCCCGGGTGTTGGCGAGAACCTGGTCGTGATCGGCACGCTCGACGGCCAGGTCATCGCGCTGGACATCAATGATGGCAGCGAGAAGTGGCGCGCCCGCGTGCCCGGCGAAGTGATCGCCGCGCCGGCGGTGGCCCAGGGCATGGTGTTCGTGCGCAGCAACGACGGCCGCATCACCGCCTTCGACGTGGGCAACGGCACCCAGCGCTGGTTCAACCCGAGCGAACTGCCGGCGCTGACCGTGCGTGGCAATGCGCCGGTGGTAACCGGTCCGGGCGTGCTGTTCATCGGCAGGGATGACGGCGCCATCGCCGCGCTGGCCATGCAGGATGGCCGCACCCTGTGGGAACAGAACGTGGGCAGCGCTGAAGGGCGCACCGAGCTGGAGCGCATGGCCGACATCGACGGTGCGCCGGTGCTCGATGGCAACACGCTGTTCGTGAGCAGCTTCAAGAACCAGACGATGGCCATCGAAGGCCCGACCGGTCGCCCGCTGTGGGCGCGCGACCACGGCGGTGCCGGTGGCGTGGCGGTCTCGTCGGGCAATGTGTTCGTCACCGACAACAAGGGTGGCGTGTTCGGCCTGGACAAGGCCAGTGGCGCGGCGATGTGGTCGCAGACCGGGCTCGCCCGGCGCCTGCTGACCGGCCCGGCACTGCACGGCGACTACGTGGTGGTCGGCGACTACAAGGGATACGTGCACTGGCTGCAGACGTCCGATGGCGCGATGGCGGCGCGGGCCAAGAGCGGCGGTGAAGCTCTGCTGGCCCAGCCGATCGTCGTCGACGGGGTGCTGCTGGTGCAGAACGTGGATGGCAAGCTGACCGCCTTCCGGTTGGCAAATTAATACGGAGTAATCGCGATGCTGCCTTTGGTCGCCCTGGTTGGACGGCCGAATGTCGGCAAGTCGACCATTTTCAATGCGTTGACCCGCACCCGTGACGCCCTGGTCCATGACCAGCCCGGCGTCACCCGCGATCGCAACTACGGCGTCTGCCGCCTCGACGAGGACAATCATTTCCTCGTCGTGGACACCGGCGGTATCGCCGGGGAAGACGAGGGTCTGGCGGGCGCTACTACGCGTCAGGCCCGGGCCGCTGCCGCCGAAGCCGACTTGATCCTGTTCGTCGTCGATGCCCGCGAGGGCACGTCGGCGCTGGATGACGAGATCCTGTCGTGGCTGCGCAAGCTGTCGCGTCCGACCCTGCTGCTCATCAACAAGATCGACGGCACCGACGAGATGGCCGTGCGCTCGGAATTCGCGCGCTACGGCTTCAGCGAGATGCTGACGGTTTCGGCCGCGCATCGTCAGGGCCTGGACGATCTGCTCGATGAAGTGATCCAGCGCCTGCCGGAAGAGGGCAGTGGCGAAGAGCTGGACAACGATCCGAACCGTGTGCGCATCGCCTTTGTCGGCCGCCCCAACGTGGGCAAGTCGACCCTGGTCAACCGCATCCTCGGCGAGGAGCGCATGATCGCCTCCGACGTGCCCGGCACCACCCGCGATTCGATCGCGGTGGACCTGGAACGCGATGGCCGCGAATACCGCCTGATCGACACCGCCGGCCTGCGTCGCCGCTCGCGGGTGGACGAGGTGGTCGAGAAGTTCTCGGTGGTCAAGACCATGCAGTCCATCGAGCAGTGCCAGGTGGCCGTGCTCATGCTGGACGCCACCGAAGGCGTGACCGACCAGGACGCCACCGTGCTGGGGGCCGTGCTCGACGCCGGCCGCGCCCTGGTGATCGCCATCAACAAGTGGGATGGCCTGACCGAGTACCAGCGCGAGCAGGCCGAAACCATGCTGTCGCTGAAGCTGGGCTTCGTGCCGTGGGCGGAATCGGTACGCATCTCGGCCAAGCATGGCTCGGGCCTGCGTGAGCTGTTCCGTGCGGTGCACCGCGCCCACGAATCGGCGAACAAGACGTTCACCACCAGCGAAGTGAACAAGGCGCTGGAAGTGGCCTACGAGACCAACCCGCCGCCGACCATCCGCGGCCACGTCTCCAAGCTGCGTTACGTGCACCCGGCCGGGGCCAACCCGCCCACCTTCATCGTGCATGGCACGCGCCTGAAGGAGCTGCAGGAGTCGTACAAGCGCTACTTGGAGAACTTCTTCCGCAAGCGCTTCAAGCTGATCGGCACGCCGGTGGTGTTCCTGTTCCGCGAAGGTGCCAACCCGTACGAGGGCAAGAAGAACGTGCTGACCGAACGGCAGATCAAGGCCAAGCGGCGCTTGATGAAACACGTCAAGGGCAAGTAACCGGAAAGGCGGCCGCAGGGCCGCCTTTTTCGTTTGACGGGGAATGGGGTCAGATCCCTTTCCCGAAGGAAAAGGGATCTGACCCCGGGGGCGCTCGGCGGGCAGGGCCTGCGCGATAATGGCGCCATGAGCATCCGAGAGCTTTCCCCCGCGCAGGCGCATGACCGCCTGGCCCATGGCGCCGTGCTGATCGACGTGCGGGAGGCGCACGAGCGCGCCGGTGGCATGGCCGAAGGCGCCCGCGGTGTGGCCAGGGCGGAACTGCAGGCCGACCCGGCCGCGCACCTGCCACGCCCGGAACAGGAAATCCTGCTGATCTGCCAGACCGGCAAGCGTTCGGCCGACGCCGCGCAGGCCCTGCTCGATGCCGGCTACGCAAACGTGGCGTCGGTCGCCGGGGGCACCGTGGCCTGGCGCGAGCAGGCGCTGCCGCTGGTGCAGCCCGAGGCCAGCGCTGCCGACCGCGATTTCTTCGATCGCTACTCGCGCCACCTGCTTCTGCCGCAGATCGGCGAGGCGGGCCAGCGTCGCCTGCAGCAGTCGCGTGTGCTGGTGCTGGGCGCGGGCGGGCTGGGCGCACCGGCCGGCTTCTACCTGGCCGCCGCCGGGGTCGGGCACCTGCGCTTTGCCGATCACGACCGGGTCGAACGCAGCAACCTGCACCGCCAGATCGTGCATACCGAAGCCAGTGTCGGCCAGCTCAAGGTCGACTCCGCACGCGAGCGCCTGCTGGCGCTGAATCCCGCCATCGACATTGAAGCCGTGCCGCAGCGGGTCACCTCCGACAACGTCGACGCGCTGCTGGACGGGGTGGACGTGGTGCTGGATGGCTCGGACAACTTCCCGCTGCGCTATCTGCTCAACGACGCCTGCATCAAGCTCCGCCTGCCGCTGGTGTATGCGGCGATCGAGCGCTTCGACGGCCAGGTGAGCGTGTTCGACGCCGGCCGCCAGCGCGGCGTCGCGCCCTGCTACCGCTGCCTGTTCCCGGAGCCCCCGCCGCCGGAGTTCGCGCCGAACTGTTCCGAGGCCGGCGTGCTGGGCGTGCTGCCAGGGTTGGCCGGTGTGCTGCAGGCCACCGAGGTGTTGAAGCTGCTGCTGGGCATCGGCGAGCCCCTGGTGGGGCGTCTGCTGCGTTTCGATGCACTGGGCATGCGCTTCCGCGAAACCGGCATCGGCCCGGACCCGCAGTGCCCGGTCTGCGCGCCGGGCGTGCCGTTCCCGGGCTATATCGATTACGCCGCCTTCTGCAAGGGCGGGTGATTCCGGTAGCGCCGGGCCACGCCCGGCGAGCGCAGCGGCACGGGCAGACACATCCGCCGGGCATGGCCCGGCGCTACCGTTGATCCTGGCATCGGCTCCGGTCTGCGCGCCGGGCGTGCCGTTCCCGGGATACATCGATTACGCCGCCTTCTGCCGGGGCGGGTGATCGCGGTAGCGCCGGGCCACGCCCGGCGAGCGCAGCGGGGCCGGCACGCACATCCGCCGGGCATGGTCCGGCGCTACCGTTGATCGTTTCAGAATGATGTGTGGGGTGGCTGCCGGCATCGTTCCACCTCCAAGACAATCCGGCGCAACATGCGTGCTATTGCCGTCATCCACATTGCTCTATCGTGGTGAGCGATTCTGGATTCCGGGGAAAGCACCGCATGGCGGTAGAAGCAGCGACCAGCGAGCTGGTCAAGGTGGTTGCCCTGCTGGGCGCGGCGGTGGTGATGGTGCCCTTGTTCCGGCGGCTGGGCCTGGGGTCGGTGCTGGGCTACTTCGCCGCCGGCCTGGCGATCGGACCGTTCGGGCTGGGCTGGTTCTCGGATCCGCAGGCCATCCTGCATACCGCCGAACTCGGCGTGGTGATGTTCCTGTTCGTGATCGGCCTGGAGATGCGGCCCTCGCACCTGTGGAGCCTGCGCAAGGAAATTTTCGGGCTCGGCACGCTGCAGATCGTCACCTGCGCGCTGGTCCTGACCAGCATCGCCAAGTTGTTCGGCTTCCCGTGGCAGGTGGCCTTCATCGGTGCCACCGGCTTCGTGCTGACGTCCACCGCCGTGGTGATGCAGCTGCTGGCCGAGCGCGGTGATATCGCGCTGCCTTCGGGGCAGAAGATCGTCTCCATCCTGCTGTTCGAAGACCTGCTGATCGTGCCGCTGCTGGCCCTGGTGGCGTGGATGGCGCCCAGCGCGGGCAGCGCCGATGGCGAGGGCTCGCGCTGGCTGTCGGTGGCGATCGGTGTCGGTGCCATCGTCGGCCTGGTGCTGGTCGGCCGCTTCCTGCTCAACCCGCTGTTCCGCCTGCTGGCCGAATCGAAGGCACGCGAGGTGATGACCGCCGCCGCGTTGCTGGTGGTGCTGGGCGCGGCACTGCTGATGCAGCTGTCCGGCCTGTCGATGGCGATGGGCGCGTTCCTGGCCGGCGTGCTGCTGAGCGAGTCGACCTTCCGCCACCAGATTGAAGCCGACATCGAACCGTTCCGCGGCATCCTGCTCGGCCTGTTCTTCCTCAGCGTCGGCATGGCGCTGGACCTGGGCGTAGTGGCCTCGCACTGGCAGCTGATCGCCGGCCTGGTGCTGGCGCTGATGGCGGCCAAGGCACTGTGCATCTACGTCGTTGCGCGTCTGATGGGCAGCGACCACGCGCAGGCGCTGGACCGTGGCGTGCTGATGGCGCAGGGCGGTGAGTTCGCCTTCGTGCTGTTCTCCGCAGCGGCGGCCGCCGGTGTGATCGACGTGGACATCAATGCCAACTTCACCGCCGTGGTGGTGCTGTCGATGGCGCTGACCCCGCTGGTGGTGCTGGTCTACAAGCGCGTGGCACCAAAGCCGACGGTGAACCTGGAGGGCGTGGACGAGGCCGACGGCCTGTCCGGCAGCGTGCTGCTGATCGGCTTCGGCCGCTTCGGCCAGGTGGCCAGCCAGTCGCTGCTGGCGCGCGACGTGGACGTGACCATCATCGACAACGATGTGGAGATGATCCAGAGCGCGGCCCGGTTCGGCTTCAAGATCTACTACGGCGATGGCACCCGCCTGGACGTGCTGCATGCTTCCGGCGCGGCGACCGCGCGCGCGATTGCGGTGTGCGTGGACAAGGCCGACGCCGCCGACCGCATCGTCGAGCTGGTCGCGCACGAATTCCCGCAGGCCAAGCTGATGGTGCGCTCGTTCGACCGCGAGCATTCACTGCGGCTGATCCATGCCGGCGTCGATTTCCAGATCCGCGAGACCTTTGAATCGGCCGTGCTGTTCGGTCAGGCCGCCCTGATCGAGCTGGGCGCCGACGAGGACGACGCGATCGAGATCGCCGAGCAGATCCGTCGCCGCGACGCCGAGCGTTTCGAGCTGGAAATCGCCGGCGGCGGCCTGAACGCCGGCGCCAAGATGGTGTTTGGCAACTCCGGCCAGGGCGTACCGACGCCGACCCCGTTCACCGCGCCGAAGCGGGCAAGCAAGACCTTGAACCCGCAGGACGTGCCCGAAGAGGAAGAATGAGGGATGCGGCCCGTAACGTCACCCGGGGTCAGCGTTCCAAGGTAGCGCCGGGCCATGCCCGGCGAGCGCAGCGGCTGCATTGGCGGTGGGCGAGGGGGCCTGAATCGGGGACAATAGCCTCCCCACCGCCGCCGCCCCCGCATTCGATGAACGATTCCGCCGCCCCGCATCCTGCCCGCATTCTCGATGGCCGCCGCATCGCTGAAGACCTGCTCGACAGCCTGAAGGTGCGCGTCGACGCCCGCATCGCGGCCGGTGGCAGCCGTCCGGGGCTGGCCGTGGTGCTGGTGGGCGGCGACCCGGCCTCGACCGTATACGTGCGCAACAAGCGCCGTGCCGCCGAGAAGGTCGGCATCGAAGCACACGATTACGACCTGCCGGCCGGCACCACCGAGGCCGAACTGCTGGACCTGATCGACCAGCTCAATGCCGATCCGAAGATCAACGGCATCCTGATCCAGCTGCCGCTGCCGGGCATCCCCGATGCGCGCCGGCTGATCCAGCGCATCGACCCGCGCAAGGATGTCGATGGCTTCCACCCGGAAAACGTCGGCCATCTGGCTCTGCGCGAGTTCGGCCTGCGCCCGTGCACGCCGCGCGGCATCACCACGCTGCTGGGCCACACCGACCAGCCGGTGCGCGGTCGCAACGCCACGATTGTGGGTGTCAGCAACCACGTCGGCCGCCCGATGGGCCTGGAACTGCTGATTGCCGGCTGCACCGTGACCAGCTGCCACAAGTTCACCCCGAAGGACGTGCTGGAACAGGCCGTGCGCAACGCCGACATTCTGGTGGTGGCGGTGGGCCGCCCGGGCATCGTGCCGGGCGAGTGGGTGAAGCCGGGCGCGGTGGTGATCGACGTCGGCATCAACCGGTTGGATGACGGCCGCCTGGTGGGCGACGTCGGCTTCGACGCGGCGGCGCAGCGGGCGAGCTGGATCACCCCGGTGCCGGGCGGTGTCGGCCCGATGACCGTGGCCACGTTGATGCAGAACACCCTGGAAGCGGCGGAAGCCTCCTGAGGGTAGCGCCGGGCCATGCCCGGCGGATGTTTGCGGCGCCGCTGCGCTCGCCGGGCATGGCCCGGCGCTACCGGGGTTGCATTGATGCCCCGCGATTCCCGCCGACCCGCTCCTGGCAGGTGCCAACCTTGGTTGGCACACATCCATCAGGGCCATCGGCCCATCTGGGGTACCGGTGCCGGACGGGTTGTGCCAACCAAGGTTGGCACCCACCCAAGCCCTCCTGAACCGACCGCCGCCCGCGCGACACTGCGTCGCATCCACCCCCTGCCACGCGGCGCGAAAACAAGGTAAAATGTCGCGCTTCCCCACATCTCGGGTATGCCGATGCTGCGCATCCAGGCTGAAGCACTCACTTACGACGACGTCTCGCTCGTCCCCGCCCACTCGACCATCCTGCCCAAGGACGTCAACCTCGAAACGCGGTTGACCCGAGACCTGAAGCTCAAGCTTCCGATCCTGTCCGCCGCGATGGACACCGTCACCGAAGCCCGCCTGGCCATCGCCATGGCCCAGCTCGGCGGCATGGGCATCATCCACAAGAATCTCAGCCTGGAACAGCAGGCCGCGGAAGTGGCCAAGGTGAAGAAGTTCGAGGCCGGTGTCATCCGCGACCCGATCACCGTCGGCCCGGAAACCACCATCCGTGACGTGCTGGCCCTGACCCAGGCGCACAACATCTCCGGCGTGCCGGTGGTGGGCAGCGACGGCCTGCTGGCCGGCATCGTGACCCACCGCGACATGCGCTTCGAGACCGAGCTGGACGATCCGGTCCGCCACATCATGACCAAGAAGGATCGCCTGATCACGGTCAAGGAAGGCGCCGCGTCCGACGAAGTGCTGCAGCTGCTGCACCGCAACCGCATCGAAAAGGTGCTGGTGGTCAATGACTCGTTCGAACTGCGTGGCCTGATCACCGTCAAGGACATCCAGAAGAACACCGACTTCCCGAACGCCGCCAAGGATCTGTCGACCCGCCTGCTGGTCGGCGCCGCCGTCGGCGTGGGTGGCGATACCGATCGCCGCGTGGAAGCGCTGGTCGCCGCGGGCGTGGACGTGATCGTGGTCGATACCGCGCACGGCCACTCGCAGGGCGTGCTGGACCGCGTCAGCTGGGTCAAGAAGAACTTCCCGAACGTGCAGGTCATCGGCGGCAACATCTGCACCGGCGAAGCCGCACTGGCGCTGCTGGACAGCGGCGCGGACGCGGTGAAGGTCGGCATCGGCCCGGGCTCGATCTGCACCACCCGCGTTGTCGCCGGCGTCGGCGTGCCGCAGGTCACCGCCATCGACCTGGTGGCCGAGGCGCTGCAGGACCGCATCCCGCTGATCGCCGACGGTGGCATCCGCTACTCGGGCGACATCGGCAAGGCGTTGGCCGCCGGTGCCTCGACCATCATGGTCGGCGGCCTGCTGGCCGGTACCGAGGAATCGCCGGGCGAGACCGAGCTGTACCAAGGCCGTTCGTACAAGAGCTACCGCGGCATGGGCTCGCTGGCTGCCATGGAGAAGGGGTCCAAGGACCGCTACTTCCAGGACGCCGCCACCGCCGACAAGCTGGTGCCGGAAGGCATCGAAGGCCGCGTGCCGTACCGCGGCCCGGTGGGCGGCATCATCCACCAGCTGATGGGCGGCCTGCGCGCCACCATGGGCTACGTGGGCTGCGCCACCATCGACGAGATGCGCAGCAAGCCCAAGTTCGTGAAGATCAGCGGCGCCGGCCAGCGTGAGAGCCACGTCCACGACGTGACGATCACCAAAGAGCCACCGAACTACCGCGCCTGATGCGCTTGCGAACTGCTCTTGCGATTACGGGCAGCCTGCTGATGGCAGGCTGTTCGTTGTCCGAACCGCCGCCGCGCTCCGGGTCTCCGGGCGCGGCGGTTTCGCAATTGCAGCACGTGCAGGCGTGCCAGAACGCGTTCTCGCTGCCGAAGGGCTGGCAGGTGCAGGCCGCTGGCGAGCAGCGCTGGCTGCTGAAAGGGACCGGCGAGCGCCCGTTGCAGGTCATCCTGCGGTGCGTTACCGATCTGGGTGACAGGCTTGAAGATCCTGTGGTCACCGCCGAGCTGGGGCCGCTGGAGCCGAAACGGATGAGCGTGCAGTCCGCGTTCTGGGGCAACGCCGTGGATTCCGGTTACCCGATGCACGCCTTTCAACGGCGCATCGTGCCCGGCACCGAAGTGCAGGAAATCGCCGAACTGCCGCGCGCCGACCGCGCCAACCCCAACGCACCGCACGGCCTGCTGATGCTGCGCTGGGACGAGGAAGATCCCTCACATATTCAACAACGCGAGGCGTTCATCGCCACGCTGACGCAGAGCCTTGAAGCGCCGGGCGCTGCGAAAAACACCACTGGAACGGCACCATGACCAACATCCATAACGACAAGATCCTCATCCTCGATTTCGGCGCGCAGTACACGCAGCTGATTGCCCGCCGCATCCGCGAGCTGGGCGTCTACTGCGAAATCTGGGCGTGGGACCACAACCCGGCCGAGATCGCCGGCTTCGGCGCCAAGGGCATCATCCTGTCCGGTGGCCCGGAATCGACCACGCTGCCGGGCGCCCCGGCCGCGCCGCAGGAAGTGTTCGACAGCGGCCTGCCGATCTTCGGCATCTGCTACGGCATGCAGACCCTGGCTGCCCAGCTGGGCGGTGCCACCGAAGCGGCTGACCAGCGCGAATTCGGCCATGCCGAAGTGAATGTCATCAACCCCGATGCGCTGTTCAAGGGCCTGAGCGACCACGGCGGCGAGCCGAAGCTGAATGTCTGGATGAGCCACGGCGACCACGTCTCCGTTGCGCCGCCGGGCTTCACCATCACCGCCACCACCGACCGCATTCCGGTGGCCGCCATGGCCAACGAAGAAAAGCGCTGGTACGGCGTGCAGTTCCACCCGGAAGTAACCCACACCCTGCAGGGCCAGACGCTGCTGCGCCGCTTCGTGGTGGACGTGTGCGGCTGCCAGACCCTGTGGACCGCCGCCAACATCATCGACGACCAGATCGCCCGCGTGCGCGAACAGGTGGGCGATGACGAAGTGATCCTGGGCCTGTCCGGCGGCGTCGATTCGTCCGTCGTGGCCGCGCTGCTGCACAAGGCCATCGGCGAGAAGCTGACCTGCGTGTTCGTGGATACCGGCCTGCTGCGCTGGCAGGAAGGCGACCAGGTGATGGCGATGTTCGCCGAGCACATGGGCGTGAAAGTCGTGCGCGTGAATGCCGCCGACCGTTACTTCAAGGCGCTGGAAGGCGTGAGCGACCCGGAAGCCAAGCGCAAGATCATCGGCAACCTGTTCGTTGAGATCTTCGACGAAGAGTCGAACAAGCTGAGCAACGCCAAGTGGCTGGCGCAGGGCACCATCTACCCGGACGTGATCGAGTCGGCCGGCAGCAAGACCGGCAAGGCGCATGTGATCAAGAGCCACCACAACGTGGGCGGCCTGCCGGAGCACATGAAGCTGGGCCTGGTGGAGCCGCTGCGCGAGCTGTTCAAGGACGAAGTGCGCCGCCTGGGCGTTGAGCTGGGCCTGCCGCGCACCATGGTCTACCGCCATCCGTTCCCGGGCCCGGGCCTGGGCGTGCGCATTCTGGGTGAAGTGAAGCCGGAATACGCCGAACTGCTGGCCAAGGCCGATGCCATCTTCATTGATGAACTGCGCAAGGCCGACTTGTACGACAAGACCAGCCAGGCGTTTGCCGTGTTCCTGCCGGTGAAGTCGGTGGGCGTGGTGGGTGACGCGCGCGCTTATGAGTGGGTGATTGCGCTGCGGGCCGTGGAGACGATCGACTTCATGACGGCGCATTGGGCGCATCTGCCGTACGAGTTCCTGGGGACGGTGAGCAACCGAATCATCAATGAGTTGCGGGGGGTGTCGAGGGTGGTTTATGACATCTCGGGGAAGCCGCCGGCGACCATTGAGTGGGAATGAGTTGAAAGAACGAGGGCGCCGAGAGGCGCCCTTGTTGTATGTATCCTCTGTCACCGACTTTCCTGCCCTCGTCCCGTGTGTCGGTGTGCCAGGCAGCTCTTGAATTTGATCGATTCTCACATTGCGGGCATTTGATCGCCAGGTCACGGTATGGGTTAGGTATCTGGCGGAGGTCGTAGCGAGAAGCGGTCAGCGCGGGTTGCATTTGAGGCCGCTGGGTAACATGATTCCAAATCTAGGGAGGGATTATGGCTAGCTATCAGCGTGTCGCGCTTTACATCTTCTTTGATGCAATTGAACGGGACCTCGTCGCGCGAATTCGTAGTGCCTGCGGTTTCGAATGTCCGGAAATACTCACTTCTCAGGAGCGGGAGAAGGCAAAGTCGAGGCTTCAGGCTCGTGGGGGTGACATTGGGGTTGACGATTCCGAGCTGCTACATGGGTTGGATCTCGGAGATAAGTACTCAATTCTTCTTAGGCATAAGGAAAAGCTTGATCAGGCGTCAGCTGATTACTATCTAAGAAATAGAGCGGCTTTTGAATTGGCGATTCCTATAAGGAACTCGACGATGCACGGTAGGCCGCTTACTACGGAGGAGTATTCGGTCGGATTCTCCATTGCGCGAGATTTTCTCTCGGCTCCAGCATACTGGCCATCGCTGTTCGCTACTTATAAGGAGTACGGTGAGAATCCTGACGCGCTCTTGAAGGTCACGATCTCGCTTTGGGATGATTTTGTTCCTGGCGAGGTCTTAAATAATTTGCCGGTCCCGGACTACGATGATACGGGATTCCAGCCCCGAAAACAGCTTGAGAAGGAGCTGAAGAAGAAAATTCTGGGGCGACACCCCGTAGTTACGGTGCTTGGTGATGGCGGTGATGGAAAAACGGCTCTGACTCTTCAAACCATCTATGGTTTGCTGCAGTCTAATGACCACGATTTCGATGCTTTTGTCTGGGTTTCAGCAAAATCTAATAGATTGACAGGTAACGAAATTGAGAGGATCGAAGGCGCGATATCGTCATCGCTCGGGATATTTGAAAGTATCGCTGAGCAATTCGAAGCGGGTGATGATCTTCCGATAGAGCGCGTGCGCCGATTGCTTGAACAGAATAAGGTTCTTCTGGTTATAGATAATCTTGAGACGGTTCTGGATGATTCTCTAATTGAATTTGCGTCAGATGTTCCTGGTCAGAGTAAGTTGATCTTCACGTCCAGGGTTCCCTTGGGTGGAGATCTGTCAGTAAAGGTTAGTGCTTTCACGGACGATGAGGCGCTGACATACCTTCGAAGGCTAATTGAGGCTTACGATATTAAGAGCCTCCGTCGCGTGCAAGAGCCGATACTCCGGCGGCACCTTCGCAAGTTGGCAAATAAGCCTCTTCTTATAAAGTGGTTTGCCATAGGGGTTTCCTCGGGTCTGGATCCGGCGCAAATAACGGCGGACCCACAGATCGCTCTGAAGTTCTGCATGGAAAATGTATTTCAGAGGGTTGGTGATAACGCAAAGAAGGTTCTCGCAATTCTGGCAGCTGTCCCTCAGCCCTTGTCGGCTACCGTGATGCAGAATATTTCTCTTGAGAGTTCCGCTCAGATTGAGTCAGGACTTGCCGAGTTAATGCGATTTGGATTGATCGAGAAATCGGATTCATCTGAGTATGAGCGGCTGTATAGATTAAAGCCGTTTGCGAGATCATATGTGATTCGCGTTCTCAGGCTTACGCCGAAAGATGTGGATGATATTCTCTCTAGGTCTAGGGCAATTGGTAGTGCCTTGCAGGAAGAGCGCGGTAGCAGCAAGAGAAATAGGTACGACGCTCGCTCATTTGTGGTTCGAACTCAATCGGAAGCAATTGCAGCTAGGAGACTCAGGCATGCTGCGAGCCTCACGCTTAAATCGCGATTTGAAGATGCGCACGAGATTATCAAGGATCTAAAGATATCTGCCCCTGAGTACTTTGAGGTATACCGAACACTTGCTTTCATTTGTTTTCGTCAAGGAGATCTTCAGGGGGCTATTGCCGCGTACGAAGCTGCGTTCGACGTCGGTGAGGATCAGCCTCAACTATTCTTCTTTCGTGGTGGTTTTCTTATGCGGAGTTATGGTAATCATGCTGATGCCCTCTCCGATTTTGAGGAGGCTTTGAAGGTTGATCCAAATGAAACCGCAGTATTACGAGAAGCCTCTCGCGCCAGCCTATTTTTATATGATTTTGATGCTGCTCAGCAGCACATAGATAGTGCGTGGCGCGCTGGATTTAAAACGTTTCGTGATGAAAAGATTGTGAACGATATACAGGCGCAGCTCCATGTAAGGAAGGCGGAGCATCGTTTGAGTACTGGTGATCCGCGTGGAGCTCTAGAGGCCATCGGACAGTTGAATGATTTCCTTCGGGAAATTAAGCCAGAGGTTGTTGATAATCTGCTGATTGAGCATCTTGCGAAGGGAATTAGGACAATTCAATCTCTAAAGCTTCTGCCGCTCGCTGTTGATAAGGATGTGCTTGATGATACTATTATTTTGATAAAAAACCTCTCTCCTGGATCTGTAATATCGGATGATGAGGGGTCGGATGCCGAGGTGGTGCACGGTCGATCGGGTGTACTCAAGCAGCAAGGCCGAACTGAGAATTTTGGTTTCCTCAAGGATAATTTCGGTGTCGAGGTGTATGTAAATAGGACCTGGGTTACCTCCACACTATGGAAAGATATGTGCGAGGGGCGTGCCGTTCGATATGACATTCACTCTGACTCGACTGGGCGAAAACACGCAGAGCGCATTGTGCTGTTGTAGTTGCTTGGGCTGCTCCAAGGCAGGGGAAATGGCGACTTACTCCGGCCTAACTTCCCGACAAGCCCACTCAACCAACCCCCGGCAAGCCAGAAACAACCCATCAACCACTCCCTCATCCAAATGCCGCTCCGGGTCCGCCGCCACCCGGCAGCGATCCGCGGCGTGCAGCACCTCCAGCACTGTCAGCGCCCCCACCATCGCGCGCTCACTCCTCGCGAGGCTGACTCGGCGTCCAGGCGACACATCGTTTTCCGGCCAGGGCAGCCCATCCGCGCCTTCACACCGACGGATGCGCTTGAGGATGCCGATCAGGGAGTTGAGGTCGGGCGGTGGGATGTCGTCGTTGATGGGCTCAACGGATGTATACGAGGAGAAGTTCTCGGAATCGTTCATGGCGTCGGTTTCCCTGGCTGTGCTTGACAGCGCCACCGCGTAAACGGGGTGGCGGACGATGCGTGGCTGCAAACCGGGACGAAGTAGCGCCATGACCGGTGGGTCCGAAAACCCCCACGCACCGCCCGCCATAAAGGCCGACGGATTGCCCGCCGGCACCGTTCAGGTACGGTGCCGACGGGCAAGCGTAAACAACAGGCACAGCAATCGTCACGGGTTTGCAGACCCGGTGCCACCCGTTGTCGGTGGCGCGCCATGGTGTTTACGCCGTCGCTCCGAATGCCAATAGAAATTCCCGAAGAAATCGCACGAATCGAGAGCGAAGAACTATTGTGGCACGCACCATTCGTGCAGCACGCGACATCGCCAGACGCATTCGCGCAGTCACCCTGCTGATTGCGAATCAAACTGGCGTAATCGCCCATGCCGCAAGCGAATAGCGCGACAGCCTTCTTAACATCCCTTTCGGCTCAAAATCGGCTGGCGTCGCTGCCCGATCACCCGCGCACCTCAAAAAGCGGTTCAATCACGACACGGCCAGCAGGCATCGCACCCTCAACCAACGCCGTCCTCAGCTTCGGCCGCATTCCCCACCAGCAACTCAATCATCGCCCGCGCCGCCGCCGACTGCCGCCGATGCGGCGCATAGATCACCGAGAACGGCCGCGATCTCCCGCGCAGCTGCGGCAGCACCTCCACCAGCTGCCCACGCCGCAACCGTTCGCGCACGATGAACTCATAGCTCTGGCAGATGCCGATGCCCTGTTCGGCCAGCGACACCACGCCCAGCACATCGTCGGAGGTCTCGATGGACGAACGCGGCAGCCAGTCCACGTCGCGCCCGCTGTCGCGGAAGATCCACGGCGCCAGCCGCCCGGTGCGCGGCATCACGAAGGGCAGGCACAGGTGCTGCTGCAGGTCGTCCAGCGTCTGCGGCGTGCCGCGGCGTTGCAGATAGTCCGGCGCAGCCACCAGCAGCAGCGGCGCGTCTTCCAGCTTGCGTGCCACCAGCCCGCTGTCCGGCAGCTGGCCCAGCCGGATGGCCAGGTCGAAGCCTTCGGCCACCAGGTCCACATTGCGGTTGGTGATGTTCAGTTCCACCTGCACCTGCGGGTACTGCTGCGCAAAGCGCGCCAGCACGGGCGGCAGCCGGTAGTGGCCATAGGTGGTCGGCACGCTCAGGCGCACGCGGCCTGCCAGCGCGCCGTCTTGGCCCTGTACGTCGCGCTCGGCGTCGTCCAGCAGGCCAAAGGCCGTGCGCACCTGTTCCCGATAGAGCCGCCCGGCGTCGGTCAGGCCCACGCGGCGGGTGGTCCGCTGCAGCAGCTGGCGGCCCAGCCGCGCTTCCAGGCGGGTGACCGCGCGGCTCAATACCGACGGCGTGGTGGACAGCGCCACCGCGCCGGCCGTGAACGAACCGTGCTCCACCACCGCCAGGAAGACTTCCACGTCGCCCAGATAGTCGAACTTGCGGCTCATTTGGCTCTCCGGGGAACAGATGTTTTGCGATGAGGCCAATTTATCGCCGCTGGGGCGATGAATAAAGTGGCGGCCATTCCCCGATAGGAGCTATCCCATGAACCTGATGACCCGGCTGGCCGCAGCGCTGGCCTTGACTCTGGCCGCCAGCGGCGCGCAGGCCGCCAATGTGTTGGTGGTGCTGTCCGATGAAAACCACTTGGACCTGAAGGACGGCAAGGTGCTGTCCACCGGCTTCTATCTCAACGAGTTGATGCAGCCGGTCAAGCTGCTGCTGGACGCGGGGCACGCGGTGACTTTCGCCACGCCGCAGGGGCGGGCGCCCACGGTGGATGCGTCCTCGGTGACGCCCGCGTACTTCGGCAACGATGCCGCACAGCTGAAGCTGCACAAGGATCTGCTGGACAAGCTGGCGCTGACCTCGCCGACCACCTCACCGGTGGTCAGCCTGGCGCGCATCGAGCAGCAGGGTTACGCGCGCTTCGATGCGGTCTACATTCCTGGTGGCCACGCGCCGATGCAGGACCTGCTGAAGAGCCCGGCGCTGGGCCGGTTGCTGGCCGACTTCCACCAGCGCAGCAAGACCACCGCGCTGGTCTGCCACGGGCCGATCGCGCTGCTGTCCACCCTGCCGGATGCAGCGGGTTTCGTGGCAAAGTTGGACGCGGGTGCGTTGCCGGCCACGCCGAAGTGGATCTACAGCGGCTACCAGATGACGGTGATCAGCAACCAGGAAGAAGAACAGGCCAAGCCGCTGCTGGGCGGCGGCGAGATGAAGTTCTACCCGCAGACCGCGTTGCAGCGGGCGGGTGCGAAGTTCAGCAGCAACACCACGCCGTGGACCGGCCATGTGGTGGTGGACCGCGAGCTGATTACCGGGCAGAACCCGGCCTCGGCGCTGGAAGTGGGGCAGCGGCTGCTTGAACGGTTGAAGTAAGCCGGTTGATTGGGCGTGTGATGGCCGGCGTGGCACCATGGCGGATTGGCCTCGCGCGTTCTGGCGAGGCCCTTTGCCAGGGAAGCCCTCGACACGACATGCGAACGTCCTTCTTCATTCTCTCCGCCCTGTGCCTGGGCCTGCTGTCCGGGTGCGCCAGCGGCCCGGAGCAGCACACCTCGATCCGCGAGATTACCGGTTCCTTCGTGGCCAACGATGGGCAGCTGTACCTGCTGCCGCGCTACGACGAACCGATGCGCTTCGACGCGGCGCCGTTCCGTGACTACCGCGCCCTGATGGACAGCCCGCTGCGCGAGGCGGTGGTGTGCGCGCAGATGTACTTCCACGAGGATTGGCGCGACCCGGCCAACAAGGCCAAGGTGCATGGCAGCTACGCGCTGCTGCTGCGGCCGGAGCAGGTGACGCCGCAACAGGCGTTGCAGTTCAGGCTGGAACGGATTGACGTCACACCGCGAGAAGCCAAGGTGGTCGATGAGCGCGCGCGCTACTACCTGCCGCTGGAGCGGAGCCGTTACTCGCTGGCTTTTGATCGCGCCTGCGACCTTTCAAAGAAGGGTGGCAGCTATTACAGCGCGTTGTTCGAGGGCGATGGCGAACGCGTGCAGTTGCCGGACGCTGCGGCGCTGGCGGAGAAGGCTACGCTGGCGCAGCCGATCAACGCGCGCGCCGAGCGTATCCTGCCGGAGCGGGAGGACACGCCGGGCGTGGGGGCAGCGGCGGGCAAGGTGCTGGGTGCCGCTTTGATTCCTGTGGCGGTTCCGGTGTTTGTGTTGAGCCTGCCGTTTCTGGGGCCGGATCACTGGAAGTGATGGGTTGAGGGGGAGCATCTTCGCCCCGCGTGAATCTACCGCTGATGGCCTGTCAGGTGGAGGCGCTCAGGCCTCCACCTCTACAGCGTGCTCAACGCTGGCGACGGACTGCAGTCGGGCCCTGAAGTAGGCGGCAACCTGCGGATCGGTCGCGTAGACGTAGCAGCCCTTCATCCCTCGGGTCATCAAGGTGCGGTAGGTGTTCTTGATGATGGTGTCCGCGAGTTCAGCGGCGTGGGCGGGATGAGCCTTTGACAGCTTCACGAAACCCTTCATGGTTTTGTCGTGCCGGTCCCGCGCGCGCGGCACGGTCTTGAGCACGCCGTCCTGCATGACGAGGTCCGGCCCGATGATCACCCCGATGTAGTCCACTTCCAGACCCTGGCAGGTATGGATGCATCCCACCTGGTCGATCGAGTCCGGCGAGATGATCCAGAGGCTTCCGTCGTCATTGAGGTTCCATTGGCGCTGGTAGCTGCCGATGACAATGTCCATCTCCTTGCTGTTCTTCTTGCTGTTCCAAGGCCAGCAGTAGCCGGCCACAACGCGCGCACGGTTGACGGTGTTCCTCGCTTCGATGGCGGCATGCAGCGCGGACGGATCATCGAATACCTGGAAGTCGTAGCTGTTCTCGTCCAGCGTCGTGTTTGCGGTAGGCCGGATCTGCAGTACATCGTCCAGCCACGCCAGATAGCCGTCTGAACCCGCGCAACGGAACTGCGAAGACAGTATGTACTCCTCCACCGTCGCTCCACGGGCCATGGCGAAGTCCCGGATGGCCTCTTTGGTGCCGACATCCTTCAGCGTGACGCGCTGGTCTTCATCGATGAAGAACACACTGCACAGTGCGGCATTTATCAGTTCCTGGATCTGGTGCGTGCCCAGGTTTCCATAGAACCCGCTCTTCTCGGTAAGGCGGTGTGCCTCGTCCACGACCAACACGTCATACGCGTTCTGTGCCGACTCGGTAAAGGAGCCGGACCCGCCGAAAAGATGCACCAGATGGGCGTTCTCGGGCTTCTGGATGAGCGTGTTGCTGTAGACGGCGCGAGGTGCCGCATTCTTGGAGATGTACTTGACGGTCAACCCATCGCGAAGCGCGGCAAGAAGATTCACCGCGACAATGGACTTGCCCGTACCTGGACCACCTTCGACGATGACGACGCGGGGCTTTCCGCTGGCGTGCGCTTGGGCACACGCGGCCTTGGCGGCTTCAAATACTTGCTTCTGCTCATCAAGCAGCGCAAAGGCACTGTTTCCCCTCAACAGCCGATGCACATCGTCGGCGAGCGCCTTGGAAGGGCGGATTCGCCCATTCTCCAGCTCGGCAAGCACGGACGCGCCATCGCCTTTGCTGGTGTGCTGACTGATGAAGCCACGCAGCTTTTCGAGGTCCCCGGTGCTCTTCAGGAAGAGCGGGGCACGTTCGATGTAGGGCTGATAGTGGGGCGAATCGATCACACCGTCCGGCACATAGTTGTGCAGGTAGGCGCAGGGGTGGAGCTGGAGTTTTCCTTCATGGACCGCTTCGTTGAAGCCTTCCAGGAATGCAGCATAGGACCACGCCTGATAGCTGGGGTGAACGAGTGATTGCCCTTCGCGAAGCTCCACGATGGCGTCGCGTTTGGTCGGCTTGATGGCGGACCATTGCTTGAGCTCGACGATGATGACGTGGGGCGAGCCGTCCTCGGAGCGACCGGTCAGGACGACGTCGATGCGCTTCTTCGACTGGGGAAGAATGAACTCCACCGCCACGCCGATGTCATCGGGAATGGAGTGATGGGTGAGTGCACGCGCGACGTACCGAAGCGACTCGCGCCAGGAACGGATCTCGGACTCGCCTACGTCGCCCTTCGTCGCCGCCTTGAAGCTGGCGCGGATGACCTCCTCGATCTCCTCGTCGTTGCATTGGCGAAGGAAGGACGCCTTGTCTGCCTGGTAGACGATCATGGCTGCGACAGCTTGTTGTACTTGGTGCTGACGCCCCGCGAGAGGTCCACCGGGTACTTGGCGGCATTGGTGGCCAGCTTGCTGCTGACGGCTTCGTTCAGATCGATGCCGAGCACGTCCGACAGCCGGATGAGGTACAGGGCTACATCGGCAACTTCATCGCGTACGGCCTTGGCGGTGGTTTCCGAAGTCGCCGCCTTGAACGAGTCGGCCTCTGTCATCCACTGGAAGATCTCGTTCAGCTCTCCAACTTCGCCGGAAAGGGCCATGACAAGATTCTTGGGGGAGTGAAACTGGGCCCAGTCACGGGCTTCGGCGAACTCCCTGAGCGCTTGGGCAGCGCCCCGAACCTCGACAAGAGGGTGTTCCATGGCATGGCCTTATACGACAGGGTTTGGCCAATTCTACCCATGCCAGTGGGGCGTAAGCGACGTTTCGGCCTTGCCCTGCAATCAACAAGGGCGCCAATGGGCGCCCTTGTTGGTGATGCGATCAGGCGATGATTGCCCGTCCCGGCATCAGCCCCGACACCTCGGCCTGCCCCCTGCCACACAGCTGGCCTGCCAGTGCTGCCAGGCCTCGGCATCGATACTGGCCTTCAGTGCAATGGCCTGCAGCTCCGCCCAGTCTTTCGGTGAAGGCGCGGCCAGCAGCCCGCGCATGAAGGCCTGCATCTTCGCCTCACCCACCTGCTTTTCCAGCGAAAGTAGCAGCAACGGACCATAGACGTAGCGATACATCTCGCCCAGGTCCGAGTGGCCATCGACGGCATCAAGCGCCGGCAGCGGCGTATCGAGCGCATCGACGGTGGCCTGCAACCTTGCAACATAGTGGTCCGCCGCAGCGTCACCACTGATCTGACGCAGCGCCTTGATCGACAGGAATTCGGCGCTGGATTCCAGCAGCACCCAGTAGTACGGCCCCTGCGGCCGGTTGAGCGTGCCGAAGTAGTAGTGGCCCATTTCGTGCGCGATGTACTGCACGCGCCGTTCGGCCTGTTCACCGCCGGCCAGCAGCGAATCGGCCACGTTGCCGATGCTGCCGCTCATGGCGATGGTCGGCCAGGTGGCAAAGCCCCATTCGCTGCCGTCGCGGTCGCGCTCGGCCTGGTTGAGCGTGACCATGCGCAGGAAGGTGGGGCGGTCGGCCAGCGGCACGCCCATGTAGCGCGCGTGCGCGTCGGCCACCTGCTGCACGACGCGGGACAGCGCGTCGACCTTGGGCGTGGGCAGGCTCTCGTTGAGGAGGGTGACCTGCGCGGTGTGGGTGATCGGGCCGCTGCCACCGAACAGCAGGATGGGCCGCGCGTTGTCGCTGCGAAAGCGGCCCTGCGTGCCTTCGATGGCGGGGCTGCCATTGAGGTACAGGAAGCGGCAGCCGCGGCAGTCCACCTGCAGGTCGTAGCGGCTTTCGCTGCCGCGCACGCGGGCCTTGGGGTCGAACGCCTGAGGCAGCCATGCAGACTGCTCGGTAAAACGGGCGCTGTCGCCGTTGAAGGCCATCATGCCTTTGAAGTCGCCCATGGCATCGTGCTTCGGGTACAGCGGGAACGCGCCCACGTACTGCACGCAGAGCGTGGCCGTGGGCTCGGCCAGAGTGTAGACGCGCGCCTCGCCATCCACGCCCGGGTCGTACCAGCCATCGAATCCGACCGGCTTGCCCTCGTCATCGGTGACCCGTGCGACGTTCAGACCGGCATTGAGCACGAAGTGGCCCTGTGCGTCGGCGGGGCGATTGGACAGGCATGCATCGCCCTCCACGCGGCCACTGGCGATATCCAGGCGCACACTGCCAGTGGTGAGCGGCGTTGCCAGCTGCTCGGGCGATGCGGCTTGGCTGAGGGAAGGAGCGAGCAGTGCGGCGAGGGCCGCCGGCAGCAGGGCCTTGCTGGGGTTCATCGAGCCATCCTTGGGTGGATGGCGCCGACTATAGAGCCAATATGAATTCCTGCCGAGAGGGGCGCATCCACGCGTGGCGTGCAGTTGCGGAGCTACACTGGCCCCCTGCACGTGATGGAAGCTCGCCCATGTTGAACGGAAAGGTCGCGGTGGTCACCGGTTCCACCAGTGGTATTGGCCTTGGCATCGCCACGGCGTTGGCGCGACAGGGCGCCGACATCGTGCTGAACGGCTTCGGCGATGCGGCGCAGATCGAGAGCCTCCGTGCCAACCTCGAAGCGGAGTTCGGTGTGCGCGTGGCGCATGACGGCGCCGATCTGTCCCGGGGCGAGGCCGTACGGAACATGATCGCCAACGCCGTCGCGAGGATGGGCCGCATCGACATCCTGGTGAACAACGCGGGCATCCAGCACACCGCATCGATCGAGGAATTTCCCGTAGAGAAGTGGGACGCGATCCTGGCGCTGAATCTCTCGGCGGTGTTCCATGCCACGGCGGCGGCCTTGCCCTACATGAAGCAGCAGGGCGCCGGCCGCATCATCAACATCGCCTCGGCGCATGGGCTGGTGGGCTCGGTGAACAAGTCGGCCTATGTGGCGGCCAAGCACGGCGTGGTGGGGTTCACCAAGGTGACCGCGCTGGAGAATGCGGGCACCGGCATTACCGCCAATGCAATCTGCCCGGGCTGGGTGCGAACGGCGCTGGTCGAGCAGCAGATCACCGCGTTGGCCGAGCGCGAGGGCATCGACCAAGAGTCCGCCGCGCGTGCGCTGCTGGCTGAAAAGCAGCCCTCGTTGCAGTTTGTCACCCCCGAGCAGCTGGGGCAGACCGTGGTCTTTCTGGCTTCGGACGCCGCGGCGCAGATGACCGGCACGGCGCTGCCGGTGGACGGGGGCTGGACCGCGCGCTAGCGGGCCGGCGCCGCAAGCCGCGCCCGCAGCGCGTCCCAGTCGGCCACGAAGCAGCCGTTGCGGCCGCGGTTGCATTCGGTGATCCACGCGTCCAGCGATTCGCTCTGTGCGCGGTGGGCGCTGACATCCCCCAGCACGGCAAAACGCAGGCGGTAGTTCACCAGCATCTGCAGCCACTGCCCGGCCATGCCGGAGCGCAGCTCAAAGAAGTCCGGAGAGAGGCGTTGCACCGGAATGGCGATCCACTCGGCCTGATGCCCAAGGGCGTCGCCGACCAGGTCGCGCAGGCCGTTGGCATCGAGTGTCGGGCCCTGCGGCGCGATGCGCAGGAGACGGATGGTGCCGATGTACTCAATGGAATCATTCATGCTGGAGGCTCTGCAGTCGACGCAGCCGGGCGAGGATGTCTTCGCGCAGGCCGGGGATGTAGTGGTAGGCGTCTGCCAGCAGGGTGACGTCCGCCGTCGGGACGAGCCGTTTCATGCGTTCGGCGGCGGCAGGGGTGTCGATGAGGGCATCACGCGCGCCCATGACAAGGGCTGCCGGTGGATGCAACGTAGCCAAGCGCTCGTCGCTGATGCGGGGAATGCGCAGCGGACGTGGTCGGACCTCGGCACGGATCAATGCCAACAGGTCGAGCAGCGGCTGCGCACGTGCAGGTGCATGCAGTGGCTCGGGGCCCATGACCGCACGGCGCAGGCGCTCGCGCCCCCATCGGCCAAGCAGCAACAGTGGGAGCGCCTTGAGCAGGAATGCACGCTGGCGCCCGATACCCGAGGGGCTGACCAGAACCAGTGCGTTAACCCGGGCAGGCCTTCGCAACGCGTAATCCATTGCCAGGAATCCGCCGAACGACAGGCCCACGAATGCAGCGCTTTCCACGCCGAGTGCGTCGAGGACATCATCCAGCCATTGCGCATGCGCATCGCTGTCCAGCGCAGGTTGCGTGCCTTCGCTGAGACCCGGTTCGCCAATGATGTCGACGGCATGCACGCGGTAGTACTCGCTCCAACGTGCGGCATCGAACATCCAGCTGGCGGCATTGCTGAGGGTGCCATGCAGCAGCACCAGGGCAGGGCCGTGTTCGGGGCCGCAGCTGACCACAAATGTCGAACCGGCGCGGGTGGCGAAATGGTGCGATTCGTGTGGTACCGGCCAGTCCGAAAGCACCTGGCGGTAGGCGGCAAGTACGCGCTGCGTGGGAATGCCGGGGCGGCGCCGCTTCATGCGCTGTGGTCCTGCAGCAGACGCTGCAGGCTGACCAGCAGCGCCGTGGAACCTGCCAGGCCACCGATCACGATCAGCTTGAGCACATCGTGCTCGGGCGAATAGATCGTCTCCATGCGCAGCGGCTCATCGTCGGCCTCGCGGCCGGTGACGCGCGCATACAGGGCACGGACCAGGTCGGCGGCACGTGCCGCACCGCATCCGGGAATATCCACCACCGTGGTCAGCTGTGGGCGCGCAGCGGAGGGCTCACGCACGGTGCCGGTGAACACGTCGAGGTCTTCAGCGGTGATGCGATAGGACTTGCCGATGCGGGTCGCGCGCAGTTGGCCGCTACGGATATGCCGAAGGACGGTTTTGGGGTGCAGGCTGAGCTGCTGGGCAGCCTGTTCGACGGTTAGCAGCGCGGGGGACATATCGGAACTCGAGAACCATGTGCTCCCTATTGTTCCATAGAATGCAATTGGTGGGATCGATTGGGAGTTTTGCCGAGGCGGCGACAGGGGGGCATCTCCCTGGTGCCGCCTGCGCGGGCAGCCATCCCGACGACTACGCTGGCTTGGCAAACACGTCCAGACCCTTGCCGGTCTCCAGCAACGATTTCAGGCTGGACAGCACGATCGGCCAGCCCTGGCGGATGCCGGTATCCATGCCGCTGCCGGGTTCCAGATCGTCGTGGGTGACGGTCAGCCGCACCATGTCCTGGTAGGGCACGATCTCGAAGGTGACCCGGCTGTAGCTGTCCGGGTTGTCGGCCTGCGAGGCCGCGGCCCAGGTGATGACCAGTCGCGAGGGTGGGGTGCTTTCCACCACTTCGCCGACCAGCTCGACCGAGCGCGTGTCGTTGGCGCGCACGTGCTGCCAGCGCGAGCCGGGTTTCCAGTCCGAGACGTTCTCGTGGCCCCAGTAGCGGCGGGCGATCTCGGGCCGGGTGATGGCCTCGAACACCTTCTGTGGCGTGGAAGCGATGTAGACCACGTGGATGAAGCGGGTGGACGCTGCGGACATCGTCATTCTCCTTCCAGTTCTCGTTTCAGGTCATGCAGCAGGCTCAGGCGCTGCTGCTCGAACTTGCGTACCCAGCGCTCGTAGACGTCATGCAGCGGCACCGGGTTGATGAAGTGCAGCTTCTCGCGGCCACGGCGCACCGTGCTGATGAGGTTGGCGTCTTCCAGCAGGCCCAGGTGCTGGGTGACCGATTGCCGGGCCATGTCCAGGTGTTCGCACAGCTGGCCCAACGTCTGGCCGTTGTCTGCGCAGAGCAGGTCCAGCAGCGTCCTGCGCGTGGGGTCGGCCAGGGCCTTGAACACCTTGTCTGCATCCATGGCGGACAGAATAGGCAGGTAGGTACCTGCATGTCAACCGCCGTCGGTGGATCGGCTCACGACCTCCCACTGGTCGATGCGGCTGGACATGGCCTGCAGCTTGTCACGCACACGTTGCACGGCATCGCTGCCCAGCAACAGGTGGCTGGGCGGTGCGTCGCTGTTGATGATCTTCAGCATGGCCTGCGCCGCCTTTTCCGGATCGCCCAGCTGATGACCGCTCTTGGCCTCGCGCGTACTGCGGATGGGGTCGAACAAGGCGTCGTAATCTCCAATGCTGCGCGGTGCGCGCACCATCGAACGGCCGGCCCAGTCGGTGCGGAACGATCCCGGCGCGACGGCCGTGACGTGGATGCCGAACGCGGCCACTTCCTGGCCCAGCACCTCGCTGATGCCCTCCAGTGCGAACTTGCTGCCGCAGTACCAGGCGATGCCGGGCAGGGTGATGAAGCCGCCCATCGAGGTGATGTTGAGGATGTGGCCACGGCGGCGCGCGCGCATGCGCGGCAGTACGGCCTTGATGAGCGCGGCGGGGCCGAACACGTTGACCTCGAACTGGTGGCGCAGTTCGTCCAGCGTGGATTCCTCGAGGATGCCTTCGTGGCCATAGCCGGCGTTGTTGACCAGCACGTCGATGGCGCCGATGCCGCTTTCGATGGCATCGACCAGCGTGTTGATGGAGGCGTGGTCGGTGACGTCCAGCAGGCGGCCGAACGCGCGGCCGGGAGCGAGGGATTCAAACGCCTGGCGGGCCGGTTCGTTGCGCACGGTACCGACCACGCGGTGGCCGGCCTGCAGGGCCTGTTCGGCGAGGGCGCGGCCGAAGCCGCTGCTGACGCCGGTGATGAGCAGCAGACGGGAGGGGGACATGGTGATGGCCTCATGGAAAGCGGGCTTGCACAGTAGTGCTTGTGGGGGATGCCCTACAGGCCTAAGCTTCGGCCGATCTTGCCTATTCCTCTGAGGTGTGCGGTGCGGTCTGGCGATGATCCGGTGCAGCAGGATGCGCAGGCGCGCATGGTGGGGCTGCTGCACGCGTTGGCGCCGGAGGAGGGCTACACGCTCACCGCCGTGCCGGGCGTACGCCTGCTGCGCTCGAACCGGCCGCTGGCGCGCACGCCGGTGCTGTACGACCCGGGCATCGTGATCGTCTGCCAGGGCGTCAAGCGCGGCTACCTGGGCGGGCAGGTCTACCAGTACGACGCGCAGCACTACCTGGCGGTGTCGGTGCCGGTGCCGTTCACCATGGAAACCGACGCGTCGGCGGAGGCGCCGTTGCTGGCGATCTACCTGCACCTGGACCTGCAGCTGGCGGCGGAGCTGCTGCTTGCGCTGGATGCGCATGAGGCGCCGGGGCAGACACACGCGCGCAGCATGATGGCCAGCCCGATGGACCCGCCGATGCAGGCCACGGTGATACGGCTGCTGCATGCGCT
Source organism: Stenotrophomonas maltophilia (assembly GCF_025642255.1). Taxonomy (NCBI): domain Bacteria; kingdom Pseudomonadati; phylum Pseudomonadota; class Gammaproteobacteria; order Lysobacterales; family Lysobacteraceae; genus Stenotrophomonas; species Stenotrophomonas maltophilia. The sequence goes on from NZ_CP106759.1 coordinate 1,688,266, forward strand.
GGGCGACACACGGGAAGCGGCAGTGTTGGGCCCGGCGCTGGTGCGCGAGGTGTACTTCCGCGTGCTGACCGGCGCGCAGGGCGCTGCGATGCGCGAGGCGCTGGCCATGCGCGGCCGTTTCGGCAGCATCGGCCGGGCGTTGCGGCAGATCCATGCGGCCTATGCCACGGCGCTGGACGTGGCACACCTGGCGGCGGAGGCGGGGATGAGCGTGGCGACCTTCCACGATCACTTCCGTGACGTCACCGGCACTTCGCCCATGCAGTACGTGAAGTCCACGCGCCTGCACCAGGCGCGGTTGCTGATGCTGCGCCAGGGGATGACCGCCGAAGCGGCGTCGCTGGCGGTGGGGTATGCCAGCCCGTCGCAGTTCAACCGGGAGTTCAAGCGTCTGTTCGGCCTGCCGCCGGCGGCGGAAGTGGCGCGGATGCGGCGCAGCTTCGCGGTGCCGCCCGCGCCAGCCGGTGCGCTGTATGTGTCTTCCCACTGAACGGCGCGGGTCGGCCCGTTGACAGGCCTATCTACCTACTAGTAGGTTTGCGCCATGAAAGAGTCGCTGTCCCCGAAGGCGCTGGAGATTCTGGCGCAGGCCCGTTCCCTGCTGGAAGCCGGTGGTTACAACGGTTTCAGCTACGCGGACGTGTCCGCGCGGGTGAACATCAGCAAGGCCAGCATCCATCACCACTTCCCCAGCAAGGCCGATCTGGTGCGCACGGTGGTGGTGCTGTACCGGGCCGAGGCGCGCGAGGGACTGGCACTGCTGGACCGGCAGCTGGGTGATCCGCTGCTGGAGCTCAACGCCTATGTCGATTACTGGTCCAGCTGCATTGCCGGCGGAACGGCGTCGTTCTGCATCTGCGCGATGCTGGCCGCGGAAGCACCGATGATCCCGGTGGAGATTGCCGAGGAGGTGCGCGGCCACTTCGAGGACCTGACCGAGTGGTTGACCCGTACCCTGCTGAAGGGCGCTGCGCAGGGGCAGCTGCGCCTGCAGGGCCCGGCGGACGACGAAGCCAAGGCGTTCATGGCGTCCGTGCACGGTGCGATGCTGGCGGCGCGGGGGTTTGGCGATGCGGCCACCTTCGCGGCCCTGGCGCGGCTGGCGATCGCGCGGGTGAGCGCCGCCTGAGAACTGTATGCGGAAGGCCTGCGGCAACGCGGGTCTTCTTTTTGCCCACCAAGCCTACCTACTAGTAGGTTTATTGAAGCCCAATGGAGTACTCCCATGCCACACCCGCTGTCCGCCCTCGGCGTCATCCACACTGCCGTCAGCCTGCTTCCCATCGTGGCCGGTCTCTATGGCTTGGTCCGCCACCGCGCCATCGATCCGGCCACGCGTGCCGGCAAGCTCTACCTGCTGGGCCTGGTGTTGTCGGTGGCAACCTCGTTCACCGTGTCCAGCACGGGCGGACTCAATCCCGGCCACGCCTTTGGCGTGATCGTGCTGCTGGTTGCTTTCGGCGGGGTGCTAGCCGCGCGCCTGCGCTTCCTGGGGCGGGCGGCGCGGTATCTGTCCACCTTCGCGTTGTCGTTCAGCTTCCTGCTCTCGCTGGTGCCGGGTGTGAATGAAACGCTGACCCGCATCCCGGTGGCACATCCGATTGCGGCCGCGCCGATGGCTCCGGTCGTGCTGCAGACCTTGCTGGGGTGTTTCGTGGTGTTCGTGCTCGGTTTCATCGCACAGTGCTGGCGGATGCGTGGCCGCCGCTGAGAACGGGCGCCGCGGCGACGCTGCTCAGTCTGCCAGCGGCGGCGGCGCGTCTTCGCCATAGGTGGCGTAGGCGCTGCCGCAGGTGGCCACCGCAGCGGCCGCCGCGGGCAGGCCGGTGGCGCGGATGCCACGCCGTGTATCGCGGTCGAACATTTCCGCGTAGCGTTCGGCGGCCAGCGCGTCATCAGGCAGCACATACAGCAGCACGCGCTGCAGGGTTGACTGGCCATCGAGGGGCTGCGGCGTGCGGAACGCCGGTACCTGCACGCGGGCGCTGTGCCAGCGCATCGGCTCGCTGCTGGTCTGCCAGCGGACCTGCAGGGGCTGATCGAGCGGAAGCAGCGCGGCGCCGTCCGGGTAGCCGTAGGCGGTGCAGTCCGCGGGTGGCGTCGGGATGTTGGCGATGGCGCCGTCACCGATGTCCAGCGTGAGGCCATTGACCTCCATCCGCACGATGGGCGCACCGCCGTAGTTGTGGACCTTGAACAGCGCCAGGCCTTCGAAGCGGCTGCGCTCCAGATCATCTGCGGTAGTGCCGCTGAGGCGTGCGAGCGCGGGCGCGACCTCCACATGATCGCGGTAGTGGTAATAGAGGTGCACCAGTTCCGGCGTGCCCGGGCGTCTCCATGCCGCGTTGAAGGGCGCAAGGTCCGGATAGGGGCGGCGCAGCAGGGGCACGTCGGTGACGGCACGATCTCCAGAGGGCGTGGCGTAGCGGTAGTGGTCCACCGAGCGCTTCAAGCGCCCGTCTTCATACGGGAATGCCCTGTCTGCATCGGACTGCGCGTTGGGGTAGCGGTGGAAGGCGATGAAACGTTCGGGCGTGTCGCCCTGCATGGGCAGGTCCGGGCCAGCGCCGGAGCCGGTGGATGCATACGGCGAGGTGTCCAGCCACAGCGGTTGCCCGCTGAGATTGACGTGCAGTTCCGCGATGGCGGCACGCGAGCCGCCGGCGAAGCTGTCCCAGGTGTTCTGCAGGGAGTGCCACAGCGGAACGATGAGCATGGCTGCGGCGGTGGGCACGAACATCACAGCGTGCACGCGGCCGGGCACCTGGCCACGGTCCCGTACCATGTAGCGCAGCCACGCCAGCGCAAGCACCAGCAGCAACGGTACGCCCACCCAGATCGCCAGGGTGGCCAGCGCCACAACGCCCCAACCCAGATTGGGGGTGGCCACGGCGATGAGCGAAAGGGTGGCGATGAACGCCGCCAGCACCAGCGACACGCCTATCCCGAAGCGGTAGTTCCTGTAAGGGCGGTCAGTCATCACCGTTCCATCGGCCTGCGGGACATGGCGATATCTTGCCGGTCCGATGGCGGCGTGGAAAGGCGGACGTTGCCGCAGGCCTACCCTCAGCAGCCGACCAGTCGATCGGCTTCGATGCCCTGCCGATGCAGGCTGCGGTACTCGGTGGGGCTGGCATCGACCAGCCCGCGGAAATGGCGGCGGAACGATTCCTGTGAGCCGAAACCGGCCTGCTCGGCGACCCAGTGCAGGGGGCGGTCGGTGGTTTCCAGCAGTTCGCGGGCGAAAGCCACCCGTTCGCGGATCAGCCAGTCAATGGGTGACAGGCCGGTGGCGTCGAGGAACTGCCGTTGCAGGGTGCGTTGGCTCAACGCAGCCTGTTCGGCCAGGCTGCCCAGCGAGTGCGGTTCGCGCAGATTGCGCCGCATCCATTCCATCAGCTTGGCCAGGCGCGTCGGCTCGCCGCTGGGAATGGCGCGGCTGACGCGCTGGCTGCGCCCGGCATCACGCCAGGGCGCCAGCACCAGGCGCTCGGCAACGAGGTTGGCCACGCGCGCGCCGTAATCCTTGCGCACCATGTGCAGCATCATGTCCATGCCGGTGGCCGAACCGGCCGAGGTGATGATGCTGCCGGCGTCGACGTAGAGCACGTCGTCGCGCACGCCGATGCGGGGGAACTGCTGCGCAAGCGTTTCGGTGAGCCGCCAGTGGGTGGTGGCCTGGCGGCCATCGAGCAGGCCGGCCCAGGCCAGCACGAAGGCGCCGGAGCAGATCGAGGCGATGCGGGCGCCGCGCGCGTGGGCGCGGACGAGCGCATGAAGCAACGCCTGCGGCGGGCGTTCACTGGGTTCGCGCCAACCGGGAATGACGATGATGTCCGCATCGTCCACCGCGTTGAGATCATGCGGCAACTGCACCTGCGTATTGCCGAGCATGCGCAGTGCACCGGGTTCGCCCGCGCACAGCTGCGTGCGGTACCACGCCACGCCCAGTTCCGGACGCACCGGTGCGAACAGGCCCACCGCACAACCGAACTCGAACAGGCCCTGGCCGTGGCAGGCCACGATGGCGACGGTCGGCGCGGTGGGATCGGCAGCGTGGATGGGCATGGCCTGATGCTACCGGTGATGGTGCATGCCGCCGCGTGGCATGCGGTCATGAGGTGATGCCTGCGGGATATATGGCGGCTGGGGTCGGATCCGTTTCCTTCGAAAGGGATCCGACCCCATGCAAGTGCGCTGCCTAACGTCATTACCAGCGGTCATGTGGGTGGCCGGATGTTACGGCTGGGTGACGCGATCACGCCTGTCGTGGCGAGTGAACAGGCCCTTGAATGGAACCGTGTTTCCGGCCCACCCCACGAGCCCCCATGCCTGCCGCCTACGCCCCTGTCCTGAGTCCTCTTGCTGTGTTGATCGCCGCCGCCCTGGTAGCGGCCCCCGTGCATGCGGCAGACGCCGATGCGCAGCCGGCAACCACAGCGGCTGCCGCCAACGTTGCTGCATCCACCCTGGACGCAGTGGTGGTGACCGGCTCGCGCACCAGCACGCGCACGGTCAAGAACAGCTCCACGCCCATCGACGTGATCTCCGCCGAGGATCTTGCTGCGACCGGGCAGGCCAACCTGCTCGAAGCGCTGCAGCGCAGCCTGCCGTCGCTGAGCCAGATCGGTGGCTACCAGAGCGACCAGGAGAGCCTGATCCGCGGCTATCAGCTGCGCAATCTTTCACCGGGCTACACGCTGGTGCTGGTCAACGGCAAGCGCCGCAACGCCAGTGCCTATGTGAGCGGTGCCAACGGCGGCGGCTTTCCTGGCCACGCCTGGGCGGATCTGGCGCTGATTCCGGTGTCGGCCATCGACCACGTGGAAGTGCTGCGCGATGGTGCCTCCGCCATCTACGGCTCGGACGCGATCACCGGTGTGGTCAACGTCATCCTGAAATCGCAGGCACAGGGCGGCGAGGTGTCGGTGGAGAGCGGGCAGAGTATCGATGGCGATGGCACCCGTACCAGCGTGCGCGCCAACGTCGGCCTGCCCTGGGGTGAGGACGGCTTCGTCAACCTCTCGGGCGAGACCACGCGCCAGCACCACGCGATCCGGACGCGACGCTACATCGATGGCTATCTGAGCTATCCGGCGATCGATGCCAATGGCAACCGGATCGCGCTGCGGCCGAACAACCGCCTGCCGGCCGGTGCGACGCCGGACCCTGCCGAGGCCACGCGCGATGCCGAAGCCAACACCATCCTCAGCTCACCGTCGTATGCGCTGAAGGCGTTTGCGGTGAACGTGGGCCATGGCCTGGGTGAGAGCGCGCAGTTCTACGCCAACGCCACTGCCAGTGACCGCACCGCGCAGGCGATCCAGAACTTCCGCCTGCCGGCCACGATCTTCACCACGTACCGGACACCGGGGGTGCTGAGCGTGTTTCCCGACGGCTTCCTGCCGGTGCTGGAGACCAAGGAGAAGCAGTACACCGGCACCGCCGGCGTGAAGGGGCAGCTGGCCGGCTGGGACTACGACGCCAGCCTGACCGGCAACCGCAGCACGGTGCGCACCTATACCCGCAACTCGGTGAACTACTCGCTGCCGTACCCGGGCTCGCCCACCGACTTCTATGACGGCAAGCTGGATTACCAGCAGGGCATTGCCAACCTGGACCTGCGCCGGGGCTTTGAGGTGGCGGCCTTTGCCTCACCCCTGGAAGTGAGTGCCGGTGCCGAGTACCAGCACGAGCGCTACGAGCGCGGGGCAGGGCAGTGGGAGTCGTACACCGGATTCGGTGCCGCTGCGTTTGTCGGCTACTCCACCGCCGACGCGGTGAAGGCCACGCGCAACAGCAAGGCGGTGTACGTGGGGGCGGCGACCAACGTCACCTCGCGCTGGTACCTGGATGCGGCCGCGCGCTGGGAAGACCATTCGGACTTCGGCAGCGTCTCGACCGGACGCTTGACCAGCCGCTTCGACATCACCGACGCACTGGGCGTGCGTGCGACGGTCAGCAACGGCTTCCACGCGCCAAGCCTGGGCGCGCAGTTCTACCAGGCCACGGGCAGCTGCCCGTGCGGTACGACGCTGGTGGCGCAGGTGTCCTCGCCCGCTGCGGTGGCACTGGGTGCCACCCCGCTGAAACCGGAGAAGGCCACCAACTACAGCATCGGCGTGACCTGGGACCCGAGCCCGGCCTTCCACCTGGCCGTGGATGCCTACCAGATCGACATCCGCGGCCAGCTCGGCCAGTCCAGCCAGATCGGCTACAACGCGCAGGATCCGGCGCGCATCACCGACAACAGCGGCACCGTATTGACCTCCGCGCAGAAGAACACGATCGATGCGCTGCTGGGTTCGGCCGGCATCAGCATCCTGCCGGGCGACGCGTTCTATGCCAGCTACTTCACCAACGTGGGCGACACCCGCACGCGCGGCGTGGAGCTGACGCTGGAGGCGAACCAGGACACATCGTGGGGCAAGCTGCGCTGGAGCTATGCCGCCAACGTCGGACGCACCACGATCCGCAGCGTCAGCGCCATTCCTGCGGCGCTGCAGGGGCTGCCCAACATCAACCTGCTGACGAAGTCCGGCGAGTACGCGTTGCGCTTCCGTACGCCCAGCTACACCCAGGTGGCCGGACTGGGCTGGCAGAACGGACGCTGGCGCTCGAATGTGGACGTTACCTACTACGGGTCGATCAAGCGCCTCAACAACGGCGTGGAGTACAGGCAGCCACCGGTGCTGGTGACCAACCTGTCCGGCGGTGTGGAGCTGGGCGCGGGCTGGAGTGCGGCGCTGGGCATCAACAACGTGTTCGACAAGCGCACCCGCAAGGTGCCGGAGTACGCGCGCAGCGCCACCGACGTGGCCAGCATCGAGACCACCTGGGACAGCGGTGACGTGCTCAGCAGGATCGGCGCGTTCTGGTACGGGCGGGTCAATTACCGGTTCTGAGGTTCAGGCATGGCGTCGCCGGCCAGCGTCCGGCGTTACCGAGGAGAGTGGCATGTCATCTGGGTTGAAGATTGTTGCGTTGATCGGTTCGCCAACGGCATCGGTGAATTCGCGCACGCTGTTGCTGGTACGGCACCTGCTGGAGGCGCTGCAGCAGCGCCTGCATGCCAGCGTGACACTGGTGGAGCTGGCGCCGATAGCGCGCGCGCTGGGGCAGACGCTGTCGCGCAGCGAGGCCGAGCCCGCGGTGGAGCAGGCGCTGGCCACCCTCGAGGACGCCGAGCTACTGGTGGTGGCCGCACCGGTCCATCGTGGCTCGTACCCGGGGTTGTTCAAGCACCTGGTGGACTTCATCGACCTCGAGGCGCTGGTGGACACCCCTGTGCTGCTGGCGGCCACCGGGGGCAGCGAGCGGCATGCGCTGGTGATCGACCATCAGCTGCGACCTTTGTTCAGCTTCCTGCAGGCGCATACGTTGCCCATCGGCGTGTACGCCACACCAGCCGATTTCGATGGCGAGCAGATCAACAGCGCGGCGTTGCAGGCGCGCATCCAGTTGGCTGCCGAGCGCGCTGCCGGGCATCTGCTGCCGCATGCCGCCAGCGGGCCGGCGCCCCTGCGCCGCATCGCCTGAGCTGCCCATAACGGCCAGCAGTCTGCTTATTGCCAACCTGCATCTGCGTGGCCGGATCCGACCGGCGATTGTCGCCAGCAGGTACGGGCGCGGCGCACAGCTTCTCTAGCATCGATAGCGAAACGGCACTTCATTGCCGGCCCAGACGAGGACGAACCCGTGGCTGCAGCTGCCTCCCCCAAACCCATTCTGTTCCTGCTTGATCGCGAGTTCGTCGACGGCCAGTTGCCGGGCCAGCGCTTCTTCTGCCGGCACAGCCTGCTGCTGGAAGGCGCGCTGTCCAGCATCGACGGCCTGGATGCACAGCTGGACGTGCGCCGCATCGGCTTCGCGCGGCCACGCCGCGAGGTGATCGCGGCGGTGGGCGAGCAGGACCAGTCGCTGCCGAAGCTGGTGCTGCCGCAGGGCGTGCGCAGCGAACACGCCAACGGTGCCTACCAGGACCGGCAGTACGTGACCGGTGCCGAGCCGATCCTGGCCGCACTCAATGGCCTGCTTGGCATTCCTGTGGCCCACCCCTGAGCGAGGACGCGGACATGAGCTACCTCATCAGCGTGCTGGACAAGAGCCCGGTGGCCGAAGGCGCAGGCGCCGAGCAGGCGCTGCGCAACAGCCTGCAGCTGGCCCAGCGTGCCGAACAGCTGGGCTACCACCGCTACTGGTTTGCCGAGCATCACGCCGCACCGACCCTGGCCAGTCCGGCGCCGGAGGTGCTGGCGGCATGGGTGCTGGCACAGACCCGGCGCATCCGCATCGGCAGCGGTGGCGTGATGCTGCGCCACTATGCGCCGTACAAGGTGGCCGAGAACTTCAACCTGCTGGCGGCGCTGGCGCCCGGACGCGTCGACCTGGGGGTGGGCAAGGCACCCGGTGGCCTGCCGGCGTCCACCGCAGCGCTGGCCGCGGGGCGGCCGGCCTTCGCCGATTTCGATCAGCAGCTGCGCGATCTGGAAGGATTCCTGTCCGGCTCGCTGGCCGAAGATCATGCGCATGCCAATGCGCAGGCGCGGCCGGTGCCGCAGGTGGCGGCCGAGCGTTTCCTGCTGGGCGCCAGCCCGCAGAGCGCACGGCAGGCGGCGGAGCTGGGCTGGCGCTTCGTCTATGCCGCCCATTTCGACGGCGACCCGAAGCACATCGAAGCGGCGTTCGAGGCCTATCGCGCCGTATCCACGCAGCCGCCGTTGCTGGCCACCGTCGCTTTCGCGGCGCCCACCAGCGAGGCGGCGGCGCGCCATGTCGGCGCATTGCGTGTCTACAAGCTGCACCTCGGCCCGGGGCAGACGGTGAACCTGCCCAGCCCGGACGCCGCGGCCGAGTATGCCCGCCAGGTGGGCGTGACCGACTTCCGTATCGAAGAGACGCGGCCCAGCGTGCTGTCGGGCGACGCGCAGCAGGTGCGCGGGGAACTGGACGCACTGCACCGCCGCTTCGGCGTGGGCGAATTCATCCTCGATGCGCCGGTGGCCGACCTCGACGCACGCCTGGCATCCCTTGAACTGCTGTCGCCCGCGCCACGCGCGGCGGTGGCCTGACCTGCAGGAGCGATACCCATGAGCAAGACACCGCGCCCCATCCCGTTCGGCATCATGCTGCAGGGACCGGGCAGCCACATGCATGCGTGGAAGCATCCGTCCAACCCGGCCGATGCCAGCGTGAACCTGGACTTCTACATCGACATCGCGCGCACGGCCGAAGACAACGGCATCGCGTTCGGCTTCGTTGCCGATGGGCTGTACATCAACGAGAAATCGATCCCGCACTTCCTCAACCGCTTCGAGCCGATCTCGCTGTTGTCCGCGCTGGCCACGGCGACGAAGAAGATCGGCCTGGCCGGCACGCTGTCCACCTCGTACAGCGATCCGTTCACCGTGGCCCGGCAGTTCGCCTCGCTGGACCTGATCAGCGGTGGGCGCGCCGGCTGGAACGTGGTGACCTCGCCGCTGGAAGGATCGGGCCGCAATTACGGCCGCCCGCATCCGGAACATGCGCTGCGCTACCAGATCGCCGACGAATACCTGGAGGTGGTGCAGGGCCTGTGGGATTCATGGGACGACGATGCCTTCATCCGCGACCGCGAACAGGGCACCTTCTTCGCCACCGACAAGTTCCGCCGCCTCGACCACAAGGGCCGCTTCTTCCAGGTCGAAGGCCCACTGAACATCCAGCGCTCCGCGCAGGGGCAGCCGGTGATCTTCCAGGCGGGCTCGTCCGACGACGGCATCGCGCTGGCCGGCAAGTATGCCGATGCGGTATTCACCCACTCGCCCTCGCTGGAAGAAACCCGTGCCTTCACCCAGAAGGTGAAGAACTCGGCCATCGCCCACGGGCGCAGCGGCAATGACGTTAAGATCTTTCCGGGCATCGGGCCGATTGTCGGCCACACCGCCGAGGAGGCCGAAGCCAAGTACCAGGCGATTGCCGCACTCGCGGGCCTGGACGATGCGCTGGCCTACCTCGGGCGCTTCTTCGACCATCACGATTTCACCCAGTACGATCCCGACGCGCCGTTCCCCGAGCTGGGCGAGATCGGCAGCAATTCGTTCCGCTCCACCACCGATCGGATCAAGCAGGATGCCCGCGAGCAGGGCTTGAGCCTGCGCCAGGTCGCGTTGCAGGCGGTGAGCCCGCGGCCCAACTTCATCGGTACACCCGAGCACGTGGCCGACGAGTTGATCCGCTGGTTCGAGGCGGGCGCCAGCGATGGCTTCATTCTCGGGTTTGCGGCGCAGCGCGAGGGGCTGGACGATTTCGTGGCCCTGGTACTGCCGATCCTGCAGGCGCGCGGGTATCACCAGCGCGAGCTGGAAGGGAAGACGCTGCGCGACCACCTGGGCCTGCCGTACAAGGCCAGCCGTCATTCGACGGCCGCCGAACCGGCGCGGAGGGTGGGGTGAGGCGATGAACGTACTGCGCCGGGCATCGTTGACTGTGGCGTCCACCGGGCCGACGGGCGTGCTGCCTGAAATAGCCGCACGCGCCGATGAGGCCATCGCCATCCGCCACGACCTGCATCGACACCCGGAGCTCGCCTTCGAGGAGCATCGCACCAGCGCACGCGTAGCCGAACTCCTGCAGCAGTGGGGCTATACGGTGACCACGGGCGTCGGTGGAACCGGTGTGGTCGGAACGCTGCAGCGGGGTCAGGGCAGCCGAAGGCTCGGGCTTCGCGCCGACATCGATGCGCTGCCGATCCAGGAGGCGTCCGGGCTGCCCTATGCCAGCCAGAACGAAGGACGGATGCACGCCTGCGGTCATGATGGCCACACTGCGATCCTGCTGTCGGCGGCGCATTACCTGGCCCGGCACGGGCGCATCGATGGCACCCTGCAACTGGTGTTCCAGCCGGCGGAAGAAACCGGCTCCGGTGCGTCAAGGATGCTCGCCGACGGTCTGTTCGAGCGCTTTCCGGTGGATGCGATCTACGGACTGCACAACTGGCCGGGTGTGCCGGTGGGGCACTTCGGCTTCGTCGACGGACCGGCGATGGCATCGGTCGACTGGGCACGGTTGAGGGTGATCGGCAAGGGCGGGCATGGTGCGGAGCCACAGGGAAGCGTGGATCCGATCCTCGCCGCCGCGCACATCGTCACTGCACTGCAGAGTGTGGTGTCGCGCAATGTGGACCCGCGGCAGATGGGCGTGGTGACGGTCGGTTCGATCCACGGTGGGCAGGCGGCCAACGTGATTCCCGACGTGGTGGAGCTGACGCTGACCGTACGCGCCTATCTGCCCGACGTTCGCGACACGCTGCGCCGTCGCGTGACCGAGCTTGCCGAGCAGACCGCCGCCGCGTTCGGGGCGCGCGCCGAGATCGAGTTCCCGCGTGGCTTCCCGAGCGTGATCAACCATCCGCAGCAGACCGCCTATATCCGTGAGGTGGCGCTGCAGGGATTCGGCGCAGGGCAGGTGCTGGATGCCTTCGCGCCGCGCACCGCCAGCGAGGACTTCGCCTTCCTGCTGCAGGCCCGGCCCGGAAGCTTCGTGTTCGTCGGCAACGGTGACAGTGCATCGCTGCACAGCCCGCGCTACGTGTTCAACGATGCGGTCATCGCTCCCGCCGCCAGCCTCTGGGCGCGGCTGGCCGAACACTATCTGGTGGAGGACGCAGCATGAGTACGGCACCGTTCGAGGAGCGCTTCCTCTACACCTCGGTGGACGATCCACTGGCGCGGCCGCTGTTCGATGGGCTCGAACAGGAGTACGACAGTCGTTACGCCGATGTGCGGCGACGCATCGGTGGCAGTGCGCGCGAGGAGCTGCAACGCTATCCAGCGCAGGCATTCGCTGCGCCGGTGGGAGCGTTCGTGCTGCTGCTGCGTGAGGGCGTGGCCATTTCCGGCGGCGCGTTCATGCCTCACCGCGACCCGGATACGGCCGAGTTCAAGCGCATCTGGACACTGCCTGGCCTGCGCCGCCAGGGCATCGCCCGGCGGGTACTGCAGGAGCTTGAAGACCAGGCCGCACGCCAGGGCTATCGCCGCGTGTACCTGACCACCGGCTTCCGCCAGCCTGAGGCGGTCGGCCTGTACCTGAGCCATGGCTACACCGCACTGTTCGATCTGTCTGCCGACCCGGAATCGATCGCCCATCTGCCGTTCGAGAAGCAGCTGCGGGCACCGGCGCGTCCGCCGGCATCAAGCACTGCCGCCGTGCAGGGAGTCCACGCATGAGTACGCCGTCCACCGCGATCGAGGGTCTGGCCGCGCGTCCGGCACCGGCATTGAAGATCGTGCCGGCGCGGCATCCGCTGCAGGTGTTCGGCACGGTCCTGGCGCTGGCGTTGATCCTGATCGGACTGCAGTCGGTACTCGGCAATCCACGTTGGGGCTGGGGCACCTTCGCCGAGTGGTTCTTCGCCCGCCCGGTGCTGGAAGGGCTGGGTCGCACGCTGTTGCTGACCGCGCTCGGCACCGGCCTGGGCTTCGCGCTGGGCACGCTGCTGGCGCTGGCACGGGTATCCGGCTCGCCGTTGCTGTCGGCGGTATCGTGGGGCTACGTCTGGTTGTTCCGTTCGATTCCACTGCTGGTGCTGTTGCTGCTGCTGAACAATCTGGGCTATCTGTACAGCACGATCGAACTGGGCATTCCGTTCACCGGCATCAGCCTGTTCTCGTATCCCACCACCCAGCTGATCGGTGTGTTCACGGCTGCGGTGCTGGGCCTGACACTGAACCAGGCGGCGTTCTCGGCCGAGGTGATCCGCGGTGGCATCCTCTCGGTCGATCACGGCCAGTATGAAGCAGCGGCCGCGCTGGGCCTGCCGCGCGGCCGCCAGGTGCGGCGCATCATCCTGCCGCAGGCGATGCGCTCGATCCTGCCGGCCGCCTTCAACGATGTGATCGGCCTGGCCAAGAGCACGTCGGTGGTCTACGTGCTGGCGTTGCCGGAGCTGTTCTACACCGTGCAGGTGATCTACCGCCGCAACCTGGAGGTGGTGCCACTGCTGATGGTGGCCACGGTCTGGTACCTGGTGATCCTGACCGTGCTGTCGCTGCTGCAGCGGCGCGTGGAGCAGCGCTTCGCGCGTGGCCAGCTGCAGCGTGAGCGCAGCGTGTCGCGGGTATCCTCGCCCGCGCCGCGTGCGGCATCGCCGGCTGCGGTGCGGCCGCGCATCGCGAGCGCGGCCGAGGCCGGACAGGGAGCGCCGATATCGCTGCACGGTGTCGGCAAGGCGTTCGACGGGCAGCCGGTACTGGAGGACATCACCCTGGAACTGCGCGGCGGCAGCGTAACGGTGCTGATCGGCCCGTCCGGTGCCGGCAAGTCGACCCTGCTGCGGCTGATCAACCACCTGGAGCGCGCCGACAACGGCTTCGTCAGCGTCGGTGGCCAGCTGATCGGCTATCGCCGTGACGGCGACACCCTGTACGAGCTGCCGGAGCGCGAGATCCGCCGCCGTCGTGCCGAGGTGGGCATGGTGTTCCAGGGCTTCAACCTGTTCCCTCACCTGACCGCGCTGGAGAACATCATCGAGGCGCCGATGGCGGTGCGCGGTGTGCCGCGTACGCAGGCCGAACAGCAGGCGCGCGTGCTGCTGGAGCGCGTCGGTCTGGCGGACAGGGCCGATGCGTTCCCGCGCCAGCTGTCAGGTGGCCAGCAGCAGCGCATCGCCATCGCCCGTGCACTGGCCCTGCAGCCGAAGGTGCTGCTGTTCGATGAGCCGACGTCGGCGCTGGACCCGGAACTGGTGGCCGAAGTGCTCAGCGTGATCGAAGAGCTCGCCCGTTCCGGCACCACGCTGGTGATCGTCACCCACGAACTCGGCTTCGCCCGCCGCGTTGCCGACCACGTGGTGATGATGGACCAGGGCCGGGTGATCGAGCAGGGCACGCCCGAGGCCGTATTCGAACACCCGCGCCAGCAGCGCACCGCCGATTTTCTCGCCAAGACCCTCTGATCCGGATGTGACCCCCATGAGTCCTGCAACGTCCCGTCGTCCCTCGCGCAGCACCCTGCTGGTCATCGCTGTGCTTGTCATCGGCATTGCCGGCATCGTCTATTCACGGGCACGGCATGCCCCGGAGGCCGTGCCCGCAGCGACCAGCAGCCTGGCCGGTGCCGGCGCGCCAGCGCTGCGGGGGACCGTGGATCCGAAAGCGCAGGCGCTGGTTCCGGCGGACTTCCGCTTCGTGACGCCGGGCACGTTGACCGTCGCGACGCATCCCGGTCAGTTGCCGCTGGCCGACTATGGCGCCGACAGCAAGGAAGTGATCGGCATCGAGCCGGACATCGCACGGCTGGTGGCCGATGCGCTGGGCCTGAAGCTGGTGGTGGTGCCGGTCGCCTGGGCCGACTGGCCGCTGGGACTGGAGTCGGGCAAGTACGACGCAGTGCTGTCCAACGTAACCGTGACCGAAGAGCGCAAGAAGAAGTTCGACTTCTCCAGCTACCGTTATGACCTGCTCGGCATCTATACGCGCACCGACGGGCCCATCCAGAAGATCGAGAAGCCGGCCGATGTCGCTGGCCTGAAGGTGGTGGTCGGTGCCAGCACCAACCAGGACCAGATCCTGCGGCAGTGGGATGCACAGAACATCGCGGCCGGGCTGGAGCCGGTGCAATACCAGTACTTCGATGATTCGGTGGTCGGCCGCCTGGCCGTGATCACCGGCCGGGCCGATGTGTCGTTCGAACCCAACGCCACCGGCGCGTACTCCGCGCGCGATGGCAAGGTGCGGCGCGTTGGCCTGTTTCCGGGCGGTTGGCCGAACGCTGCTGCGATCTCGGTCACCACGCGCAAGGGCAGCGGCCTGGCCGATGCGGTGACCCAGGCGCTCAATACCCAGATCGGCAGCGGCACCTACGCACAGGCACTGGCGCGCTGGAACGTGACCGAGGAAGCCGTGCCGCAGTCGCAGACCAACCCGCCGGGCTTGCCGGATCTCTGACGCCGTGCATGCCCCGGCACCAAGGCTGCTTCTGTAGAGCCGAGCCATGCTCGGCTGCTCTACCAACGCGCCTCCAGCGTCCTGAACGGCTTCGCCAACCGCACACCCTCGGCATCGAAGTCGGAAACGCTATGGCCGTCCACGCGCACCTGCTTCGGTGCCGTGCGCGCGGGCCACCAGACCTTGACGGCCGTGGCGCTGCGCAGCCCTTCGCCGAGCGTCACGGTCAGCGTACCGTCGCGTTGCTGTGCCTGCATCCGCAGCGTGCCGTACGCCGTCGGCAGGCGCTCCACCGCAAGGCCATCGCCGGCCAGCCAGGAGGGCGGCGTACCCGGCAGCAGTGACAGGGCATCGTCGTCCTCGCGCATCAGCATCCCGAACAGGGTGCGGCCGTATTCAGCACCGATCCAGGTGTGCGGCATGTCGCCCAGGTAGCGCGGAAAACGCAGCCGTGAGTGCACGACTTCGGCCAGCACCTGCCATTGCAGCGGGCGACGGTCGCGCAGCAGGCCCTGCAGCAGTTCGTCGGCCGCTGCGGGCTGGCCCAGATGCACATAGCTCAGGACGTTGCGGATTTCATAAGGGGTGTACGCATACAGCGCACCGGGCTGGTTGCGCTTGCGGACGTCGTCAAGATAGCGGGCAAAGGTGGTGCGCAGCGCATCAGCCGGCAGCACGCTCTGCGCACCGGTGGGATCCAGCGCGATGGAGACGCCGGTCGGGTCGCCATCGCCAAGATCGGCGGAGGAGGGAATGAAATCGATGCCCTTCCACGCCATCGTCGCGCGGATCGAAGCGTGCAGTGCGTCATACAGCGCCTTGTACTGCCCGCGTGCCCAGGTGGCGGTGGCGTGGTCGCCGAGTGATTCAGCCAGCCATGCGCCGTCATGCCAGCCCTTCAGGCCCCAGTAGTCGTCCCAGTAGCTGTGGGTGGGAGAGGGATAGCCCTCGTGGCTGATCGACGGTGCCAGGATGCCGGCAAAGCGTTCCGGCGCCGGTTGATCGGCCTTGTAACCGGGTACCAGCGTGCGCTCACGCAGTTCCTGCAGGAAGCGCAGCGCGGCCTTCACTTTCGGCAGGTACGCACGCACGGACTCGGGGCCACCGTCGAGGCGCGCGACATCGGCCACCAACGCGACGTACTGCCCCTGGCTGTCGTACTCGATGTCCGATCCGAAGCCGGTGTTGACGCTGCCATCGTCATTGAGGATCGGCGACACCAGGCCGTTGGCATGTACCCCGTGTTCGCTGTACCACGCCAGGTAGTCGCGCGCGACCTTGGCTTCGCCCATCCGCAGCAGCACCGCCGAGGTGGCCATGCCGTCGCGGATGAAGGAGCGGTTGTAGTTGCGTGGGCCGGGTTGCATGGCCGGGCCGGTCTGGTTGATCAGCATGTACGCGGCCTGGGCACGCAGCATGTCGACCAGCGACGGATCGGGCAGGCGCAGGCCGACCTGGCCCAATCGTGCCTGCCAGTCCGCGGAGGCTTCGGCGGCCAGCGTCTCGAAGCCGGCATCGGCATCGCCTGGCAGGCGCGCGAGGTCCAGTGCCGGTGGCTCCGGAAGTACACCCTTGGCGTCGGCCGCCGCCGTACCCAGCGGGAAGGCGACGACCACGGATTGGCTGGCGCCGGGTGCGAGTGTGATCCGGTAGTCCAGCGCCGCCGCCGCCAGCCCACGCGCATCGGTAGCCTGGCGTGCGCCGGGCAACCGGCCCGAAGCGATGGCGGAGGTGATCTCGGTTTCGCCGTTCGGGCCGAACGGTGCCGCGCCGGAGGCGCTGACCGCCGACAGCGAGTGCAGCAGGGTACGACCATTGACGCGCACGCTCTGGCCGTCGATGGCCACGTCGCGGATCGGCGACAGGCCACCGTTCTGCCACGGCGGGTTCATCTGCATCGGCCGCACCACCAGGCTCAGCGTGCCCTCGACCGGCGTGGTACCGGTATTGCGCAGTCGATGCCGGAGGAAGGTGACGGGCTGGCCGTCGCGCTCGATCGCGAACGCTTCGCTGCGCAGTTCCAGACCGGGCTGCGGCGACCAGGCGGCCGAGGGCATCGGCTTCCAGCCGTCGCGCAGGGCATGCTGCACGGTCTGTTCCGCGGCACCGGCGGCACGCCCATCGGCATTGCGCCAGATCGGCTGCACCAGCGGTGCGCCCTTGAATGCCTCGATGTTGCCGTATTCGTCGAAGATCGACTTCTGCCGTCCGGCATGCACGCCCACGGCCGTCCAGTACGTCTGCTGCATCTGCAACGACGCCGGGAACAAGCCACGCTGCGCGCCGCTGGCGGCGATCTGGTACTGCTTCATCGGCGTCATCACGGCCTTTGGGCCGAGCAGGCGCAGGCGCGTGACCTGTGGCGAGGGCCCGTCGACGATGAGCCGCAGGGCACGCACATCGTGCACCGTATCGCTGGCCAACCAACTCTGGGCATGGCTGGCGGCCTGCGTGTCCTGCGCCAGCGGTTGCCAGCGCCCCTGCGCATCCTGGGCCTGCAGGCGTGCGGCGCCACGCTGGCCCGCCCACTCCACCGCCAGGCCGGTGCCCGGCTGAGCGCGCGGCAGGGTGATTTCAAGCACATGGCTGCCCTTGCCATCGGTAGGGAGGGCGACGCCGCTACCGCCTTGCCACAACGCGGCTGCCTGTGCGCTGTCGAGTCCGTGCACGCGTGCACTGAGCGTGGCGTCCAAGGGTTCCATCTCGAAGATGGAGACCCCCCAGTCCGACGTGCGCTGGGGACTGGCCAGCCTCAGATAGCGCGCCTGGCGCGGTTCGAAGTACAGCGTCTCCACATCGCCCAGCGAGTCGGCCATGGTGTAGGCGGTCTGCCACTGCCGGCCGTCCATCGAGGTCTGCAGCGTGTAGCCCTCGGGATTGGAGACATCCCAGGTCAGGCGCGCGCCCCCGAGCAGGGCAGGCGCGCCCAGATCGATCTGGAACCAGTGTCCGGGGCTGAAGGCGCCGCCGGTGACCGTCTTCGGGTCGTTGTCGATCAGATGGCCGATGGCCATCGCCGGGACCTGCTGTGATGAGCTGCTGGCCTGCCACTGGCTGCGCGATGGCAGTGTCTGCGCCTGCGCGGCGGAGGCCATCACGGCCAGCGGCAGCAGAGCGCGCGCGACGTAGCGCAGGCAGGCCCAGGAGGGGCGGAAGCGATCAGCACGCAGCGTCATGTCGACAGCCTTGGAGGTTCGGCCAGGATCGGGCAGGCGCTACGCTAGCAGGGGGTGTAATCGTTTACATGACGCGCTGCAATAGGGGAAGAGTGCGGACGCGTGGCGCGACGCCCTGCACGGCGTCGCGACAGCCATCGTCCGTAAGGTCACTGCCTGCACGAACCGGCGCCCCGTGACAGCAGCGCCCAGGCAAGCTCAGCGCAGCGCCACCTGTTCCCACCAGCGCGTGCCTGCCTGCGGCGCCTGCATGTCCAGCGCCTCGCCCATCATCGGCGTGGCGATCGGCACATCGTGCGCGGCTGCCAGCGCGGTGATGCGCTCGAAGGGCTGTTGCCAGTCATGCAGGGCCAGGTCAAAGGTGCCGTTGTGGATCGGCAGCAGCCACTTGCCGCGCAGGTCCAGGTGGGCCTGCAGCGTCTGCTCCGGCTGCATGTGCACGAATGCCCAGCGCGGATCGTATGCGCCGGTTTCGATCATGGTCAGATCGAACGGGCCGTACTTCTCGCCGATGGCCTTGAAGCCATCGAAGTAGCCGGTGTCACCACTGAAGAAGATGCGGAAGTCGCCGTCCTGGATGACCCACGAGGCCCACAGGCTGCGGTCGCTGTCGCCCAGGCCGCGGCCGGAGAAGTGCTGGCCGGGTGTGGCGGTCAGGCGCAGGCCATCGGCTTCGGTCGATTGCCACCAGTCCAGCTGTTCGACCTTGTCCGCGTCCACGCCCCAGGCGATCAACTGATCACCCACACCCAGCGGCGCGATGAAGCGCGTGGTCTTGCCCGCCAGCTGCATCACCGCAGCGTGATCCAGGTGGTCGTAATGGTTGTGCGAGAGGATCACGCCGGCGATCGGCGGCAGCTGTTCGATGCTGATCGGCGGGGCGTGGAAGCGCGCAGGGCCCATCCACTGCACCGGTGACGCCCGTTCGGAGAAGACCGGGTCGGTCAACCAGTACTGGCCGCGCAGCTTCAGCAGGATCGTCGAGTGCCCCAGCCGGAACAGGCTGCGATCCGGCGCGGCTTCCAGCGCGGCACGATCCAGCGCCTGCACCGGTATGGCGCCCGCGGGTACGGTCCCCTTCGGCTTGTTGAACAGGAAGGTCCACCAGATCTCCAGCCCGTTGCGCAGGCCCATCGCCGGCCGCGGCAGTACGTTGTGGAACTTGCCCTCGCGGTATTGCGGGGAGTCGGGGAAGTCGGGGAGGGACCAGGACTTGCAGAAGGTGTAGGCGGTCACGGCGAGGATTCCAAGCAGGAGGACAAGGAGCAGGCGCTTCATGGGTGACGTCCGCAGGGTACACTGCACAGTGTAGTTTCCTGCTGCGGAAAAGTATACTCATCGGTGTAAAATGGGGGTGTCCGTTCAGTTATCTGGTGTCGCCATGTCCCGTCCGCCGCAGCGCCTGACCGACCGCAAACGCGAGGCCATCGTGCGCGCGGCGGTGGAGGAATTCCGCACGGCCGGCTATGAAGCCACCAGCATGGACCGGATCGCGGCAGCGGCCGGTGTATCCAAACGCACGGTCTACAACCACTTCCCCAGCAAGGAAGAATTGTTCTCGCTGATTCTGGAGGAACTCTGGGAACGCAGCATAGCCGGCGTCGAGCTGCCCTACCGTGCGGAGCAGCCACTGGAGCCGCAGCTGCTCGCGTTGCTGGAGCAGAAGCTGGAACTGCTGGGTGATGCCAATTTCATCGACCTGGCCCGCGTTGCCATGGCGGAGATCATCCATTCACCCGAACGTGCGCAGGCAATCGTCTGTCGCATGGGCGAGAAGGAGAGTGGGGAAAGCGCCTGGATCCGTGCAGCGATCGCCGATGGCCGGCTGCGTGCGGTCGATCCCGAATTCGCCGCCCATCAGCTGCATGGACTGGTGAAGAGTTTCGCCTTCTGGCCGCAGGTAACGATGGGGCAGGCGCCGCTGGGGGCCGACGAGCGCGCGCGGGTGGCGACATCGGCGGTCGCCATGTTCCTGGGCCACTACGCGCGCTGACGCCGTGGCAACCGCGTCGGCATGGCTCGCCCGGCTCGCAAGCACAGTGCTGTGACGGACATGTCTGTGCCGTCGATGCGCCATCTGCGATAGTGACGTCGGGTATCAATGCACGATTGCTTCCATGTCATCCGCTTCGGCGCGCCATATCGGCGAAGTCCTGCAACAGTCCTATGGCATCACCACCGCCGCCGTGGTGCCTCGCCCGGTTGGCGCAGACGCCAATGCCAGCGTTTACCGCATCGACGCGCGACGCGGTCAGTGGTGGTTGAAATGCCGCACCTACCAGGTGCAACCGGCGGTCTGGGACACGCTGCATTGGCTGCGGGGCACCCTGGGCATCGAGGAGATCGTGGCGCCCTGGCCGGCGTTGACCGGCGGCGCGTCGGTCCAGCGCTGGGGCCTGCAGTTCACGCTGTTTCCCTACATCGAGGGCCAGTCCGGTTTCGAGGCGCCGCTCAGCCATGCGCAGTGGCTGCGCCTGGGCAACGTGCTGCGCCGGCTGCATGACGCTGAGGTGCCCGAATCGCTGCAACGCGCGCTGCCGACCCTGCGCCTTGAAGCGGATGCGTTGACCACCGTTGGGCGCTGGCTGCAGCCGGGCGATGCCTTGCCGGTCGCGCAGGATCGGTTGGGCAGCGCGTTCCTGGCCGTCTGGGAGCTGCGCCGCGAACGCATTGCCGAGGTCCACCGCCGCGCGTCGGAACTGCACGATGAACTGCGCGACGAACGGCCGCCGCTGCGGTTGTGCCATACCGACCTGCATGCGGGAAACCTGCTGATGGGTAACGAGGGCAACCTGCACCTGATTGATTGGGATGGCCTGTCCCTGGCGCCGCGCGAGCGGGATCTGATGTTCCCCGGCGCGGCGGTGGGTGGACGCTGGGGGCGCGAACGTCCGCTCGGTTTCGTGGAAGGGTATGGCCCGGACCTGGGGGACCCACGCTGGATCGCCTGGTACCGGCATTGGCGGATCCTGCAGGACCTGATCGAGTTCGAACAGGTGCTGCTGGGGGGCGACGCGCTGGAGCGCTCGCCGCAGCTGCGCCGTCAGTCGCTGCACTACCTGGGCGAACAGTTCGCGCCGGGCAATGTGTTCGACGCAGCCGAACGCGCGTATCGCGCGCTGGATGCGTCGCCGCTGCAGCGTTGACGGTGGATCATTCGGCGGGCTTGGCCGCCGCTGACGCCGCCGCCGTCGCCGCCCGCCGCGACAGCACGGCCTCGCGGT
This sequence comes from Stenotrophomonas maltophilia, assembly GCF_025642255.1. Taxonomy (NCBI): domain Bacteria; kingdom Pseudomonadati; phylum Pseudomonadota; class Gammaproteobacteria; order Lysobacterales; family Lysobacteraceae; genus Stenotrophomonas; species Stenotrophomonas maltophilia. The sequence continues at coordinate 1,709,593 of NZ_CP106759.1, forward strand.
GGGCGATGTAAGCGTTGGCGGCCAGAATGATGCCCGCACCGACGATGGTCCAGCGGTCCACGGTCTCGTTGAACAGCAGCCACCCGCACAGGGTCACCAGCGGCAGCTGCAGGAAGCTGATCGGCGTCAGCGCCGACACTTCTCCCAGGCGCAGCGCGCGCGTCCACAGCAGCTGGCCGACCGTGCCCATCACGCCGGTGACCAGCAGCCACAGCCAGGCCACGCCACTGGGCCAGACCCAGACAAACACTGCCGGAACCAGCGAAAGCGGCACCCAGAAGACGTAGGTATAGAGCACTACGGTATCGGCGCTGTCCACGCGGGTGAGCTGCTTGATCTGGATGGCCACCAGTGAACTCAGCACCGCAGCGGCGACGGCGACCAGGCTGCCAGCGGTGAAGCCGGTGGTGCCCGGCCGCACGATCACCAGCACACCGATGAAACCGACCACCACTGCGGCCCAGCGGCGCACACGCACGGTTTCGCCCAACCACAGCACGGCGGCGATGGTGACGAACAACGGTGTGGAGTACGAGAGCGATACCGCCTGCGCCAGTGGCAGATGGCCCAACGCCCAGAACGCGCACAGCATCGAACCCAGGCCGATCGCACTACGCACGAAGTAGCGTGGCAGCTGCTGGGTCTTCAGCGGCGCATGGCCCGGCCGCAGCAGCATCGGCAGCAGTGCCAGCAGGCCGAACGCGTTGCGGAAGAAGGCGACCTCCTGGGTCGGTACGTAACGGGTGGCGTAACGGATCGCCACCGCCATCATGCCGAACGCCAGGGTGCTGCCGAGCATCAGCAGCGCCGCCCGCATCGGGGTGGCGCCGGTGGAAAGGGCGGGGGTGTTCACCACTGTGCGCCGAGCAGGCGGGGCTCCGGTTCGATCGGTACGCCGAATTTCTCCAGCACCGACGCGGAAATGCGCCGCGCCAGCGCAAGCAGCTCGGCCCCGGTGGCGTTGCCATGGTTGACCAGGACCAGCGCATGGCTGGCAGCAACGCCTGCATCGCCCTCACGGAAGCCCTTCCAGCCGCAGGCCTCGATCATCCACGCTGCGGAGACCTTGCGCCGGTCCTCACGATCGGCCGGGAACACCGGCAGGTCCGGGAAATGCTGCAGCAGCACGTCGACCTGCTCCAGGGGCAGGACCGGATTCTTGAAGAAACTGCCGGCATTGCCCAGCACCTCCGGATCGGGCAGCTTGCGGCGGCGGATCGCGATGACTGCGTTGGCCACGTCCACGGCACTGGGCAGCTCCACGCCCTGCGCCTGCAGTTCTTCGCGGATGCCGGCATAGTCCATGCGCAGGTCGTGCAGCAAGGGCAGCTTCAGCTCGATGGCGGTGATCAGGTAGCGGTCTGCCTGCTGCTTGAACACGCTGTCGCGGTAGGCGAAGCCACACTGTTCGTTGTCCAGCCGCACCCAGGCCTGCTCGTGGCAGTCCCAGGCTTCCACTGCCTGGATGAACTCGCCGACCTGTGCGCCATAGGCGCCGATGTTCTGGATCGGCGCTGCACCGGCCGTGCCTGGAATCAGGGCCAGGTTCTCCAGCCCGGACAGGCCTTCCTGCAGCGACCACATCACCAGGCCGTGCCAGGGCACGCCGGCACCGGCGCGGATCACCGCATGATCGGCGCGATGCTCCAGGAAACTGATGTCGCGGTTGCCGAACACCAGCACGGTGCCAGGCACATCGTCGGCGATCAGCACATTGCTGCCGCTGCCCAGCACCAGCAGCGGTCCGCCGGAAACCTCCGGCAGCGCCAGCACGTCCGGCAACAGCGATGCGTCATGCAGCTCCAGCAGCTGCGCGGCATTGGCACGCACGTGGAAGGTGTTCAGCGCCTGCAGCGGCGCGTTCCGGGTCAGTGTCCAGCGCAGCGGTGCGGCGGTGTCGAGTCCATCCATGGGGGTGCTCACAGCGGCGCCACCGCGCCACGGCTGGGCGCTTCGCGGCGGCGGCGGATCGCCTCCACGCATTCCGATACCAGCGCCGGCCCGCGGAAGATCAGGCCGCTGTAGCACTGCACCAGCGAGGCGCCCGCCGCCATCTTGGCCACTGCGTCGGCGCCGGACAGGATGCCGCCGACACCGACCAGCGGCACCGACTCGGGCAGGCGCGAGCGCAGCCGCCGCAGGACCAGGGTGGACTGTTCCAGGACCGGGGCACCGGACAGACCGCCGGCTTCGTTCGCCAGGGGATCGCCGGCCACCTTGCTGTGGTCGATCGTGGTGTTGGTCGCGATCACGCCGTCCACCTGCAGCTCGCCGAGCACGCGCGCAGCAGCGTCGATGTCGCGCTCGCTGAGGTCAGGCGCCACCTTCACCAGCATCGGTACGCGCCGGCCATGCCGCGCGGCCAGGTCTTCCTGGCGGTCACGCAGCTGGCTGACCAGCTGGCGCAGTGCGGTCTCCTCCTGCAGCTCGCGCAGGCCGGCGGTGTTGGGCGAGGAGATGTTGACGGTGATGTAGTCAGCCAGCGGGTACACCTTGTCGAGGCAGGCCACATAGTCGTCGACGGCCTGCTCGTTGGGGGTGTCCTTGTTCTTGCCGATGTTGATGCCGAGCAGGCCGCGACGGTTGCGTGCACGCTCGACGTTGCGCACCAGTGCATCCACGCCGGCGTTGTTGAAGCCCATGCGGTTGATGATGGCGTTGTGCTCCGGCAGCCGGAACAGCCGCGGCGTCGGGTTGCCCGCCTGTGGCCGCGGCGTGATCGTGCCGATCTCGACGAAGCCGAAACCCAGCGCGAACAGCGCATCGATGTGCTCGCCATTCTTGTCCAGGCCGGCCGCCAGGCCGACCGGATTGGGGAATGTCAGCCCGAACACGGTGCTCGGCAGCGGCGCGATGCGTGCGGCCAGCAGCGGCGTGGTGCCGGTGCGGTAGGCCACGTCCAATGCGGACAGGCCGAGGCCGTGGGCGCGCTCGGCGTCGAGCGAGAACAGGAAGGGGCGGGCAAGCGAATACATGCGTCGGTTCAGTCCAGCGTGCCGAGGAAGGCTCGGGTTCGATATTCAAAGGCGACCTGGCCGTTGACCGCGTGGGCCGCGAACAGATCCTGCAGTGCCGCCAGCATCGGTGCATGGCGCGGATGCCCGGGCTGTGGCGCATAGGAGGACGACAGCAGGCGGCCGCGCAGGGCGTCCAGATCCAGGTGCTGCACGTTCGGCAGTTCCACCTGGCCGCGCAACCCGGCGCCAAACCATGCCTGCATCGTGGCGTCATCCTGGTAGCGTTCGGCCACGGCGGAATAGTCCGTGCCGTAATCGAGCAGCAGCTGCTCATAGCCGACCAGGAACGGGCTGGCATCGAGCAGGCGTGAGTTCCAGTAGATCAGCGCCAGTCCGCCGGGGCGCAGGATGCGCTGCCATTCGACACGGACGGCGTCGGTGTCGAACCAGTGGAAGGCCTGCGCGGCACTGACCAGATCGACGCTGTGCTCTGCCAGGCCGGTGGCCTCGGCACGCCCATCGACGGCCTGGAACAACGGATATGCAGCCAGCCAGCCTTCGGCGGCGGCGCGCATGGCGGCGTTGGGTTCGACCGCGACCACAGGATGGCCGGTGTCGAGGAACAGACGGCTGGAAATGCCGGTACCGGCGCCGATGTCGGCCACCCGTGCATCGTGGTCGACGCCCATCGGTCCATGCAGCCATTCCATCAACGCCGGCGGGTAGTCAGGCCGGTAACGGACATAATCGGCGACGCGGCTGCTGAAGCGTTCGGTGCTGTCGGAGGAGGTCATGGCGTTCAGTTCGACAGTGCGGCGAGCCAAGCCAGGCCACCGAAGAAGAGGATGAAGGCCAGGACTGCCGCCAGGGCGGCTGCCACCATCACCCAGCCCAGCACCAGCCCGGTGACCGCCAGGCCATCGCCTTCGAGTTCATGCGGGCGGCGGCGGATCTCGGCGCGGGCCATGTGGCCGGTGACGATGGCGACGATGCTGGCCACGAAGGGCAGGACAGTCCAGGCGGCAATGCCCATGACCAGGCTGACCACGGCCAGGGCGCTTGTCTGTCGGGGTGCCACGCTCATCGGGTCCTCCTTGCAGTACGCACATGATAGTGCCTCCGTCCGGGCAATCCCATGGGCAGTGCCCGGCCCGAGCGGTTCAGCCCATCAGTACCTGGCCACCATCGACGTTCAGCACGTGACCGGTGATCCAGCGCGCCAGCGGCGAGCACAGGAACAGCGCGGCATCGGCAATCTCGCGTGGTTGGCCGAAGCGGCCGAACGGAATTCTTGCCAGGGTGCCGTGATACAGCGCCGGGTCGCTGGTTTTGCGCCGGTCCCACAGACCGTCGGCAAACTCGATGGAGCCCGGGGCGATGGCGTTGACCCGGATCCGGTCCGGCGCCAGTGCCAGCGCCTGCGACGTGGTGTAGTGCGAAAGAGCGGCCTTGGCAGCCGCATAGGGAGCGCCCCCCGGCCGGGGTTGCTGCGCGGCGATCGAGGAGAGATTGAGGATGCAGGCGTCGCTCGATTCGCGCAGCCAGGGCAGGGCGAGCCGCGAGGCCCGCACCGCGGCCATCAGGTCGACCTGCAGGCTGGCGGCCCAGCCGTCTTCATCGTCGGTCATGCCGTATCCCGTGGCATTGTTGACCAGCACGTCGATGCCGCCCAGGGACGCTGCGGCCGCATGCAGCCAGGCGTCGATCTGGCCGGGGTCGGCCAGGTCGGCGGCAAAGGCGTGCAGTGATGCCCCCTGGGCCGCTGCGTCGGCCAGCAGGGCGTCGAGCCCCGCCTGTCCTCGTGCGCAGACCGAGACATGGGCGCCGGCCGCAGCGAAGGCCAGGGCCATCTCACGGCCGATGCCCTTGCTGCCACCGGCAACCAGCACCCGGCGGCCGCTGAAGTCGAGGATTGGAGCCCCCGCGGGGGCCCCACCCTCGGCGCCGTCCGTGCCGGGATGCATCACAGGTCGAACTTGATGCCCTGGGCCAGCGGCAGCGAATCGGAGTAGTTGATGGTGTTGGTCTGCCGGCGCATGTAGACCTTCCATGCGTCCGAGCCCGACTCGCGGCCACCACCGGTGTCCTTCTCGCCACCGAACGCGCCACCGATCTCCGCACCGGAGGTACCGATGTTGATGTTGGCGATGCCGCAATCCGAGCCCGCGGCCGACAGGAAGCGTTCGGCGGTCTTCAGATTCTGGGTGAAGATCGACGAGGACAGGCCCTGCGGCACCCCGTTCTGCATGTCGATGGCTTCGTCGATGCTGTCGTAGGGCATCACGTACAGGATCGGCGCGAAGGTCTCGTGCTGGACCACGGCATCGCTGTTCTTCAGGCCGCTGACAATGGCCGGCAGCACGAAGTTGCCGGCGCGGTCGATGCGGGTGCCACCGGTCTCGATGGTGCCGCCGGCGGCCTTGGCCTGGGCAATTGCATCGAGGAACTGCTGCACGGCACCCTCGCTGTTCAGCGGACCCATCAGGTTGGCGGCATCGGTCGGATCGCCGATCTTGCCTTCCACCTGCTTGTACGCCTTGACCAGCGTGGCCAGCACGTCGGCGTAGATCGAGCGGTGCACGATCAGGCGGCGGGTGGTGGTGCAGCGCTGGCCGGCCGTACCGACGGCGCCGAACACGATCCCCGGCACAGCCAGCTTCAGGTCGGCGGTCTCGTCGAGGATGATGGCATTGTTGCCACCCAGTTCCAGCAGGCAGCGGCCCAGGCGGCGCGCCACCTTTTCATTGACGGTGCGGCCGACCTGGGTGGAGCCGGTGAAGCTGATCAGCGGCACGCGACGATCATCAACCAGCTTTTCCGACAGTGCGGTGCCGGCATCGTTGACCAGGTAGAAGATGTCCGGGAAGCCGGCTTCGCGCAGCGCGTCGTTGCAGATCTTCATCGAGGCGATGGCGGTCAGCGGCGTCTTGTTGGACGGCTTCCAGATGCACACGTCGCCGCAGATCGCCGCCAGGAATGCATTCCAGCTCCACACCGCGACCGGGAAGTTGAAGGCCGAAATGATGCCGACCAGGCCCAGCGGGTGGTACTGCTCGTACATGCGGTGGCCGGGGCGCTCCGAGTGCATCGTGTAGCCATACAGCATGCGGCTCTGGCCGACGGCGAAGTCGGCGATGTCGATCATCTCCTGCACCTCGCCATCGCCTTCCGGCTTGCTCTTGCCCATCTCCAGGGCAACCAGCGAGCCCAGCGCGTCCTTGTGCCTGCGCAGCGCCTCGCCGCACAGGCGCACGGCTTCGCCACGGCGCGGGGCAGGGGTGGTGCGCCACTGCTTGAACGCTTCCTGGGCGCGGGCGATCACCGTTTCGTATTCAGTCTCGGTGGTCGCACGCACCTGTGCGATCGGCTCGCCCGTGGTCGGGTTGACCGGGGTGATCAGCTCACCGCTGGCAGCGCTCGACCACTCCCCGTTGCCCAGGTACGTGCCAGCGTTGATCGCGTCCAGGCCAAGGGACTTGAGCAGCTCGGAAGACATGCAGACTCCTGTGTTTCGTTACGTTGTTTGGCGTCATCGCGGGCGGGTGGGGGGCGATGAACAGAACCGCCGATGGTAGCAGAGGGCGATGAGCGGCCTTGGTGCAGTGCAGGGTGCCAGGCCTGGCGGACGTGCTGGGACGGGACGTCCCGGCGGCGCCAATCGGGTTGATCCTTCGGAGCGTGATGGGATGATTCCGTGCAACAAACGTCAATTTCTGGACGCTGCTGGACGTAGTACGAATCATTTTGACGCATTTTGAAATATTAAAAAATAGGAATAGTTCTAATGACTTAGGGTGGGTCGGGCGGGTGAATGGGCGCCCGACGGGCTGCCGCTTCCTACCAATTGCCTTTCACATCATTCACAATCACGTTCGACTTATTGACGCAATTCCGTCTGTTCGCACCGGCTTGGGGAGGCCTGGTATGCGACAGCCATCACATTGTAGTGCTGGATCGGAACACAGCTTGGAGAAGTGCAGTGCTACATGGATCGGTAGATGACCTCCCCGCAGAGCGTGCCGATGCCGGCCGCCGCCGGGTCGAAGCCCGGGCGGCCCTGGAACTGGGGCTTCGCCTCGGAGACCTGTTGCTCCTGCCCGGCATGGCTGCATTGGCTCACGTCGTGTGCTATGGGACGGCGGCGCCCAACCAGTCCCAACGCATCGTCTTCGGTGCGGTGATTCTCAGCGCCATCGTCTGCTTCTCCATCGCACCGGTCTACCGCAACTGGCGCCTGCGTGGCCTGCTGGCCGACCTCTGGCTGCTGCTGCTGGCCTGGTCCGGAAGCTTCGCCCTCTTCTCCCTGTATGCCGTGCTGGTGGGGCTGGCCGATGCCGTTCCGTCGCGCTGGCTGGTGGGCTGGTACATCGGCGGCCTGGCCTCGATGGTCGGCCTGCGCGTACTCCTGCGTGTCCAGCTGCACCGGTTGCGCTCGCGTGGACTGGATCATGAGCGGATCCTGCTGGTCGGGCTCCGGGCCCCGGCGCTCAGGCTGCATCGCCTGCTGCGCGGCAAGCCCGAGATGGGCAAGGAAGTGATCGGCTACTTCACCAGCAAGGGCGACATCGCCACCCGGCGTGGCGGCGATGCCCCGCAGCGCCTGGGCGCACTGGATGATGTGCCGCGCTACCTGGATGCGCACCGGGGGGAGTTCGACCAGGTCTGGGTGTCCCTGCCGCTGGGAGATACCGCGCCCATCCGTGACATGCTCAAGCAGATCGAGCGGTTCCCGGTGCCGATCCGCCTGATTCCCGATACCACGGGCCTGGGAGCACTGAACCCGGGCGTGCACCAGGTGGGCGATGTGCCGATGATCGGCGTGCGCCAGGGCCTGGTGGACCACAATTTCCGCCTGTTCAAGCGCATCGAGGACATCCTCGTGGCCGGCGTGGCGGTCGTCCTGCTGGCGCCGCTGTTCGTGGTGCTGGCGATCGGCGTGAAGCTCAGTTCACCTGGGCCGGTCCTGTTCCGCCAGCGCCGCCACGGCCTGGGCGGGAAGGAGTTCTGGATGCTGAAGTTCCGCTCCATGCGCGTGCATGAGGAAGGGACGGGGCAGATCACGCAGGCGACCCGGGGCGACCCGCGGGTGACCCGGTTCGGTGCCTTCCTGCGGCGCAGCAGCCTGGATGAGCTGCCCCAGTTCTTCAACGTGCTGGGCGGCAGCATGTCGGTGGTGGGCCCCCGTCCGCATGCGATCCAGCACAACAATCACTATGAACGGGTGATCGAACGCTACATGCACCGCCATTACGTCAAGCCGGGCATCACCGGCTGGGCGCAGGTGCACGGGCTGCGGGGCGAGACGCCGGAACTGCGGTCGATGAAGAAGCGCGTGCAGTACGACATCGACTACATCCGTCGCTGGAGTCCGACCCTGGATGTGCGGATCATTGCGTTGACGGCGCTGAAGGTTCTCGGGCAGAAGTCGGCTTATTGACGCCTTCTCCTGTAGACACATTCCGTAATGTGATGAATTTCCTGACGTTTTCATCCCTCGTCATCGCCGTGTAAGGTATCCTGTAAGGCTGTCACCACCCTTGGTGGGGTGGTGCCGCACGGAATGCCACAGGATTCGAGTCAGTGTTCAAGAACGTTCTTTTTGTTTGCGTTGGCAACATCTGCCGCAGTCCGTCCGCCGAAGTCATGCTTCGTCAGGCGCTGCAGGGCAAAGATATCCAGGTGTCCTCCGCCGGCCTGGGGGCACTTGTAGGCCATGGCATCGATGCCACGGCACAGGAACTGTTGATCGAACATGGCCTCACCGGCGACTCGCATCGCGCCCGTCAGATCGACGACGCCATTCTGGCGACGGCTGATCTCGTGCTCACGATGGAGCGCAAGCATGTGCGCCGGATCGCCGAGATCGCGCCGCAGGCCTCCGGAAAAACCTTCCTGCTGGGCAAGTGGCAACAGGACCGGGAAATCCCCGACCCGTACCGCCAGCAACGCCCGGCATTCGAGCATGTCTATACATTGATGGCCGAGGGTGTCCAGAGCTGGGCGCGGCACATGTAGTGCCCGCCGCATCCACCCTCCGACATCCCGCATACCTGATTTGAAGAGCTCTCACAGATGACAACCAATACCCGTAATCCGGCGCAGGACGAAAACGATGAAATCGATCTGCGTCAGCTGCTTGGCACGCTGATTGACCACAAATGGTGGATTGCGGGAATCACAGGAGCCTTCTTCATCGCGGCAGTGGCCTACGCCCTGTTGGCGACGCCGATCTATCGCGCCGATGCGATCGTGCAGGTCGAATCGAAGGTGCCCAGCCTGCCTGGCCTGGCCGACATCAGTCAGTCGCTGGGAATGAGCGCGGGGTCCCCCGAGGCGACGACCGAGATCGCGTTGATCACCTCTCGCGCAGTCGTGGGTAGTGCGGTCAACGCGCTGAAGCTTGACATCGATGTCGAGCCGAATCGCTTTCCGGTGCTGGGTGGGTACTTTGCGCGCCGTGCCGAGCGGAGCGCGCCGGATACCTTGGCGGATGTTCGTTTCGGCCTGGCCCGTTTCGGCTGGGGCGGCGAAAGGCTGGACATCTTCCAGCTTGACGTGCCGCGCCACCTGCTGGCGCGCCCGTTGACGCTGGTTGTTGGTGAGAACAGCAGCTACGAGCTGTTCGATGAAGATGACAACCTGTTGGTAAAGGGGAGTGTCGGCAAGGTTGCGGCCGGGAATGGCGTCACCCTGCAGGTCGCCGAAATGCGCGCGCACCCGGGGATGCGTTTCGAAGTGACCCGCCAGCGTCACCTGACGGTCGTCAACGAGCTCCAGAAGGAGGTGTCCGTCAGCGAGTCGGGCAAGGATTCCGGCATCCTGACGTTGGCCTACCAGAGCGCAGATCCCGATCTGGCGCAGAACTTCCTTCAGCAGGTCGCGCAGGCGTACGTGAGGCAGAACGTTGAGCGCAACTCGGCCGAGGCCTCGGCGCAGCTGACGTTCGTCAAGGAACAGCTGCCGAACGTGCGCAACCAGGTGGACGCAGCACAGAAGTCTCTGAGCGCCTACCAGATGCGTGCCAATTCGGTCGACCTGACGCTCCAGACCAAGGGCCTGCTGGATCAGGAGGTCGCTGTCGAGACCAGCATCCAGCAGCTGCGCCTGCAGCAGGCTGAGATGGACCGCAAGTTCACCCGCGATCACCCGGCCTACCAGGCGTTGATGCGTCAGATCGGGGACCTGGAGTCCCGCAAGAGTGGGTTCCAGGGGCAGGTGAAGCAGCTTCCGGAAGCCCAGCAGGAACTGCTGCGTTTGACCCGTGATCTGCAGGTCAGCAACGAGATGTACACCGCGATGCTGAACCAGGCTCAGCAGTTGGACGTGGCGCGTGCCGGCACGGTCGGCAACGTGCGCATCGTCGATGCTGCCGAAGTCGACGCTACCGAGCCGGTCAAGCCGCGCAAGGGATTGGTCGTACTGGTGGGCACCCTGCTGGGCGCGTTCCTCTCCATCGGTCTGGTGCTGCTGAGGCAGCTGCTCAACCGTGGTGTTGAAGACCCCTCCCAGATCGAGGAGATCGGCCTGCCGGTCTACGCGTCGATTCCGGTCAGCCCCGGCCAGCAGTCCGACTCGGTGCGTGGCAAGTTCCGCGCCGACGGCAAGCTGCACCTGCTGGCGGTAAAGGATCCGGCCGACCTCGCGGTGGAGGCGGTGAGAAGCCTGCGTACCAGCCTGCACTTCGCGCGGCTGGAGGCAAAGAACAATATCGTCCTGATCTCGGGTTCGAGCCCGAATGCAGGCAAGACGTTCGTTTCCTCCAACCTGGCTGCGGTGATTGCCCAAGCCGGCCAGCGCGTGCTGATCATCGACGCTGACATGCGTAAGGGCACGCTGCACAAGGCATTGGGTGCCTCCCAGACGCCGGGCCTGTCGGACGTACTCGTCGGCAAAGCACCCCTGGATACCGCCATCCGTACGGTCCAGGGCCTGGACAACCTGAGCTACATTTCCCGCGGCGACGTACCGCCGAATCCGTCGGAACTGCTGATGCACCGCAACTTCACGGAGTTGCTCGAGCAGGTCGAAAAGCGTTTTGATCTGGTGATCATCGATACGCCGCCGATCCTGGCGGTCACTGATGCGGCGATCATCGCTCATCACGCCGGCACCTGCCTGCTGGTCGCGCGTTTCGGCCTGAACCAGCCCAAGGAGCTGGCACTTGCCCGCAAGCGCTTCGAGCAGAACAACGTTCAGCTGAAGGGCGCCATCTTCAACGCGGTCGAGCGCCGTGCAACCGGCTACTACAGCTACGGCTACTACGAATACAAGTCGACCCGATAAACGGGAGGCGGGCAGGGTGCGACCACGCATCCTCGCCGACAGGGAAGTCACGGCAACTGCGACCTGCAGGCCCGCGACGCAATCGAGATACAGCGGAGATAGGCATGAAAGTACTGATCACGGGTGGCGCAGGATTCATCGGCAGTGCATTGGCGCGCGCGCTGGTTGCGCGGGGAGACCAGGTCACGGTCCTGGACAATCTTTCGCCACAGATCCACGGCGAGAATCCGCAGGACTCTGCACTGCTGGCCTCTCTGCCTGCCGAAGTCACGGTGGTCAGGGGAGACGTGCGCAGGCGCGAGGACTGGCTGCAGGTCCTGCCGGGCCAGGACGTAGTGGTTCATCTGGCCGCCGAAACGGGTACCGGGCAGTCCATGTACGAGATCGACCGCTATGTCGACGTCAACGTTCGTGGTACCTCGCTGTTCCTCGATCTGATCGGCAACAAGGTGCAGGGCTGCGAGTCGGTCAAGCGCGTGGTGGTGGCATCCTCCCGCTCGATCTACGGCGAAGGCCGCTACCAGGGAGCCAACGGCCCGGTCTACCCCGGGGCACGTGTCGATGCCGATCTGCGTGATGGCGTGTTCGAATGCCGTGATCCACAGACGGGTGATCTGGTGGCGCCGCTGCCCACGGACGAGGACTCGCGCATCCACCCCAGCTCGATCTATGGCATCACCAAGCAGGTCCAGGAACAGCTGGTCCTGGTTGGTGCGTCCGCCATCGGCATCCAGGGTATCGCCCTGCGTTACCAGAACGTCTATGGGCCAGGCCAGTCCTTGAAGAATCCGTACACGGGCATCCTCTCGATCTTCTCCACTCTGCTGCTGCAGGGCAAGGATGTGAACATCTTCGAAGATGGCAAGGAAACCCGTGATTTCGTTTTCATCGACGATGTGGTCGTGGCTACCGTTGCGGCAATCGATGCGGATGTCAGCGGTCAGGCGTTCAATGTCGGCACCGGCGAGGCAACCGACGTCATCACCGTTGCCAGCGCGTTGAAGAATGCGTACGGCAAGGGAGGAGAGATCAGGATCTCCGGCAACTACCGTATCGGGGATATCCGGCATAACTTCGCCGATCTCAGCCGCGCTGAGGCCGCCTTGGGCTACCGTCCGCGTGTCACTTTCGCAGAGGGCGTGAAGCGCTTTGCCGCATGGGTTCTGACACAACAGATCGAAGACTCCGGTTACCAGCGGTCGGTGGACGAAATGCGCGCGAAGGGACTGCTGAAGTGAATTCCGCAGTACAGCCGGGGCGTGCAGTATGAGCGAGTCACTCGCCGGCAAGCGCGTGCTTTTCATCGCGCCGATGTTCTTCGGCTATGAGAAGTTGATCAAGGGTGAGCTTGAACAGCTGGGAGCTGTCGTCGATTACTTCAGCGACAGGCCGGGGGCGGACTTCCTGACCAAGGCCCTCATCCGGGTGGACCGGCGCTTCCTCGCAAGGAAGATCGAGCGCTACTACGGTGACATCATCGAACAGACCCGCGATCGCGACTACGATCTCGTGCTGATCATCCGTGCCGAGGCTGTGTCCGGCAGCATTCTTGATCGGCTGCGCAGCATGCATTCGCGCGCGAAGTTCGTGCTGTACCTCTGGGACTCGATGCATTACAACCCGAATGCACGCAAGGTGTTGGGCAAGTTCGACGCCGTTCTCTCCTTTGATCGTGCCGATGTTGATGCCAATCCTCAGATGCAGTTCCTGCCATTGTTCTATGGCAGGGAGTTTGAGCGCGCTGCCAACTGGAGAGGAGAGTTCAAGTACGACGCGTGCTTCATCGGAACCATCCATACCGACCGCTACAAGGTTCTCGAACAGATCATCGATCAGCTTGAGAAGGACGGGATGAAGGTGTTCGTCTACTGCTATTACCCATCCCGCATGCTCTTCCGCTTGCGCGCGCTGTTCGATGGCGGCTTCCGTCGCTTCGCCAGGAAGTACATCGATTTCAAGGGAATGCCGCTGTCCGAAGTGGTTGATCGCATCGCGGAGAGTCGCTCCGTGATCGACGTGAACAGGCCTGGTCAGCTGGGTCTGACGATGCGGACGATCGAGGCGATCGGGGCACAGCGGTTGCTGGTGACCACGAACGAAGACATCGTCAACTACGAGGTCTACTCGCAGAAAGGCATGTACCTGATTGACCGACGTGCGCCGAAAGTGACTCGCGAGTTCATTCTGCGTGAGGGCGTCCCCCACGATGAATCAGTTCGTGTTGGACTTTCTGCCAGGAATTGGGTACTGCGCGTTCTTGGAAAATAGCCGGGGCGGCCCAGTGACGCGTCACGCCGCCCCTCCGTTCGAACGCTCCTCCAATACAAGCTACCTAGCATGAAGTACCTCACCGTCGTCTACTACGATACTTTTGCCCGCTTCTTCTCTGCTATCGAAGATGAAGTCCGGCTGCGGGACGGCGAGGCGGAGTTCCTTCACCTTGCGCTGTTTCCAAGCGCCTATCTTTACCTGGCCATTGAGCGGAAGGCAGTTCGACTGCTTCCTTGGGAGGCCACCAAGGCCTCGTCGGAAGTTGAGGCCGTCGAAGAGGCGGAACTGGATCGTATTGGCGCATATCACTCGTACATCCTTTCCGGAGCGGGAGGGCGGCCCGATCTGCGTGTCCGCGAACGAGCGGCGAAGTATGTCAACGCCGTGTCGGAGATCCTGCGTGAGTTCCGTCCGGACCGCGTCATCATGTCGGGCGACACACGGATCGCCTGCGAAGCGTTGTCCTTCTGCCTGGCCCGCGACTGGCCTGATGTGCCGAAGTTCCACTTCGAGCAGGGGCCGGGCGGCACGACGATTCTTGATCGCAAAGGCGTCAATGCGAACTGTTCTTTCCGTCATGACGTAGCGGCGTTGACGGGGGAGGGCTATTCCGCCGAGGCGCCGCAGAAGCGTTCCCGCTTCAAGCGCAATCCGGTGTTTAGAGCCATGGACCACCTGCTGTCCCGTGCGTTGAAGGCGGTAGCGCGTCTGCCGGTAGAGTGGGAAACACTGCCCATGCCCCGATATCCAGAGCGGCGCTACGCTGCCTGTTTGCAGCAAGAGGCGATCGCTGGTACCAACAGCGCGCCGCATGTGCTGGTGGCGCTGCAGGTCCCGGATGATGCGAACAATATTCACCATAACCCTCTCGGTCTTGGTGATGCGCAGTTCGTCGAACTGGCGACGCGCGCTGTCCGCCAGTCTGGCGGGCATGTCCTTGTTCGCGAGCACCCGCTGTATCGCCGTAAATACAGTGCAGAAATGTATAAGTTCATCTCGGAGACCCCGGGTGTTGCGCTTTCCAGTGCTGAACTGAAGGACGATCTGTTGGGTGCGTCGCTGGTGATCACGGTCAATTCGATGACCGGTTTCGATGCTTACATGTCCGATGTGCCCTCAATCGTGCTGGGGCGCGCGTTCTACGATCATCTTCCGGGCATCGTGCGGGTGGATCGAGAGGAGGAGCTCGTCGCGGCGATTGATTCGGTGAGGGAGAGATCGGTCTGCGAGCTTGTTGGTGGGCGTGACCCTAAGGCGATCTTTGCCGAGGCAAAGGCGCGCTATCTGATCGAAGGGCATTGGCTTGACGCTGATCTCGCCGCAACAGCAGTCATCGCAGACCGTGTTGTTGAGCCCGAAGGATTGCTGTGTGACACGGCGCGGGTTCCTGCTGGCCTGGTGGCAACGGAATGACCGCCAAGGGAATCTACTGGGGAGTGGCATCCAACCTTCTTGGCAACGCGCTGATGCTCGGCGCGACCCTGTGGTTGACCCGATTGATCAGTCCGACGGAGTTCGGTGAGTTCCGGGTAGGTGCCAATTTTTCCACACTGATGATTCCGTTCCTGGCTTTGGGGGGCGAACGGCTGATCAGCCGATTGATCCAGAAGGGCGACTCAGCGGGCGTGGCCAGGACGGTGCGGATGGTCATGACGATCTCCTTAGTCGGTGCCGCCATCCTGCTTCTGGCCTACCCACTGCTCGCTCGCTACGCATTCGCAGGCACTGTGGGATTCCCTGTTTTCGCACTAGGGGTACTGCTTGTTCCACTGACCATCTGTTACAACCTCGCCAACACGATCTGGAGGCATGTGGGATCCCCTGCCAGGGCCCAGATCCACCTGAACTTCCATCAACGTCTTCTGCGGGCACCGCTTCTGATTGTGTTCGCTTGGCTGCATCCGACTGCGGTCTCTGCATCTGCCGCGATGTTCGTCGCGCAGGGGACGTCACTGTTGCAGTTGTGGAAGCACGTGCGGCTGGCGCTGAAGGGTGGCTCTGATCCAGCGAAGCCTCGTGCCCGCAGTAGATCCGTGATCGCTGAGATGCTGGTAATCGGATTGCCGGTGGCGCTTCTGGCAGCAGTCGATCGCGTTGACGTCCTGATCATCAACGCCGTAATGGGTGTGGAGACTGCCGGCGAGTACGATCTGGTCTACATGCTGGCCCTTACCGCCATGTTCCCGGCGATGGCGATGTCCAAGACGTCGGAACCATTGCTGCTCTCTCTGACCGCTGACGTCGGCCGCCAGGACCGCATCAGGTCGCTGCAGAATCGGACACTGTTGTTGTCATGCGCTGCGTTGATCGGGATCGCGGTCATCTCGCCCTTTATTCCGATGGTTCTGGGTGTGGCCGGACCGGATTTTCCGGCTGCGGTGCTGATTCTGTCTGCGGGACTGGCACTTTCCAGTGTATGCGGCCCAGTGCTTGAGTACATGCAGATCAACGGGAGGGCCAGGGTGGCATTAATCCTGGCCATGTCGCTGATGGGTTTGTTCGTCTGGATGAAGTGGCTTGCCGCGACTGCAGACAGTCTTGTGATGTTTGCATTCCTTGGTGGGCTTTTCTACTTCATTCTTCGCCTGTCGCTTGCCGCCTATATTTTCTTCAACGATCGCGTGCTACTCACGAATCCTTACCTACTCGCCGCATCTATCGCGCTCTATGGAGTAGTTGGGGCGTGGGTCATCGGGGGGCAGGGATGAGCACTCATAGATTCGGTGGTGTGTACAGTGCCATACGATTGTGGAATGCGCATCAGGTCATTCAGAGTGGTCTACCTCGCGCTGTTTGCTTTTGTGAAGACGCGTGGAGGCTGCAGTTGAGCTTGAAGTCCAAGCTACATTTCTTTAGCCGCGGGAGGGCTGCGGATGCGATTCTCTTCTGACGTCCTGAAGCATTCGACAGCCGGAAATGGCGGCGGGCTGCGCCTCTTTATTAGGGTTTGCCTCTTCCTGTTGCTGGCTGCCTTGTATGTATTCAAGTACGACGGAAATGATTATTCCATGTACGAGAATTACTATGAGCTTGGAACAGGTTTTGAGATCGGCTATGAGCTCTTGGCGGCGCTGTCAAGAGCATTTGGATTCGACTTCAAGTACTTCTACGGGATGTACAGCGCACTGAATTTACTGCTGTTCTGCATGCTGTGTAGATGGCGCACGGAGCGGATGCTTTTGGCGCTCATTCCACTAATGCTTTTTCCTGGTTTGCCGCTTAACACCATCCGGCAGCTGACCGCCAGCCTCATCTGTGCGCTGGCCTATGACAGGTTCTACCCGCAGGAAAACAAGAAGTTCTCGTTGCTTATCCTGGTGGCGAGTCAATTTCACATTTCCTCTGTCCTGTTCCTGATTCCGCTTGCATGGAAGAGGATTGGAGTCTTTGTCGCAATCTCTCTGATTTCGATAGCGGCGCTTGCATACTTCAGCACCTACACAAGCTATCTGACCGGAAAGATCGTGTACTACACAGGGGGTGCTGCCCAATCTGGGTGGTACGAGCAGGGGGCCGGGAAGTCATTCGCATTCGTGCTGTTTGGACTGATGCTGTTGGCGGGCGGCTTCCTTTGGCGTGTAGGTGACTACAGGAAGTACATGCCGATCCTGTTGCTAGCGGCTGTGGCCATGTTTGCTTCAGCGTATATGAGCATTTTCATGCGGTTCATCTACCTGTTTTTGCCCGCGATATCGGTTTGGATGTACAGCTGTTCGAGACGCATCAAGCTGATGGTGTTCATGCCTCTTTTCCTGGTTGGCGTGGTGAATCTGTACTTCGTCGTGGCCGTCTGGGGTGAGGGCGCCTATCAGCATAGGAATCATCTCATTGAGTATCTTTCTATTTGATGGCTTCGTCACGTGAGATGACATGGCGCCGCATATGGTGCCGGACACGTACGCGCAGGGTCAGAATGGGCCTTTTCTGGAGGCGGAATGCATCATCTGTTCAAGATTTTCTGGGCCGCAAGAGCGGTCGTATACAAGTTGTTCTTCGGACAGTTCGGTTGGCTCAGTTACATTGGCAGGCCGATCTTCCTCTTGGGTGCTCGGCGGATGCACATCGGTAGGCAGGTACGGATATTTCCGGGGTTGCGCGCCGAATGCCATGGTGATGGGCGACTTTTCATCGGTGACAATGTGTCGATAGGGCAGAATTTTCATGTAATTGCCGGTTCCGAGTTGCATATTGGTGGCGGCTCTCTCATTTCGGGTGGAGTTTTCATCACCGATACGGATCACACGTTCGATGAGGTTGGTATTCCCGTGTTCGATCAGCCGGTCAGGGTCACTCCGACTCGCGTTGGGGAGAATTGTTTTCTCGGTATCGGTGCACGCATCCAGGCCGGTACCATTCTGGGCAATGGTTGCGTGGTCGGGGCAAATTCGGTAGTTAAAGGCAATTTCCCGGATCACAGCATGATCGTCGGTACGCCTGGGCGCATCGTCAAACGTTACAACGCTGCCAGCAGCATGTGGGAGCGTTGTTGAATAGTGTTTTTAGGGAGCTATGATGAAAGTTGATATTTCCGACTCGATCTGCGTCGCCAATGATAGGCCCTTCGTCCTCTTCGGCGGTCTGAATGTCCTTGAAGACCTCGACTCGACGCTGTTCGCAGCGGAGAAGTATGTCGAGGTCACCCGCAAGCTCGACATTCCCTACGTCTTCAAGGCCTCGTTCGACAAGGCGAACCGCTCGTCGATCAACTCCTTCCGTGGGGTAGGCCTGGACGAGGGGCTACGCATCTTCCAGGAAGTGAAAAACCGCTTCGGCGTGCCGGTGATCACCGACGTCCATGAGGTAGACCAGGCGGCGCCCGTGGCCGAAGTGGTCGACGTGCTGCAGATACCTGCGTTCCTGGCGCGCCAGACCGATCTGGTCACCGCCATTGCGCGTACCGGCCGCGCCATCAACATCAAGAAGCCGCAGTTTCTCAGCCCGACGCAGATGAAGAACATCGCCAGCAAGATCCGCGAGGCCGGCAATGAGCGGATCATCCTGTGTGAGCGCGGCGCCCAGTTCGGTTACGACAACCTGGTCGTGGACATGCTCGGCTTCCGCGAGATGATCGAGGCCACGGGTGGTCTGCCCGCCATCTTCGACGTGACACACAGCCTGCAGCGTCGCGATGCGGGTAGCGAAGCCTCCGGTGGTCGCCGCCGTCAGGTGGTGGAGCTGGCGCGCTCGGGTATGGCGGTTGGCCTGGCAGGTCTGTTCCTGGAGGCGCATCCGGATCCGGACAATGCGCGTTGCGATGGTCCGAGCGCGTTGCCGCTGAGCGCTCTCGAACCGTTCCTGGCGCAGATCAAGGCGGTCGATGATCTGGTGAAGTCGTTCCCCAAGCTTGATATTGCCTGACATGGCATCGGCGAGGTACCAGGGACCGATCAAGCTGGTCCTGTTCGATGTGGATGGTGTATTGACCGATGGCGGCCTGCACATCGATGGCAAGGGCGAGCAGTTCAAGACCTTCAATGTCCGCGATGGTCTGGCGGTCGCATTGCTGCGCGTGTATGGCATCCGTTGTGGCGTGCTGTCAGGCAAGGCCAGCCCGTCCCTGGATTTCCGGATCCGGCAGCTGGGCATGGATGTGGCTGTGACGGGCCGGCTGGAGAAGCTCGACGCGCTGGCTGCCATCTGTGGTGACGTGGGTGTCTGCGAAAGCGAGATCGCCTATGTCGGGGATGATGTCGTAGACCTGCCGTTAGCCGGCAGGGTGGGGCGCTTCTATGCGCCTTCCGACGCGCATCCTCTGGTGTTAGCCGCCGCCGACGTGGTCACGGATGCTCGAGGCGGCCGCGGCGTGGGGCGGGAAGTGGCCGAGCGTGTCCTTGCCGAGGGCGGCGTGGATCTTCAGGCAGCCTACGCGCCGCTCATAGCAGGATGGAGCGCCGCTGGAGCGGTGCAGTAGCCGGCGCAAGGTTGCGCGGGTAAGCGCGGCGTAGCGAGGTTCGCCGCGAATTATCATCAGAAGGAAACAAGGTATGTCTTCCGTGGTATCAGTCGCCGATCACATCGCATCGGCCAAGCGTGTCCTGCAGATCGAGGCGTCGGCTGTCGCCGCGCTCGCCAGCAGGCTAGATGGGCAGTTCACCCAGGCAGTCGAGCAGGTGCTGGGTTCTCAGGGCCGGGTCATCATCTGCGGCATGGGCAAGTCGGGAATCATCGGGCGCAAGATCGCCGCCACGCTGGCCAGTACGGGAACGCCCAGCTTCTTCATGCATCCAGGTGAGGCTTTCCACGGCGACCTGGGCATGGTGACAGCCACCGATGTGTTCGTTGCGATTTCCTACTCCGGTGAAACCGAAGAAGTGGTGAAGCTGCTGCCGTTCCTCAAGGACAACGGCAATTTCCTGGTGGCAATCACCGGTCGGGCGACATCGACGCTGGCGCAGGCTGCCGATTGCCACCTGGACGCGGGTGTAGCGCAGGAAGCGTGCCCCCTTGCGTTGGCGCCCACCGCATCGACTACGGCGACGCTGGCGATGGGGGACGCGCTGGCGGTTGCGCTGATGGAGGCGCGAGGCTTCCAGCCGGAGAACTTCGCGCGCTTCCATCCGGGAGGTTCGCTGGGTAGGCGCCTGCTGTCGCGTGTCGAGCATGAGATGGTCGCCGGCGACCTGCCGGTAGTGGACGAAGCCGCATCGATGATGGATGTCCTCCAGGCCATCACCCGGTCCAGTCTGGGCTTGGCGATCGTACGGGCCGGCGCGAGCTACGCGATCATCACCGATGGTGATGTTCGCCGGGCGCTCGAGCGTCATGGTCGCGAGGTGTTCGACAAGTCTGCGGCCGAGCTGATGACGGCGTCGCCGGCGCAGGTCAGCGTGGGTACACGGGTCGAGGATGCGCTGGTACTGATGGAGCGACGCAGGATCTCGTCGCTGCTGGTCTTTGACGGCGACGTACTGGTCGGAGTCTTCAAGAAGTAGGAAGAAGAAGGCGCCCGTGCGGGGCGCCTTCTTTCTTTGTCAGCATCATTTCGCGATGGCGTCGAAGTTCCGATAGAAGAACTCCGAATCGCGTTCCGATGTCAGCTGGTACAGGCTGTGGGAATGCGCCAGGCGCGCGCCACCGTCCCGATACAGTGGGTTCCACATGAAATCGGCGCGTGCGCGCGTCGACCGAGGCAGCATGAAATCGAACGGCACCGAGAAGTAGATGCCCTTGTCGAAGCTGCCCTCACCGAAGTCCCGCGATGAAACGTCGGTCTTGGTGGCGTAGGCACCCATCGTCACGCCATTGTCGAACATGCGGGCTACTGACACGGTCGCACCCCAGTCCTTGGCCAGGTATCGGCCTGCGCTGACCGCGCTGATGATGCGGCGCTGGTCGCCCCATAGGTAGTAGAGCGTGGCATGACCGGTGGCGACGCTGTAGTCGCGGAAGCTGAAGCGCTGGTTGAAATCCCGCTGCCTGACCCAGTTCAGTTCAGCACCCAGCGCCCAGCGCTCGTCCATCGGCCGATAGAGAATCTCGCCCCCGACGCCGCCGTACATGTATTCCAGAAGGCCGGCATAAGCCATGCCGTACAGGTCGCGGCCCAGCTGTTTGGTGCCAGTCAACTGCAGGTTGGGCAGGGTGAAGTCGGAGGTTGTCAGATACTGGCGCACGTAGGTGCGTACCCGCGGCAGCCTGCTGGGTGCGTCGTACTTGAACTTGTCGTAGTTGTTGTACGCGTTGTAGCTGGCGGTGCCGCTCAACCACAGGTTGTCGTTGAAGCGGAACGTCGCGCCATACATCGCCGCAACCTGGAACAGGATGAAGCCATCCGGGCCGCCGACGGACTGCCGGTAGCCGACATTGAACGCACCGTCGAAGCGCTTCAGCGGCGCTTCGTACAGCGTTTCCGACCGCCGGGCATAAGGAACGGTCATTTCGACATGGCGGCTGACCGCGGCCAGATCGGTGCGGTCGTCCAGGTAATCGTTGAACGTCTTGCGTTCGAGGCTGGTCTCGACGACAGGCAGACCCAGGCGCACATTACGCAGCGTCCACCAGCTGACATCCGGCGAAGCGTGCCCGTCGAGGATACGCGCAGCGCGTCCAATGCCCTGCGCGGGATAGATGAAACGGCGCTGTTCGGCACTGACGATCAGCTCCTGCCCACTGCGATCGATGCGCTTCACTCGCAGGCCGGCATTGTCCTCCAGTTCGCGCGCGATGGCTGGCCAATCCGTGGTGGCGGTGGCCGCTTGGGCTTCTTCCACACCCGTTGCCTGGCTCACCGTAGCGCCGCGGGGTACTGGCGGTGGGTCCAGGAGCTTGGTCATGGGCGTGGCCTGGGCCAGGTTCGAGCGCAGCGTGATGCCCACCATGGCCGTGTTGCCACGCTCCCAGCCCAGATGCAGCAGCACGTTGTTGTTGACCGTGAACACCGCGCCGAGGTTGATGGGCGATGACTGTTTCTGGTTGTTGCGCTGGGGCTCGTTGCGATAGTCGTTACCGTCGTACTCGAGCTTCAGCTGCAGGCGGTCCCACGGCGTCTGGTAGCTGATGCCACCAAATATGCCGAGACGGCCGCGGAACATGGCGCTGGTGTTGAAATCACCAGGGGTGTTGACGCCGGGACGTTCCTTGAAGCGGTCGTCGATGGCGCCGAGCGGATTGGCGATGTCGCCACGGTTGCCGATGTAGCCGGTGGCCACGCCAAGGCTGGCGTCCACCGGTCCGAATCGCTTGTTGGCGACGAGGTACTCGCTGGAAAACAGTCCGGTGCCACCGAGATCGCGCGCACCGACGGAGACTTCCGGGAGCCAGCGACCTTCCTGCCACAGCCGCAGCTTGAGATCGATGGACTTGTCCTTGTAGTTCTGGTCGCCACTGAGGTCTTCAGAACCATAACGTCGATTGGCGACCGAGATGTAGCGGAACGCACCCTCCACCCAAGGCAATGGCTGCATCACGACCGTGTACCGGCTGTAAGGCGATGTGTGGCTGGCAGTGAGGCTGAGTTCGCCTTCATCGCTCATGCGCGCACTTGGCGTCTGCAGAAGGCCGACGCCGCCCCAGTCGCTGGCGGTGGGGGCGGGGCCTTCCTGGGCGTGCAGGGCAGCGCTGATGCTCAGGCTCAGAAGAGCCACAGCGGCGCTCGCCAGCGGCATTCGATTACGGGACATCAGTTTGAAACTCCCGGCGCGTCCAGCACCTGGGTGGCGAGGAAGCGGGCGGCTTCGTCGTTGATATCGGGGGCGATCGAGCGCACGGCCGAGCCCGCGATGGGGACGTAGATCACCGCACCCGGCGCGAGCGCCACGGGCGCACTGCGGTTCCACAGGGCGATGCCGATCTTCGCGGCGCGGCCGTCGGGTTGGATCACATACAGATCGTCAGGGCTGGCTGCCGGCAGCAACGCGCACTGGCTGCGATAGATGCGGGCATCCTGCATCGCAACGTGCGGTATCGCGCAGGGTTGCGCTACGGCGCCGGTGACGGTGACCGTCTGCGGCCGCGAGGGATAGATCAGCCGATCGCCTGCGCGGGCCGGTCGATCCTGCCTGCGGGCGGCCTCCAGCGAGCGCGGTTCGAGAAGCTGCACTTCGCGGCCAGTGACGGGCAGGTTGTTGAACTCGCGCGCCATGCGATCGGCGGCCTCCGCGACGTCGGTGTCATCCTGCAGGGCCGCAAGCGTCTGCAGGTCGAACAGGAGCCCTGCCTTCAGGCGTGTTTGCGGCAACACGGCATCGGTGCGCAGCAGGGCCGCGCCAAGCATGTAGGCTTGCTCGTCCGGGGCCGCAGCCAGTGCAGCAGCGCTGATGCGCGCGCCGGAGGCCAGACTGTGCACGCCTGGCGCGCGGACGTGGCCGGAGACATCCACGGAAATCGGGGGGGCCGCCAGGGCGGAGTTGGCAAGTGTCAGGCCAAGCGTCAGGCCGATCAATCGCTGCTTCATCGGGGCTGCAGATCCGGCGAATAGGGTTTGAGCTGGATGATTTCCAGGCGGGTGCCCGGTGCGATGGCCTGCACGCTCTTCCAGATGAATCCGTTGGAAGGATCGACCCAGTAATGATTGTCCTGCTTCCAGCCCTGGCCACTCAACCGTTCGCGGACGTGCAGCAGCTCACGCGTGCGTCCCAGAATTTCGACCTTTTCCTGGCCCAGCGGATGCAGCGTTCCGGTGACGTGCTGACCGAACTGGTAGCCGGGCATGACGTCATAGAGCCGCTGCACGGTGTCGCCGTTACGCGCCCTGCGCAGGTCGACGAATGGATCTGGGCCCGCAATGCGCATGCTCTGCAGTTCCGGTGAGCCGCCATGCGTTGCTTCAACCAGGCCGTTGCGCAGGAACACGATGCTGCGCTCGTTGCTGTACCACGCCTGGCGGCCGCCATCCAAGCCGCCCAGGACGAGCACGGCGCCGCCGGCAGGGCCATTGACCTTGATCTGCGGATAGCGGTTGCGTGCAACGTCCTCTGCCGTGGGCTCGACATCGGGCTTGCCCTGGATGGCGAGTTGTACTGCCTTGACACTGCTGCGGCTGACCACGCCGCAGCCCGTTGCTGCGGCGACGGTCAGCACAGCCAACACGCCTGCACGAAGACTCTGGAGGACGAGCGTCGCCCGAGCGTTGCTGCTCATGCCGACCTCGTCAGTTGTTGTCCAGATCGTTGCGAGCGCTGGCCGCGTTGCTGATGATGGCAGTGAACGGCAGCAGCTGGTTCACGAAGCGGCTCCAGCGGGTCACGCCGGCAGCGCCGACGAACACGACGTCGCCCGGCTGCAGATTGAACTGGCTGGCCACCGCGAAGGCGGTCGGTGACTTCGCTTCCAGATGGAACACCTGCGACGGCCGCTCCTGCAGATCGTTGGAGCCACGAATCACGTAGACGGCGTTGCCGTTGGAGGTGGTCTGCAGCAGGCCACGGGCGCGGCCCAGCGCTTGGCTCAGCGAGATCTCGCCGGTCTTGAAATTCATGGCGCCCGGTTGGTTCACTTCGCCCACAACGAAGACTTCCTTGCGGTCGAGATAGGGCACGTACAGATGGTCGCCGGCCTTGAGGAACACGTTGGTGTCGCCGCCACCGTTGCGACCCAGCCGGTCAAGATCAAGTGTATAGGTGGTGCCTTCGCGGGTGAGGCGCACACCGGACAGATCCGCCTGGGTCGGGTCCAGCCCCGCCTGGCTGATCGCATCGCCCAGGGTCAGCGGGGTGACGGTCAGCGGAACGGTGGCCGGTTGGCGCGAGGCGCCCGTGACCCAGACGCGCTGGCTGGCATAGGTCAGGATGGAAACATCAACCTGCGGCGCTTCGATGTAGCGGGCCAGCCTGCTGGTGATTTCCTCGCGCAGCTGCGCGGGGGTCTTGCCGGCAGCGGTGACCTTGCCGATGTAGGGATAGAACAGGGTGCCGTCGGAGTTCACCAGGCGGCCTGCTGCGCTGAGCTGCTGCTGCGGGCCTGCCGGTACGGTCAGCTCGGGGTGGTCCCAGACCGTGATATAGAGAATGTCGCCCGCGCCGATCTGGTAAGGACCAGGCTGGTACTGGGCCAACGCGGCAGGGAGGCCGGGAGCGACCTGGGTCGCGCGATCCATCGCGATCAACTTGGGCGTGATCGGAATCAGTTCAATCTGATCATTGCCAACCTGTTGGCTGTCGCGCACCAGTGAACTTGAACGCATGTGCTGGCCAGGGGCCCACACGCAGCCAGACAGGGTGAAGGCGAACGCCATGGTGGCGACGAGACGCTTGCAGTCCATCGTTAATCATTCCTGGCCCGAGCGGGCATGAAAAAGCCCTCGCCGAACTACCGCCCGGCGAGGGCGTGGGTACTACAGCGGCGTTCCTATCAGCGGGTGCCGGTAGTGCCGGTCGAACCGGTGGTGCCGCCCGGCGGGTTGGTGGTGCCGCCGCCGTTGTCGTTGCCTGCGTCATCGCTGCTGCTGTCAGCAGCGACACTGTAGATCACCGCAGCCGCGGCGACGCCGAGGCCGATCGAGGCAGCAGTGTTCAGGGTGCCGGAGGCGGCAGCGCTGGCGCTGTCGGTGGTGGCCACTTCGTTGCTGCCGTCAGTGGAGGCCGGAGCTTCCTGAGCGAACAGCGGGGAGGACAGACCCAGGAGGGCCAGAACGGCAATCATCTTCTTCATCTACGGGGTCTCCTACTCCGTGAGGGAAATTTTCCAAGGCTATAGTCCCAGCCACAATGAGGCCTGTCAAGGAAACTGGCGGTTTTTCCCGGGGGGATTCATCTGCCTGATGGTCGTTCAGATCAGAAGTGCTCGAAGACCGTCGTGCGACCGGAAAGCAGTTTGGCCAGCGCGATGACAAACCTGTGGGTGTGAAGTTCCGGAACGGCGAGGGGCAGCGCCAGTCCGGCCATCACGGCAGCACCCATCGCCCACGTCGGTATGCGTTCCGTAGGTAGGCCGCGGCGCAGCACCCACACGCTGCTGGCCAGGCCGAGCGCCAGGCCGGCCATCACCTCGGCCAGGCTGTGGGCGTGAAGCGGCAGGCGTGAAGCGGCGATCGCCACCGCAAGGCCAACGCCGGCCGCAGCGCCAAAATAGGCCCTGCTTCTGAAGGCGGTCGCCAGGAGTACGCCGACCACCGGGTAGACGGCGCTGGACATGGCGGCGTGCCCGGAAATGCCGGCGAAGTCCAGACGCTGAATGCCCAGCCCCCAGCCCATGAACGCCAGCTTGGAGGCCAAGGTCAGCCCGGCGGTCACGGCGATGGCGACGGCCCAGCGTCGCCTCAAGGACGATTCGCTTCGCGGCAATGCCAGCAGCAGCACCATGGCCATGGGCAGCAGCCAGCGG
Organism: Stenotrophomonas maltophilia; assembly: GCF_025642255.1. Taxonomy (NCBI): domain Bacteria; kingdom Pseudomonadati; phylum Pseudomonadota; class Gammaproteobacteria; order Lysobacterales; family Lysobacteraceae; genus Stenotrophomonas; species Stenotrophomonas maltophilia. The sequence goes on from NZ_CP106759.1 coordinate 1,735,863, forward strand.
CTGTCGCCCAAATTGGAGAGGAAAAGCCAGAACTCGGACATCCGGTGGGACTGATGTGGGGGCGGCCAGCATACCTGCCGCCGATGGCGCCGCCATCGGCGGTGGCTTGGTCCATTCAGCTGGACGCGGTATGCTTTACCGCTTGCGCAAGGCCCCGTAGCTCAGCTGGATAGAGCGTCCCCCTCCTAAGGGGAAGGTCGCCCGTTCGAATCGGGCCGGGGTCACCAGAATCAATGAGTTGCGTCGTTTCTTTAGAGAGGCTCAGCTCTATATCGCCGTGAATAGGCCGATTTCTGGCACAGTTGGCACAGTTCAATCGAGCTGTGCTGACCATGGAAGAGCCTGAGAAGATGGACCTCTACTGCTGCTTGTCGTCTCTTCAGCTGGGAGGCCAGACGTTCGACCTGGGCCGTGGGTTGTCGATTGCCCCCGCTTACACGCATGTCATGTCCAGCGCGATGATTGCCGTTAAGCGACCAGCAGCACCGGGCCGGCATCATCCCGGTCCTTGGGCTGCGACGGGGAACGGGTTCGCTTTCGATTCCGAGGCAGTTCTTTTTATCCCCGCAGGCTACAGTCGCGCCAAGTCTGACTCCGGAGCCGTGGCACGATACATCGCAGGGCTGCTTCGCCTGTGGGTCGATCCTCGGATTCGCTGGATCCTGGCGTCCAATATCCCTCCTCACAAAATTGAATGGGCGCCTGAAAAGGGGAGGGTGCAGGTTGCTTCTGCGGTCGAGGTTCAGCCCTGGTACTTCGAACTGCATCCGGCGACTGAAAGGGATGCTTTGAAGGATTTGGAGTGGATTCGAGATCACTGGGAAGCCGCGATCGATCTGGCTGAATCGAGCGCATCGTTCAGCCTGGCGTTGGACGCAATTTCGAACGTTCAATTGGTTCACAGCTCTGCCCTTGGACTGGTCTCTGTCTGGGGCGCACTTGAAGCTCTTTTCACGGGGGCAAATAGCGAGCTCAGGTTTCGCGTATCAGTGATGATCGCCGCCTACCTGAGAGGTCCGGGGCCCGAGCGAATCGCCCAGCACAAGCGAGTCATGAAGCTCTACGACGCGAGGTCTGCCGCAGCCCACGGGTCTCCAAAGCATTCCTCGGACGACTTGCTGGCATCGCTGGAGCTACTGCGCAAAGTCATCATAAAGATGATCGAGTCCAGGCGTGTACCGACAAAGGAAGAGCTCGAAAGCCTTCTGTTTGGTGCATAGAAGCGAGTCAGTACCTCAGCTTTGAGACGGCGCCGTCATCTCCATCTGGAGTCAGGTGAGCGTAGTACTTCTCAGTGGTTGCATAGTCTGCATGACCCGCGAGTAGCTGAACGCGACGCAATGGCACGCCAGCCATCACCATGTGGGCGCAGAACGTATGGCGAAGCCTGTGCAGATGCCCACCGACGCCGGCCAGCTCCGAATCCTTCTTGAACCAGTCCGACACGGTGTCCTTGTGCACGGTGACGAGCGGATCTGGCAGGTGGCGCAGCGCCCATCTGGCATAACGGTTGAGGGGAACCTCCCGCCACTTCCCTGACTTCGTGCGGCCTTCGCCGCTTTCGTCCGGATCGCTTTCCACGAGGAGGCGCCCGGCCACGACTGAGCTCTTCTCCAGACCGATAATCTCGCCTCGCCTTAGCCCGGTGTGGGCCATGAAGAGCCACAGCGGCGCCCGCTCAGGATTCGCCCGATACAGCCGGCGCATTGCCGCTCGGCCACGCGCGGACAGACGCAATGGCGACTGGGCATGCGGCTGGTGCCAATCACGCACTACGCCGGCCCGCTGTCGAAGAGGGAAGCAGAGTGACCTCCATCCGTCCCGAAGACTGGAAGCAGCGCGGCGAAGGCATGATGACCCCCAAGCAGCAGCGCATGCTCAACGCCATCTGCGGCGACTTGGCCGAGGGCCTGTCCTGGCACGGCCAGCGTCTGACGAAGGACGACTGGCGCCACATGGTGGCGGGCACGATGCTGGGTTGGCGCCTGATGCCGGCGATCGACCGGGGGCAGGGCGCCCCCGGAATGATCATGCTCGGCGGCTCAAGCTTGAAGCTCACCAGGTCGATGGCATGCGACGCAATCACCGTGCTGGTTCAGATCGGTGATCACCCCGAAGAGCAGGGCCTACGCGCCACGCCGGTTCGCTGGTCCGACACCGTGCTGCTCGGTCTTGGGTTCAATCCTCACGATTTTTCGGAGGCTGCGTGAGCACGAACCTATTCAGCAGTACCTGCTGCAGCTTCCGCTGCAGCGGCTTTTCTTGCTGCGACCTGGGCCGGAAGAGTGAACGTGTAGGTCAGGAACAGTTCCGTGAAACTCGCAAGTTGTGCAATTTCCTCTTCGCTCAGTTCGTCGTCATCGTGCGCACCGTGGTTTCCGTCAAGCCGAATCAAGTGCGCCCATTCCTTCAGGTCATCGGTCAGCTTTCCAGCTTTATGAAGGGCGTCAATTCGTGGAGCGAGGTTCTTTCCGGCCAGAGCGGGATCGATCTCTCGCGTAGCCACGTCAAGCGCCTTTCTGTACATCGCCGCAGCGGCGTCCGCATGGCCTCGCGCCGCATTGTGGGCACCCTGTATGTACGCCCTTTCTACCGACGGGGATATGTGCTGGGGGACCTCAAGTCGCCCTGGAGCTGGATATATCTTGCGTATTTCAGCTCCCTGGCTACGACAAACCTTCTGAAACTCACCATTTTCTCCCGTTATCCAGCCATGATTCGTGGATCTATAACTGATGGAAACGCAAACGAGATCATTACAGGCGTTGCATCGAAACACGACAGTTGGATCGACACCCTTAGGAGCAGCGGTCGCCACGTAAGACATTCCGACCGATTCCGCCAAGCAATGTGGGCATGTGCCCACGAAGGTAGTTGCCATGAATGAAATTCCTGTCCGGTCAATGGTAATTTCCGAGGAACTGAGGACGATCGACTGCAGGACTCCGGGGAGGCTGCTGGAGCATTATGAACGATGCTCAGAGGGGCAGCGACTCGAATATGTGGCCGCACTGGCGGTCGCCCTATGCGTCAGCGAACAGCGGCGAAGGGCGGCCAAGTAATGCACGGAAACTACCGCGACCGCGACCTGCTGGACCTGGCGTATCGGATCCAGTGCACGCTCCTTATCCCTGGCGTCTGCGTGGGCGGATACGGCGAGCCTTGCCACAGCAACCAGAGCCGGCACGGTAAGGGTGGGGCGATGAAGGCCCACGACTGCTTCTTCGCCAGTGGCTGCCGGGCCTGCCATCAGGAGCTGGATCAGGGCCGCAGATACACCGAGGAAGAGAAAGCCCTCATCTGGCAGGCCGGCCATGAACGAACCGTTCTCGCCATGTGGCAGGACGGACTGGTCATGGTGGCCGTATGACCATCCGGATCGTGGTCTACGGATCCCCGGCACCTCAGGGGAGTAAAGCCTTCAAGGGCACCTACAAGGGCCGGGATGGGCTCGTTCACGCCAAACTGGTGGAGGCGTCGAAGAAGGTGCGCCCATGGCGACAGGACGTGAAGCTGGCCGCCGAACAGGTGCGCAAGGCACTGGGTCTTGCCGTGCTGGACGAGCCGCTGCAAGTCCGGATGACCTTCACGTTGTCCAAGCCGCTGAGCGCCCCGAAGCGCCGAAGGGTCTTCCCCAGTAAGTTGCCCGACCTGTCCAAGCTCGTGCGATCGACTGAAGACGCTCTGACCGACGCCGGCATCTGGCGCGACGACGCCCGAGTTGTGGAGTGCACCGCGGCGAAGCGCTACCCGGGCGAGGGGCGGACGCGCTCGATGCACCTGGTTGCGTCATCGAGATCAGCCGGGTCGGACCATGAGCCTCGCCGCCGCTGTCCGGTTCTGGATGGGAGAGCACCCCGGCTGGCACCTCGCTTCCGAGATCGCCGATGGCATGCAGGCGTGCGGAATCAACAGAAGGAAGGCCATCAAGGCGCTTTGCAACATGGCCGACGCCGGGCTTGTCCAGGTGGCCGGCAACCGCCGACACATGCGCTACACCATTGACCGGCCAAGCCGGGACCATATGCAACAGGAGAGAAGAGATGGCTGACCGACGCGAACTGCTGGCACGGCTCAATCCCCAGACCTGCAGGTTTGATGTCGGGCAGGGCGGTGGCACGCCCTCGTTGCAGACATCCGACATCGCCGCCGCGCTGGGAATGGTTCCGCCCGGGCTTGGCCGTGAGGTCATGGAGGCCGTCTACCTACCGGACGGGGCAATGCGGCATCGGGCTAAGTTGGCCGAGGCGGTGCTTGCAATCGTGCGCCCCGAGTTCACCCGGCGAGCGCGTGCACTGGCCGAGGCCGAAGAGGATCTGAGCTTCTCCAAGGAAATGGTCAGCCTGAGCCGGCGCAGTCTGTCCGACGCCCAGCGGCGGATCCTGGGGGAGCGGGAGGCTGCGGTGGCGAGCGCACGCGCCAACGCCTGGCCGAGGAACACCTACCAGCACCTTTCGCGCATGGTCGACGCAGTGGTGGCGGAACTTTCCAGCGGCAACCGCTGCCCCCACTGCAAGGGCGCCGGACTGGTGAACGACAAGGGGTGTCCTGAGTGCAGGTGCACCGGGATAGAGCCGTTGCCGGATCGCCGGCGAGCGATGGCCATCGACTGCCATCCTACGGACTATCCGAAACGCTGGAAGCCCGTGTTCGAATGGTTGCTTGCCGAGTTGAATCACGCCGGTGAGGCCGCAGCGCGACAGCTGTCCCGCGCATTGAGCAATCGCGACCAACCAGCTCAGCCGCGCGCTGCGTAGGTTTCAAAAATGTAGAGTTGCTGACTCTACGAAATCCCCTGTAGATTCCCTACCATCGCGAGGCTTGGCCACCGGCCAACACTGACTTTGCTGTAAAATCAGCTCCGCGGAATGAGCCGCGCCCGTTCGAGTTGGATTTCTATGCGAGTCACTTTGTCTGTACGAAAGCTCGGTGGACAATGGATGTTTAACAAGGGCAGTCATCTTGGCGTCGGAGCGATGCCGGGACGGTGGCCGAATCTCGAAATGGCTCTGCAGGCGGCTGAGGACGAAGCGATGAGCCATCACAGCCGGACTGGCGACACTGTAGAGATAGTTGTGCACGAAGAAGGCCGTCAGTACCGGCACAATTACCAAGCCGGGATCAAGCCTTAACAGGCTTTACATTGTTGCTTTGAAGGGCCCCGCCATCCCGCGGGGCTTTTTCGTTTTGCGGGTCTGGCCGAGTGGTCAGGCTGCAGCCTTCCAAGCTGCCCACATGGGTTCGATTCCCATGGCCCGCTCCATCTACGCCCGTGACCCCCGACCGGATCAACCCTCGCGCCCAGCCGGCAGCGGGGCGGGCACCTACCTGCAGCGTAGAGAAGCGGCATCTCGCCGGGCTCATTACCCGGAGGTCGCCCGTTCGAGTCGGGTCGCTGCTGCCACCGCAATGAGGAACCCATGGTGAGCATCGAGACTGTCGCCGCCGGTATGGGGTTCTCCCCGGGCCTGGCGCTGGCGCTGGAACAAGCCTGCATTCGCTTCGGCATCAACACCGAGCTGCGGGTCTGCCATTTCCTCGCCCAGGTGGCGCACGAAAGCGGAACCGGGCGATGGCTCAAGGAGCTGTGGGGTCCAACCCCGGCCCAGTCGCGCTACGAGGGCCGCAAGGATCTGGGCAACACACAGCCCGGCGATGGCTTTCGCTTCCGAGGGCGGGGTGGCATCCAGCTGACTGGCCGGGACAACTACACCCGTTACAGCCAGGCCATCTACGGCGATGATCGCGCGGTCCGCAATCCGGACCTGCTGGCCAACCTTCCGGACGCTGCGCTGGCCGCTGGCTACTTCTGGCAGCGGGATGGGATCAACTCGGTCGCAGATGCTGCTGATCCCCCAGCACAACCTTCTCTTAGCCGCGCGCGGATCGACCCAGTTCTTTCTCCGGATCTATGAGCTGGCTCTGCAGGCGAGCTTCCGGGCGGAGTTCACGCTGGAAAAGCTGAGTGGTGAGCTTGGCTCGGTCATGATCAGCTCTGGCCCAAGTACGAAGCGGCGGTGGCCGAGGCCGGTCTCCCTGTTGAGCGGCTGGGGACGGAGATCGTCCTGGGCGGGTGGTCGCCACAGCAAAGCTGGATGGTGGCGACCGCGTACCTGAAGAATGCCGACGGTCGACCTGCGACAGTACAGCCCATCGCTGGTCAGCTGGCGTCGCCAGGTGAGCCAGTCAGAGGCCTGACCCCGAGCATGGCTCAGGCAGAGATCTTGGCGGCCGGCCGCCTACAGGCGAGCTACCTCAACGCAGTTGAAGGGCGGCGGGTAGCCGGTGGCCGGCTCTTACTCGGATTCCTGCAGAAGGGCCAGGCAGTAGTGAAGGACCTAGGGCCGATCGGAGGCTCAGACGCAGCGGGCTAGACGATTTGGCCGCACATTGCCGGAGGGTGGCCCGACCGGCTGTACCAGGGGCGTGTAGGGGCACCTGACACGCCAAGGTGAGGGTCCGCCGCTGCCGCCGCCACTGCCCGGCCTGCCGCCTACGCCTGAGCAGCAGCAACAGGCGTGCCGTCTCGCTGAGTCTGGGGCATACGATCTTGCAGGGATCAAAGAAGCGCTGGATCAGCGTCTGTCGCGACCGGAGACAAGCTCAAGAACCCAACGATCCAAGGACGGTAAGCTGTGGCTAAGTGTCGTTCTAATGCGGGAAGCTTACTGGCAGTCGGCGTCATCAACTGGATGCTCCGGCGGACGGAACACTGGAACCGTAATACTCGTAAGGCCGACGCGTCCACTAATCGACTGAACGAGCTCGCGCCAGTACGGCCAAGCGTTATAGGGGCCGTTGACCTTTGCGAAGTGCTCGAGGCACTTCGCGTCTAAGTCAACATCGCGGTCAATCGAGTACGTGATCCCATACTCGGCTTCGACTACGAGCGCGTCGCTGTCGCTCGGCTCGGTATCCTCATCCTCAGGAGCGTCGGAGGCATGAAAGACGAACCCGACCAAGATCGTGAGAATGCCCTCGGATCGGAAGCGCGAGTCATCGCAAGCCGCACGGTAACCCTGTCGGAGTCCGAGAGACCCAGGGATGTTGAGCACATCAAAATTGGTCTTGACGCTGCTGCTGCGGAGCGTAACAACTTGAATTTCGACGTGCTTAGCTACCCGTCGCGCCAAATCGAGATTGGTAGTCACCACATGGCACCCGCGCGGGCTTCACGCTGCCCGAGAGGATTCAAGTCGTCCTTCCACTGCGTCTTTTGCCGCAGAGGAATGACGGTATTCAACGCATGCGGCCTAACAGGAGCAGGAATGAACTGTCCAAAACGAAGCGGCTCAAATTTCACAACGGCGCGCTTCCCGCAGGCCCATGCCAAGTCGGAGATGGTTGCGAGGGTCGCATTACGCGCGCCAGAGAAAACCTGGCTCACATGAGATCTGCTCGTGCCCAAAGTACGGGCAACGTCAGCTTTCGTGATTCCGGCCGCCTCCATCATTTCGGCAATAGAGTCAAGTGTCCAGAGCTGCAATCGCTCGCGCTCGTACTCTCTGCGCGCCTCTTCGCTCTCTTCCTGACGGTTAACCCACAGCTCATTTGCCGTATTCATCCATCTTCTCCGTTAAAACGCTCTTTGCAGGCTTCCGCAAAGCTGATATCGGCCTTGCCGTGCTTATCCTTCTTTTTCCGAAGTGCACGACAGATGATCAAGCGCCCCCCAGGCGCATAGAAGCAAAGCAACCGGATTTGGAACGACTTGAATTCGAAAATTCCGTTGCTCCCTTCCAGCTTCTTAAACTTCTGATCGTTGGAAATCCGGCCTCGCTCTCCCATGAGCTCGAAAAGCGTATCCACCTTGCGTCGATCTGAAGAATCGAGCGCGTCCAAGAATTCTTGGACCTGTGATACGCCATCGTCCGTGCAGAGAAGTTCAATGCATTTCTGGGCCCCCTGATACGCAATCTTGGTAGCCAACTAGCGCCCTCCGTCGAAGACGAAGCACGGGCAAGCCTCTCGGCGAGGAGCATTGTTAATTCGAGTATTAACAGTGTCAATAGCCTGCGCGTTCAGCTTCGCGAGGCCCGAGCCTACGTTCACCGCTCTACGAGACATCCGTGCCCCTCGCGCCCCTAATTTGTCGCTTGGCCTTTGTACCATGTGAACGAGGTCACGGTCACGGTTGGCAAGCTCGGCCACCCAAACATGGCACACCGCCGCATGACAGTCTTGAGGCAACTGCGCTGGGCGCCCCCCTCCTAAGGGGAAGGTCGCCCGTTCGAATCGGGCCGGGGTCACCATCGGTCAATTGCCCGCAGATGATCAGGCGGGTACCGCTTCTGCTTGCGGCGTGCTTGCCACCCGCCACAGTGCGTTGGAAAAGGGCGTGCGGCGGCCTTGTCTGCCTTCCGCCAGGCTCACCTAGGGGCGATCCAGGTCGTCTGGCAGCAGGCCAGCGAGTGCGAGTATTCGATCGTGCCTGATCTGCTGCACCCAGTGGCCCCAGGCATCCGCCGCCGTCAGGACATCGATCGAGCCGCAGGCGGGACACCTCAGTTGCACCCCCCCGTGCACATCGGTGAGCCCGCACCCATGCGACATCCGTGATTCGTCCCCGCATGACTTGCACTTGGCCTGCACGGAATCCAACCGTTCGATGGTGGCATCCAGGCGCAGCAAAGGGCGGATCCGCAGGATCCGGAATGCAACAGGAGTGGTCATGTGTCTTGCCGGTCAGGGGCTGGACACGGAGGCGAGGAATTTCGCGCCCAAGAGAAGCCGAATGCAGTGACCATACAGCATGAACTGTTAAGACTCTCGTTCTTGACAGCCCTTATTTCGTTCTGGTGAGGGGCCGAGGGTTCGCGAGAGAGGCGAGGAGCCTGAACATCCAGTCAGGTAAGCATGCCGTTTTCACACAAGGCTAACTGCTGAGCGCCCAGTTTCACTGCAGCGTGACGGGTCGGCAGGGGGACTCGTGGCAGGCGTTGGTCTGCGATGCGCAGCGCTTCCCCCATGACCAGCAGGATCCGAATGAAACGCAATGCCGTGACGTCCGTTGGCGTCGGACCGGGCGCCGTGCCCCTGTGCTGCCGGGGGCGCCATGCCGTCTTCCCTGCACGCGCACGTCGACCCGCTTGCCCGATCACTCCCCCGGCGGCCGGGTGATGGGGCGTTTCCAGTACGCCTTCCGCAAGGCGCGGGGCTGGCAGGCCTCCCTGGTCGCCGCCGCGTGGGCAGCGCTGCGCTATACCGTGAGCGGGGACACCGGCTACTTCCGCTCCCACGGCGGCTGGCGAAGATCGCGGATCAGCCGGAAACCGGGCGAGGCCGATTCTCTGGATGACTGAGACCGCGGGTGATTCTTGCCGGAAACGCATAGCAGTCTGCGGGCTGCATGGGTTTGCCGGGCCTACAGTGGCCCCCAATGCCGGGAGGGGTACCCGGCCACCTGCACGCCTTCGGTCCAGACGGGAGTCGCCATGCACCTGCTGATCGCCCTTGGCAAAGTGGCCGCGGTGTTTGCCTGCGTGCTCGGAATTCTTGAAATCTGCAGCCGGGTTCACCGTCGGCGCAGGGGCCGCAGCCGGCGTGCGGACAGGGAAAAACTCCCCTGACGCACTTGGCGAGGCTCAGTCCTGCCTGAGCAGCTCCACCAGTTGCCGCAGCCGATAGGGTTTGGGCAGGAACTCGACCTGTTCGGGCAGGGGAGGCAGCTGCGAACGCGCATAGCCGGAGGAGAGGATCATGCGGGCGTGCGGCTGGTCGCGCGCGACGTGTTCGCTCAGTTCAATGCCGGACATGCCATTGGGCATGCTGACGTCGCTGAACACCACGTCGAAGCGGGTATCGCCGCGCAGCAGGGCCACTGCTTCATGACCGTCGGCCGTGGTCGCCACGTCGATGCCGAAATCGCGCAGGGCCAGCCCTATCATTTCGCGCAGGTCGGTCTGGTCCTCCACCATCAGCACGCGGATCGGATCATCGGTCATGGGGCGGGTTCCTCTAGTGCGGGTAACAGCAGGCTGACTGTGGTGCCGACGCCTGGCGTGGTGGAGACATCGACGAAGCCGCCGCTCTGGGTGGTGAATCCGAACACCTGGCTCAGGCCCAGTCCGCTGCCTTTGCCGATGTCCTTGGTGGTGAAGAAAGGCTCTGTCGCGCGTTCCGCCACATCGACGGGCATGCCACGCCCCTGGTCACGCACGCTCACCGTCACGTATCGGCGCTGCTGGCCAGCCTCTCCATCCGGATCAAGGCGATGCTCCAGTGCGGTGGCGATCAGCACATGGCCGCCATCGGCCGTGGCTTCGACAGCGTTCGCGACCAGGTTCGCCAGGGCGGTCTGCAGCTGCAGCGCGTCGGTGCAGACCGGCGGCAGATCGTGAGCCAGTTCCGTGCCCAGCAGTGTACCCGAGGCATGCGCGCGCCGCAGGCCCGGCAAGGACTCGACGATCAGTTCGTTGACGTCCACCGGTTCACGGATCAGGGTCTGCCCGGTGCTGAAGGCAAGCAACTGGCGGGTCAACAATGCGCCGCGGTCGGTCGCCGTCTGTGCAGTGGAAAGCAGTTCGTGGGCCCGCGGATCACTGCCCACGCGCAGCGCCAGCAGATCCAGTGCGTTGCCGATGGTGGTCAACAGATTATTGAATTCATGCGAGAGCCCACGACTCAGCCGGCCGACCGTCTCGAACTGCTGGGTCTGCCGGAGTGCACGCTGTGCGTCACGCAGCAGGCGCTGCGCCTGCCATTGTTCGGTGATGTCGCGGGTGATCTTGACGTAGCCGAGCAGCTCGCCGTTCTCCAGGACCGGCTCGATCACGATGCTGGCGCGGAACGAGGCACCGTCGCGCCGGACGCGCCAGCCTTCGGCGGAGCAATGACCCTGCTGCGCGGCCAGCCGGAGCAGCCGCTGCGGCTCGCCGGCGTCGCGGTCTGCTGGCAGGTAGAAGCGTCCGAAGTGGGTCCCGATGACTTCGTCGGCTGCATACCCCTTGATGCGTTCGGCCCCGGGGTTCCAGCTGCAGACGATGCCCTCGGGATCGAGCAGATACAGCGCATGGTCCCGCACGCTGTCTATCAGCAGGCGCAGCTGTTGGGAAGTGTCCGTCAGAGCGGACCTCGTAGAAGCGGGTGCGTCCACGTGGAAATGAGCATTACCCCTGTGAGGGCCGGAAAGCTAGGCACTGCAGTGTGAAGGATGTGTGCAGGGATTGCCCGTGCCATTGGTCGTATGCGGCTGAATACGACACGGGGTACCATCACGCACTTCTTTGCCTTCTGGAATCGCCCCGTATGCGTCCCGGTGCAACCTCGCGCGACCGCTGGATATGGATGACTGCCGCCGCATTGCTGGCCGCAACCATCGCGTTGGAACTTGTCGTGCCTCTGGGTTATGCGGTGTGGCTGGCCTACTTCCTGGCCGTTGGCGTGACGGTGTTCCAGCGGAGTGCGCGCGCACCGTTCGTGGTCGCGGTGCTGGCCTGCGCGCTGCTGATGGTGGGCTATCACATTGCCCCGGCAAGCACGAATTCGGCGTTCTCGCTGGTGAACCGCACCATCGGCGGTGCGGCCTTCCTGATGATCGCGCTGATCGTGTCCCGCGCCATCCAGGCGCGCCGGCAGGCCATGCGCGCCCTGTGGCTGCAGGAGGCGGAGAACGCCGTGGCCATGAGCCTGCGGGGAGACCTGGGGCCGGAGCAGATCGCCGAGGCGGCGGCGACCAGCCTGGCCTCGCAGCTGCAGGCCGATGTCGGCGCCGTGTACCGGCTTGAGGGCGGCCGCCTGCAATTGACGGGCGGACTGGCGTTGCCGGCCGGCATGCCGGCGTCGCTGGCACTGCAGGAGGGGCTGGCCGGACAGGTCGCGCGCGACCTGCGCACCCGCCACCTGCAGGGCGATGAGGCCTCGGTACTTGAACTCCAGAGCAGCCTGGGGCGGGTTCCGGTGCGTGAGCGGATCCTTGCACCGATCACCAGTGACGGTGCCGTGGTCGGCATCGTCGAGCTGGGTCGATCCAGCGTCGGCGAACAGCGTGATCTGGACCGCGAACTGCTGGAGCGCTGTGGCGACACCATCGGCATGGCCCTGCGGGCGTCGCTGCTGCGCGCGCAGCTGGTCGTGCTGCTGGAGGAGTCGCAGCGTCAGGGAGAGGAGCTGCAGGCCCAGCAGGAAGAACTGCGCGTGGCCAACGAGGAGCTGGAAGAGCAGAGCCGCAGCCTGCTGCAGTCGCAGACCCATCTGGAACAGCAGCAGGCCGAACTGGAGCAGAGCAACGTACAGCTTGAGGAGCGCACGCACGAGCTGGAGGCGCAGAAGCAGGCCCTGCTGGTTGCGCAGAGCCAGCTGGTGCGCAACAGCAACGAGCTGGCGGCGACGTCGCGCTACAAGTCCGAGTTCCTGGCCAACATGTCGCACGAGCTGCGTACGCCGCTGAACAGCTCGTTGATCCTGGCCAAGCTGCTGGCCGACAACAAGGACGGTACGCTCACCGAAGAGCAGGTGAAGTACGCACGGGCAATCCTGTCGTCGAACAACGATCTGCTGGCGCTGATCAATGACATCCTCGACCTGTCGCGCATCGAAGCCGGGCATGTCGAACTGAGCGATGAAGTGGTCGCGGTCGACAGCGCGCTGCAGCGGCTGCGCGAGACCTTCGATCCGATCGCGCGGCAGAAGGGGCTTGCCCTGGAGATCAGCGCCGATGCGCTGGCGCCGGGTCAGCTGGTGGTGGACAGCCAGCGCCTGCAGCAGATTCTGAAGAACCTTCTGGCCAATGCACTGAAGTTCACCGAGCACGGCAAGGTCAGCCTGCAAGTGCGTCCCGGCGGCAGTGGCCGCATCCGATTCGAGGTCTGTGATACGGGCATCGGCATCGCACGCGAGCAGTTGCAGGTGATCTTCGAGGCTTTCCGCCAGGCTGATGGCAGTACCCGCCGGCGCTATGGCGGCACCGGGTTGGGCCTGTCGATCTCGCGCGACCTGGCTGCCCGCATGGGCGGCGAAATCCAGGTGGACAGCGAACCGGGGCGTGGCAGCTGCTTCGTGCTGGAGCTTCCGCTGCAGGGCGCCCCCGTGTCCGCGCCGGAGCCGGGAGCGGAGCCCGCGCGCGTGGCCACTCCGGCAGCGCGTCCGGTGGTTGCACAGATGGCGCCGACTGCGCCTGCGCCCCCGCCCGCAGCTGCCACACACGTTCCAGATGATCGTGGCCGGCGGCAGCGCATGGGACGCCTGATCCTGGCGGTGGAGGACGACGTGGCATTCGCCGAAGCGCTGGTGGTGCTGGCGCATGAACTGGACTTCGACTGCGTGGTTGCCGGCACGGCAGAGGAAGCGCTGGCGCTGGCTGCCGAACTACGGCCGAACGGCATCCTGCTCGACATCGGCCTGCCCGACGTGTCAGGTCTGAGCGTGCTGGAGCGTCTGAAGCGCAACCCGGACACGCGGCACATCCCCGTGCACGTGGTCTCGGCGATGGACCGCAGCCAGGTGGCCCGTGAGCTTGGCGCGATCGGCTATGCGATCAAGCCGACCACGCGCGAGCGGCTGGCGGCGGCCATCGAGCAGCTCGAGCAGACCAGCCAACGCGATGTCAGGCGCCTGCTGATCGTCGAGGATGACAGCGAGCTGAGGCGCAACCTGGAGCTGCTGCTGGGGCGTGATCAACTGCAGATCGTCGCCGTCGGCACACTGGCCGCAGCGCTGGAGCAGCTCAGCAGTGTCACGTTCGACTGCATGGTGATGGATCTTTCCCTGCCGGACGGCAGCGGTTACGACCTGCTTGAACACATGGCCGGCAATGATGACGTCGGCTTCCCGCCGGTGATCGTCTACACCGGACGTGCGCTCAGCCGCGAGGAAGAACAACGGCTGCGTCGTTATTCCAAGAGCATCATCATCAAGGGTGCGCGCTCTCCCGAGCGCCTGCTGGACGAGGTCACCCTGTTCCTGCACAGCGTGGAGGCGAGCCTACCCACCGATCAGCAGCGCCTGCTGCGCGAGGCGCGCCGGCGCGACACCATCCTTGATGGGCGCACCGTACTGCTGGCCGAGGATGATGTGCGCAACATCTTCGCGCTGTCGAGCGTGCTCGAGCCGCTGGGCGTCAACCTCGAGATCGCGCGCAACGGCCAGGAGGCGGTCGATCGGCTGGCGCAGCGCGAGGTGGACCTGGTGCTGATGGACATCATGATGCCGGAGAAGGATGGTCTGACGGCGATGCGCGAGATCCGGGCGCAGCGCCACCTGCAGGATCTCCCGATCATCGCGTTGACCGCAAAGGCCATGCCCGATGACCGCGAGCGTTGCCTGCAGGCCGGCGCCAACGACTACATCGCCAAGCCGATCGATGTCGACAAGCTGGTTTCGCTGTGCCGGGTGTGGTGCTCGCGTCAATGAACGAGCAGGCCTTGTTCGACCTGGAGCTGAAGGTGCTGCTGGAGGCGATCTATCAGCGCTACCACTACGATTTCCGCAGTTACGCGGTGTCGTCGCTGCGACGGCGCATGCGCCAGGCCATGCAGCGCTACGAGTGCGAGAAGCTGTCGGACCTGCAGCATCGCCTGCTCCACGAGCCGGAGCTGTTCACGCAGGCGATGCAGTTCTTCACCGTGCAGGTCTCGGAGATGTTCCGGGACCCGGCATATTTCCGTACCCTGCGCGAACAGGTGGTGCCGGTACTGCGCACCTATCCTTCGGTGAAGCTGTGGGTTGCGGGCTGCAGCACGGGCGAGGAGGTGTGGTCGTTGGCGGTGCTGCTGCACGAAGAAGGGCTGCTGGAGCGCAGCATCGTCTATGCCACCGATATCAATCCCGGCGCCCTGGTCACCGCCGAGGCCGGCGCATACCCGATCGACCGCCTGGCGCAGTTCAGCCGCAATTATCTGGCGGCGGGGGGCAGGGCGTCGTTGTCGGACTACTATTCGACGGCATATGACGGGGCCGTGTTCGACCGTCACCTGCGACGCAACATCATGTTCGCCGACCACAGCCTGGCGACGGATACGGTGTTCTCCGAAGTGCACCTGGTGTCGTGCCGGAATGTACTGATCTATTTCAACCGGGACCTGCAGGACCGGGCCGTGGGCCTGTTCCGGGAGGCGCTCGTGCACCGTGGCTTCCTCGGCCTGGGCAGCAAGGAGTCGCTGCAGTTCGGTTGCCATCACGACGCGTTCGATGTGTGTTCGCGCGAACATCGGCTGTACCGGAAGGTCGCCTGATGAATGACGCCGGTCTGCCGGAAGTGATGGTGGTCGGTGCATCCGCTGGCGGGGTCGCTGCCCTGCAGGCCATCGTGCAAGCGCTGCCGGCGGGCCTGTCGGTGCCGGTGCTGGTGGTTCTGCATGTGCCCCGTGACCGCAACAGCCGCATCGTCGAGGTGCTGGCGCCGCATTGCGCGGTGCCGGTGCGCGAGGCGGAGGACAAGCAGCCGATAGAGCGCGGTACGGTGACGTTTGCGCCGCCGGACTATCACCTGCTGGTGGAAGACCGGTCCTCGGTTGCCCTGTCGATCGATCCCCCTGTGCTGTATTCGCGTCCGGCCATCGACCCCCTGTTTGAATCGGCCGCGGCGGTGTTTGGTCCGCGCGTGCTGGCACTGCTGCTGACCGGCGCCAGCAGTGACGGCTCCGAAGGCGTGGCGGCAGTGCGCGAGGCGGGAGGTCGCGCCTGGCTGCAATGCCCCGAAGAGGCCGAAGCTTCCATGATGCCGGCCTCGGCCCTGCAGCATGCCGGCGCCGATGCGGTGCTGCCCCTTGAACTGATGTGTCGCCGCTTGAAGGAGTTGTTTTCATGAACCTGTTGCCACCGGACCCTGCGCAGGCCCAGGCCCCGGTCAACCTGTTGATCGTCGATGACGTTGCACAGAACCTGGTGGCGATGCAGGCACTGCTGCAGCGCGAGGGCGTCAACCTGCTGCTGGCCAGCTCCGGCGCCCAGGCGCTCGAACTGCTGCTCGAGCACGAGGTGGCGCTGGCGCTGCTGGATGTGCACATGCCCGAGATCGACGGCTTCACGCTGGCGGAACTGATGCGGGGCTCGCTGCGCAGCCGCGACGTGCCGATCATCTTCCTCACCGCGTCGCCGGATGATCCGGTGCGCGCGTTCAAGGGATACGAGACCGGCGCGGTGGATTTCCTGCACAAGCCGGTGGCGCCGCAGGTGATCCTCGGAAAGGTCAATGTGTTCATCGAGCTGTACCAGCAGCGGCAGCTGCTGAAGGTGCGCAACGAAGCCCTGGAGCGCGCGCTGAAGTTGAACGAGACCATGGCCGCGGTGCTTACCCACGACCTGCGGACGCCGCTGTCAGCCATCCTGCTCTGCGCGGACAAGCTCAGCCTGGAACTGCCTGCGGGCAATTCCGCTGCACAGCAGACATTGCAGCACCTGGAAGCAAGCACGCTGCGCATGGCACGGATGGTCGAGCAGCTGCTGGACTTCTCGCGCATCCGCAGCGGCGGCCTGCGATTGCAGACCACGACCTGCGACCTCGACGCCCTGGCCCGCGCGGTCATTGCGGAGGCGGGCAGTGCCCACGGACTCGAGCGGATCCGCTTCCAGGCGCAGGGCGATACCGTCCTGCAGGGCGACATGGACCGGTTGGGGCAGGTCGCATCGAATCTGATCGGCAACGCACTGACGCATGCTGGCGAAGCACATGTCCAACTGGACGGGCGTGATCCGCAGCGGGTGGTGTTGCGGGTCAGCAATGCCGGCCACATCGACGCGGCGCTGCTGCCGCGGCTGTTCGAGCCCTTCAAGGCCAGCTTCCACCAGAGCAAGGGCCTCGGCCTGGGGCTGTACATCGTCGATCAGTTCGTGCGCGCTCACGGCGGTCGATTGACCGCGCGCAACGACGCAGGGCAGGTTGTGCTGGAGGCGGCACTGCCACGGCGGTGCGGTGGACCGGACATGGCCTGAACCTGAATTCTTCAGCAAGCGGGGCGCAGCCTTATGACGGGCTCATCCGCAACTGCTACCGTGGCTGCATATCTTGCCAGGGAAGCGCTATGCCATTGCGAGCCATCGCCTACGTCAGCCAGGCGCTGCCGGATCTTTCCGCAGATCGCCTGCAGGCGCTGGTGGACGACGCCGCCCGTTTCAACAAGCTGGCTGGCGTGACCGGGGTGCTGCTGCATGATGGCGGGCGCTTCCTGCAGTACATCGAAGGGCCGCCGGATGGCATTGATTCGGTGTATGAGCGCATCCTGCAGGCCGGCAGCCATGCCGACATCGTCGAGCTGGCGCGCAGCAGGCTTGGCCAGCGCCAGTTTCCCTATTGGGCGATGCGTGTCCTGCAGGTGGAGGCGTCCATGCTGCATGGACTCACGGTGGGCGACTGGGCCGGATTCAGCCGTGCGCTGCAGGGCGACCGCGCGGCGCCGACGGCGGTGGACCTGCTCGCCGACATCGTGCAGCCGGCGCTCCACGCCGGCTGAGTCGCGGCAGGGGTGCCGGGCTTCACCGCTGTCTCACTCTGCATGCGCTGAGATTGGATCTCCAGGGCATGGAAGGGGGCGACATGGTACGGATGAAGCACACAGGGGCCGCGCTGCTGGTGGCGGCCCTGGCAGGCGCTGCAATGCCTGCCTTGGCCTGCACACGTGCGGTCTATCTGGGTGACAACGGCGATGTGATCACGGCGCGGTCGATGGACTGGAAGGTCGATGTGGCGACCAACCTGTACGTGTTGCCGCGCGGAATTGCACGGACCGGCGAGGCCGGGCCGAAGTCGTTGGCATGGACTGCACGGTACGGCAGTGTGGTGGCCACCGGCTACGACGTGTCGACCACCGATGGCATGAACGAGAAGGGGCTGGTCGCCAATCTGCTATGGCTGGTGGAATCGGAGTATCCGCAGCAGCGCGGCAGCAAGCCCGGCCTGGCCATTTCATTGTGGGCGCAGTACGTGCTGGATAATTTCGCGACAGTCGCAGAGGCCGTGGCGGCGCTGCAGCGCGAGCCGTACTCCATCGTCACCGACAAGGTGCCCGGCGAGGACCGGCAGGCGACCCTGCATCTCTCTCTGTCCGATGCCAGCGGCGACAGCGCGATCGTGGAATACATCGGTGGCCGTCAGGTCATCCATCATGATCGCCGCTACCAGGTGATGACGAATTCGCCCATCTTCGAGCATCAGCTTGCGCTCAACAGCTACTGGCAGCAGATCGGCGGCACGGTGATGCTGCCGGGCACCAACCGATCGGCCGACCGTTTTGCACGCGCGTCGTTCTACATCAATGCGATTCCCAAGGCGGAAGACCCCGTGGTGGCACTGGCCAGTGTGTTCAGTGTGATCCGCAATGTCTCGGTGCCGTACGGAATCACCACGCCGGGCGAGCCCAACATCTCGTCCACGCGCTGGCGCACCGTGGCCGACCACAAGCGACGCCTGTACTTCTTCGAGTCCGCGATGACGCCGAATACGTTCTGGGTGGACCTCAACAGGATCGACTTCGGTGGCAAGGTGCTCAAGCTGGACCTGGGCAAGGACCAGCGCAACACCTTCTCCGGCGATGCGCTGGAGCATTTCGTTCCCAGCGCACCGTTCACCTTCCTCGGTGTCGGGAGCTAGTTCGACGCCTGGGTCGCGGCCGGGTAGACCGCCTGGATCTGGCAGCTGCCGCGGGTGTACAGCGGCAGCGGCCCCAGGCCGCGCTCGTCGCCGGGCTCGAACTCGGCACTGAGGATGCGATCACCCGGATTGCCGCAGATCAGGCCGTTCTGCAGCCCGGACTGGAAGCTGACCTGAGGCGCGCGGTCCAGCTGGCGGCAACTGCCGCCCAGTTCGACGCGGTAGTAGCGGTGGCCGCCATTGCGGCGTGGATTGGTCTCCACCAGCAGCCCCTGCTGATCGGAGGACCAGGCACGGACGTTGCGGGTTGCAAAACAGTAGGCGGGCGATCCGCCGAAGCTGCGGCGCTGCTCGCGCCGCTCGCTGATGGTCACCGCAGGCAGGGTCGCGGTGCTCAGGCGGTCACTGTCACGGGCGACAGTGGCGTAGTCGCGGTTCTGCACTGGACTGACCGCGCTGACCGCGCAGCTGTGCCCGTCCACGACAACACGTTCGCTGGGGCGGCCGCAGGCCCAGCCTGCCGGCGCTTCCAGCTTCAGGGAGGTGGCGGCACGCACGTTCGGGCAGTCTTCGCTGAAGTCGATCCGGTAGGCCTGGCCGGAAGCGGCACGGACGGCGATCGAGCGCGGCGAGGCCTGCTCCACCTCCTGCACGCCCACGGCGTCGAGGCAGTGCGGTGCCGGCGCCCGGCGTTCCTGCCCGCTGGCGGTGACGGAAAGGGACAGGCCGATGCTCGCGGCCAGAGCCAGGGAAACCTGTCGATATGCCATGACCTGCACTCCTTGCTGGATAGACGGCCCGACTATAGCAGTCAATTGCACCGCCGGTGTCAGGCGCGCAGACTTGCCGAATGGGCGCCATTTTCCACCTCCGGCACTATGGCCAGGCCACCGGCCTGGATCGCCACGACTACGCGCAATGGGTGCTGCCACTGCAGGGCGAGCTGCAGTTCGAGCTGGAAGGGCGGGGCGGCCGGCTGGACCTTCTGCAGGGCGCATTCGTGGCCGCCGGCGAGGCGCATGACCAGATGGCGGAGGGTCCGAACGGTTTCGTGATCGTTGATTGCGGTCCGGATGTTCTGGACGACGACACGCAGGAGCACCTGTGCAGGCAGCGGTGGCTGCATCTGCCGCTGGCCCTGCGCCAGGGGCTGGCCGAGGTGCGGCAGGGGCAGCCGCTGCCGTTGCTGCTGCCTGCCTTGCTGAGGGTGTTTGCACCGGCAGGCAGTGGCGCGCGCATGCAGGGGCTGTGCACGGCGGTACAGGCCGACCCGGGGCAGCCCTGGCCGGTCGCGCGCATGGCGGCATTCGTCGGCGTCAGCGAAAGCCGGCTGCATGCGTTGTTCCAGCGCGAATTCGGCTTGAGTCCGCAGGCCTGGGTCAGTGCCTGCCGCCTGCGCTGGGCCAAGCACCAGCTGCGGACCAGTGCGCTGCCGATCAGCGAGATTGCGCTGGCCGCGGGGTATTCCGAACAGAGCGCATTGACCCGAGCGCTGCGCCGGGAGAGCGGCGTAACCCCTGCGGCCTGGCGGCGGGGCAGCCTCTGATCCATGGCGCTGCGGGAACGCCGCCGAGTGCGTCCGGCTCTGCCGGGACAGCAATAGCCTGGGTCAAGAGAGGTCGTCCGGTGGGCGGCTACACTGCGCGGCCTCTTCTCCCCCGAAGAATCCGCAATGCGCAACAATCCGATGGTCCTGGGCATCGCCAATGGCGTAGCCGCGGGCGCGCTGTGGGGCGTGGTGTTCCTGGCGCCTGCCGTGCTGCACACGTTCAACGCCCTGCAGCTGTCTGCCGGCCGTTATCTGGTCTATGGCCTCATCGCCGTGATCCTGCTGCTGCCGCGCTGGATGCGGCTGGCGCCGAGGCTGGGGCGCGCGGAATGGTACGCCCTGCTGTGGCTGAGCCTGGCGGGCAACCTGGTGTACTTCCTGCTGCTGGCCACGGCCGTGCAGTGGGCCGGTGGCGCTGCGGCCTCGCTGATCGTCGGCCTGATTCCGGTCGTGGTGACCCTGGTGGGCGTGCGCGAGCAGGGGGCGGTTCCCCTGAAGCAGCTGTTGCCCGCCTTGGCGCTGTGCGTGCTCGGCGTGGCCCTGGTCGGGTGGGAGGCGCTGATGTCCGAACACCTGGCGACGCCCTGGCGGCAGCGCCTGATCGGCCTGCTGTGTGCCTTCGGTGCACTGTTCTCGTGGGCGTTGTACTCGATCGGCAACAGCCGCTGGCTGGCGCGGCGCCCGGATCTGTCCAGCCATGACTGGTCGTTGCTGACGGGTGTCACCACCGGCGGGTTGTCCCTGCTGCTGGTACCGATGGCCTTCGCCGGGTCCGCCGGCAGCCATACGGCCGCACAATGGGGCGCATTCTGGGCCATCAGCGCAGGTGTCGCGGTCGTGGCGTCGATCGTGGGCAACGCATTCTGGAACCGTGCCAGCCGTCTGCTGCCGCTGACTTTGACCGGGCAGATGATCGTGTTCGAAACCCTGTTCGCGCTGCTGTACGCATTTGCCTGGCAGCAGCGCTGGCCAACCGTGCTGGAGGCACTGGCGATCGTGTTCCTGGTGGCGGGAGTGATGCTGTGCGCGCACGCTCACCGCGCGCCACGCGCGATCGCCGAACATGCCGGCTGAATGGCCATCTCAGAGTCGACGATCGCTGCTTTGTCTCAGTTGCAACCAAATGACGGCACGTTGGCAGATGATCGGCGCAGGGAGTTTTTGCGCTGCAGCACTTGACAGCAGCGGGGCGAACAGTGTTTTCTGTCCGCCATGGTCCTTGATGCCGCCACCGCCAGCCTGATCGCACCCGCTACTGCGGGGCGTCCGACTGCACCGGTCGCCATCACCACCATTACCACCACCACCGTCACCACTGCCCTGGTGCGGCCCGTCGTCTTCGTGTAACTCCCGAAAACCACGGCCCCGCACCATCCAGGTGGCGGGGAAACTCGACACCTGCATGCGACGGGGCCTCCTGCCGAGGTCTGCATGTCTTCCCACGTTCTCCCCCCTCCTGTTGCCCCGGCCGAGCTGGCCTCGCCGTCCATGGTCGTGCACAAGTTCGGCGGCACTTCGGTGGCCGACGCCGAGCGCTACCGCCATGTCGGCGGCCTGCTGCGAGCCCGCCCCGAATCGCAGCAGGTCACCGTTGTCTCGGCCATGAAGGGCGTCACCGATGCGTTGATTGAACTGGCCCAGCTGGCGGCGCAGGGAGACGAGGGGTGGCGCGAGGCCTGGCATGCGTTGCGTGCCCGCCATCGTGGGGCCGCGGTGGCCCTGCTCGGCGAACAGGTGGGCGACACCGTGGAGTGGATCGACGCGCGTTTCGAGCAGCTGTCCGAAGTGCTGGCCGCGCTGACCGTGATCGGGGAGCTGCCGCGTGAAGTGCTCGACCGCGTGCAGGGCCTGGGCGAGGTGTTCTCCGCGCAGCTGCTGGGTACGTACCTGCGCGCATGCGGCGAGGACTGCGCCGTCCTTGATGCACGCGACGTGCTCGTGGTCGGCCACGGCGAGCTGGGCGTGGATGTGGACTGGGAAGCCAGCGCCGACCGTCTGGCGAAATGGCGCCTGCAGCATCCGCAGACGCGCGTGGTCGCCACCGGGTTCGTCGCCCGGGACCGCAACGACCGCATCACCACGCTTGGCCGCAACGGCAGTGACTACTCCGGCGCGATCTTCGCCGCGCTGTTCAATGCCGACGAGCTGCACATCTGGACCGATGTCGATGGTGTGCTGTCGGCCGACCCGCGACTGGTGCCGGAGGCGGTGCAGCTGGAGTCGCTGAGCTACGACGAAGCCTGCGAGCTGGCGTACTTCGGCGCGAAAGTGGTGCACCCGCAGACGATGTCGCCGGCGATCCGGCTCGGGCTGCCGATCTTCATCCGCAACACCTTCCAGCCGACCCACCCGGGTACGCGCATCAGCGCCGAGCGCTCGCCGCGCGGACCGGTGAAGGGGCTCACGCTGAGTCCCGACCTGGCCCTGCTGAATCTCGAGGGGACCGGCCTGATCGGCGTGCCTGGCACCGCCGAGCGCGTATTCGCAGCGTTGCGCCAGGCGCAGGTGTCGGTGGTGATGATCTCGCAGGGTTCTTCGGAGCACTCGATCTGCTGCGTGGTGCGGGCTGCCGAAGCGGGCCGTGGCCGCGGAGCGTTGCTGCAGGCCTTTGCCCATGAACTGTCGGTCGGCCAGGTGCAGCGCGTACAGGTCCACGAAGGGGTCAGCGTGCTGGCGGCGGTGGGCGATGGCATGGCCGGCCAGCCCGGTGTGGCTGCGCGCCTGTTCGAGGCGCTCGGCCGGGCGCAGGTCAATATCCTGGCGATCGCCCAGGGTTCCTCCGAGCGCAACATCTCGGTGGCCGTGGACAGCGCTGACGCGACGCGCGCGCTGCGCGCCGCCCACGCCGGATTCTGGTTGTCGCCGCAGACGTTCGCGGTGGGCGTGATCGGGCCGGGCAACGTCGGTGCCGCGCTGCTGGATCAGTTGCTGGCGGCGCGCCCGCAGCTGCTGGCCAAGGCCAATGTCGATCTGCGCCTGCGTGCACTGGCATCGCGTTCGCGGATGCGGCTGGAGGCCGATGGTCTGCATGCCGACTGGCGGCAGGCGCTGCAGGCGGGCGGTGAGGCCAGCGATCTCGACCGCTTCACCGAGCACCTGTTGGCCGCGCACCTGCCGCATGCGGTGGTGATCGACTGCAGTGGCAGCAGCGAGGTCGCCGAGCGCTATGCCGATTGGCTGGCCGCGGGCATCCATGTGGTCACCCCGAACAAACAGGCGGGCGCCGGCCCGCTGTCGCGCTACCAGCGGATCCGTGCGGCGGCGGCTGCCAGTGGCGCGCGCTTCCGCTATGAGGCGACGGTGGGCGCCGGCCTGCCGGTGATCACCACGCTGCGCGACCTGGTCGATACCGGCGACGAGGTGCTGGCCATCGAAGGCATTTTCTCGGGCACGCTGGCCTGGCTGTTCAACCGCTTCGACGGCAGCCAGCCGTTCTCCTCGCTGGTGGCGCAGGCGCGTTCGATGGGCTACACCGAGCCGGATCCCCGCGATGACCTGTCGGGGGTGGATGTCGCGCGCAAGCTGGTGATCCTGGCGCGCGAGGCCGGCCACGCACTCAGTCTTGAACAGGTGCAGGTGGAAAGCCTGGTGCCGGCGCTGCTTCGCGAAGGCAGCGTCGAGGACTTCATGGCCCGCCTGGGCGAGTCTGATGCATCACTGCAGCAACGCCTGCAGGACGCGCGCGAGCGCGGCGCAGTGCTGCGCTATGTGGCCAGGCTTGACGCGGACGGCGCGTCGGTGGGTCTGCACGAGCTGCCGGCGGCACACGCGTTCGCCAACCTGCGCCTGACCGACAACGTGGTGCAGTTCCGTACCCGCCGCTACTGTGAGAATCCGCTGGTGGTGCAGGGGCCCGGCGCGGGACCGGAGGTCACTGCTGCAGGCGTGTTTGCCGACCTGCTGCGGGTGGCGGCCGGTGAAGGGGCGCGCCTGTGATCGCACGTGCATTCGCGCCGGCATCGGTGGCCAATGTGGCAGTGGGGTTCGACATTCTGGGCCATGCCATCGCCGGTATCGGCGACACGGTCAGCGTGCGCCGCATCGATGAGCCTGCGGTGCGTATCGCGGCGATCCGTGGCAGTGCGGTCGAGCTTCCACTGGAGGCAGCGGGCAACACGGCTGGCGCGGCACTGCTGTCACTGCGCGAAGGCCTGGGCCTGGGCTACGGGTTCGAGCTGGAGATCGACAAGGGCATTCCGTTCGGCTCCGGCATGGGTGGCTCAGCAGCATCCTGCGTCGCGGCACTGGTTGCAGCCAACGCGCTGCTGGATGCGCCGCTGCCACGCGCCGCCCTGTATCCGCACGCGCTCGACGGCGAAGCGGTGGCCAGCGGCGGTCGCCATGGCGACAACGTCGGACCCTTGCTGGCGGGCGGGCTGGCGCTGTGCACCGCCGACAGGGTGGTGTCGGTGCCGGTGCCTGCGTGCTGGCACAGCCTGCTGGTGCATCCGCATGCCGTGCTGGAAACGCGCAGGGCACGGCAGGCGCTGCAGGGCAGTTACGCGCTGCGCGAGTTTGTCGCCCAGAGCGCGAATCTGGCCCTGGTCCTCAGCGGCTGCCATCGCGGCGATGCCACGCTGGTGCGCGCCGGCTTGCGCGATGTGCTGATCGAGCCACGACGTGCCGGCCTGATCGCGGGATTCGAGGCAGCGCGTGACGCCGCGCTGTCGGCGGGCGCAATGGGCGCGGGTATTTCCGGTGCCGGTCCCAGCGTGTTCGCCTGGTTCGAAGATGCGGTGCAGGCGCAGGCTGCCGCAGGGCAGGTTCGGGCGGCATTTGCGGCTGCCGGCTTCGACAGTGACGCCTGGGTCTCGCCGTTGGACGCGGCGGGAGCACGACTGTGCTGACTTCTTTCCTCTCATTGGATACCGATCCCATGCAATTCGTTTCCACCCGCGGCCAGTCGCCGGCCGTCGGCCTGAGTGCCGCCATCGCCGCCGGCCTCGCCCCCGATGGGGGGCTGTATGTGCCCAGCGCCTTGCCTGCGCCGCATCATGTGCAGCAGGGCGAGACCCTCGCCGAAACCGCCGCCGATCTGCTGGCACCCTTCTTCGACGGCGACGCGCTGCAGGAGGCGCTGCCTTCGATCTGCCGTGAGGCGTTCGATTTTCCGGTGCCGTTGCGTCCGCTTGGCGGTGGCGACTACGTCCTCGAGCTGTTCCATGGTCCCACTGCGGCCTTCAAGGACATCGGCGCACGTTTCCTGGCAGGCGCGCTGTCGAGGCTGCAGGCGGGCAAGGGACGCGACCTGACGATCGTCGTTGCCACGTCCGGTGATACCGGTGCCGCCGTGGCGGCGGCCTTCCATCGCCAACCGGGCGTGCGCGTGGTGGTGCTGTATCCGGATGGCCGGGTATCGCCGCGCCAGGCGCACCAGCTCGGCTGCTTCGGCGACAACATCCAGGCGCTGCGCGTGGCGGGTTCGTTCGACGACTGCCAGGCCATGGTCAAGCAGGCGCTGGCCGATCGGGCGTTGCAGGCGGACGTGCCGCTGAGTTCGGCCAACAGCATCAGCCTGGGGCGTCTTCTGCCACAGATGAGCTACTACGCGCATGCGGCACTCGTCCATCATGGGCAGCATCGGCGCCGGCTCAATCTGGTGGTGCCGACCGGCAACCTGGGCAACGCGATGGCTGCGGTGCTCGCACGCACGCTGGGGGTTCCCATCGGCCAGATCGTGCTGGCCACCAATGCCAATGATGTGCTGCCGAAGTACTTCGAGGGCGGCGCGTATCAGCCGCAGGCCAGTGTCGCCACGGTCGCCAATGCGATGGATGTGGGCGCGCCGAGCAACTTCGAGCGCCTGCGGTGGCTGTACGACGGCGACGATGCCGAACTGCGCGCAGCCCTCCGTGCTTTCGCGGTGGATGATGTGACCATCCGCGCCACCATCGCCAGTGCGCACGCCAGCGGGGGCGAGCTGTTCTGCCCGCATACCGCGACGGCAGTGAAGGTGCTGAAGGACCTCCGCGCGGGCGGGGCGAAGGGCGACTGGGCGGTGGTGGCAACCGCGCACCCGGCCAAGTTCGAGGCGGTGGTGGAGCCATTGATCGGCGAAGCAGTGCCGGTGCCTCCGGCGCTGGCGGCGCTGCTGCAGCGTCCCGCGCATGCGGAACCGCTGGCTGCCGACTATGCGGCGCTGCGCGAGGTGCTGCTGCGTTGACCCACAGGCGCCGGACACGGCGCGGCGTCGTCTGAAGCAAGGGGCAGGGTGGGGCGCCCGGTACCACCGGGCGCAGGTCGTGGCGCGACGCTCAAGCCTGGACGTCGCCCGCCAGCTGGCGCAGCCCGTCCTCGTCGAGGATCTCCACGACGTTCAGATGCGGCAGCGCGATCAGCGCCTGCTGACGCAGCTTGGTGAAGGTGCGGCTGACTGTCTCCATGGTCAGGCCGAGGTGGTCGGCGATGTCGCCGCGCCCCATCGGCAGCGAGACGCGCAGGCCGTCGCCGCCCAGTCGCGCCTCGCGCGCGGCCAGGCGCAGCAGGAAGTCAGCCAGCTTTTCCGCAGGCTGCAGCCGCGCCAGGGCGAGGGCCGCATCCTGCGCAGCGTCCAGCTCCTGGCAGGCGCGTTGCAGCAGCTTGCGCTCCAGGTGCGGATAACGCCCGCGCAGCGCCTTCATCTGCGGCAGCGCGACGCGGCAGACCCGGCTGTCAGCGATCGCCTCGATGTCGTAGCGGTGATGGTCGCTGCCGCTCAGGCCCAGGTAGTCGCCCGGCAGCACGAAGCCATTGATCTGGCGGCGGCCGTCGGCCAGCGTCCGCACCAGGCGCAGTGCGCCGGCGGTCAATGTATAGACATGCTGGCGCTCTTCGCCGGTGCGGGCGAGGGTGCTGCCCATCGTCACCGCCTGCGAGACGGTCACCTGTTCAAGTGCCTGCACTTCATCAGGAGACAGCGCCGAACACACCGCCAGGTGGCGGACCGAGCAGTGCAGGCAGTCCAACGTGGAGCAGGACTGCCCGGCGATGTCGTTGTTGGCGGACGGGGCGCCGGAAGGCCGGGACATGGTGCGTGGGCGTATCGCGGGCGGGGAGGGCCTTATGATACTTCAAGCGGCTGTTCGACCCTGCGTCAGGCGGCCGCGCGCTCCAGGGCGCTAGAATGTCGCCCCCTCCCACGTCCCGTTCCAGCAGGAGTTGCTCCCGTGATCAAGCCCCGTACCCCGCCCGGCACCCTTGAGCTGCTGCCGCGCGAGCAGATTGCGTTCCAGCGCATGCTGGACGTCATCCGCCGCAACTACGAGCGCTTCGGGTTCCTGCCGGTGGAGACGCCGGTGTTCGAGCTGTCCGATGTGCTGCTGACCAAGTCCGGTGGCGAGACCGAGCGCCAGGTGTACTTCGTGCAGTCCACCGGTGCGCTGGCCAATGCCGCCGAGTCGGGTGACCGCTCGCTTCCGGAAATGGCCCTGCGCTTCGACCTGACCGTGCCGCTGGCGCGCTATGTGGCTGAGCATGAGCACGAACTGACATTCCCGTTCCGGCGCTACCAGATGCAGCGGGTGTACCGTGGTGAGCGTGCCCAGCGCGGCCGTTTCCGCGAGTTCTACCAGTGCGACATCGACGTGATCGGCAAGGACAGCCTGAGCGTGCGGTACGACGCCGAAGTGCTGGCGGTGATCCACGCGGTGTTCTCGGAGCTGCGCATCGGAGACTTCAGCATCCAGTTGAACAACCGCAAGCTGATGCGTGGCTTCTTCGAAAGCCTGGGCGTGGCCGAGGGCGAGCGCCAGCTGGCGGTGCTGCGTGAAGTGGACAAGCTGGACAAGCGGGGCGCCGACTACGTGCGCGAGACGCTGGTGGGCGACGGGTTCGGCATTCCGGCCGGACAGGTCGAGAAGATCCTGGCATTCGTGGCCGTGCGTTCGCAGGGGCATGCCGATGCGCTGGCCCAGCTTTCGGCGCTGGAGGACGCTGCGGGGTCCTCGGAAACGCTGCGTGCCGGCGTGGCAGAGCTGCGCGAAGTGCTGCAGCTGGTGCAGGCGCTGGGTGTGCCGGAGAGTGCCTACTGCCTCAACTTCTCCATCGCCCGTGGCCTGGATTACTACACCGGCACCGTCTATGAGACCACGCTGACCGACCACCCGCAGATCGGTTCGATCTGCTCCGGCGGCCGCTATGAAGACCTGGCCAGCCACTACAGCAAGTCGAAGCTGCCCGGCGTCGGCATTTCGATCGGCCTGTCGCGCCTGTTCTGGCAGCTGCGTGAGGCGGGCCTGATCGACGGAATCGAGGCCAGCAGCGTGCAGGCGCTGGTGGCGCTGATGGACGAGCAGGGCATGGCGCAGTCACTGGATATCGCCCGCCGCCTGCGGGCCGGTGGCATCAACACCGAAGTGCAGATGGAGCCGAAGAAGATCGGCAAGCAGTTCCAGTACGCGGCCAAGGCGGGCATCCGCTTCGTGGCGCTCGCCGGCGAGGACGAACTGGCGCGGGGGGTGGTGGCGGTGAAGGATCTGCTCCGCGAGCAGCAGTTCGAGGTATCCCGCGAGGAGCTGGCCAGCACCCTGCAGGTGGAACTGGAACAGTCGAAGGTGATGGTGTGAACTGACATTGCCGTGCCGCCGCTCTCCTGATGGGGCGGCGCTGACCTGGAAGACGCCCGCCTCTGGCGGGCGTTTTTCGTTTCCGGAACCTGAATGCTCGGGTGGAGGCGATGGGGTGGTTTGACGCACTGCGCAAGAATGCGCTAATGTACTAGCGCGCTATTACATTGATGCAAGAGATCCGCCCCGTGAAAGCCCGCCCCGACATCGCCGCCAAAGACCCCCAGGCCGATCTGGAAGCCCTGGCCCAGGCGTTCGCGGCCCTGCGTGAGCCGGAGCAGGTCATGGCTTTCCTGCGTGACCTGTGTACTCCGGCCGAGCTGGAGGCCATGGCCGACCGCTGGAAAGTGGTGCCGCTCCTGCAGCAGGGGGTGCCGTACCGCGAGATCCACGAACGCACCGGGGTCAGCGTGACCACCACCGGGCGGGTGGCGCGCTCGCTCGAGCATGGCCATCGAGGCTATGCCGCTGCCATCGACCGTCTGGCCTCGCGCTGATCCGCGCCCCGTACCGAACTTCGAGACCTTCCCATGAGTGCAACCCAGGCAGCCCCGGCACGAGACCGGCTGCGTATCGCCATCCAGAAGAGCGGGCGGCTTGCCGAGCCCGCCCGCAACCTGCTCAGTGCCTGCGGCCTGAGCTGGCGCGAAAGCCGTGACAAGCTGTTCTGCTACGGAGAATCGTTGCCGGTGGACCTGCTGCTGGTGCGCGACGACGACATTCCTGGCCTGATTGCCGACGGTGTCTGCGACCTGGGCATCGTCGGTCGCAACGAACTGGACGAGCAGGCCGCCGCGCGTCGCCAGATCGGCCTGCCGGATGCCTATCAGGCCCTGCGGGGGCTGGGTTTCGGCCAGTGCCGGCTGATGCTGGCGGTGCCGGAGGACTGGCAATGGCAGGGGCCGGCGCAGCTGGCCGGCATGCGGATCGCCACCAGCTATCCCGCCATCCTCAAGGCATGGCTGGTTGAGCAGGGCGTGGACGCGCAGGTGGTGGAGCTGTCCGGTTCGGTTGAGATCGCCCCACGGCTGGGCACGGCCGACCTGATCTGCGATCTGGTGTCGAGTGGTGCCACCCTGCGTGCCAACCAGCTTGTGCCGGTGCACAACCTGCTGGACAGCGAGGCGGTGCTGGCCGGTGCGGTGCGCGTGCCCGATGACGCTCGAGCGGGCCTGCGCGCCATGCTGCTGCGCCGTCTCGATGGCGTGGTACAGAAGCAGGACCGCAAGCTGCTGATGTTCCGCGCCAGCGAAGACCGTGTTGATGCCCTGGCCCATCT
Organism: Stenotrophomonas maltophilia; assembly: GCF_025642255.1. Taxonomy (NCBI): domain Bacteria; kingdom Pseudomonadati; phylum Pseudomonadota; class Gammaproteobacteria; order Lysobacterales; family Lysobacteraceae; genus Stenotrophomonas; species Stenotrophomonas maltophilia. The sequence continues at coordinate 1,765,757 of NZ_CP106759.1, forward strand.
GCTGGCCGATGCCGGGCCGCTGGAGCGCCTGCCGGCTGACGGCGGCACGCTGCGGCTGCAGACCATGTGCCCCGGACCACTGAGCTGGCAGCGCATGGAAGAGCTTGAGCGTGCGGGCGCGCAGGGCCTGATGGTGTTGAGCGTGGAGCGGTCGCTGGCATGAATCGTCTGATCTGGTCGCAACTTGATGAGGCTGCGCGCAGCGCGGCACTGACCCGCCCGGTGCAGGCCGTGGCCCAGCAGACGCGCGATGCGGTCGCGACCCTGATCGCGCAGGTGCGCGCGCAGGGCGACGAGGCGCTGCGTGTGATCACCGCACGCTTTGACGGTGTGCAACTGCCGTCTTTCGAAGTGTCTGACGCCGAATTCGCGACTGCCGAAGCGGCGGTGCCAGGCGATCTGCGCCAGGCCATGGTGGAAGCGGCCGGGCGCATCGCGCGCTTCCACAGCGCAGGCATGGGCCAGGGCTATGCGGTGGAGACCGCGCCGGGCGTGGTCTGTGAACGCATGCTGCGGCCGATCGGCCGGGTCGGCTTGTATGTGCCGGCCGGCAGCGCACCGTTGCCATCCACGGCGTTGATGCTGGGCGTGCCGGCGCAGCTGGCCGGGTGCCCGCAGGTAGTGCTGTGCACACCCCCGCGCGCCGATGGCAGCGCCGATCCGGCGGTGCTGGTGGCTGCCCGGCTGACCGGCGTGCAACGCGTTTTCAAGCTGGGCGGCGCGCAGGCGATCGCTGCGATGGCCTATGGCACCGCCAGCGTTCCGGCCTGCGACAAACTGTTCGGGCCCGGCAACAGCTTCGTCACCGAAGCCAAGCAGCAGGTCGCGCAGAACGGTGCAGCGGCGATCGACATGCCTGCAGGGCCGTCGGAAGTTCTGGTGATTGCCGATGCCGGTGCCAATCCGGCGTTTGTGGCTGCCGATCTGCTGTCGCAGGCCGAACACGGCCCCGATTCGCAGGTGCTGCTGCTGACCGATGATGCCGCGATGCTGGCCGCGGTCGAGGCCGAAGTGGAACGCCAGGTCGCGCTGCTGCCGCGGCAGGATATCGCCCGCCAGGCGCTTTCGGCGTCGCGCCTGATCCTGGTCGACACGCTGGCCGATGCCTTCGCGATCAGCAACCGCTACGCCCCTGAGCACCTGATCCTGGCCCTGCGCGAACCACGCGGCTGGCTTGATCGGGTGCAGGCTGCAGGCTCGGTGTTCCTGGGTGATTACACCCCCGAGGCATTGGGCGACTACTGCAGTGGTACCAACCATGTGCTGCCCACCGCAGGCGCCGCACGTGCGTACAGTGGTGTCAGCGTGGCCAGCTTCCAGAACTTCATCAGCGTGCAGAGTGCCAGCGCCGCCGGGTTGGCGGCGATCGGCGGCTGCGCGCGCACCCTTGCCAGCGCCGAAGGGCTGGACGCGCACGAGCGCGCCGTTGCCCTGCGCATGGAGGTGGCTGCATGAATGCCGGGATCGACGAGGTACTGGCGCTGGTGCGCACCGACCTGCAGGCCTTTGCAGGTTACAGCTCGGCGCGCAGTGCGGCAGTGCAGGGCGATGTCTGGCTGAACGCCAACGAATCGGCCTGGGCCAACCCCGCGGACGCCGAGGGCCGCAGCCGGCGCTATCCAGAGCCCCAGCCACAGGCGTTGCGCGATGGACTGGCTTCGCTGTACGGCGTGCAGCCGCAACAGGTGCTGGTCGGGCGTGGCAGCGATGAAGCCATCGACCTGCTGGTGCGTGCGCTGTGCGTGCCGGGGCGCGATGGTGTGCTGGTCACGCCGCCGGTGTTCGGTATGTATGCAGTCTGTGCACGGCTGCAGGGCGCGCCCCTGATCGAAGTGCCCCTGGTCGATGCCGCCGACGGCCTGCACGCCGACCTGGATGCGGTGATCGAATCGGCCAGAGCACGCAATGCGAAGCTGGTGTTTCTGTGCGCGCCCTCCAATCCGGCCGGCAGCGATATCGCCCTGGCCGACATCGAGCGTGTGGCCGAAGCCTTGCGCGGTCGGGCGCTGGTCGTGGTCGATGAAGCCTATGTCGAGTACGCGCAGCGTCCTTCGGCGACCTCCCTGCTTGCCACGCACGCCAATGTGGCAGTGCTGCGTACGCTTTCAAAGGCCCATGCGCTGGCGGCCGCACGGATCGGAACGTTGATCGCCGCAGCGGAACTGATCGCGGTGCTGCGTCGCTGCCAGGCACCGTATCCGGTGCCGACGCCGTGCGCGGAACTGGCGGTGCAGGCGCTGCAGCCGGCGGCGCTGGCACGCACACGCGAGCGCGTGGCCACCGTGATCGCCGAACGCGAGCGCCTGCGCACTGCGCTGCAGGGCCTGCCTGGCGTACGCCAGGTCCATGCGTCCGCAGGCAACTACCTGCTGGTGCGCTTTGCCGATGCCCAGGGCGCGTTCGATGCGTTGCTGGCGGCCGGCGTGGTGGTGCGCGACCAGCGTGCAGCCCCGCAGCTGGACGATGCGCTGCGGATCAGCATCGGCAGCCCCGAAGAGAATGACCGCGTGCTTGCGGCCCTGTCGGCCCGGAGGGCCGTTGCATGACCCCGATCCTGTTCATCGACCGCGACGGTACCCTCATCGAGGAACCTTCCGACTTCCAGATCGACGCCTACGAGAAGCTGCGCTTCGTGCCGCAGGTGATTCCGGCACTGCTGAAGCTGCGTGATGCAGGCTACCAGTTCGTCATCGTCACCAACCAGGATGGGCTCGGCAGCGAGGGCTATCCGCGCGCCAGCTTCGATGGACCGAACGATCTGATGCTGCAGATCTTCGAAAGCCAGGGCATCGTGTTTCGTGATGTGCTGATCGACTGCAGCTGGCCACAGGACAATGCCCCGACCCGCAAGCCCGGCATCGGCCTGATGACGGCCTACCTGCAGGACCGCAGCATCGACTGGGCACGCTCGGCGATGGTCGGCGACCGCATCACCGACCTGCAGTTCGCCGACAACCTCAACATCCGTGGCTTCCAGTTGCGCACGGAGCAGTTCGGCGGTGACTGGGACTGGCCGGGCATCGCCCACGCACTGGCCGATGCGCCGCGCACGGCCGTGGTCCAGCGCAACACGAAGGAAACGAAGATACGCGTCGAGCTGGATCTGGATCGCGCCGGTGACGCCAACATCCGCACCGGGTTGCCGTTCTTTGACCACATGCTGGAACAGATCGGCAAGCACGGTGGTTTTGCGCTGGACATCCGCGCCGAGGGCGACCTGCACATCGACGAGCATCACACCATCGAGGACACCGGGCTGGCGCTGGGCCAGGCGCTGCGCGAAGCCTTGGGTGACAAGCGCGGCATCGGCCGCTACGGGTTCACCCTGCCAATGGACGAGACCCTGGCCAGCGCAGCGCTGGACCTCAGTGGCCGGCCCTATTTCGTCTTCGAGGGCGAGTTCAAGCGTGAGCGCGTTGGCGACATGCCGACCGAACTGGTGCCGCATTTCTTCCGCTCGCTGTGCGATGCAAGTGGATTGAACCTCAATCTGCAGGTGCGCGGTGACAATGACCACCACAAGGTGGAGGCCTGCTTCAAGGCGCTGGCCCGCGCGCTGCGCCCGGCACTGGCGCGCCAGGGCACGGCGCTGCCCTCGACCAAGGGGGCCCTGTGAGCGAAGTCGCGCTGATCGATGCCGGCGGTGCCAATCTGGGTTCCGTACGCTATGCGTTGGAACGGCTGGGCGCCAGTGTCCGGCTGGTACGCGACGCAGAGGGGCTGGCGGGCGCACGGCGGGTGATCCTGCCCGGCGTCGGTGCGGCAGGGCCCGGCATGCAGCGCCTGCATGCGCAGGGACTGGTGGAGCCGTTGCGACGGATCGAGGTGCCGTTGATGGGCATCTGCCTGGGCATGCAGCTGCTGTTCGAGCGCTCGGAAGAAGCCGGCGTGGAAGCGCTCGGCCTGATTCCCGGGGTGGTGCGCAAGCTGGTACCGGCGTGCGGCATCCGCGTGCCGCACATGGGCTGGAACCGCCTGCTGCCACTGCGGTCCTCGCTGCTGCTGCGCGATGTGCCTGATCGCGCAAGCGCTTACTTCGTGCACAGCTACGCAGCGCCGTTGAACAGCCATACGGTGGCCGCCTGCGATCACGGCGGCCTGTTCACTGCCGTGGTGGAGCAGGGGCGCTACTTCGGTGCGCAGTTCCATCCCGAACGCTCCGGCGATACCGGATCGCTGATGTTGCGCAACTTCCTCGAGGGCACCGCTGCATGAGTTTCACCGTCTACCCCGCACTGGATATCCGCGAAGGCCGTGTGGTGCGGCTGCGGCAGGGCGATTACGCGCAGGAAACGCACTACGGCGACGATCCCCTGCCGCGCGCGCAGGCATTCGCCGCGCAGGGCGCGCGTTGGATGCACCTGGTCGATCTGGACGCAGCGCGTGCCGGTGGCTACACGCTGGCCCCGCTGCTGGCGGCAGTTCGCACGCAGACGACGTTGCAGGTGCAGACCGGCGGCGGTGTGCGTGGGCGTGATGATGTGGCGCGCATTCTCGATGCGGGCGCGAGCCGGGTGGTGGTAGGGTCGCTGGCAGTGCGCAGGCCCGATGAAGTGGTCGGCTGGCTGCAGGCGTTCGGTGCCGATCACATCACCATCGCGCTGGATGCACGCCAGGACCCTCAGGGCCAGTGGCAGTTGCCGGTGCATGGCTGGACCGAGAACGCGGGCGTGACCCTGGATGACCTTGCGCTGCGGTATGCACGGGCGGGCATGCGCCACCTGTTGTGTACCGATATCGCCCGCGACGGCATGCTGGCCGGGCCGAACATCGGCCTGTACCAGCACCTGGTGTCGCTGCTGCCGGGCGTGCAGGTGCAGGCCTCCGGTGGCATCCGCGATGTGGCCGACGTGGCCGATGCGCGTGCTGCCGGCTGTGGCGGCGCCATCCTTGGCAAGGCGCTGCTGGAACAGCGCATGGACCTGGCGGAGGCGCTGGCATGCTGAGTCGCCGCATCATTCCCTGCCTGGACGTGCGCGAAGGACGGGTGGTCAAGGGGGTGCGCTTCCGTGACCACGTGGACATGGGGGATATCGCCGAGCTGGCGCAGCGTTACCGCGACCAGGGGGCCGATGAGCTGGTGTTCTACGACATCGGCGCCAGCCCCGAGGCGCGTTCGGTCGATGTGGCCTGGGTCGAGCGCATCGCGCGGCTGATCGATATCCCGTTCTGCGTAGCCGGTGGCATCGACAGCGTGGAAACCGCACGGCGGGTGCTGTTTGCCGGTGCCGACAAGATCTCGATCAATTCGCCGGCACTGGGCCGTCCCGCACTGATCGACGAGCTGGCTGCCGAGTTCGGCGTGCAGTGCGTGGTGGTCGGCGTCGACTCGGTGCGCGAGGCCGATGGCGAATGGCGGGTGCGCCGCTTCAGCGGCGACCCGGACAAGACCCGGGCGGTACCCATACGGACGCTGGATTGGATCGTCGAGGCACAGCGCCGCGGCGCAGGCGAGATCGTGCTGAACTGCATGGACAGCGATGGGGTGCGCCGCGGCTACGATGTGGCCCAGCTGCAGCAGGCGCGTGCGTTGTGCCAGGTGCCGCTGATCGCGTCGGGCGGTGCGGGCACGATGGAGCATTTCGCCGAGGCCTTCGACCGCGCCGACGTGGATGGTGCGCTGGCCGCCAGCGTGTTCCACAGCGGCGCCATCGCCATTGCAGACCTGAAGCGCTACCTGCGCGAACAGCAGATCGAGGTACGGGATGTCTATTGAGGTGCGACCGTCGCTGGAGGCCCTGCAGGGGCTGGACTGGAGCAAGGGGGACGGCCTGCTGCCCGCGGTGGTGCAGGACGCCGATACCCTGCAGGTGCTGATGCTGGGTTACGTCAGCGCGGAGTCGCTGGCCGCGACGCTTGCCGTCGGGCACATGACCTTCTACAGCCGCAGCAGGCAGCGCCTGTGGACCAAGGGCGAGCAGTCCGGCAACGTGCTCGTGGTGCAGTCCATCAGCGTGGACTGCGATGCCGATACGCTGCTGGTGCTGGCCCGCCCGGCAGGACCGACCTGCCACACCGGTGCGGAGAGCTGCTTCGACCAGGCGCCGAAGGATTTCCTGGGCGGGCTGGGGCAACTGGTGGCCACGCGTGAAGCACAGCGTCCACCCGGCAGTTACACCACCCGCCTGTTCGAGGACGGCATCCGCCGTATCGCGCAGAAGGTGGGCGAGGAGGGCGTGGAAACCGCTCTGGCCGCAGTCGCACAGGATGACGCGGCGCTGCTGGGCGAGGCTTCGGACCTGCTGTACCACCTGCTGGTGCTGCTGCGCGCACGCGGCCTGTCGCTTGACGACGCGCGCCGGGTGCTGGAAACGCGCCATCGTTGATGGCTGCATGTGGCCTGCGGTCCGCACGCGCTTTCGGCGCCGGCGCCGGCCCGGCTGCATCCGCGCGGCAGACAGCCATGGCTCCGCTCTACAATAGGCAGTCCTCTTCTTTGCCGGATTGCCCATGAAATCGCCCGCTGCGTGGCTGTGCTGCCTGTTGCTGACCTCGCCGGCCTGGGCTGCGGATGCGGTTGTCAGCGGCAAGGTCTACCTGGAACGCGACGGCAGGCCCGGCCGTGGTGCGACCGACCCGGGCCTGGCCGGGGTGCAGGTGTCCAACGGCGAGCGCATCGTGAAGACCGCAGCCGATGGCAGCTACAGCCTGCCCGTGCGCGAGGGCCAGACGGTGTTCGTGATCAAGCCGGATGCGTACGCGTTCCCGAAGGCGAGCGACGGGCTGCCGTCGTTCTGGCGTCATTTCCAGCCCAACGGCTCGCCTGCACTGAAGTACGGTGGCATCGCCGCAACCGGCGATGCCACCCGCAACTGGGACTTCGCGCTGCAGACGGATCGTCATGACAACCGGCGTGGTTTCCAGATGCTGGTGTTCACTGATTCACAGACCGCGAGCCTCAAGGACATCGGCTACTACCAGCAGTCCATCGTGGCGCCGCTGGTCGGCCAGACCCGGGCGCGGCTTGGCACGACGCTCGGCGATATCGTCAATGATGACCTGACGCTGTATCCGGCCATCAACAAGGTCACCACGCAGCTGGGCGTGCCGTGGTTCCATGTGCCGGGCAATCACGATCTCGATTTCGATGCCGCCGTTGACGAGCATTCGCTGGACAGCTGGCGCAACGTCTACGGCCCGGACACGTACGCTGTGGAGGAGGGCGGTGCCAGCTTCGTGTTCCTCGATGATGTGGTGTACGACCCGAAGGCGAGGCCGAGCTACGTCGGTGGCCTGCGCGAGGAACAGTTCGCGTTCCTTGCCGCCTACCTCAAGGGTCTGCATCGCGACCGCCTGCTGGTGCTGGGCATGCACATTCCGCTGTTCGATGCAGCGCCGGGTCGTGAGAGCTTCCGGCACGCCGACCGGCAGCGCCTGTTCGACCTGCTGAAGGACTTCCGCAACGTGCTGGTCCTGAGCGGCCACAGCCACACCCAGCAGCATGTCTACCATGGCAAGGCCGAGGGCTGGCACGGCGAGAAACCGCTGCACGAGTACAACGTCGGTGCCAACTGCGGCGCGTTCTGGTCCGGTGTGAAGGATGCTGCCGGTGTGCCGGACAGCACCATGAGCGACGGCACGCCAAAGGGCTACGCGTTGCTGGATGTGGCTGGCAACGGCAGCTATCGCCTGCAGTATCGCGTGGCCGGCGCGCCAGCCAGCGAACAGATCGGCCTGCATGCGCCGAAGGTGCTGCGCCAGGGCGCGTATCCGGCGTGGGGCGTGTACGCCAACGTGTACATGGGTGAGGACGCGAGCGTGGTCGAGTACCGCGTGGACGGTGGGGCATGGCAGCCGATGAAGCAGGTCCGCCAGCCCGACCCGCGGCTGCTGGTGGAGAACGCGGCGGACGACCTGTCCAGCGTGCTGCGCGGTTACGATCGCTCGCCGGAGGCCACCGCTTCGCCGCATCTGTGGCGCGGCGCGCTGCCCACCCACCTGGCCGTGGGCGACCACAGGATCGACGTGCGTTCGACCCAGCCGGATGGTGCGGTATTCACCGCCACCACCCGTTATAGTCTGCAGACCGCAGAGCCCTGATCCGCAGGTGCCGCTGCGCGCTGCGTCCGGGCTGCCGCCACCCGGGCGCTGCGGACAAGGCCATGGCAGGGTCGGCATGCCGGCGCGGCGCCGCGCTAGGCAAAGCGACCCTGATGCCTGAGAATCGGTGCGATTCAATCGATTCAAGCAGGCCAGAGTGACCATCGCAGCAGTGCCCCCGGTTTCCACCGACTCCTCCCGCGGCGGTCTTCCGCGAAGCCTGGTCGTCGCCGATGTCGGCGGTACCTTTGCCCGCCTGGCGCTGGCTGAAACGCTGCCGGGACAGGCGCCACGGCTGGGCAGTCATCGCACCTACGCGTGTGCCGATCATTCCAGCCTGGCGGCGATTCTGGCCGACTTCACCCGGAGCCTCGCACTGCCGGTGCGGTCGGCGGTGGTCGCCATCGCCGGCCTGCTCGATGGCGATGTGCTGATCAACGCCAATCTGCCGTGGACGGTGTCGTTGTCCGCCACCCGCGCACAGTCCGGTCTGGACGATCTGCAGCTCATCAATGATTTCGAGGCGGTGGCACTGGCCATTCCCTACCTGCAGGCCGACACCCTGGTTCCATTGAACGGCGATGCCGACCCGGCGATGGCATTCCCGGCGCTGGTGCTGGGGGCCGGTACCGGCCTGGGCGCGGCGCTGCGCTTCGCCGATGGCGGGCGTCCGGTGCTGCCCAGCGAGATCGGCCACGCTGCCCTGGGGGCCGGCAACGCGCTGGAGCTGGAGGTGCTGGGCAGGCTGCTGCAGCGGTGGCCACATGTGGACAACGAGCGTGTGCTGTCCGGCAGCGGTCTGATGAATCTGTATCCGTGCCTGTGCGAGCTGCGTGGCGTCACTCCGGTGTGGTCCAGCACCGAAGCGCTGATCGGCGCCGCACGCAGCGGCGAAGACGCACTTGCAGTGGAGACGCTGCAGGTGTTCTGCGCCTGGCTGGGCAGCCTGGCCGGCGATGCCGCCATCGCCGTGGGGGCCCGCTCGGTGTACCTGGCGGGCGGCATTTCCACCCACGTGCAGGATTTCCTCGCCGATGGCCGCTTCCGCGAGCGCTTCCTCAACAAGGGCGTGCTGGCCGACGTGCTGCGGCAGGTGCCGGTATGGCGGGTCGAACACGGCCAACTGGGCGTGCTGGGCGCCGCCGTCTGGCATGCGGCGCGGTACCCCGTACACGATTGATCGGTGCTGCCGGCATCGGGCCGGCGACACGTTGCAGACTGGGAGGCAACATGGTGGATCGCAGGCAGTTCCTGCAGGCCGGAGCGCTGGCGGCAGGCATGGCCGCCCTGCCGGGCGTACAGGCACGTGTGCAGGGCGGAGCGAAGGTGGTCTCGACCTGGGACTTCGGTGTGCCGGCCAACCAGGCGGCATGGAAGGTCCTGGCGCAGGGCGGCAGTGCCCTGGACGCAGTGGAGGCCGGCGCACGCTGGGCCGAGAGCGAGCTGTGCAATCCCACCGTGGGCCATTGCGGCAATCCGGATCGGGAGGGCGTGCTGAGCCTGGACGCGAGCATCATGGACGGAGATGGCCGCTGCGGTGCGGTGGCCGCGCTGGTCGACATCCCGCACCCGGTGTCGGTGGCCCGCAAAGTGATGGAAAACAGCCCGCACGTGTTGCTGGTGGGTGAAGGGGCGCAGCAGTTCGCCGTGCAGCAGGGCTTCGAGCGCAGGCGTCTGCTGACGCCGCAGGCCGAAGCGGCCTGGCGCGAGTGGTTGAAGACCGAGAAGTACCAGCCCCAGATCAACGCCGAGCGACGTGGCCTTCCCGGCAACAGCGACAACCACGACACCATCGGCATGCTGGCGCTGGATGCCCGGGGCCATCTCGCCGGTGCCTGCACCACCAGCGGCATGGCCTGGAAACTGCACGGCCGGGTCGGCGACAGTCCGATCATCGGCGCCGGCCTGTACGTCGACAACGAGGTCGGTGCCGCCACCGCATCGGGCGTGGGCGAAGAGATGATCCGCAATGCGGCCTCGTTCCTGGTGGTCGAGCTGATGCGCCAGGGTCGAACGCCCGCCCAGGCCTGCCGTGAGGCGATCGACCGCGTGGTACGCAAGCGTCCCGAGGCAAGCAGGACCCTGCAGGTGTGCTTCCTGGCCATGAACAAGCAGGGCGAGGTGGGCGCCTATGCGCTGCATCGCGGTTTCGTCTATGCCGTCTGCGATGCGCAGCGCCAGGACGACCTGCGCGATTCACCGTCGATCTACACGAGCACACAGGCGTGAGCACGCGGCTCACCCTGGAGATCGCCAGCAACTCGCTGGCTTCGGCGTTGGCCGCGCAGGCCGGTGGTGCCGACCGCATCGAACTGTTCGACAACCTTGCCGAGGGCGGCACCACACCGTCGTTCGCCAGCATCGCCATGGCCCGCGAACGCCTGTCGATTCCGCTGTTCGTGCTGGTGCGGCCGCGGCCGGGCGATTTCCACTACGACGCCCTGGAGGCCGAGCTGATGCTGCGCGATATCGCACAGTGCCGTGCGCTGGGCTGCGATGGCGTGGTGATCGGTGCGTTGGACCGGCAGGGCGATATCGATCTGCCCCTGTGCCGCGTGCTCATCCAGGCGGCGGGTCCGCTGCAGGTGACGTTCCACCGTGCCTTCGACGCCGCGCGTGACCTTCCGGCGGCGTTGGAGCAGGTGATCGCTCTGGGGTGCAGCCGTGTATTGACGTCTGGCGGACAGGCCAGCGCGGTTGCCGGTGTCGACGTGCTGGAAGGCCTGGTCGCCCGGGCGGCGGGGCGCATCAGCGTGATGGCGGGTGCTGGCCTGAACCCGGCCAACATCGCTGCGGTGGCGCGGCACAGCGGCTGCGTTGAGCTGCACGCGTCGGCCAAGAGCCGCCGGCACTCGGCCATGCAGTTCCACAACCCGGCACTGCGCGGGCTGGACCCGCACTGGGATCAGACCGATGCCGCAATCGTGGCGGGGCTGCGGCGGGCGCTGGACGGCGATCTGTCCTGATACCGGGCGAAGTCGGTTCCGCGCGGGTCTGCCGCTCGCGTGTCATCAGTTCATCTCCGGCCTGCGGCGGCCAACCTGCGCAAGCCACTGATTCATCGACTTTTCAAGCGGGGATGGCAGCGGATCCGCAGCGGCGTGTTGCGCCGCGGAATGCTCTCTCCGGTTCAGCCGTGCTTTAGTTTGGATCGATCCACAGGGGGGCGCCGGAACCGGCTTGAACCGACCCGGCACCTGGATCTTCCGTAGTGCCGCGCCACCACCCATCAGTGCGACCACACCCTCCGAGAGCGACCACATGGCTCAGTTCGTCCGCAATCGTCGTCACCTGCTGTCCCAGGCCCTGGTCCTGGCCCTGCTTCCGCTGGCTGCCAATGCACAGGAAGTCTCAGGCTCGTCCACCAAGGATCTCGACGCGGTCACCGTCACTGGCTCGCGCATCAAGCGCGCCAGCGTCGAAGGCCCAGCTCCCGTCAACGTGATCACCGCGCAGCAGATCCAGAAGGAAGGCTTTGTCAGCGTGTACGATGCGCTGAAGACATTGACCGAAGCCACCGGCACCGTGGAGGCGGCGTCGCAGTGGGGCTCGCACACGCCCAACGCCAGCGGCCTGAATCTGCGCGGGATGGGCCCCAACCGCTCACTGCTGCTGGTCAATGGCCGTCGCGTGGCCGACTACCCGTTGCCCTATGGCGGGGAGACCAATTTCTCCAACTACGGCAACATTCCCGCCGCGGCGGTGGAGCGCATCGAGGTCCTGACCGGCGGCGCCTCTGCGATCTACGGCTCGGATGCCATTGCAGGCGTGGTCAACGTCATCCTGAAGACCCACTACGACGGCGACGAAGTGCGCGTGCGCGGCGGCACCTCCACTGAAGGTGGTCGCGATACCTGGGATCTGTCGTGGGCGGGTGGCAGGACCGGAGACAACTGGAGCGTGACCTACGCGCTGCAGTACGCCAAGCGCGATCCGCTGTTCGGCCGTGACCGGCCGCAGATGGATGATGCCGATGATGCGCCGCGCCCTTCCTGGAACATGGAACAGCGCAAGGTCGGTTTCCGTCCTACCGCCGGCCTGGCCCTGATCGACCCGGGTACCGGCCAGCGACTGGCGCCGCCGACCGGCACCTGCGAGAAGTTCGACGGCGAGTACTACACCGCCGATCGACTGGTCTACAACTACAACACCGATACGATCACCAATACCGGGCAGTTGTGTGGCATGACGGCCGACTATGCCAACTGGCTGCTGACCGGTGGTGCCGAGAATGTGTCCGGCAATCTGTATGCCACGTTCGATTTCGACAGCGACCTGCAGGGCTGGACCAACCTGGCGGTGTACCGGTCGGAGGCGATCTGGGGGACCAATCCGCCCAGCGTGACGCTCATCGATGATGACAACGGCTACTACTGGGATGCCAACCGCAACCGCGCGATCCTGGGCGTGCGCCAGTTCACGCCCAACGAAGTGGGCGGCCTGGACACCCTTCGCAACACCAACCGGGAGCTGTCCTGGGACTGGAGTGCAGGCCTGCGCGGGCGCCTGGCGGACCGCTTCGACTGGAGTGCCACCATCGGCCGTTCCTACTACCGCGTGGAAGAGCGGCAGAATGTAGTGGACGAGCAGAAGTCCTATGACTTCTTCCTCGGCCCGCGCCTGGGTACGACGGCGGATGGTGAAGCGATCTACGCACTGGACGAAGCACGCTGGTGGAACCCGCTCACGCCGGACCAGTACTGGCAGATGGGTACGGTGGCGAAGAACCGTGCGTCTTCCTGGGTCAACCAGGCGTCGGCGGACATCACCGGTGAGTTGTTCCAGGGCTGGGCGGGGCCTGTTTCGTTCGCGGCGGTGGCCGAGGTGGCGCAACAGGGATATCACCTCGCTCCCGACCCTCGCGCCGGCATCGATTTCGACCTGCAGAACGTTGATCGCGGTGGCGGCGAGCGCACGCGCTACTCGGCGGGCGTGGAGTTCAAGATTCCACTGCTGGACAGCGTGATCGCCACCGCGGCGGCACGCTATGACCGTTACGGCAGTTACAAGGCCGACGCCAATGCAGAGGCGCTGGACATCGGCAGCCAGAAGGAGACCACCTGGAATGTCGGTCTGGAATGGCGGCCGGTGGAGTCGCTGCTGGTACGCGGTTCCTACGCCACCAGCTTCCACGCGCCTGACATGCACTACCTGCTGGGGCAGCCCAGCAGTTCCGAGGTGCAGACCTATGACCGCCTGCGTTGCATCGAAAGCGGTGCCTATCTGGTCAACAACTGTGGAGTGGGCAATACCGATGTCTGGTACACGTTCGACGTGAATCGTCGCGGTACTCCGCTGCTGCGCTCGGAAACGGGGGATTCATGGACGGTCGGATTCGTCTGGGATGTGATGTCCAATCTTTCGATCAGTGCCGACTACTGGGCGATCAAGCTGGAGGACATGATCGTCGATGTCGGCGCCGACGAGGTGCTGGCCAGCGAAGCGGGCTGCCGCACGGGCCTGAACATCGACGGCACGCCGTGGGCCAATCCGGCCGGTGCGGACTACTGCGCCGGCATCCTCGCGCGCGTGAACCGCGACAGCAATGGCCGCCTGGTGTCGATCGAGCGGGGGCCGTTCAACCTGGCCAGCCGGGAGGTCCGCGGTATCGACCTGACCGCGCGTTACCGGTGGGACAGCGCAGCATGGGGAAGCTTCCAGTTCGGCGTGAACTACACCAACCAGCTGTCGACCAAGGAGCAGCGCTATGCCGCGGATCCGAATCCGCAGCGCCGTGACCGCGACCTGCGCAGCAAGCTGCGAGCGAGCCTGGCCTGGCAGCGTGGTCACTGGAACGCGAATGTGTACGCCGACCGCATCGGCTCGGTGCCGGGCGTGCGTTACCACTGGGGCACCGACCGCCTGGACAATCCCGGCGGCTGCCTGCCGTTCTCCGATGGCTACGCACCCAGCGACAGTCCTTCGCTGGACTGCCTGGAACCTGCCACGCGTCCCGACGGTTCGCCGAATCCGAATCCGAACGCCGGCCAGCGCACGGCGCGCTACTACGGCCGGGTTGGACCGTTCATCACCTGGAACGTCAATGTGGGCTATCAGGTGACTGAACGCGCCAAGGTCAATGTGTACGTCAACAACGTCTTCAACTCGGCCAGCTGGAACCACAAGGATCCCTACAAGCTGGACTACGATTTCGCGCCGACCCGGTTGCTCGGTGCGGTCGGCCGCGAGTTCGCGCTGGAATACGTGTTCACGTTCTGAGCCCGCGCCATGGATCCACCCTCGACCGGTGGGTCCATGCCCCGCGGATGAACTGACCGCTGGGCCGCCGGACATGACAGGCTGGATTTGACCTTCCCACGATGGCAAGGTTTAGCCTGTTCCGGTCCAGAAGGAACCCGGGAATCCAGTCATGAGCCTGTCGCACGCCACCACCGCCGCTTCCGTGCCTGATCCGATCAGCCTGCCCATCGAAGGCATGACCTGCGCGAGCTGCGTAGGCCGGGTCGAGGCCGCGCTGGCCAAGGTGGAGGGGGTCGGCAGCGTCTCGGTGAACCTGGCCACGGAACGTGCCGATATCCGTCCGTCGGGGCCGGTGGACCGCGCCGCCTTGATCCAGGCGGTGCACAAGGTCGGCTATGAGGTTGCGGCCACGACCGTGGAGCTGGCCGTGGAGGGCATGACCTGCGCGTCCTGCGTGGGCCGGGTCGAACGCGCACTGCTGGCCGTGCCGGGCGTGAGCGCGGCGAGCGTCAACCTGGCCACCGAGCGTGCCACCGTTCGCGGCGCAGCAGACGTGGAGGCGCTGCTGGCGGCGATCGACAGGGCGGGCTACGGCGCTCGTCTTCTCGATGGCAGCGCGCAGGCCGATGACGGCGGGGAGAAGAAGGACGCCGAGCGTGCTGAACTCAAACACGCGCTGATACTGGCCAGCGTGCTGGCCCTGCCGGTGTTCGTACTGGAAATGGGATCGCATCTGATCCCGGGCATGCACCACTGGGTGATGTCGACCATCGGGTTGCAGGCCAGCTGGTATGTGCAGTTCGTGCTGACCACGCTGGTTCTGGTGATTCCCGGCCGGCGCTTCTACCAGAAGGGCATTCCGGCACTGCTGCGTTTGGCACCGGACATGAACTCGCTGGTCGCGGTGGGCACCGCGGCGGCGTTCGGCTACTCGGTGATCGCGACCTTCGCACCGCGGCTGCTGCCGCCCGGCACGGTGAACGTCTATTACGAAGCTGCGGCGGTGATCGTCGCGCTGATCCTGCTGGGCCGCTTTCTCGAGGCGCGTGCCAAGGGCCGTACGTCGGAAGCCATCAAGCGGCTGATCAAGCTCCAGGCCAAGGTCGCCCACGTAGTACGCGATGGTCGGGTGGTCGACGTCCCGGTGGGCGAGGTGGTCAGTGACGACCTCGTGGAAATACGTCCTGGCGAACGCGTCCCGGTGGATGGCGAGGTGGTCGAGGGGCGCAGCTTCGTCGATGAGTCGATGATCAGCGGTGAGCCGGTTCCGGTTGAAAAGGCATCGGGCGCGGCCGTGATCGGTGGTACGGTCAACCAGCAGGGAGCACTGACCGTGCGTGCCACGGCGGTAGGTGCGCAGACCGTGCTTGCGCAGATCATCCGCCTGGTTGAACAGGCACAGGGGTCGAAACTGCCGATCCAGGCCGTGGTCGACAGGGTCACGCTGTGGTTCGTGCCTGCGGTGATGCTGGCCGCGTTGGCCACCTTCGTGGCGTGGCTGCTGCTCGGGCCGTCCCCGGCGCTTACCTTCGCCCTGGTCAATGCCGTGGCCGTGCTGATCATTGCGTGCCCCTGTGCGATGGGGCTGGCAACGCCGACCTCGATCATGGTCGGCACCGGGCGGGGCGCGGAGATGGGCGTGCTGTTCCGCAAGGGCGAGGCACTGCAGTTGCTGAAGGATGCGCGGGTGGTGGCGGTGGACAAGACCGGAACCCTGACCGAGGGCCGCCCGCGATTGACCGATCTGGAACTGAGCAACGGTTTTGCGCGAGCGGCGGTGCTGGGCGCGGTCGCGGCTGTTGAATCGCGCTCGGAGCATCCGATCGCACGCGCGATCGTGATGGCCGCCGAGGAGGAGGGCATCTCCGTGCCGGCCCTGCAGGAGTTCGAATCGGTCACCGGCATGGGGGTGCGTGCGATCGTGCAGGGAAGCCGCATTGAAGTCGGGGCCGACCGGTTCATGCGAACGCAGGGCGTTGATATCGGTGGCGTTGCCGCGCTGGTGCAGCGTCTGGGAGGTGAAGGCAAGTCGCCGCTGTACGCCGCCTTCGATGGCCGGCTGGCAGCGGTGATCGCAGTGTCCGACCCGATCAGGACGAGCACGCCGGCCGCCATCACCGCACTGCATGCGCTGGGACTGAAGGTGGCGATGATCACCGGCGACAATGCGCGCACCGCACAGGCGATCGCACGCCAGCTGGGCATCGACGAGGTCGTGGCCGAAGTGCTGCCCGAAGGCAAGGTGGAGGCGGTGCGACGCCTCAAGGCTGCGCATGGTCACGTCGCCTTCGTCGGCGACGGCATCAACGATGCGCCGGCGCTGGCGGAGGCGGATGTGGGCCTGGCCATCGGCACCGGTACCGATGTGGCGGTGGAATCGGCCGATGTGGTGCTGATGTCCGGCAGTCTGCTGGGCGTGCCCAATGCCATCGCGCTGTCCAGGGCCACCCTTGGCAACATCCGGCAGAATCTGTTCTGGGCCTTCGCCTACAACACCGCGCTGATTCCGGTGGCTGCCGGCGTGCTGTATCCGGCCTTCGGCATCCTGCTGTCGCCGGTATTCGCTGCCGGTGCGATGGCGCTGTCCAGCGTGTTCGTGCTGGGCAATGCACTGCGCCTGCGTCGCTTCCGGGCGCCGATGGCCGACGCCGCCAGCCCCAGCCACTGAAAAGGAGACTGTCTTGAACATCGGTGAGGCCGCGAAGGCATCGAGCGTTTCGGCGAAGATGATCCGCTACTACGAGCAGATCGGGCTGATTCCTGCTGCCGACCGTACGGCATCCGGCTACCGGGCCTATTCGCACGCCGACGTGCATCGACTGCGGTTCATACGCCGCGCGCGGGACCTGGGATTCTCGGTCGCGGAGATCACGGATCTGCTGGGCCTGTGGAACGATACCTCGCGCCACAGCGCCGACGTCAAGCGCCTGGCCGAGCAGCACATCGATGATCTCGAGCAGCGCATCGACCACATGCGGCAGATGGCCGATACGCTGAAGTCGCTGATCAGCTGCTGTGCGGGCGACGAGCGGCCGGAGTGCCCGATCCTGCAGCGGCTGGAGGAGGGCGAGGAAGGCGCGGAGCCAGTCGCGGCGCGGCGGCAGGCGCGCCGGAGCTGAGCCGCGGGGCGCAGGGGTCTTCGCACCTGCGCGGCGGGAGTGCTGTAGCTCCTTCAGAAGGACGTGAGCATCGCCCGGAGCCGGGCGATCAGGCGGTGCGCGGCGGGAAGCCTGCGTCCTTCACAGCGGCGAAGATCTCCGCTTCGCTGGCCGTGGTCTGCACCTGCACGCGGCCTGTCGGCGGATCGGCGACCACGCGTGCCTGCGGATCAACGCTCTGGATCGCGCGGGTCACGCTGCGCGCGCATCCGCCGCAGGTCATGCCGTCAACATGGAAGTCCATCTGTAGCTCCTTCGGTTCCGGGGAATGCAGCCAGTGTGCACCTTCCAACGATGGCAGGGTCAAGTGATGCCTCCGCGGTGCCCATGAAAAACGGCAGCCACCTGTACCAGCGTGGCTGCCGTGGAGGAATGTCCCCGCGCCGGGCGGGGCGACTGCCTTAGAACTTCCAGGTCGCGCCGAAGTACAGCTGGCGGCCCGCGTAGGTATTGGAGATCAGGCGGGCCTTGGTGTCATTGCCCAGATGCACGCGCTGCTCGGACTTGGTGGCGTTGATCACCGACGCGGTCAGGGTCCACTCCGGGGTGAGGTTGTAGGCCACGTTGAGATCAAGCTGGTCGTACGGCTCGGTGTAGACCGTCATGCCGTTGTTCAGTCCGCCGACCACCTGGCCGCGACGGTTGTACGAGGCGCGGGCAAGGAACTTGTCGTTCTCGTAGAACACCGTCACGTTGGCCTGGTTCTTGGCGCTGCCGACCAGCGGCGACGAGCCGATGTTCTGCCCATCCAGCACGATCGAGGCCAGGTTGGTGTCGTTGTAGGTGTAGTTCGCCTGCACGCCGACGCCGAAATCGAAGGTGTACTGGCCGTACAGCTCCACGCCCTGCGACACACCGTCCTGGCCGTTGGCACGGGTCTCGTAGTCCTGCACGGTCACGGTTTCGCCACCGACCTGCATCTGCATGTCGCGCACGACAGGCACGGTGAAGTTGTCCACGTTCTTGCGGAACAGGCCCACGCCGGCCACCGCGCCCGGCTGGAAGTACCACTCCAGGCCGAGGTCGAACTGGGTGGCCTCGAAGGGTTCAAGCTGCTTGTTGCTGCCGTCGCCGGTCCAGCCCGGGGTCGGTGCACCGCCGGCCACGCGGCGGTCGTTGACGTACTCCTCGCTGTAGTAGCGCAGGCTGCCCGGAGCGCCGATCTCGGTGTAGCCGGGGCGTGCGATGACCTTCGAGGCGGCGCCGCGCAGCAGCAGGGTATCGGTGATGTCCCAGGCGATGTTGAAGCTCGGCAGGACGTCGGTGTAGGTGCGGTCCACGCCCAGCAGCTCGAAACTCTTGCTCTGTGCCAAGTTGTAGGGCAGGCGCACGAAACCGCTCTCGCAGCTGTAGTTCGGGTAGGCCGCCGCGGCCGGGTCGGAGCACGCCATCGGTGCGCCTGCGGCGTTGTCGAGGAAGTAGTCGTCGAAACGCTCGATCGAATCGGTGGACTGCGCCAGCTGCTTGGTGCGCACCACGCGCACGCCCACGTTGCCGCGCACCCGCTCGGTGCGGAAGTTGGCCTGGAAGTAGCCCGAGTAGATCTTCTCGTTGACGTTGTAGATGAAGTCGTCCTCGACACGGTTGTGCGAACCGCCGTAGGTCTTGTTCAGGTAATCGATGTAGGCCGGATAGTTGATGCCCGGGAACACGTTGGTATTGAAGCCGCCGGGGATGTTGCTGATCGGGTTGGACAGGAAGAAGCCGGGCTGGGCGATATTGGCCGTAGGGTCGCAGCCGCTCTGGTAGCGGTTGTTGTCGTAGTCCGACGGGTCTCGGCCCTGGCACACCCAGTAGGTATTGCCGGTGTTGCGGTGCACCGTGCCGTCACGATACTTGGCACCGAACTGGATCGAGTCCAGCCAGCCGGATTCGAACAGCTTGGTGACATCGGCCTGGAAATAGTTCTGCTTGATCTCGGTCTGCTTCCAGGACGAGTCGGTCGAACCGGTGTCGATCTCGGCGATGCCGGCCATGAGCTGCTGCTGCAGGTCGGGTGCGAAGGTGCCCGACGGCGTGCCGGTCAGGTCCCAGGAGGTGCTGCTGGACGATTCCCACACGCCATTGGTCTGCCGACGCGGTTTGGCTGACATGCGGAAGTTCATCGAGGGGCCGCCTTCGGACCAGGTACGGCCGCCGGTGAACGACGCCTTCCACAGCGGGCTGATATCCCAGTCGATGCTGAGGTCGGCGGTCTGCGAGAGCGCCTTTTCGCGGCTGTAGCCGCCGGTGAGCTGCGGGGTCGGAATGGTGCAGTCATCGGGGCCCCAGCCCCCCGGCTCGAGCCCGGCCGCTTCGGCCTCGGCTTCATTGCAGTAATAGGTCTTGCCGGCCAGCTTCTCGAACTGCGCGCCGGTGACGACGGTGCCGCTGGGATCGAAGTCCAGCCCGTTGAGCATGCGGCCGCCGGCCCAGTTGCCGTCACCATTGAAGCGGGCCATGCTCCACTCCGGCACCTTCAGCATGTGCTGGGCGTAGTTGCCCTCCAGCTCGAAGCGGAAGTAGTTGGCCGTCATGGTCACGTTGTCGACCGGCTTGAACTGGAAGGTCAGCTGCCCGCCCTTGCGCTGGCGCGTTTCCTCCTTCACCGCGAAATTGACCGATGTCGGCATGAAGAAGTCGGTGTAGTTGCGACCGTTCTGGTTGTTGAAGCCGGAGTTGCCCCACCAGTACTCGATGCCGTCCTGCAGCATGGGGTTGCCATGCACGTCGCGCGCATCGGTATCGGTGCCGTACCACTGATAGTTCTCGGTGGTGACTTCCATGGTGCGGCTGGTGCGTTTCTGCTGGGTCACGCCGACCAGCACGCCGAAACGCTCGTCCTTGCTGTGCCACGAGTACAGTGCGGAGGCCTGCGGATCGATGTCGTGACTGGTGTCTGACGAGGTGCCTTCAAGGGTGACGAAGCCCGAGTTGGACTCCATGTCCAGAGGGCGCCGGGTGTGCAGGATGACCGTGCCGCCGATGCCGCCTTCATCGATGCGCGCTTCCGGCGATTTGAACAGCTCGGCGCTGGACAGCATGTTGGACGGCAGAAGGGTGTAGTTGAAAGAGCGGGTCGCCTCGTCGTTGGTCTCGGAGGTGGCGACGTAGTTGCCGTTCAACTGGGTCAGCGTCAGGTCTGCAGCGAGGCCGCGCACGCTGACCGTCTTGCCTTCGCCGCCGTCGCGGGTGATGACCACGCCCGGTACGCGCTGCAGCGCGTCGGCCACGTTCTTGTCGGGGAACTTGCCGACGTCTTCGGCCGTGATTACTTCGACCACGGCGTTGGCGTCGCGCTTCTGCTCAAGGCTCTTTTCGATGGCGTAGCGGTAGCCGGTGACCTGGACGCTGTCCAGGGTGGTGGCATCGGGCGTGCCGGTGGTGGCCTGCTGCGCCGCGGCGCCCGCCGGCAGGACGGCAGCGGCCAATGCCAGCGCGATGGCCAGCGACAGTGCGTCCTGGCCATGCATGCGTTTTGAGTGACTCATTCCCATCTCTCCCTCTCTCCTGGATTGATCCGCTGACGTGTGACGTGGTGCGGATGACTTGAATCGATCTAATCTGTGGTGATGCCGGTGCGGTCGCTACGCAGTTGCAACTGCATCCTGTGTCTGTGCCGGCCCGTCCTGTCGCTGCTTCCCCAAACTCCCGGCCACCGCAACGTCGTCTTGGATCGATCTAAGCGATGGGCGGGCGTTTTTTAGCATGGGTTGCCCGTCGGCGCATGCTGCTGCGCAATATGGTATTGCCGTGGCGGGGGCATGACGTTTTTCTGAATCGGCTGGAAACGTTTTCTCGCGCGATTCCCCGGCAGGCCGGCCAAGAGGCCGCGCGGCGGGACGTATGCTGCGGCGCAGAATGCATTGGCGCGAATCGCCATGCTCTACTTGAATCGATCTAAATTCACGGTTGCGCGGGTCTCGCGCCATTCCACGGGGAGCAGGCTGCCGGCAGGCAGCGCTCAGCGGAAGGCGTTGCAGGCTCCAGCCGTCTGCCACCGCACCATCGACCACAGGAACCCGACATGCGCCCAGTGCCGTCCGCTCCCGCTGTCCCCTCGACGCCGCGCCCGTTGACGCGATTGGCCTGGCTGCTCGCACTGGCGATGTCGCCGGTGCTGCTGCAGGCCGCCCCGGCCGCACTCGAGCGCGAGGTGAACACCTTCATCGGCAGCAAGGACGATGGCAATACGTTCCCGGGCGCCTCGGCACCCTTCGGCCTGATCCAGGTCAGCCCCATCGGCAGCCACTATTCGGGGTGGCGCTACGACGACGAGAAGATCCGTGGCTTCGGCCACTCCTTCCTGTCCGGTGCCGGGTGCTGGGAGCAGGGCGGCCAGGTCTCGGTCCTGCCCGTGACCGGCAGCATCGGTCCCGGTGGCGATTTCGACACCGCCGACGCCAAGAGCTTCAACCACAAGACCTATGCCGCGTCGTACACGCATGACGGCGAAATCGGCCAGGCCGGCTACTACAAGGTGCGCCTGACCAGCTACGGTGGCATCGATGCCGAGGCGACCGCGCGCACCCGTGCCGCCGCCGAGCGCTACACCTTCAGCCAGCGAAGCGGCGATGGCCACGTGCTGGTAAATGTCGGCCAGGCGAATGAACGCCATTCGGTGATCGGCAGCGTGATCGACGTGGTCGGCGACCGCGTGGTCGAGGGCAAGCTGGTCACCAAGAGTTTCTGCGGTGGCCACCAGTACACGACGTGGTTCCGCATCGAGTTCGATCGCCCGTTCAAGGCGCATGGGACCTGGGGCGAGGCCGGTGGCCTGCCGGGGGCGCGCCACAGCATGGAAGGCGAGCAGAAGCCGAACGGTGCCTGGTTGAGCTTCGACCTGGCCAAGGGGCAGTCGGTCACGGCGGTGAGCGCGATTTCGCATGTCGATGCCGAAGGCGCGCGCACCAACCTGCGCACCGAGGGCATGCAGGGCGGAGCGCTGATGGGCTTCGACCGCATGCGCGCGCTGTCGCAGCAGGCGTGGCGCGAGGAGCTGGGCCGGGTGCGCGTGCAGGGCGGCAGTGCTGATGACCGCACGGTGTTCTACAGCGCCGCCTACCACGCGCTGCTGCAGCCGCTGACCGGCAGCGATGCCGACGGCCGCTACCGCGGCTACGACGATGGCATCCATCGCGCGGATGGCTGGACCTACTACGAGTACTTCTCGCTATGGGATACCTACCGTGCGCAGAACCAATGGCTGGCGCTGACCCGCCCCGATGTGGCGCGTGACATCGGCCGCACGCTGCTGGCGATCGACGAGCAGGGGGGCTGGCTGCCACGCTGGGGTTACGCCAACTTTGAGACGAACATCATGACCGGCGATCCGGTGACCCCGTTCATGGTCGACCTGTGGCGTTTCGGTGCGTTCAAGGGCCGTGAATCGCAGGCGTGGGATGCGCTGCGCCGCAATGCGTTCGGCACCCCGCCGTTGAATTCCCGTCATGCGGGCCGGTCGGGCAATCCGACCTATCTGGACAAGGGCTACGTGGTCTACGACCGTGCGTTCCCGTCCAAGGGCATGGACGTCGATCCGCATCACGGCGGCTCGGCCACTCTGGAATATGCACTGGCCGACTGCGCGCTTTCGCAGATGGCCGATGGCCTGGGTCACGCCCGGGATGCGGCGACGCTGCGAGAGCGCGGCCGCAACTGGCGCAAGGTGTGGGACCCGCAGGTCCGCGACGCCGAGACCGGCTTCAGCGGCTTCCCGCGGCCTCGCACCGAGGATGGGCAGTGGTACACCCCGGCCGACGGGCACTACAGCCCCCGTTCCCACCACGGCTTCCATGAAGGCACCGCGTGGCAGTACCAGTGGCTGGCGCAGCAGGACATGCCGGGGCTGGTCGAGGCGATGGACGGTCGTGAGCAGGCCGGGCGCCGGCTCGATGCCTTCTTCGCGATGGATGCACTGCAGGCCGACCCGCTCAATGCCGCGCGGCGCGAATGGGTGGTCGGACCCTACAGCTACTACAACCAGTTCCGCTACAACCCGAACAACGAACCCGATCTGCACGCGCCGTGGCTCTACACCCTGATCGGCCAGCCGTGGAAGACCGCCGCGGTGGTGCGGGCCGCGCAGCAGCTGTTCACCAATGCGCCCAATGGCGTGACCGGCAACGACGATCTTGGAACGATGTCGGCGTGGTACCTGTTCAGTGCGATCGGCATGTACCCGGCAGTACCGGGCAGTGGCCAGTTCCTGCTGCATACGCCGCGCTTTGCCCGGGTCGAGGTCGACATGGGCAATGGCCGCACCCTGCGCATCAATGCCCCGGGGGCGGACGGCCGCCGCCTGCAGTACGTGCAGGGCGTGCAGGTCGATGGCCAGGCGCATGCCCCGGTCTGGCTGGACTGGGAGCGCCTGCAGCAGGGCCCGCGCCTGCACTTCGCCCTCGACGCGCAGGCGCCGACCCAGGGGTGGGGCACGGCGGTGAAGGATCTGCCGGTGTCCTGGTGCGCGGCACCTGGCAGCCAGCTGCGTTGATCGGGGCTGTGCCGTTCGCGGCGACCCAGCGAACGGCACGGCACGAGACGGCCGCGATCCATTAGGCTTGAGCCCTCAGCGGAGCCCGGGAATACGATGAACGACAACGGCAGCAGCACTTCCAGCAAACGCGCCGGCAAGGCAGTGACGGTGACCGACATCGCGCGCGCCATCGGCGTGTCGCGGGCGACCGTGTCGCTGGTGCTGCGCGGCAGCCCGCTGGTCAACGTCGATACCCGGGCCAAGGTCGAGGCCGAGCTGCGGCGCCAGCGCTATGTCTACAACCGCGCAGCAGCCAACCTGCGGCGGCGCACGTCCTCCAGCATCGCACTGGTGATCAACGACCTGTCCAATCCATTCTTCGCCGAATTCGCCTCCGGCGTCGACGAGGCGCTGGGTGGGCGTGGCTACGTGACCCTGCTGGGCAGCACCGGCGAATCGCCGGAACGCCAGCAGGCGGTGCTGTCCACGCTGATGGAACACACCCCGGCGGGGCTGATCCTGTCGCCGGCCGAAGGCAGCGATGCCACGCAGCTGCGCCAGGCACTGGGAGCCAATGCCAACGTCCTGCTGTTCAACCGTGAGCTGGACGGGGCCGATTGGGACTTCCTGACGCTGGACAACCAGCATGGGGCCTATCTGGCCACCCGCCACCTGATCGAGCGCGGCCATCGCCATATCGCCTTCTTCGGCGGCCACGCGGCGTCCAGTTCCTGCCACCAGCGCCGTGCCGGCTTCCAGCAGGCGCTGGCTGAGGCTGGACTGTCGCTGCCACCCGGCTGGATGATCGAATCGGCGCCGAACCGGCTGGAGGCGGCTGCACGCACCGACGAACTGTTCGCCGATGGCCATCGGCCGAGCGCAGCGGTCTGCTACAACGACACCGTCGCGCTGGGGCTGATGCTGGGCCTGAACTCGCGCGGCATCCGGCCGGGCGGCGATTTCGCTGTCACCGGCTTCGACGATATTTCCGAGGCTTCGGTGGCGGTGCCACCGTTGACGACGCTGACCGCCGACCCGCGCGAGCGTGGCCGGCAGGCGGCGGCACTGCTGCTGCAGCGCCTGGACGAACCGGATGCGCCGCCACGGCGCACGGTGGCTCCGGTGCAGCTGCGGATCCGCGAAAGCAGTGCCGCCCGGCCGACCTGATTTCACTGCCGTTACTCCTTCCACGCAACAACGATTCCGCGCAACGAGGCGCGTTCCGCATGCCGATCTCAGCAACGCCCCGTCCGTCGGGTTCCCCGGGCAACGCACCGGCCGTCACCAACGGCAAGGCCCTGGCCGTGGTGACCACCATCTTCTTCATGTGGGGCTTCCTGACCTGCCTCAACGACATCCTGATTCCACACCTGAAGGCGGTGTTCGAGCTGAACTACGCGCGGGCGATGCTGGTGCAGTTCACCTTCTTCGGTACGTACTTCCTGATGTCGCTGCCCGCTGGCCGCCTGGTCGCGGCTCTCGGCTACAAGAAGGGCATCGTGGCCGGCCTGCTGATTGCAGGTGTGGGCGCGCTGGGCTTCTGGCCGGCGGCCGAACTGCGGATCTACGGCGCCTTCCTGGGTGCATTGTTCGTGCTCGCCACCGGCATCACCGTGCTGCAGGTGGCGGCCAATCCCTATGTGGCGCTGCTGGGCCCGGAGCAGACCAGCTCCAGCCGGCTGACCCTGGCGCAGGCGTTGAACTCGCTGGGTACGGCAATCGCGCCGATCTTCGGCGGCATGCTGATTCTCTCCAATACGGTCAAGAGCGCCGATGAAATGGCGGCGATGCCGGCCGCCGAACAGCTGGCCTATCGTGCTGCCGAGGCGCAGGCCGTGCAGGGCCCGTATGTGGGCCTCGCGGTGGCGCTGGTGCTGCTGGCGTTGTTCGTGTTCCTGTTCCGCCTGCCGGCGCTGAGCGATGCGACCGAACAGGCCGACCAGGGGCATCACCACAGCTATCTGGATGCGCTGCGCCAGCGTCATCTGCTGCTGGGCGTGCTTGGCATCTTCTTCTATGTCGGTGCGGAAGTGTCGATCGGCAGCTTCCTGGTGAACTACCTGTCGATGCCCGACATCGGCGGATTCAGCGAGCAGGAGGCCACACACTACGTTTCCGCCTACTGGACGATGGCGATGGTCGGCCGCTTTGCCGGCTCGGCGCTGCTGGCACGCTTCTCGCCGAGCCGCCTGCTGGCGATCTTCGCACTGGTCAACGTCGGCCTGCTGGCGCTGACCATGGCCAGCGCCGGCAGTGTCGCGCTGTACTCGGTGGTGGCGATCGGCCTGTTCAACTCGATCATGTTCCCCACCATCTTCGCGCTCAGCATCGAGCGCCTGGGGCCGCTGACCAACAAGGGCTCGAGCCTGCTGATCATGGCCATCGTCGGCGGCGCCGTGGTGCCGTACCTGCAGGGTGTGCTGGCCGACCACATCGGGGTGCAGGCCAGCTTCATCCTGCCGCTGCTGTGCTACGTCTACATCATTTTCTACGGACTGGTCGGCGCACGTACGCCGGCCTCCGCAACGCAGGGAGGCTGAGTCCGGAATGGGTGCGATTGTCTGCTTCGGCGAAATTTTGATCGATCTACTGGCGCAGCCGCCGGCCAATGCGGACACGCCGCGCGCGTTCCTGCAATACGCCGGCGGGGCACCGGCCAACGTCGCGGTGGCTGCCGCGCGGCTGGGCGCGAAGACGCAGTTCGTCGGCATGCTGGGCCGCGACATGTTCGGCGACTTCCTGGCCGAAAGCCTGGCCGAGCACGGTGTCGGTACCGACTACATCGTCCGCACCGATGCCGCCAAGACCGCGCTGGCGTTCGTCGCTCTCGATGCAGAGGGGGAGCGCAGCTTCAGCTTCTACCGTCCGCCGGCGGCCGATCTGCTGTTCCGCGACAGTGATTTCCAGGCCGCCTGCTTCGACAGTGCGCAGTGCTTCCACGTCTGCTCCAACAGCCTGACCGAGGCGGCCATCGCGGACGCAACCTTCGCGGGCATGGAGCGCGCGCGCGCTGCCGGGGCTGTGGTCAGTCTCGACCTCAACCTGCGGCCGGCGCTGTGGCCGGCCGATGTCGATCCGTCGCCGCGCCTGTGGCAGGCGCTCGAACGCGCGGACCTGGTCAAGCTGTCGCGCGAAGAACTGGACTACCTGGCGGCGCCCCTGGGCGACGGCGGCGAGGACGCGGTGCTGCAGCGGCTGCTGGCGGCGCAGGCTCGCTGGGTGATCGTGACCGATGGTGCGGCCACGCTGCGCTGGTACACCCGCCAGGCGCAGGGCACGGTGACCAGCTTCCAGGTCGCCGCTGTCGATACCACCGCAGCCGGTGATGCCTTCGTGGGAGGCGTGCTGGTGGGACTGCTGGAGCGGGGTGGCGCAGGCGCGGGATTCAGCGCGTTCTGCCGGGACCCGCAGGCCATCGACGCCACGCTGCGCTTCGGTGCCGCGGTCGGCGCGCTGGCCGTTACCCGCAAGGGCGCGTTCGCCGCGATGCCCTCGCTCGACGAAGTGCAGCAGCTGCTGCAGGCACAGGACATTACCGCATGAGCACCTCGCCCGACTTCCGTTCGCCCGCGTTCCTGCGCGCGCATATCGCCGATACCCTGGCGTTCTATCATCCGCGCTGCATCGATCCGGCCGGTGGTTTCTTCCATTATTTCCGTGACGACGGCAGCGTCTACGATGCCAGCCATCGCCATCTGGTAAGCAGCACCCGTTTCGTCTTCAACTACGCGATGGCCTATCGCGAGTTCGGCAAGGCCGAGTACCGCGAGGCCGTCGAGCATGGCGTGCGCTATCTGCGTGAGGTGCACCGCAATCCGGCCACCGGTGGCTATGCCTGGACCCTGCGCGATGGCCAGGTCGAGGACGACATGAATCACTGCTATGGCGTGGCGTTCGTCCTGCTGGCCTACAGCTGCGCGTTGAAGGCCGGCATCGAGCAGGCCCGCGCGTGGATGGATGAGACCTGGCAGCTGCTGGAGGCGCGCTTCTGGGAGCCGCAGCACGGTCTGTACCGGGACGAGGCGGACGGCCAGTGGAACTTCACCGGTTACCGTGGACAGAACGCCAACATGCACATGTGCGAGGCCATGCTGGCTGCGTTCGAGGCCAGTGGCGAACAGCGCTATGTGGAACGTGCCCTGCAGCTGGCCGACAACATGACCCGTCGCCAGGCAGCCAAGGCCGGTGGCCCGGTATGGGAGCACTACGATTCCAACTGGGAGATCGACTGGAACTACAACCTGGACGACCCCAAGCATCTGTTCCGTCCCTGGGGTTTCCAGCCGGGCCACCAGACGGAGTGGGCCAAACTGCTGCTGATCCTGGATCGGCACGTGCAGGCCGACTGGCTGGTGCCGACGGCGCGTCATCTGTTCGACGTGGCCGTGGAGCGCAGCTGGGACGAGGCCCGTGGTGGCCTGTACTACGGTTTCGCGCCGGAGTCACGGCGGCAGCCGGGCATGGACGGCGCGCCGATCGGCGGCGACAGCTTCGTCTGCGACGACGACAAGTACTTCTGGGTACAGGCCGAAACCCTGGCAACCGCTGCGCTGATGGCTGCGCGCACCGGTGATGACCGCTACTGGCAGTGGTACGACCGCATCTGGGCCTATTCCTGGGAGCACTTTGTCGATCACCGCTACGGCGCCTGGTTCCGCATTCTCGATGCAGACAACCGCAAGTACAGCGATGAAAAGAGCCCCGCAGGCAAGGTGGATTACCACACCATGGGTGCCTGCTACGAAGTGCTGAACGTCGTGCGTTGAGCATGATCGGTAGCGCCGGGCCATGCCCGGCGGAAGCATGATCGGTAGCGCCGGGCCATGCCCGGCGGACACAACAGGAGTCCCGCCCGTGCATCGCCCTTTCCGTGCCGTTTGCCCATTCGCCTCTCTGGCCCTGTTGTGGATTGCCACTCTCGTATTCCCGGCAGCGGCCGCTCCGTTACAGGCAAGCTGGGAGTTCCGCATGCTGCCGGGCGACGCGCAGGGCGCGGCGCATCCCGGCCTGCAGCAATGGCGCAGCGCGCAGGTGCCGGGCAGCATCCACACCGACCTGTTGGCGCATGAACTGATCCGTGATCCTTACGTCGGCGCCGCCGAGGCCGAGCTGCAGTGGATCGGCCTGGCGGCATGGGAATACCGTGCACGCTTTGATGTGGACGCCGCGACCCTGGCCAGGCCGAACGCGGAACTGCGCTTTGACGGTCTGGATACGTACGCGGAAGTCACCCTCAACGGCAGGCCGCTGCTGCGCGCCGACAACGCTCACCGCAGCTGGCGCGTGCGCGTGGACGGCCGCCTGAAGGCGACGGGCAACACGCTGCAGATCGTGTTCCGTTCGCCGATCCGCACGCTGCTGCCCGCTGTCCGGGCGATGCCGCACAGGATTGCTGGCAATTATCCTTCGCCCTACGGTGACGAGCCGAAGGATGCGATGGTCGGTAATTTCGCGCGCAAGCCGGCCTACCATTTCGGCTGGGACTGGGGTCCGCGCTATGTCACCGCCGGGGTCTGGCGTGGCATCGACCTGGAGTCCTGGGGGGAGCGCCGCCTCGGCGATGTGGCCGTACGCACCGACATGCTGGACGCGCAGCAGGCGAAGCTTGCGGTCGTGCTGCAGGTGGAACAGGACGCTGCCGCGGGTACCGCGGCCGTCGATGTGGAGGTGTTCGATCCGGAGATGCGCAGTGTCGCGCGGGTGCAGCGGCAGGTTGCAGTGGCCCCGGGAGCGAATACGGTGGAGCTGCCGGTGGCGCTTGCCCAGCCGCGCCGCTGGTGGCCGGTCGGCTACGGGGCACAGGATCGCTACGTGGTGGCGGTCCGCCTGGACGGCGGCGATAGCGGGTCGCTCGCGCGCGAGCAGCGCATCGGCCTGCGCACGGTCGAACTGCGCCGCGACAAGGACGCTGACGGCGGCCAGGGCTTCGCATTCGTGATCAACGGCGTGCCGGTCTTCGCCAAGGGCGCGAACGTGATTCCCTTCGACGCGTTCCCGGCCCATGTGGATCCCGCGCGCGTGCGCCAGGTGCTGACCGCCGCGCGCGACGCCAACATGAACATGCTGCGCAACTGGGGCGGCGGCTACTACGAAAACGATGTGTTCTTCGATATTGCCGATGAACTGGGCCTGCTGGTCTGGCAGGACTTCATGTTCGGCGGCGGCATGCAGCCCGGCTACGACCCGGCATTCCGCGCCAGCGTGGTTGCCGAAGCGCGCGACAACGTGCGCCGCCTGCGCCATCACCCCAGCATCGTGTTGTGGTGTGGCAACAACGAAGAGGAAACCGCGTGGAAGGACTGGGGCCATGGCCGCGACCTGAAGGCCGCAGATCCGGTCTTCGCCGCAAAGGTCTGGCAGGGCTATGTGGACCTGTTCGGCAATGACCTGCGTGCGGTGGTCCGCGAAGAAGGGCTGGGGGTGCCGTACTGGTCCAGTTCGCCCAGCAACGACCTCGACGAGAAGGCCAACGACTCCACCCGTGGCGACAAGCACTACTGGCAGGTGTGGGGCAATCCGGCGTTGCCGGTGCAGGCCTATCTGCGCGAGACGCCGCGCTTCATGTCCGAGTACGGCCTGCAGGCGTGGCCGGCCGTGGCTACGGTGGACCAGATCGCAACCCGCGCCGAGCAGCGGATCGACAGCCCGGTGATCCGCGCGCACCAGAAATTCATGGCGGGCGAGGGCAACAGCCGTCTGCTGCACTATATCGAGCGGGGTTACGGTACGCCGAAGGATTTCGGGGACTTCGTGTATCTCAGCCAGGTGATGCAGGCCGATGGCATCGCTCTGGCAGCGCTGCACCATCGCGCCTCACGCCCCTACACGATGGGCTCGCTCTACTGGCAGCTCAATGACGTATGGCCGGGTGCGTCCTGGTCGAGTGTGGACTACTTCGGGCGCTGGAAGGCGCTGCACTACCAGGCGCGGCGCTTCTTCGCTCCCGTTGCCGTGGCGGCGCTGCGTGACGAGGGCACGACACGCGTGCGTCTGCTCAACGATGGCGACGCCGGCGAGGCGCGCTGGCGGCTGCGGGTGATGGATGTCGACGGCAAAGTGCTACGTCGTCGCGAGCAGGCGGTGACCCTGGCGGCCGCGGGCGTGACGGCGGTCGGCGATTTCAGTGATGCCGAACTGCTGGCGGGTGCCGATCCGAAGCGCACGATTGCCGTGTTCGAGGTGCTGCAGGGAGGGAAGACGACTGCACGTCAGGTCGTGGGATTCGTCGAGGCCAAGGATCAGGTGCTGCCCCGCCAGGCGCTCAGGGCCACGCTGGACGTCGAGGGGGACCACTACCGGCTGCGGCTGCAGAGCAGGGCATTCGTGCGCGCGGCATGGGTGGACTTCGGTGCCCTGGAGGTGCAACTGGAGGACAACCTGCTCGATCTGCTGCCGGGAGAGAGCCGCGACATCAGCGTGCGCGGCCCGGTGGATCTGGCCACGCTGCGCGAGGCGCTGGAGGTGCGCAGCCTCAACGATCGTTGAGGGGCGCCGTCGGCGGTACCTGGCCTGGGCCGGTGCCAACCCGGGTTGGCAGCGACCAGAAAGGGATCGTGTTACAGCTGGATCTGCTGGAAGTTCTCGACCCGCTCGTGACCGTGGGCGGCGTCGCCGACGCGCGGCATCGGGTAGTCGTCCAGACGGTCCAGCAGGCGGGTCTGCAGACCCGCCTCGCGCGCGGCATCAAGCTCTTCCACCACGTCGGACAGGAACAGGATCTCGCCTGCCGGCACGCCGATGGACTGGACGATGCGGCGGTAACTGTCGGCCTCACGCTTGCCGCCGATCTCGGTGTCGAACCAGCCTGACACCAGCGGGCTGAGATCGCCCGCGTCGCTGAAACCGAAAAACAGCTTCTGCGCCGGCACCGAACCGGAGGAGTAGACGTACAGCGGCAGGCCCGAGGCATGCCATCCCTTCAGCACCGGCGCCACTTCCGGATAGAAGTGCGCGGTGTAGTCGCCACGGCGATAGCCGGCGTCCCAGATCAGGCCCTGCAGCGCCTTCAGCGCCGTGTGCTTGCGGTCCTGGTCGATCCAGCCCTGCAGGGTCTCGGCGACCACGCTGTCCTGGCAGGCGCCGCCGATTTCGCTGGCCACCGTATCCAGCCAGCGGCGCACGTCCGGTCGCTGGCCATGCTCGGCCACGAAGCCGGGCAGCGCCTGGCGCGCATAGGGGAACAGCACGTTCTTGACGAACGAGATGCTGCTGGTGGTGCCTTCGATGTCGGTCAGGATGACGCGGGGCTGCATGGATCAGGATGCCTGGGTCGGAACGTAACGGGGGAATTTCTGCGCGATGTCGGTGCCGGTGAAGTGGCCGACCCAGCCATCCGGCTCGGTGAAGAAGCGGATGGCCACGAAACTCGGCTCCTCGCCCATGTCGAACCAGTGCGTGGTGCCGTCGGGCACGGCGATCAGGTCGTCCTTCACGCATTCGATCTCGTAGACCTTGTCACCCACGTGCAGGGTGAACAGCCCCGAGCCGGCAACGAAGAAGCGCACTTCGTCTTCCTTGTGGAAGTGCTCGTCGAGGAACTTCCTGCGCAGCTCGGCGCGGTTGGGATTGTCCGGCGCGATCGACGCCACATCCACGCTCTTGAAGCCGCGTTCGGCGACCAGGCGATCGATGTCGGCGCGGTAAGCGGCGAACACCTCGTCCTGGCTGGCGCCCGGCGCGACCGGTGCGGTGGCCTGCCAGCGCTCGAAGGTCACGCCGATCTTCTGCAGCTCGGCAGCGATGATGGCGCCGTCCTGGCTGTCCAGCAGCGGGGATTCGGGGCGGGTGTCGTCGTAGATGCGCAGTCGGCTCATGGCGGCAGCTTGAACGTCTCGGGGGGAGGACAGGGTAGCAGGGTGGCGGGCGGGCGCAGATTGCGGTTTGGAATCTGCTCAGCCACGCAGCCTGCGCAGTTCCAGTTCGCAGTGCAGCAGGAACTCGAATGCCTCAAGGTGGCGGCGCGCTTCGGCCATGTCGCGGCCCCAGGCGTACAGGCCGTGGCCATCGATCAGGTAGCCCCACAGCGTCTGGCGGTCCAGCAGATCCTCGACCTGGGCCGACAGCACGTTCATGTCCTGGGTGTTGGCGAACACCGGAACGTCGATGGCCATCTCGTGCGTGCTGTTGCCGGCAAAGGCTTTCAGCAGCTCATAGCCTTCCAGGCGGATGTGCCCCTGCGGTGCATACAGGCGCGAGGCGACGGTCTGCACCGGCGAATGCGTGTGCAGGACGCAGCCGACTTCCGGGAAACGCCGGTACAGCTGCGTGTGCAGCAGCGTCTCGGCGGACGGGCGCAGGGGACGGCCGACGGCCTGGCCATCGAAGTCGACGACCATGATGTCGTCCTCGATCAACCGCCCCTTGTCCTTGCCGGAGACGGTGATTGCCGCATGGCGGTCGTCGAGCCGATGGGAGAAGTTGCTGCTGGTGGCCGGGGTCCAGCCGGCCTGGGCCAGTTCGCGGACGTTGTCGATCAGCAGCTGGGCGAGCTCGCTCAGGCGCGCGGTGTCGTAGGGGAGGGGGGCGGCGTTCATGCGGGCGATTTTACTGGATTCGGCCAACGGCTGAGCCCCTCGTGGCTGTCTCGCCGGGCGGGATTTCTTGCTTTGGCCGGGCGGGTGGGCTGTGCAGAGGACGCCAAACCCATCCTTGGGGGCTTGGCCGCGGCATCCCTGCCGCGGACATCCCTGCACAGCCCACCCGCCCGGCCACGGACAGGTTCCGTGCGCGTCAGCCACGGAGTGAAGAAGGAAAAGCGAAAAGCGGGTCGCTTCGCTGCGCTTGCTCGGAGCGGAGCATGGCTCCGCTCTACAGAGGATTCATCGACCTACGAAAATTCATTCCCTGGACGAATTCATCCACGCATGACGTGGACCAACCAGACGCGCCGGGAGACTGCCAGGGGTGGGGAGGCATGGGTGCGCGGGGGTGTCAGCCGCAGGGATGCGGCTGCCAAGCCTACATGGACGTACTTGCGGCGTCCCCCGCGTACCCATGCCTCCCCGCCAAACCAACACACCCGCTCTTGCCGTTGCTCCGGCTTCAACGGCGGGTGCAGGGCCGCAGGCCCTGCAATCCTCTTACTTACCCCGCAGGCGGCTGTGCCGGAAGCCGTAGCAGAAATAGATCACGAACCCGAAGAACGTCCACACGCCCATCAGCATCCAGTTGTGCATGGTCATCGCCGACAGCAGCGCCAGGCAGCTGAGCACGCCCAGGCTGCAGATCAGCCACGCCATCGGCATGCGGAACGGGCGCGGCAGGTCCGGTTGGGTGCGGCGCAGGATCAGCACGCCCGCACACACCGCCGCGAAGGCGATCAGCGTGCCCATCGAGGTCAGTTCGCCGAGCACGTCCAGCGGGAACAGCGCAGCCAGCAGGGCGATGCCGATTCCGGTGATGACCGTATTGATATGCGGAGTGCGGTACTTCGGATGGATCCGGGTGAACACGGGCGGCAGCAGGCCATCGCGACCCATGATCATGAAGATGCGCGGCTGCGCGATCACCATCACCAGTACGACCGAAGAAAGGCCGACCAGTGCCCCGATTTCCACCACCACCCGCAGCCAGCCCAGCTGGGGATGCGCCGCGACGGCGGTGACCACCGGCTCATCGGTGCCGAGCAGGGTGTACGGCACCAGGCCGGTCATGACGGCCGCCATGGCGATGTACAGCACCGTGCAGACCACCAGCGAGAGCATCATGCCGATCGGCATGTCGCGCTGCGGACGGTGTGACTCCTGGGCCGCCACCGAGACCGCCTCGAAACCGATATAGGCGAAGAACACCATGGCAGCGCCACGCAGCACGCCCTCCATGCCGTACTTGCCGGGCCCCTGATTCTCCGGAATGAACGGGGTCCAGTTGGCCGGATCGACGTACTTCCAGCCAACCACGATCACCAGCACGATCAGGCCGGTCTTGAGCACCACCATGGCCATGTTCATGGCCGAGGACTTGCTGATGCCCACGTAGCACAGCCAGGTCAGCAGCAGCACCAGGATGGCCGCCGGCAGGTTGGCGATCGCGCCGGTCGGGCGCAGCTGCCCGTCCAGCGGTGCGCTCACCAGTGCGGCCGGCAGGTGGATGTCGAAGTGACTGAGCAGGCTCAGGAAGTAGCCGGTCCAGCTGACCGCCACTGCCGAGGCGGACACGCCGTACTCCAGCACCAGCATCCAGCCGATGAACCAGGCCGAGAGCTCGCCGAAGGTGGCATAGGTATAGGTATAGGCGCTGCCCGAGACCGGCACCATCGAGGCGAACTCGGCGTAGGCCATGGCGCAGAACGCGCAGCAGATGGCGGCCAGCACGAAGGACAGCATGATGGCCGGGCCGGCATGGTTGGCTGCGGCCTGTCCGGTGATGACGAAGATGCCGCCGCCGATCACTGCGCCGATGCCCAGGGCGGTCAACCCCCAGGGTCCGAGGTGGCGGCGCAGGCTCAGGCCATTGGCGTCTTCATGGGCGGCATGCGGGTGCTTGGTGGCCCAGAGTTGCTTGAACATGTGTGGGGATCTTGTCGATGCGCGCCGGGTGGGCGCGCGGGCGGAAACACTGGCAGGAGCAGACGGGCCGGCGCAGGGCCGGCCCGCAGGTTCAGGCGGACTTGGCCAGCTTGCTGTTGCGCATGCCGTAGCCGAAGTAGATCAGCAGGCCCAGCACCGTCCAGCCGACGAACAGATGCCAGTGCACCACGAAGGCCTGCCAGAACAGGAACAGGCAGGCCGCCGCGCCCAGCGGGCAGATGATCCACACCACCGGGACGCGGAACGGACGATGCAGCTCCGGACGGGTATAGCGCAGAACCAGCACGCCGATGCATACGGTCGCGAACGCCAGCAGGGTACCCATCGAGACCAGTTCGCCCAGCACGTTCAGCGGCATCAGGCCGGCCAGTGCCGCAGCGATCACACCGACCACGATCGTGGCCCAGTACGGGGTGCGGAAGCGGGCATGGACCTTGCCGAAGAACTTCGGCAGCAGGCCGTCGCGGGAGATCGTGTAGGCGATGCGGGTCTGGC
This sequence comes from Stenotrophomonas maltophilia, assembly GCF_025642255.1. NCBI lineage: Bacteria > Pseudomonadati > Pseudomonadota > Gammaproteobacteria > Lysobacterales > Lysobacteraceae > Stenotrophomonas > Stenotrophomonas maltophilia. The sequence goes on from NZ_CP106759.1 coordinate 1,801,633, forward strand.
CCATCATCATTACCAGCACCACCGAGGACAGGCCGGCGATGGCGCCGATCTCGACTGCGGTCTTCAGCCAGGACAGGCTGGCATAGGGCTCCAGCGCGGTGGCCACGGGCTTGTCGGTGCCCAGCAGGTGATACGGCATCATGCCGGTCAGCACGGCGCAGACGATGATGTAGACGAGGGTGCACACGGCCAGCGACCCGAGCAGGCCGATCGGCATGTTGCGCTGCGGGTCCTTGGTTTCGCCGGCTGCGGTGGAAACCGCGTCGAAGCCGATATAGGCGAAGAACACGATGGTGGCGGCACGGAACACGCCGCTCCAGCCGAACTCGCCGGATACGCCGGTGTTTTCCGGAATGAAGGGCTGCCAGTTGGCCGGATCGATGTGGGCGGCGCCGAAGCCGATGAACAGGCAGATCACGGTGACCTTGATGGCCACGATGATGGCGTTGACGAAGGCCGACTGGGTCACGCCGACATACAGCAGGCCCGAGACCGCAGCGACGATCAGGACCGCCGGCAGGTTGAACAGCTTGCCGGAAGAGATGAACTCGCTGCCGGTCCATGCGATCGGTGCCGCACTGAGTGCGTCAGGGAACGGCATGTGCAGCGTGGTGGTGATGAAACTGATCAGGTAGGCCGACCAGCCCACCGCGACCGAGGCCGAGGCGAACAGGTACTCCAGTACCAGACACCAGCCGATGAACCAGGCCATGCCCTCGCCGAGCGTGGCGTAGGAGTAGGAGTAGGCGCTGCCCGATACCGGCATCATCGCGGCGAACTCGGCGTAGCACAGGCCGGCGAGTGCGCAGGCGATGCCGGCGAAGACGAACGAGAGCATCACTGCCGGGCCGGCGTGGTTGGCCGCGGCCTGACCGGTCAGTACGAAGATGCCTGCACCGATCACCGCCCCTACGCCAAGCAGGATCAGGTGTTTCGCCGTGAGGGTCCGTTTCAGCGTGGCTTCGCCGTCCAGGCTGCCTTCGATGGGTTCGCCGGCATCGACGTGCCCGGCCGGTTGCACCGGCTTGACCCTCAACAGAGCTTTCAGCATGCAGTACTTCCCTAATGATCGGTTTGGGGGCCGTCGATACGTTGCCGGCAGCCCTGAATGGTGAAGGCCGCGCGAACGGCCCGCTGTACCTTAGCCAAAGCTGAAGCCAACGCACAAGCGCAATCGCAACAATGAGCGGCGATAATGAACAGTATTTTTCCGAACCACCCCCATTCATGAGCCACACCGCCGAAACCCTTGCCGCGCTTGATGATCGCCTGCGCAGTCTGCTGCGGGACCATGCGCGCCTCGAGCCCGCCCACGACGCCCTGGCTGCCGAATTCGGCACATTGCTGGACGATCCGGAAGATCCGTTCCGGCGCGAGCGGTTGGCCGGCCACTTCACCGCGAGCTGCTGGCTGGTCAGCGCCGATGGCCAGCGCCTGCTGCTGACCCACCACCGCAAGCTGCAGCGCTGGCTGCAGCTGGGCGGCCACGCCGACGGCGACCGCGACCTGGCCCGGGTGGCGCTGAAGGAGGCAGAGGAGGAGTCGGGGCTGTCCGGGCTGGTGCTGGACGATCCGGCGATCTTCGACCTGGACAAGCACTGGATCCCCGAACGCGGGGACGTGCCGGGGCATTGGCACTACGACGTGCGCTTCGTGATCCGGGCGCTGGGGGGCGAGGACTTCGTGCTCAGCGAGGAATCGCTGGACCTGGCCTGGCGGCCGGTGACCGAAGTCGCGGCCGACCCGGAATCGGACGAATCGATGCAGCGCATGGCGCGCCGGTGGTTGGCGCGCTGACGGGGACGTCCACCTCATGCGCGGGCCGCCGGGCATGGCCCGGCGCTACCGTGATCGTGTGGACAGTGCCGGGCCGTGCCTGGCGAACCTTCAATCAATACAGGATGCGGGTGCGCAACGTGCCCGGAATGGCTGCCAGTTCTTCGCGCACCGCGGTGGCCTGCTCCTCGCTGGCGGTGATGTCGATCACCACGTAACCCACCTTCGGGTCCGTGCGCAGGAACTGGCCGTCGATGTTGACGTTGTGGCGCGAGAAGATCTCGTTGACCTTGGACAGCACGCCCGGCACGTTCTGGTGGATGTGCAGCAGGCGCAGGCTGTCTTCGTGTTCGGGCAGGGTCACTTCCGGGAAGTTGACCGCCGACAGGGTGCTGCCGTTGTCGCTGTAGCGCACTAGCTTGGCGGCGACTTCCACGCCGATGTTGTCCTGCGCTTCCAGCGTGCTGCCGCCGACATGCGGGGTCAGGATCACGTTGTCGTGGCGGGTCAGCGGTGATTCGAAGATGTCGCCGTTGCCCTTCGGCTCCACCGGGAACACATCCAGTGCAGCCCCACCGACATGGCCGCTGGCCAGCGCTGCGTCCAGCGCATCGATGTCGACCACGGTGCCGCGCGCCGCATTGATCAGGTGCGCGCCCTTGCGCATCTTCGCCAGCTCGGTGCTGCCGATCATCCACTGCGTGGCCGGGGTCTCCGGCACGTGCAGGGTAACGATGTCGGCACGTGCCAGCAGGTCGTCCAGGCTGGCCGCGGCACGCGCATTGCCCAGCGCCAGCTTGGTTTCCACGTCGTGGAAGATCACCTGCATGCCCAGCGATTCGGCCAGCACGCCGACCTGGGTGCCGATGTGGCCGTAGCCGATGATGCCCAGCGTCTTGCCCCGTACCTCATGGCTGCCGCTGGCGGACTTCGACCAGCCGCCGCGGTGGCATTCAGCGTTCTTCTGCGGGATGCCACGGGTCAGCATGATCGCCTCGGCGATCACCAGTTCGGCCACGCTGCGGGTGTTGGAATAGGGCGCGTTGAACACCGGGATGCCGGCCAGCTCGGCCGCGTCCAGATCGACCTGGTTGGTGCCGATGCAGAAGCAGCCCACCGCGATCAGGCGCTTGGCCTCGGCCAGCACCTCGGCGCTGAGCTGGGTGCGCGAACGGATGCCGACGATATGCGCCTCGGCGATGCGCGCCTTCAGTTCGTCCTCGGGCAGCGCCTTGGTGTGTGCCTCGATCTGGCTGTAGCCGGCGGCGCTGAACACCTCCACGGCGGTCTGGCTGACCCCCTCCAGCAACAGCACGCGGATATCCTGCTTCGGGAACGAGGTCTTCTTCGGCGACATGGGGCAACACGGCCAGTGGGACAGGGGCTGACCACTATGCCAGATCGGACCGCCCATGGTGCAGTGCGCAATTGGTTGCATCGGTAGCTATCTGTGCGGCACTGCGGGGCTGGACGCTGGCGCGTGCCACTGGCACGCTTGCCCGTTCGTCACGCACCGCGCTGGACCGACATGACCGATTCCCGCATTGCCTCGCTGCTGCAGGCCTGTCCCGGCCTGAAGCTGAAGACCGACCCATCCGACCTGGAGCATTACGGTCGCGACTGGACCCGGCGCTGGACGCCGGCGCCGCTGGCGATCGCGCTGCCGGCCACGGTCGAGGAGGTGCAGGCGGTGATGCGCTGGAGCGCGGCCGAAGCGGTTGCGGTCGTGCCCTCCGGCGGCCGTACCGGGCTGTCCGGCGGCGCGGTAGCCGCCCACGGCGAACTGGTGCTGAGCCTGGAACGGATGAACAAGGCCCTGGCCTACGACGCGGTCGACCGGACCCTGGTGGTACAGGCCGGCATGCCGCTCGAAGCGCTGCACAACGCCGCGCTGGAGCATGGATTGATCTATCCGGTCGACTTCGCCGCACGCGGGTCGTGTTCGATCGGCGGCAACATCGCCACCAATGCCGGCGGCATCCGCGTGATCCGGTACGGCAACACCCGTGAATGGATCGCCGGGTTGAAGGTGGTCACTGCCAGCGGCGAGCTGCTGGAGTTGAACAAGGGCCTGATCAAGAACTCCAGCGGCTACGACTTCCGCCAGCTGCTGATCGGTTCAGAAGGCACGCTGGGCGTGATCGTCGAGGCGACGGTGAAGCTGACCGATCCCCCGCCGGCCAGCAACGTGATGCTGCTGGCGTTGCCCAGCTTCGAGGTGCTGATGCAGGTATTCGCCGCCTTCCGTGCGCGCCTGCAGCTGCAGGCGTTCGAGTTCTTCACCGACCGGGCGCTGGAACACGTGCTGGCACATGGTGCGCAGGCGCCGTTCGACGAAGTGCATCCGTACTATGTCGTGACCGAGTTCGCTGCCAATGACGAGGCACAGGAAGCCGCGGCCATGGCGGCCTTCGAGGACTGCATGGGCAACGGCTGGGTCAGCGACGGCGTGATCAGCGCCAGCGACGCACAGGCGGCCCAGCTGTGGCGCCTGCGGGAGGGCATCACCGAATCACTGGCGCGCTACAAGCCCTACAAGAATGACGTCTCGGTGCGTATCTCGGCGATGCCGGCATTCCTGGCCGAGACCCAGGCGCTGATCGGCCAGGCTTATCCACACTTCGATGTGGTCTGGTTCGGCCATATCGGCGACGGCAACCTGCACATCAACGTGCTGAAGCCGGACGACACCAGCGACGCCGAGTTCCTTGCCCAGTGCGAGCAGGTGACCAAGCTGCTGGCGCAGGTGCTGGCGCGTTTCGATGGCAGCATTTCGGCCGAACACGGGATCGGCCTGGTCAAGAAGGGTTACCTGGACAGCACGCGCGGGTCGGCGGAAATCGCGTTGATGAAGGCGGTCAAGCGCGCGTTCGATCCCGAAGGGCGGCTGAACCCGGGCAAGCTGTTCGACGCCTGATCTGGGCAAACCCTTCACGCACCCGTTACGCTCCTCCCATTCCTTCAACCGGCCTTCGACCGATGATCCGACCGTTCCTGCTGATTGCCCTGCTGTCCCTGCCGCTGGCCGGCTTCGCTTCCAGCTTCGCCGGCACCTCGGCCGGTTCGGCAACCGGTGCATCGTCCGGCTCGTCGGGCAGCAGCTCGGGTGACGACAAGGTCGTGCGCGCAGCGCGCGATGATGCCGCGGCCTTTGTCGCCAGCGACGGCCAGATCCGTGGCGCGCGCCTGCAGGCCGCGCTGGTCCATCTGCGCGAGCAGGACGCTGCCGCGCAGCAGCAGAGCGATCTGGAACTGGCGCGCGCCCTGCTGGCGCGTTGATCCGGACCGCATGCCGCCCGCGGTTTCGTTTGCCGTGGCGCCGGCCGATGCACGGCTGAACGTCTTGCGTACGCGGGCAGCAGCAGATGCCGGCCGCGACCCGGCGCTGTCCAAGCGTGCCCTGCATGCAGGATGGGGTATCGCATTGGCGTGGCTGGCGATACCGGTGGCGCATGCGACCGACCGCCTGCAGCTGGACCCCGCAGGCCTGGACCCAACACAACAACGGCTGGCCCGGCAGACCCTGGCCGACGTGCAGTCGCTGCTGCCCGAGGGGCTGCTGCGCGCGTTGCCGCCGCAGGTGCAGGTGCGCTGGAGTGAGGCCCTGCCGGCCGATGTGCACGGTCGGGCCTTTGGCGTACGCGTGTCGCTGCGTCGCGACCTGCTGGATGAGGACGTGCCCGGCGCCCGCCGCGCGCGACGCAGCGCGCTGGTGCACGAACTGGCCCACGTTGCCGACCGCAACGGTGCAGGCTGGTCGCGCAGCGCGCGCTGGCGCGATCTGTCCGGCTGGCAGCGCAGGCCGTGGCATCTGGGCCGCGGTGACAATGATTTCCGTGACCGCAGCCCGGATCCCTACGAGCTGACGGATGCGGCCGAGTACCTGGCAGTGAATGCCGAGCATTTCGTGCTCGATGGTGCGTTCGCCTGCCGCCGTCCAGCCCTGGCGCAGTGGTACCGGGCGCATTTCGGCACGCCGCCATCGCTGCCACGCCCGCACTGTGAGGCAACCCTCCCATTGCTGCAGGCCGAAGCGGAGGAGGGGGCAGCCTCGTTGCTGCAGCTGGATCCCGCGCGCGTCTATGCGGTGGACTACCTGTTTGCTGAAGGCAGCCGGCAGCCGATGAGCCGCTGGGGCCACAGCATGCTGCGGCTGGTCATCTGCCGGCCGGGCCGGACGCCGGGACCGGCGTGCCGACTGGATCTCGAACATCACCGCGTACTGTCCTTCCGCGCGTTCGTGGGTGATGTGCAGATTTCCAACTGGCGTGGCCTGACCGGCGACTATCCGTCGCGCTTGTTCGTGCTGCCGCTGCAGCAGGTGGTGGATGAATACACCAAGGTCGAGCTGCGTGGCCTGCAGTCGCTGCCCCTGCGCCTGCAGCGCGAAGAAATCGCCAGCCTGCTGGAACGCACCGCGCAGGTGCATTGGACCTATGACGGACGCTACTACTTCGTCAGCAACAACTGCGCGGTGGAGACTGCGAAACTGCTGCAGGCCGGCGTGCCTCGGCTCGGCCAGGCCGGGCTCGCCCAGCTCACCCCGCGGGGACTGCGGCGTCGGCTGGCACGGCTGCATGTTCTGGACGACCAGGTCCTGGCGGATCGGGCGGGTGCGCAGGCCCAGGGGTATTACTTCGCCTCCGCGCGTGATCATTACCAGCAGCTTTTTTCGGTGGCTGCCACCCAGCTCGCCTTGCCCGCGCGCGACGTGCGCGCATGGCTGAAGCTGCCCGCGCGCGAACGCGGCCCCTGGCTGCTGCAGGGTGATCTGCGCGCGAGTGCTGGCCTGCTGCTGCTGGAACAGGCCGCGCAGCGACGCGCGGAGCTGCGCGCGCGTGACGTGCTGAAGCGCGGTCTGCTGGCGGCGCCGGAGAGCGCTGAGGCACAGAGCCTGCGTGAACTGCTGGACCTGAGCGGGCAGTGGCTGCGTCCCGGGGAGCTGCTGGCGGACGGCGGCTACGGCTTGCCGCTGCCTGAGGAGCAGGTACTGCTGGCCGACCGCGTTGCGCTGGCCAGCGCCCAGGCGGTGCCGGCATGGCGGACCCTGCGCATGCAGCTGCGACAGCAGCTGCCGGCGTCGCAGCGGGGGGAACTCGATGACATCGACGCGAACCTGGCGGCGCTGGGTGAGCGTCTGCGACGGCAGGCGACGCCTACTGACGCGGCAGTTCGATGACGAAGCGGCTGCCGCCGCTGCCACCGGGCGCGCAGTAGACCTTTCCGCCATGTGCATCGGCAATGGCCTTGACCACGGCCAGGCCCAGGCCGCTGCCACCGCCCTGGCGCGAACGTGAACCGTCGGCGCGCATGAAGGGGCTGAAGATGTCCGCGTGCAGTGCCGGATCGATGCCGGGGCCCTCATCCTCGATGGAAACCTGCACGTGTCCCGGGGTGTCATGCACGGCGATCCGCACCCGGCCCGGGCTGGCGTAGCGCCGTGCGTTCTCCAGCAACGCAAGAAGCGCCTGCCGCAGGCGGGTCGGATCGCAGTGGGCGTTGTGCTCCTCGCGGCTGGTCTCCAGTTCCAGCACGAAGCCGGCCGCGCGGAACTGGGGATCGACCAGGGTCATCACCGAGTGCACCTCGGCCACCACATCGGTGCGGGCGCGGCGCACGTCCAGCCGGGCGTTGTCCGCCAGGCTCAGCACGCGCAGATCCTCGATCAGCCGCGACAGCCCTTCCACCTGCGCCAGCAGGCTGCGGAACTGCGATTCGTCGGGGTGGAACACGCCTTCGGCCAGGCCCTGCAGGCGACCACGCAGGATGGTTACCGGCGTGCGCAGTTCGTGGGCGATGGCGGCGTGCCACATCATCCGTTCGCTTTCCATGTGCTGCAGGCGGCGCGCCATCGCGTTGAAGTCGTCGACCAGCGCGGCGACCTCGCCGGGAGAGTTGCCGTCGGCGCTGGCGCGTGCGCCCAGGTCGCCGCTGGCCAGCGCGCGCACGCTGTCGACCAGCGAATTCAACGGGGACAGGATACGGTGGGCGAGGCGGAACGATGCGGCGATCGCAAGGGCCAGCCCGGTCAGGATGACACCGACCATCCAGGCCAGTTCGGGACCGGTGGGCAGCCAGCTCTCCGGCTCGACCGTACTGGCCGGCGAAAACTCGACCAGCACCGCATACAGCAGCCAGGACGAGAGGATCATCATCACGATGACGCCGATCACCATCAGCGACATCGAGACGACGATGTGCCGGCTGAGCCCGGACCGGCGCATCAGCGGTCGGCCATCAGGCGGTAACCGACGCCGCGCACGCTGCCCGGGATGTTGACCATGCCCACGTCGTCCAGCTTGCGGCGCAGCTTGCTGACATGGCTGTCGACCGTGCGCTCCAGCGCTTCACTCTCAGGCAGGCATTCATGCATCAGTTCGCTGCGGCTGAAGATGCGGGTCGGTGCCAGAGCCATGCAGTGCAGCAGCTTGAACTCGGTCAGCGTCAGCAGGACTTCATGGCTGTAGCCATCGCCTTCCACATGCACGGCATGGGTTGCCGGATCGATCAGCAGCTGCCCGATGCGCAGTGCCGCCGGTGCATCCACGCGTGAGGATCTGAGCGTCCGCCGCAGCACCGCGCGCACGCGCGCAGCCACCTCGGCCGGGTTGAACGGCTTGACCACGTAGTCGTCGGCGCCCATGCGCAGCGCGGTCAGCTTGTCCAGGTCCTGGTCGAGCGCGGTCAGCATGATCACCGGCGTTTCCCCGCGCTGGCGCAGCTGGCTCAGCACGCTCCATCCGTCCAGCCGCGGCAGTTGTACATCCAGCAGGACCAGGTCCGGACGCATGTTGCGGTGCAGGTCCAGTGCACTGTGGCCGTCGCCGGCGCGCAGGGTGCGCAGGCCCTCACGTTCAAGATAGGCAGTGAGGATGTCGGCGATCTCGGCCTCGTCCTCCACGATCAGGACCAGGGCGGCGAGGGCAGTGGAGGCGTGCATGCGTGGATCAGGCCATAAGGTGCTTGCCTCCATCGTATCTCCACACTTCCTCCATCGAAACCCCATCATCGCCGCGCAGACTGCGCGCTTCATGACCTATCCGCCGCGCCTGCGGCATTGTGCACAGCAATGAGAACCTTCAGGACCCCGGCCGCGTTGATCGCGGTCCTCGCCTTGGCCATGACGGCCTGTTCCTCGCCCGAAGCCAGCCCCGAACCCGCACCGCGCGTGAGTGTGGTCACCGTCGGCCCACAGGTCGTGCAGCGCGACGATGAGCTGCCGGGCCGCGTGACGGCCGTGCGTACCGCACAGATCCGTGCGCAGGTCGGCGGCATCGTGCAGCGTCGCCTGTTCGAGCAGGGGGCCGAAGTCACCGCCGGGCAGGCGTTGTTCCAGATCGATCCGGCGGCCTTCCGTGCGGACGTCGATTCGGCGCTGGCGGCCCTGCAGCGCAGCGAGGCGGCGCTTGCCCGCAGCCGTGTGCAGTCGCAGCGGCTGCACGCCCTGGCGGCGGCGCAGGCCGTCAGCCAGCAGCATCGCGACGACGCCAGCGCCGAGTACGAGCAGGCGCGCGCCGCGGTGAATGAAGCCCGGGCGATTCTTGCCCGCCGCCAGCTGGACCTGCGCTATGCGACGGTCAGCGCGCCGATCAGCGGACGCGTCGATCAGGCATGGGTGACCGAGGGAGCGCTGGTCGGCGTGGCCGATGCCGAGCCGATGGCGGTGGTGCAGCAGATCGACCAGGTCTACGTGGATGTTCGCCAGCCTGCGTCCCAGCTGGAGTCGCTGCAGCGCAGCGCCGCGAGCGGTGGACAGTCGTCGGTGGCGATCATCGGCCCGGCGGGCCGGCCTTTGTCGGAACGTGGCGAGCTGCTGTTCTCCGGCATCAGCGTCGATGCGCGTACGGGCGATGTGATGCTGCGCATCCTGGTGAACAACCCGCAGCGCCAGCTGCTGCCCGGAATGTACGTACGGGCAAGAGTGCCGCGCGGTGCTCCGTCCAGTGCGCTGGTTCTGCCGCAGCAGGCCGTACTGCGCAGTGCCGGTGGTCAGGCCTACGCCTGGGTGGTCGGCAGTGACGGCAAGGCGGTGATCCGCACGCTGGAGATCGATGGCAGCGTGGATCGGCAGTGGCTGGTCCGGCATGGCCTGAAGGCGGGCGAGAAGGTGGTCGTCGAAGGCCAGGAGCGCCTGCAGGAGGGCGTGGTGGTCCAGATGCACGACTGGTCACGGCCCGTCGCCATTGCCGGGGCTGCACCGTCAGGTCGTCAGGGCTGAGTCCGCCAGGACCCGGCCGATCCAGGAAAATCCAACATGGCACGTTTCTTCATCGATCGCCCGGTGTTCGCCTGGGTGCTGGCGATCTTCATCATCCTTGCCGGTGTCCTGGCGATTCCGCGGTTGGCCGTGGAGCGTTACCCGGCAGTCGCTCCGCCCAGTGTCAGCATCTATGCGAGCTATCCAGGCGCAAGCCCGCAGACATTGAACGATGCGGTGGTCGCGCTGATCGAGCGCGAACTGTCCAGCGTCAAGCACCTGCTGTACTTCGAATCGTCGGTGGATACCTCCGGGGAGGCGTCGATCACGGCGACCTTCCAGCCGGGAACCAACCCCGAACTGGCCCAGGTCGATGTGCAGAACCGGATCAAGGCGATCGAGCCGCGGTTGCCGCGCAGCGTGCGCCAGAACGGGCTGTACGTGGAGGCGGCCGATTCCGGTTTCCTGATGCTGGTCGGCCTGCGTTCGCCGGATGCCAGCGTCAGCGAGGCCGCGCTGGGTGACTTCATGGCGCGCAACATCATCGAGGAACTGCGCCGCATCGACGGTGTCGGGCGCGTGCAGCTGTTCGGCGCGGAGCAGGCGATGCGCGTCTGGCTCGATCCCACGCGGCTGACCGGGTACGGCCTGACCATCGGTGACGTTGCCAGCGCCATCGAGCAGCAGAACCTGGAGATCGCACCGGGTCGCATCGGCGACTCCCCCGGTCTGCCCGGCCAGCGCCTGACCGTGCCGCTGACCGCCGATGGCCAGCTGTCCACGCCCGCGCAGTTCGCTTCGATCGTGCTGCGTGCGCGGGCGGATGGCTCGCGGGTACTGCTGGGTGACGTCGCCCGGGTCGAACTGGGGGCGCAGAGCTACGCCTGGGGTACCCGAGAGGATGGTCAGCCTGCGACGGCGGCGGGCGTCCAGCTGCGGCCCGGAGCGAACGCCGTACGCACTGCGGCAGCGGTGCGCGAAAGGATGGCCGAGCTGGCGCCGCTGCTGCCGCGTGGTGTCGAGGCGAGCATTCCGTTTGATACCGCACCCTTCGTCAGCATCTCGATCCGCAAAGTAGTGCAGACACTGCTGGAGGCCATGCTGCTGGTGTTCGCGGTGATGTACCTGTTCCTGCAGAACTGGCGCTATACGCTGATACCTGCCATGGTCGCGCCGATTGCGCTGCTGGGTACGTTCGCGGCGATGCTGGCGCTGGGGTTCTCGATCAACGTCCTCACCATGTTCGGCATGGTGCTGGCGATCGGCATCATCGTCGATGATGCGATCGTGGTGGTCGAAGGCGTGGAACGGATCATGGCCGAGGAGGGGTTGCCACCCCGCGAGGCGACGATCAAGGCAATGCGCGAACTGACCGGCGCGGTAATCGGCATCACCCTGGTACTGACCGCGGTGTTCATTCCGATGGCGTTCGCCAGTGGTTCGGTAGGCGCGATCTACCGTCAGTTCACCGTCGCGATGTCGGTATCGATCCTGTTCTCCGCACTGCTGGCGCTCAGCCTCACGCCTGCACTGTGCGCCACGCTGCTGCGCGGAAGTACACGCGGGCATCATGGCCGCAGTGGCCTGTTCGGCGCCTTCAACCGCGGCTTCGAGCGGATGACCGGCCGCTACCAGCGTGGCGTGGCCGCTGTGCTGCAGCGAAGCGGGCGCGTGATGGGGGTGTTCGTCGCACTGGTGGCAGCGCTTCTGCTGGGCCTGAACGGGTTGCCCGGGGCATTCCTGCCGGAGGAGGACCAGGGGTACTTCATGACCTCGATCCAGCTGCCGGCCGAGGCGACCGCCGAGCGCACGCTTGCCGTCGTTGAAGCGTACGAACGTCACGTGGCCTCGCGCCCCGGCGTTGCATCCAACCAGTCGATCCTCGGGTACAGCTTCTCCGGCTCGGGGCCGAGTGCTGCACTGGCCTACACGATGCTGAAGGATTGGGGGGAGCGTGCCGGTGCGACGGCTGCCGGCGAGGTGGAGGCGGTACGGAAGGCGATGTCGACGCTGGTCGAGGGCGAAGTCATGAGCGTGATGCCGCCGGCCATCGACAGCCTCGGCCGCTCGTCAGGCTTCTCGCTGGCGCTGCAGGCGCGGACCGGGCAGACCCAGGCCGAGCTGCGCGCTGCCCTCCAGCAGCTGCTGCAGCTGGCCCAGGCCAGCACACTGCTGTCCGATGTGCATGCCGATGGAATGCCCGCAGGTACCAGCGTCCGGCTTGACATCGATCGCGCCAAGGCCGAGGCGATGGGCGTGGCGTTCAGCGAGATCAGCGGAACGCTGTCGGCGGCAATGGGCTCGCAATACGTCAACGACTTTCCGAACAAGGGACGGCTGCAGCAGGTCATCGTCCAGGCCGATGCGCCGTATCGGATGGAGCTGGGCGACGTGCTCAAGCTGTATGTCCGCAACAGCGAAGGGGGCATGGTGGCGCTGTCGGAGCTGGTCGATCCGCAGTGGACGGAAGCGCCCCTGCAGCTGCAGCGCTATCTCGGCTTCCCGGCATTGAATCTGTCCGGCGCGCCCGCGTCGGGCGTTTCCACCGGGCAGGCGATGGACGAGATGGAGCGCCTGGCCCGGCAGCTGCCGGCGGGCTTCGCACTGCAGTGGACCAGTCAGTCGCTGCAGGAGCGCGAGTCCGGCGCGCAGGCCCCGTGGTTGCTGCTGCTGTCGATGCTGGTGGTGTTCCTGGTCCTGGCGGCGCTGTACGAGAGCTGGTCCATACCAATGGCGGTGATGCTGGTGGTGCCGCTGGGCCTGCTGGGAGCCGTAGCGGCGGTGCTGCTGCGGGGCATGCCCAACGACGTTTTCTTCAAGGTCGGCATGATCACGGTGATCGGCCTGTCGGCGAAGAACGCGATCCTGATCGTCGAGTTCGCGCGACAGCTGCAGCAGCAGGGACGCGGGCTGGTGGAAGCGGCCGTGGAGGCAGCGCGCCTGCGCCTGCGGCCCATCGTGATGACGTCGCTGGCGTTCGCGCTCGGCGTGGTGCCCCTGATGGTGGCGCAGGGTGCCTCGAAGGAAACACAGCAGGCAATCGGTACTGGTGTGTTCGGTGGCATGGTCAGCGCGACCGTGCTCGCGGTGTTCTTCGTGCCGGTGTTCTATGTGGTGGTGCAGGGGGTGCGGCAACGGATCGCGCGGCGCCTGCGCAGGCGCCGGCCACTGCCGGAAGGATCTGTGGATGGGAACGGATAACGGTCAAACGCTGCACGACGTACAGCTGAAGGCGCTGGAACGGCGCCTGTGCCAGGCCCTGATCGAGGGTGATCGGCAGGCACTGTCGCTGCTGTTGTCGCCGGCGATGTTCATGATGGATGGCGATGGCGGGCGTCTGTTTGATCTGCCCTGGCTGGATGACTGGTTGGGCGGGCACCTGCAGGTGCGGGCGCTGCATCTGCAGGCGGTGGACACCCTGCTGTGCGGTCGGCTGGCGCTGCTGTCCAGCCCGGTGCAGATGGTGGTCGTCCGGCACGGGCAGGAGCAGGCATTGCGGATGCGTCTGTTGCGGGTCTGGGCCTGTAGTTCCGGCGGGGAGGGCGCGCAGCTGCTGTCGATGACGGTGCTCGCGGCGTGAACGCGATCACATCGGTTTCAGCGCCGGCTCATCGCCGGATGATAGGGTGGTTATCTTAAGTACGGTCGACAAGGAGTCGAGTCATGCGTGTAGTTTCCAGTCTGTCGACGGCTTCGCTGGCCCTGGTGCTGGCGGCCTGCCAGCCATCGACGCCGCCTGCCGCAGCAGGTGGCACGGCTGACCCGGCGCCGCCGGAGCCGCAGCCGCTGTCCACGAACTCGACCGCCAGCCAGACGGCCTATCAGTGTGGCGATCTGGCCGTGCGTGCGACGTTCAACGGCGAGGACGCAGCCACCGTGGTGATCGGGGATCGCACGTTCGCCATGACCTCCGAGCGTGCTGCTTCGGGGGCGAAGTACGGCGACGGGCAGGGCAACAGTTTCTGGACGAAGGGCCACGATGACGGGCTGCTCAGCCTGAAGGGCGAAGCGGACCGCGAGTGCCGCGCGGTGGAGGCCACGGAAGGCGACGGCCGTGCCGGTGCTGCCGCGTTCAGGGCGACCGGCAACGAACCGGGCTGGCTGGCGGTGGTCGACGGTGACACGCCGGGCCTGCAGGTGCAGGTCGATTATGGCCAGCGGCACTTCGACGTGGGCGCACCCAACGAGGGAGCCGACGGGTGGAGTGGCAAGGCCGCGGACGGTACCGACATCAAGCTCACCTTCCAGCGCACGACGTGCACGGACGACATGAGTGGGGAGCCGTTCGAGGCGAAGGCGATGCTGACCGTCGGCACGCGCCAGTACCATGGGTGTGGCAATTTCGGCGCCAGGCAGCCGTAAGTTGGTCGGCAGAGCCGAGCGGGGCTCGGCTCTGCCAGGCGCGTGCGGTCAGCTCAGTCCGCGCGGCCTGCGAACTCGCCGGTGGCAGTGTTCACCAGCACGCGTTCGCCATTGACGATGTACTCCGGCACCATGATCTCGATACCGGTATTGAGCTTGGCCGGCTTGGGACGCTTGGTGGCGGTGCCGCCCTTCAGTTCCGGCGGGGTCTCGATCACTTCCAGCACCACCGAGGCCGGCAACTGGATGGCCACCGGCTGCTCGTCGATCACCTGCACGTAGATGCCGGTCAGGCCATCGGTGATGTAGCCGGCGTCGTCGCCGATGACGTCCGCATCCAGGGTGTAGGGGGTGTAGTCCTCGTCATCGAGGAAGACGAATGCATCGCCATCCTTGTACGAATAGGTGGACTGGCGGCGCAGCAGTTCGACCTCGACCAGATTGTCGTCGGCATCGAAGCTGGCATCGAGCTTGTTGCCGCCCGGCACGCTGTACATGATGAAGCGGAAGCGGACGTTGCCACCCCGGCCCTGCGGGGAGCTGCGCTCGATGTCGCGGATCTGGTAGACGCCGTTGTTGTACTCGACGACGTTGCCCTTCTTGATGTCGTTGGCTTTCATGGTGATCTGGGTCGTTGGGGGTGGACGCCGTCCCGGCGCCCGGGGGAATCACTTCGGAGCGAGGCGGGTAGCGCCGTCCAGGCGGATGGTCTCGCCATTGAGGTAGGTGTTGCCGAGGATGAAGCCGACCAGGCTGGCGAAATCCTCCGGCTTGCCCAGCCGCGACGGGAACGGGATCGAGGCGGCAAGCGACTGCTGTACGGCTTCGGGCATGCCATCGACCATCGGTGTCCAGAACACGCCCGGGGCGATGGTGTTGACGCGGATGCCGAAGCGCGAGAGCTCGCGGGCCATCGGCAGCGTCATCGACACCACACCGCCCTTGCTGGCGGCGTACGCGGCCTGGCCGATCTGGCCCTCATAGGCGGCGATGCTGGCGGTGTTGATGATGACACCGCGTTCGCCATCGGCGCCGGCCTCGTTGTGCTGCATGCGGTTGGCGGCGGCCTTGGCCACGTTGAAGCTGCCGACCAGGTTGACCATCACCGTGCCCTGGAAGCCGGCCAGCGGCATCGGGCCTTCCTTGCCGAGCACACGGCCCGCGCCGAGGATGCCGGCGCAGTTCATCGCCACGTTGAGGCCGCCGAGGAAATCGTGGGCCTGGTCGATGGCCGCCGCCACGGCAGCTTCATCACTGACGTTGACGTTGAAATAGCGGGCGTTGTCGGCACCCAGCGCGGCGACGGCGGCGCTGCCTTTGTCGTCGTTGAGGTCGAACAGGGCCACCTTGCCGCCTTGGGCGACGAGGTGCTCGGCCACGGCCAGGCCAAGGCCGGAAACGCCGCCGGTGATCACGGCACGTACGGAAGACAGCTGCATTGCACGGTCCTGCAGGTTCGAGAACCGCCGATTCTAACGGAAGCCACGACCGCTGCCGTTGTGCACCGCGCCGCCCGGAGCCCGGGCGACGCGCCCTGATGGATCAGACGGCCGCGAGGGCCTGGCCGGTGCGGCTGGCGGTCGCACGCCCGAGCAGGCCGGCCAGCCAACGACCGGTTTCCGCCAGCGCCGGCAGGTCCACCCCGCTGTCCAGGCCAAGGCCCTGCAGCAGATAGACCACGTCCTCGCTGGCGACGTTGCCGCTGGCGCCTTTCGCGTAAGGGCAGCCGCCCGCGCCGGAGACGGCGCTGTCGACCACGCGCACGCCTTCTTCCAGGCAGGTGGCGATGTTGGCAATGGCCTGCCCGTAGGTGTCATGGAAGTGCACGGCCAGCGCGCTCATCGGGATCTCCGTGGCGACTGCCTGCAGCATCGCCCGCGCCTTGCGCGGCGTGCCGACGCCGATCGTGTCGCCCAGCGAGATCTCATAGCAGCCCATCTGGTGCAGGGCGCGCGCCACCCGCACCACATCGGCCAGGGGGACCTCGCCCTGGTAGGGACACCCCAGCACGGTGGAGACATAGCCGCGTACCCGTACGCCATCGGCGGCGGCGCGGCGCAGGATCGGCTCGAAGCGGGCCAGCGACTCGTCGATGCCGGCGTTGGTGTTGGTGCGGTTGAACGCCTCGGAGGCGGCCGTGAACACCGCCACTTCCTCCACGCCGACCGCGAGCGCCCGCTCGTAGCCCTGTTCATTCGGTACCAGCACTGGATAGTGGATGCCGGGCCGGCGCTGGATGCCGGCATAGACCTCAGCGGCATCCGCCAGCTGCGGCACCCACTTCGGGCTGACGAAACTGGTCGCTTCGATGCTGCGCAGGCCGGTGGCCGACAGGCGGTTGATCAGCTCGATCTTGTCGGCCGTAGAGACCGGTTGCTTTTCGTTCTGCAGCCCGTCCCGCGGGCCGACCTCGACGATGCGGACGTAGTCGCTCATGCCTCCGTCTCCGCAGCGGGGCGCTGGCAGACCGCCTCGATGTTGTTGCCGTCCGGGTCGAGCACGAAGGCGGCGTAGTAGTTCGGGTGATACCAGGGACGTACGCCGGGAGCACCATTGTCGCGTCCTCCGGCGGCCAGGGCGGCGGCATGGAACGCGTCCACCTGCGCGCGGTCGGTACAGGCGAAGGCGACGTGCACGCCATGGCTGACGCTGCCGCCATTGCCGATCCAGAAGAACGGCTTGCCATCGCGGCCGAAGCCGACCTGGTCATGGGTGCCGGTCTGCTCCGCGGTGACTTCCATCACCACGCCGATCTGCAGTGGGGCCAGTGCCTGGCTGAAGAACGCCCTGCTGCGCGCCAGGTTGGCGCTGGTCAAACCAAGATGATCGAGCATGTTCAGGCCTCCGTGACCCAATGGGGGGCGCGCTTGTCGAGGAAGGCGCCCAGGCCTTCCTGACCCTCGGCCGAGACCCGCAGGCGCGCGATCAGGGCGGCATTGTCGCGGTCGAGCGCATCGCGGTCATGGCTGTCACGGACCTGCCGGACCAGGCGCTTGGCCGACGCTGAGGCGATCGGGCCGGCCTTGTCGAGCAGGGCCAGCTGGCGCTGCACCGCCTCGTCCAGCCGCTCCGGTTCCACCAGCTGGTGCACCAGGCCGATGCGCAGCGCGGTGTCGGCGTCGAAGTGCTCGCCGGTCGCGAACCAGCGGCGGGCCTGACGCGGCCCGATCGCCTCGATCACGTACGGTGAGATCACGGCCGGCAGCAGGCCAAGGCGGCTTTCGGTCAGGCCGAACCGGGCGCTGGTGCTGGCGATGGCGATGTCGCAGCAGGCGACCAGGCCGACACCCCCGCCGAAGGCGGCACCGTGGACCCGGGCCAGGGTCGGCTTGGGCAGTTCGTCCAGGGTGCGCATCAGGCGCGCCAGGGCCAGAGAATCCTCGCGGTTGTCAGCCTCGCTGGCGGCGGCCATGCCCCGCATCCACTGCAGGTCGGCACCGGCCGAGAAGGATGCGCCGTGGCCGGCCACCACCACCGCGCGCACCGCGTCTTCCCGCCCGGCCGCCTCCAGCGCGGCGGTCAGCCGGGCGATCAGGCCGGCATCGAAGGCGTTGTGCAGCTCCGGCCGGTTCAGCCAGAGGGTGAGGACGGCGCCACTGCGCTCGATCTGCAAAGCATCGTTCATGGGATTCCAGGGTCACTCCATACCTGTATGGATCATAGCGGGCCATTGGTCATGGGCCATGACGCGACGCGGGAATGTTAGAATCGAGAACCATTTACATCCAGCAGAGAACAGGCTAGATGACGCTGTCCGAACTGCCCCTGCATACCTCGGCCGTGGTCGACTCCGTGCAGGACCTGCATGCCAACGATGCCATTGCCCGCCGCCTGCGCGAGCTGGGCTTCGTCAAGGGCGAGGAGGTCCGCCTGGTGGCCAAGGGCCCACTGGGGGGAGAGCCGTTGCTGGTGCAGGTCGGGTTCACCCGTTTCGCACTGCGTATCAGTGAAGCCAAGCGCGTCGTGATCGACGCTGCCAGCCAGGAAAGACGTGCATGACCGCATCCGCCACTGCCGCCCCCCTGCGCATCGCGCTGGTCGGTAACCCGAACAGCGGCAAGACCGCCCTGTTCAACCAGCTGACCGGCAGCCGGCAGAAGGTCGCCAATTACACCGGCGTGACCGTCGAGCGCAAGGAAGGACGCCTGCGCGCACCCTCCGGCCGCGAGTTCGCCGTGCTTGACCTGCCGGGTGCGTACAGCCTGCACCCGGCGAGCCTGGACGAGGCGATCACCCGCGACCTGTGCCGGGGCTTCTATCCGGGCGAGGCCGCGCCGGACGTGCTGCTGTGCGTGATCGATGCCACCAACCTGCGCCTGCACCTGCGCTTCGCACTGGAACTGCGCGAGTTGGGCAAACCGATGGTGGTGGCGCTGAACATGGTGGATGCGGCCGAGCGCCGTGGCATCCAACTGGACGTGGCAGCGCTGGAGCGCGAGCTGGGCGTGCCGGTGGTCGAGACCGTGGCGGTACGCAAGCAGGGCGCGCGTGCGCTGGTCGAGCGCCTGGACCGCATGGTGCCGCACCTGGATGCGCCGATGCCGCCGGCCGAGGACGGCATCGACTACCACGCCCGGGTACGTGACATCCTGGCGGTGGCCGTGCGCATGCCGGCACGCACCGCGAAGATCGACGACACGCTTGACCGCTGGCTGCTGCATCCGGTGTTCGGACTGGTGACGCTGGTCGTGGTGATGTTCCTGATCTTCCAGGCGGTGTTCGCCTGGGCGACACCGCTGATGGATGGCATCGAGGCCGGCTTCGGCTGGCTGGGCGAGGTGGTCGGTGGCGCGCTGCCGGAGGGGCCGCTGACCAGCCTGCTGACCGACGGCATCATCGCCGGCCTGGGAGGCGTGGTGGTGTTCCTGCCGCAGATCCTGATCCTGTTCGCGTTCATCCTCGCGCTGGAAGAGTCCGGCTACCTGCCACGTGCAGCGTTCCTGCTCGATCGGCTGATGGCCGCGGCCGGCCTGTCGGGGCGTTCGTTCATCCCGCTGCTGTCCAGCTTCGCCTGCGCGGTGCCGGGCATCATGGCCACCCGCAGCATCCAGGATCCACGCGACCGGCTGGCGACGATCCTGGTGGCGCCGCTGATGACCTGTTCGGCCCGCCTGCCGGTGTATGCCCTGCTGATCGCCGCCTTCATTCCCGATGGCAAGGTCGGCATCTTCAACCAGCAGGGCCTGGTGCTGTTCGGACTGTACGTGGCCGGCATCCTCAGCGCGCTGGCGATGTCGTGGGTCATGAAGAAGTGGCGCCGCGACAAGAGCGAGCATCCGTTGATGCTGGAGCTGCCCTCGTACCGTATTCCGCATCCGCGTGATCTGGCAGTCGGCCTGTATGAGCGCGGCATGATCTTCCTGCGGCGCGTGGGCGGCATCATCCTGGCGTTGACCGTGCTGCTGTGGTTCCTGCTGTCGTTCCCCGGTGCGCCCGCCGACGCCACGCTGCCGGCCATCGATTACAGCTACGCCGGCCGCATCGGCCATGCGATGACCGCGGTTTTCGCCCCGCTGGGTTTCAACTGGCAGATCTGCATCGCACTGATTCCGGGCCTGGCCGCGCGTGAAGTGGCGGTTTCCTCGCTGGCGACCGTGTACGCGCTGTCCGCGGCCGACGACGATGCGGCGATCTCGGCGCTCACGCCAGTGGTGGCCGATGGCTGGTCGCTGGCCACGGGCCTGTCGCTGCTGGTGTGGTTCATCTATGCGCCGATGTGCATCTCCACGCTGGCCACCATCAAGCGTGAGACCAACTCGTGGAAGAAGATGGGTTTCGCGGCGTTCTACCTGTTCGCAGCGGCCTACGTTGCAGCGCTGATCACCTACCAGGTGACCGTGGCGCTGGGAGGCGGCTGATGGACGCAGGACTGCTGCTCCAGTACCTGCTCGTTGCGCTGGCCGTGCTGGTCAGCGCGTGGGTCGTACTGAAAAAGCAGTTCCCCGGCACCGTGCGCAGAATGCGCGGTGCCTTGGCACTGGCGCTGCTCAAGCCCGGCCGCGCCGGCTGGCTGCAGGCGCTGGGCCGCAGGATCGCGCCCCCTGTCAGTGGCGGCGGCGGTGCCTGTGGTGGCTGCGACAGCTGCGGGCCGACGCCGCCGAAGCAGCACTGACGATGGCGGGAGAGAGCGGGGGCTGCTGCGCTCGCCGAAGCCTCAATCCCGCACCAGCCCACCGTCCACCACCAGATTCTGGCCGGTGACCGCGCGCGCCCAGGGGCTGGCGAAGAACAGCGCGGCGTCGGCGAACTCGGCCGGCGTGGTCACGCTGCGCAGTGGCGTGTTGGCGGCGATGTAATCGAACACCGCCTGCGGTGTCGCGGCGCTGGCATCGGTGCTGCGCAGCAGGCCGCCGGACAGCATGTTGACGGTGATGCCCTGCGGCCCCAGGTCGCCGGCCAGGGTGCGGGTCAGCGAAAGCAGGGCGGCTTTGGCGGCCGTGTAGTCGTGATAGGGCACCACCGGGTTCTGGAACAGATTGGTGCCGATGTTGATGATGCGGCCGAAACCGCGCGCCTGCATGCCGGGCAGGGCGGCCTGCACGGTGTTGAGCGCGCCGCGCACGCTGCCTTCGAACTGCGCCTGGAACGCCGGCCAGCCAATGTCGGCGGCGCCGTCGCGCGCATCACCATTGAAGGAGAAATCGGCCAATGCGTTGTTGACCACGGTGGTCACGCCCTGGCCGAAATGCGCCAGCGCCTGCTGCAGCAGTGCCCCGATCTGGCCCCGGTCGGTGACGTCGGCGCGGAGCGCGAGTGCCTGCCCGCCCAGCTCCACCGCCAATGCACGTGCGGCCGCCTCGCTGCGGTGATAGTTGATGATGACCCGGGCACCCTGCGCGGCGAATGCGCGGGCGATATGCTGGCCAAGGCCGCGGCCAGCGCCGGTGACCAGTACCAGCTGTTCGCTGATCTGCATGGGAAATGCGGTCCATTGCATGAAGAGTCCTGCAGCGTAGCAGCGATGATGCTTGCCGGACCGGGCATGCTGCCGCTAGCCTGCGGGGCATGAACCAGACTCCCCTGCGATTGCTCATTCACGGCGCTTCCGGGCGCATGGGCCAGGCCCTGCTGCGGCTGGCCGCCGATCATCCCGAAACCCTGCAGATCGTGGCGGCGGTGACCGGCCGCGCGCCGGCCCAGCGGGTGGTCGACGGAGTGCCGTTCTTTGCCGCCAGCGAGCTGGCAGGGGCGCCGGCATTCGATGTGGCCATCGACTTCAGCCTGCCGGAAGGCTTCGATGCGATGCTGGCCCTGTGCGTTGAACGCGGCGCAGGCCTGGTCTCGGGTACCACCGGCATCTCCAGTGCGCAGCGCCAGGCGCTGGACGCCGCCGCGGCGCGCATTCCGCTGGTGTGGGCTTCGAACTTCAGCCTCGGTGTCGCGGTGCTGGACGAGCTGGTCGAGCGCGCTGCGCAGGCCCTGTCGGGCTGGGACTGCGACATTGTGGAATCGCACCATACGCAGAAGAAGGATGCGCCCTCGGGAACGGCACTGACCCTGGGCGCAGCCGCGCAGCGGGGTGGGGCGGATCCGCAGTACGCCAGCCTGCGGGCCGGCGATATCGTGGGTGAGCATCTGGTGCAGTTCACCGGCCTGGGCGAGCGCATCGAACTGGTCCACCGGGCGACCAACCGCGACATCTTCGCCCGCGGTGCGCTGTTCGCCGCACGCCAGCTGCAGGGGCGGGCGCCCGGGAGCTACCGGGTGCGCGACCTGCTGGACACCCCGGCGGACTGATTCACGGGGTCAGATCCCTTTCCCACGGAAAGGGATCTGACCCCTCGCCGCGATTGGGATCAGAGCCCTTTTCCCGCATGAAAAGGGATCCGACCCCGGCCATCGCGCTTTGCACACGCGGGCGTATTGAAATGAATACGCAGTCGCCTGTTCATGAAACGATTCAACCGCTGGCGCGAGCGCTCCGGCAGCGCTACAATTCGCACTCGCCGAATCACCAAAGCCGGACCGGTCCTGAACCGTACGTCCGCGCTTTTTTGCAACCGGATTTCCGTGAAGCACAGGCGTGACTTCGGCACCCCCTCGGTAGCCAAAGTGAGATTTCCGTGACCCAAGCCGCAATCCTCGTCCTCGAAGACGGCACCGTATTCGAGGGCGAATCCGTAGGCGCGCCCGGCCTGTCCGTCGGTGAAGTGGTGTTCAACACCGCCATGACCGGTTACCAGGAAGTGCTGACCGATCCGTCCTACGCCCGGCAGATGGTCACGCTGACCTATCCGCATATTGGCAACACCGGCATGACCGACCAGGACGACGAAGCCTCCAAGGTGTGGTCGGCCGGACTGATCGTGCGCGATGTGCCGCGCCGCCCCAGCAACTGGCGCAGCCAGGTGTCGCTGCAGGACTGGCTGATCCAGCGTGGCGTGGTGGCCATCGCTGGCATCGATACCCGCAAGCTCACCCGCATCCTGCGCGAGAACGGCGCCCAGAACGGTGCGCTGATGGCAGGTGACATCGATGTTGAGAAGGCGCTGGAAGCCGCCCGCAAGTTCCCGGGCCTGAAGGGCATGGATCTGGCCAAGGTCGTCACTACCGAGAAGACCTATGTCTGGACCGAGGGCCAGCTGGACCTGGATGCCAACGCCTTCGTCAGCGTGCCGGCCCGCTTCAAGGTCGTGGCCTACGATTTCGGCGTGAAGACCAACATCCTGCGCATGCTGGCCGAACGCGGCTGCGAAGTGACCGTGGTGCCGGCGCAGACCCCGGCGGCTGAAGTGCTGGCGCTGAAGCCCGACGGTGTCTTCCTGTCCAATGGCCCGGGTGACCCGGAGCCGTGCGATTACGCGATCGCCGCGATCAAGACCTTCATCGACGTGAAGATTCCGACCTTCGGCATCTGCCTGGGCCACCAGCTGCTGGGCCTGGCCTCGGGCGCGCAGACCGTCAAGATGGGCCATGGCCACCATGGTGCGAACCATCCGGTGCAGGACCTGGACAGTGGCCGGGTGATGATCACCTCGCAGAACCATGGTTTCGCGGTCGATGAAGCCACCCTGCCGGCGACGTTGCGCGTGACCCACCGGTCGCTGTTCGATGGCACCAACCAGGGCATCGCACGCACCGATGTGCCGGCGTTCTCCTTCCAGGGCCATCCGGAAGCGTCGCCGGGCCCGCACGACGTCGGTCCGCTGTTCGACCGTTTCGTAACCCTGATGGAACAGGCCAAGGCGTGATCCGCAGGCCACCGGCCACCGGTGGCACCGCGATGGACCGTAAGCCCCCGCATTGCTGCTGCCTCGCGGCGCGGCGCTGCGAATCGAGATTCCTGATCGACAGCGTGCGATCACTCCCCCTTGTCACGCTGTACTGACTTAGAGAAGAAAATGCCCAAGCGCACTGACCTAAAGACCATCCTCATCATCGGTGCCGGCCCGATCGTCATCGGCCAGGCCTGCGAGTTCGACTACTCCGGTGCCCAGGCTTGCAAGGCCCTGCGCGACGAGGGTTACCGCGTGGTGCTGGTCAACAGCAACCCGGCCACGATCATGACCGACCCGGAGATGGCCGACGCCGTCTACATCGAGCCGATCAACTGGCAGACGGTCGAGAAGATCATCGCCAAGGAGAAGCCCGACGCGCTGCTGCCGACCATGGGGGGACAGACCGCGCTGAACTGCGCGCTGGACCTGGCCGACAACGGCGTGCTGGAGAAGTACAACGTCGAGCTGATCGGTGCCAAGCGCGAAGCGATCCGCATGGCCGAAGACCGCGAGCTGTTCCGCGTGGCGATGGGCGAGATCGGCCTGGAGTGCCCGACCGCCGCCGTCGCTCACACGCTGGACGAAGCGCTGGAGATCCAGACCCGCGTCGGCTACCCGACCATCATCCGTCCGAGCTTCACCCTGGGCGGCAGTGGCGGTGGTATCGCCTACAACCGCGAAGAGCTGGTGGAAATCGTCAGCCGCGGCCTGGAACTGTCGCCGACCACCGAAGTGCTGGTGGAAGAGTCGGTGCTGGGCTGGAAGGAATTCGAGATGGAGGTGGTGCGTGACACCGCCGACAACTGCATCATCGTGTGCTCGATCGAGAATCTCGATCCGATGGGCGTGCACACCGGTGACTCGATCACCGTGGCCCCGGCGCAGACCCTGACCGACAAGGAATACCAGCGCCTGCGCGATGCCTCCATCGCCGTGCTGCGCAAGATCGGCGTCGATACCGGCGGCTCCAACGTGCAGTTCGGCATCAACCCGAAGACCGGCCGTGTGGTCGTCATCGAGATGAATCCGCGCGTGTCGCGCTCCTCGGCGCTGGCCTCCAAGGCCACCGGCTTCCCGATCGCGAAGGTGGCCGCCAAGCTGGCCGTGGGCTACACCCTGGACGAACTGAAGAACGAGATCACCGGTGGCCTGACCCCGGCGTCGTTCGAGCCGTCCATCGACTACGTGGTCACCAAGATCCCGCGCTTCGCCTTCGAGAAGTTCCCGGCCGCCGATGCACGCCTGACCACCCAGATGAAGTCGGTGGGCGAAGTCATGGCGATGGGCCGCACCTTCCAGGAATCGGTACAGAAGGCGCTGCGCGGCCTGGAAACCGGCAAGGTCGGCTTCGACCCGACCGGCCTGGACCTGGCCAACGAGGAAGACCTGCAGACCCTGCGCCGCGAGCTGAAGGCACCGGGTCCGGAGCGCCTGTTCTACGTGGCCGACGCGTTCCGCGCCGGCATGAGCGTGGAAGAGATCCATGCGCTGTCGTTCATCGACCACTGGTTCCTGGACCAGATCGAGGAAATCATCGCTGCCGAAGGTGAAGTCGCTGCCGACGGCATCGACGCGCTCGACGCTGCGCGTCTGCGCAAGCTCAAGCGTGCCGGTTTCTCCGACGCCCGCCTGGCCCAGCTGACCGGCACCAACGAAGCGGCCATCCGCGCACTGCGTCGTGCCCACAAGGTGCGCCCGGTCTACAAGCGCGTGGACTCCTGTGCTGCCGAGTTCGCCACCGGCACCGCCTACCTGTACTCGACCTACGAGGACGAGTGCGAGGCCGCGCCGAGCAACCGCGACAAGATCATGATCCTGGGCGGCGGTCCGAACCGCATCGGCCAGGGCATCGAGTTCGACTACTGCTGCGTGCATGCGGCGCTGGCGCTGCGCGAGGATGGCTATGAAACCATCATGGTCAACTGCAACCCGGAAACCGTTTCGACCGACTACGACACCTCCGACCGCCTGTACTTCGAGCCGCTGACGCTGGAAGACGTGCTGGAGATCGTCGAGCTGGAACAGCCGAAGGGCGTGATCGTGCAGTACGGCGGGCAGACGCCGCTGAAGCTGGCGCGCGCGCTGGAAGCCAATGGCGTGCCGGTGATCGGCACCAGCCCGGACTCCATCGACCTGGCCGAGGACCGCGAGCGTTTCCAGCAGCTGGTGGACAAGCTGGGCCTGAAGCAGCCGCCGAACCGTATCGCCCGCAACGACCAGGAAGCCCTGCTGCTGGCCCGCGAGATCGGCTACCCGCTGGTGGTGCGTCCGAGCTACGTGCTCGGTGGCCGTGCGATGGAGATCGTGTACGGCGAAGCCGATCTGGCCCGCTACGTGCGTGATGCGGTGAAGGTGTCCAACGATTCGCCGGTGCTGCTGGACCGCTTCCTCGACAACGCTGTCGAGTGCGATGTCGACATCATCGCCGACAAGGATGGCAACGTGCTGATCGGTGGCGTGATGGAGCACATCGAAGAAGCCGGCGTGCACTCGGGCGACTCCTCGTGCTCGCTGCCACCGTACTCGCTGTCGGCCGAGACCCAGGCCGAGCTGCGTCGCCAGGTGGTGGAGCTGGCCAAGGCGCTGAACGTGGTTGGCCTGATGAACACCCAGTTCGCGATCCAGACCAGCGACGAGGGCGACGACACCGTCTACCTGCTTGAAGTGAACCCGCGTGCCTCGCGCACGGTGCCGTTCGTGTCCAAGGCCACCGGCATGCCGCTGGCCAAGATCGCCGCACGCTGCATGGCCGGCAAGACCCTGGCCGAGCAGGGCGCGACCGAAGAGATCGTGCCGGACTACTACTCGGTGAAGGAAGCGATCTTCCCGTTCGCCAAGTTCCAGGGCGTCGACCCGATCCTCGGGCCGGAAATGCGGTCCACCGGCGAGGTGATGGGCGTCGGTCGCAGCTTCAACGCCGCCTTCGCACGCGCGCAGGAAGCCGGCGGCATCAAGGCCCCGCCGATCGGCAAGGCCTTCGTGTCGGTGCGCGACCCGGACAAGAAGCGCGTGTTGCCGGTCGCCAAGGCGCTGCTGGCGCGCGGCTACAGCCTGGTGGCCACCCGTGGCACCGCCGCCTGGCTGCAGCAGCATGGCATGCAGTGCGAGATCATCAACAAGGTGGTCGAGGGTCGTCCGCACATCGTCGATTCGATCAAGAACGGCGAGATCGTCTACATCGTCAACACGACCGAAGGTCGCTCGGCGATCAACGACTCGTTCTCGATCCGTCGCGAGGCGCTGCAGCACCGCGTCACCTACTCGACCACCATTGCCGGCGCCAAGGCGCTGGTGGATTCACTGGAATTCCGCGGCACCGGCCCCGTCTGGTCGCTGCAGGAGCTGCACAAGGAGTTGAATGCATGAGAGCCCCCATCACGATGAAGGGCGCGCAGAAGCTGCGCGACGAACTGGATCACCTGAAGTCGGTCAAGCGGCCGAAGGTGATCGCCGCGATCGCCGAAGCGCGTGAGCATGGCGACCTGAAGGAGAATGCCGAGTACCACGCCGCGCGCGAGGAACAGGGCTTCATCGAAGGCCGCATCAAGCAGCTGGAAGGCGAGCTGTCGCACGCCGAGATCATCGACGTGAGCAAGCTCAATGCCGGCTCCAAGGTGGTGTTCGGCGCCAGCGTGACCCTGGCCGACGTGGAAACCGACGAAGAGAAGAAGTACCAGATCGTGGGTGACCTCGAAGCGGATATCAAGCTGGGGTTGATCGCGATTTCCTCGCCGGTGGCGCGCGCGATGATCGGCAAGCTGGAAGGCGATTCGATCGTGATCGACGCCCCGGCTGGGCAGCGCGAGTACGAGATCGTCAGCGTCAGCTACGTGGACTGAGCACGTGGCGACGGCGACCCTGCTGTTGCCCGCACGCAGCCGCTTTGCCGCGGCTGCGCTGCCGGACGATGTGGCACGTGCGCTCGGCCGTGCCACTACGGTGCAGGTCGAGCCGGGTGAACGGGCGCAGCTGATGCGCCATTTCAAGGTCGCCGCGCCGCACTGGCCGGTGGCCGCGCTGACCCGCCAGCGTGACGTGGGCGATGCGGCCGGTGCCAGCTGGCTGCGCGCCGATCCGGCCTGCATGGTGCCGGACATGCATGGCGCGCGGATGATGGCCTACGGCGAAACCCTGCGACCAACCCTGGCAGACAGCCTCGCCCTGCTGCCGGTGCTGCAGCCGTTGTTCGCCGAGGCCGGCTTCGTGCTCGACGCGCCTGATCCGTCGCGCTGGTATCTGCGGCTGCCGATCGATACCGCACTGCCGGCGTTCGACGGTCCCGACGAGGTGCTCGGCGATGACCTGTTCTCGCACCTGCCGGAAGGCGAGGGCGGCCGCCGCTGGCGGGCGCTGATGACCGAGGCGCAGGTGCTGCTGCACAACCACTCCTGGAACCAGCAGCGTGCCGCGCAGGGCCAGCAGCCGATCAATTCGCTGTGGTTCTGGGGCGGTGGCGTGATGCCGGTGTCGGTCAGCACGGTGCATGCGCAGGTGCGCAGCCGCGATGCGCTGCTGCAGAGCCTGGCGCAGGCCGCTGGCGTGGCGGTGGATGGTGAGCAGGCTGTCGATGCGCTGGTTGACCTGCGCCAGCTGCGTTCGCTGCAGCAGTTGGGCAACGAGGCGATCCGCCCGCTGCTGGCCGCGTTGAAGCGTGGCGAACTGCAGCGGCTGGTGCTCGATTTCGAGGACGGCCTGCAGTTCCAGCTGGATCGCGGACAGCGCTGGCAGTTCTGGAAGAAGCCGCGCCAGCTGCACGACTGACCGGGGACTCGGTCGAGCGGGGGTCGGATCCGTTTTCCATCGGAGAACGGCTCTGACCCCGATGTTTGCCGGGGTTGCCGCCAGCGGCCGGCACTACCGCAGGTGCCGGGCGCAATCCCGCCAGCCTCTCCCACGCGCGGTATCATCCCTCTGTCTTTCGTAACCGGCGATGCCGATGTCCCTTGCCGCCGATCCAGCGCTGCCGTCTTCCGATACGCCGACAATCCGACGCCGTGAGGCAGCGACGCCGGCTGCATGGCCGGAGGGAACGCTGCCACTGCTTGCACGTCTCTATGCCAGCCGTGGCGCGGGGACGCCGGAACTGGCGCTGCCGAAGCTGGGCAATCTGCATGCCCCCGAACTGCTGACCGGCATCGACGCTGCGGTCGACCTGCTGGTCGAGGCCATCGCCAATGACAAGCGCATCCTGGTGGTCGGCGATTTCGACTGTGATGGCGCTACCGCCTGTGCGGTCGGCGTGCGCGGCCTGCGCATGCTCGGCGCACAGCATGTCTTCCACGCGGTGCCCAACCGGATGGTGCACGGCTATGGACTGTCGCCCTCGCTGGTGGAGGAACTGGCCGCGCTGAAGCCGGACCTGCTGGTCACCGTCGACCATGGCATTGCATGCCATGCCGGCGTCGCGGCCGCCAAGGCGCGTGGCTGGCAGGTGCTGGTCACCGACCATCATCTGCCGGGCCCGCAGCTGCCTGCGGCCGACGTGATCGTCGATCCGAACCTGGATGGCGACGCATTTCCCAGCAAGTCGCTGGCCGGTGTCGGCGTGATCTTCTACGTGCTGATGGCGCTGCGCCGGCGGATGCGCGAGGCCGGCGTGTTCGCCGATGGCAAGGGCCCGGACCTGACCACGCTGCTGGACCTGGTGGCGGTCGGCACCGTGGCCGACCTGGTGGCGCTGGATCCGAACAACCGCGCACTGGTCAGTGCGGGCCTGCGCAGATTGCGTTCGGGGCAGGGCTGTGTCGGCCTGAAGGCGCTGATCGAAGCCAGTGGGCGCGACGCGGCGCGGCTGACCGCGACCGACATCGGCTTCGCCCTGGGCCCACGCCTGAATGCCGCCGGTCGGCTGGAAGACATGGCGCTGGGCATCGCGCTGCTGCTGACCGAGGACCCGCGGCAGGCGCGGGAGATCGCGCAGACGCTGGAGCAGATCAATGCGGAACGCCGCGCCGTGCAGCAGTCGATGACCGACGATGCCGAGCAGGCGCTGACCCGAGTTGTGCTGGACATGGCCGGGCAGCGGCCGGTGGCGGCCTGCCTGTTCGATGCCGAGTGGCATCCGGGCGTGGTCGGTCTGGTGGCCTCGAAGATGAAGGATCGCCTGCACCGGCCGGTGATCGCCTTCGCGCCGGCCGAGCCCGGTGCCGACACCCTGCGTGGCTCCGCGCGTTCGATTCCGGGCCTGCATATCCGTGACGCGCTGGCATTGGTCGATTCACGGCATCCCGGCCTGATCGAACGCTTCGGCGGTCACGCCATGGCGGCCGGCCTCAGCCTGCGGCTCGATCATGTCGACGCCTTCAAGGCGGCCTTCGTTGCCGTCGTGCTGGAGATGCTCGACCCAGCGGCACTTCAACAGCAGGTGCTCAGCGACGGCGAACTGGCAGCGGACGAGCTCGACCATCGCCATGCCGATGCGCTGCGCCTGGCCGGTCCTTGGGGGCAGGGCTTCCCGGAGCCGCTGTTCGATGGCCATTTCGAAGTGGCCAACTGGCGCGTGCTGAAGGAACGCCACCTCAAGCTGGAACTGCGCCTGCCGGGCGTGCCCGGCACGATCAACGCGATCCATTTTGGCGGCTGGCACGGCAATGCGCCGAGCCGCCATGTGCATCTGGCCTACCGGCTGGCCTGCGACGACTATCGCGGTGGTAGCGCCATCCAGCTGATTGTCGAGCACTGCCTGCCGGCGTGAGGCAGCGTTCGCGCACTGCCGCCGGGGCCAGCGTTGGCGACAGGGTCGCGGGGAAGGAAATGTGAGGAAATTCGCAGTTCCTTGAATTTCCTTAATGAATTCATCTCTTTATCCAGAGGCAAAAGCGTCAAAAAGCTGGCGCATGTCACCTGCCGGTGGCAAAGTCGGGCCACGACCAACATGGGACGACGGAACGCCCGATGTACGCCGATTCACTGCTTCCCGGCGCCGCACTGCAGCGCCTGCACCAGGACCGACGCCTGATCCGCGTCGAAACCGCACTGGATCCGGGCACTTTCCTGGTCAAGCGTTTCGAGGGCAGCGAGGCGGTGTCCAGCCCGTTCGCCTACCGTATCGAACTGCTGTCGGTCCAGCCGCGGCTGGAGCTGAAACAGCTGGTCGGGCAGCCGCTGCGCCTGCAGCTGGGCGATGAATTCGGCAACCGCAGCGTGCACGGCTACGTTCGCGAGTTCGCCAGTACCGGCCAACAGGCCCAGTTCAGTGCCTACCGGGCCGAGCTCGCGCCCTGGTTCGCCTTCCTCGATTACACCTGCAACTGCCGGATCTTCCAGGACCGCAACGTGCTGCAGATCATCGAGGAGGTGTTCCAGGGCTACGCACAGCTGGCGAAGTTCCGCTACGACCTCAATGCCGGCAAGCTGCCGCCGCTGCCGTACTGCGTGCAGTACAACGAGTCCGATTTCGCCTTAGTCAGTCGCCTGCTGGAAGATGCCGGCCTGTACTACAGCTTCGTCCATGACGAAGAGGGCCATACGATGGTGATCAGCGACGATTCAACGCTGAGCACCGCGCACGGCGAACCGCAGCCCATCGCGTTCGTGTCCGACCAGGGCACGTTGGCCAGCACCGGTCTGCACCGCTGGGGTGCACGCCGACGCGTCGGGCCCAGCGTGCAGACCCTGCGCAGTTTCGACTTCAAGCAGCCGGGCCAGACGCTGGATGGCAACCAGGGCAATCAGGTGCCGCTGGGCCTGCTGCCGCCGCTCGAGCAGTACCGCTACGACGGTGCGGCGCGTTTCACCAACAGCCGC
This sequence comes from Stenotrophomonas maltophilia, assembly GCF_025642255.1. Lineage (NCBI taxonomy): Bacteria > Pseudomonadati > Pseudomonadota > Gammaproteobacteria > Lysobacterales > Lysobacteraceae > Stenotrophomonas > Stenotrophomonas maltophilia. The sequence goes on from NZ_CP106759.1 coordinate 1,832,932, forward strand.
ATTGGCCAGGCGCTGGCGGCGGTGCGCAACGAGGAAGTGGCGTGGCCGACCAAGCTGTTCGAGTGCGCGGGCAATGCCGGTGAACTCGATGCCGGCGCCTGCTTCGAACTGGAGCGGCACCCGGATTTCATCGGACGTGACGATACCGACCGCAGCTTCTTCGTGGTGAGTGTGCAGCGGGAAGGCCACAACAATTTCGCTGCCGATTTCGGCAGCGCTGAAGCCCCGAGTGTTGAAGTGCAGGCCGAGGTGCTGCGCCGTCGTATCCCCTACAGGCCGCTGCGGCGGACGCCGTGGCCGCGCATGCCGGGACCGCAGACCGCCACCGTGGTCGGTCCGCCGGGGGAGGAACTGCATGCCGACCGCTATGGCCGGGTGAAAGTGCAGTTCCATTGGGACCGCCAGCTCGATCGCCGCGAGAATGCCTCGTGCTGGATCCGCAGTGCGAGTCCGTGGGCAGGCGCCGACATGGGTGGCGTGTCGCCGCCGCGCGTGGGCCAGGAGGTGATCGTCGATTTCCTCGATGGCGACCCGGACCGCCCCATCATCACCGGTCGTGTCTACAACGAGGACAACATGCCGCCGTTCGGCATGGAGGTGAGCGGCCTCAAGTCGAAGACGGTCAAGGGCGCGGGCTGGAATGAGATCACCATGCATGATGGCGCCGGTGGCGAGCTGCTGAACATGCGGGCGCAGCGTGACATGGTCACCACCGTGCTCAACGACCAGAACGCCAGCGTCAAGAACAACAAGTCCACATCGGTGTCGGTCAACCATCGAATGGACGTCGGCGCCAACCAGGACATCAGCGTCGGCGGCAACCGTGGCATCACGGTCACCGGCACCGACACGCTCGGCGTTACCGGCACCCGCACCACCAATGTGACCGGCGCGGTGACCGAGAAGTACGAAGCAGGGGAAACCAAGACGATCTCTGCGGCCGGCTATACCGAAACCATCACCGGCGACTTCAAGACCACCCTGACCGGCAACTTCACCAGCCAGCGCACCGGCACGTGGACCGAGACCGTCACCTCGACCTCCAGTCGCACGGTTGGCGGACTGGTGACGGAGACGCTGAATGCCGCGCGGGAGGTGACCATTACCGGTCATGACAAGCGCAGCGTGCAGGGCAAGGTCGACGACAGCAATGTCGGCGAGCGGGTGATCGACGTCACCGGCAATTTCAGCCAGGACGTGACCGGTACGCACAGCCAGGGCTCGGATGGCGCGATGAGCCTGGAGTCGGCGGTCAATCTGTCCACCAAGGTGGGTGGCTCGGTCATCGAGATCACCGACAGCGCCATCAAGATCACCGCCGGTGGCTCGGAAGTGGTCATCGACGCAGGCGGTGTGTCAGTCAACGGCAGCGAGATCAAGCTCAACTGCTGAACAGCACGGGAGATACACCATGCAGGACACCCCCATGCTGCGCGGCCTGAACGCATTGCGCGATGCCTGGCTGGAGGCCAGCGCCGACAGCAGCAGGCGCCTGTTGGTATGGCGTCTGCCGGCTGCCGCCAGCCGCCTGCTGGCCGCGTTCTTCGAGATGCAGCGCAACGACGCAGGGCGTGATACGCCGGACTGCTTCCTGCGCATCGATACCGCCTATGAGCTGGGCTTCCGTTACAGCCGGCAGGTCAAGCAGGATCTGCTCGACCGTTATCTGGCCAGCCAGGACGATCTGCGCGCGCAGCAGGTGCCATTGGGCTGGCGTGGCCCGAGCGAGGCGCATCCGGACAGCGCGCAGGGTGTGGTCGATGTGCTGGAGAGTTTCATCGACCATCACGGCGAGCATCTGCGCCTGCTGGCTGCCGTGCTGGAACCGGAGCGTTGCGTGCCCGGTGAAGGCTTCGAGCGCTGGCTGGATGCGGCGCTGGCCGCTGCGCCGGGAGAGCGCCTGCGACTGGTGCTGGTGGATACCGAAGAGGACCCGCGCTGGCAGCCGCTGCTGGAGCGTCATGCCAGGACCGCACGGGTGGTCACCGCACCGGTCGACATGTTTGCGATTGCCCGGGATACCGCCGCGCAATCCGGTGGTCGCGGTCCGGAAGTGCTGTACCGGCAGCTGCTGGCGGACCTGATGCTGCTGCTGGAGCGAGGCAGTCCGTCGCAGGTGGTGGCCCGCGCCGGACGCGCGCAGGGCCTGGCGCAGCGGCATGGCTGGCAGGACCAGCAGTCGGTGGTGCAGATGATGGTGGCTGGTGCCTGGCTGAAACATGGCGATCACAGCCAGGCGATCAACAGCTACCGGCAGGCACGCAGCGCCGCCGAAGGTGCACGTGCCGGCGGCAATCCTGCCGCGCCGGAACTGGTGATGCAGAGCTGGTTCGGTGAAGCGGGCTGCTGGTTGGCGGCCAAGCAACCCGAGCGTGCGGCACACACCTACCTGCAGGCATCCGCGTCCGCAGCCAGCATTCCGCACCCCATGTTCGCACTGGAGGGCCAGCGCATGGCGGGCTGGTGTCATGTGCAGGCGGGCCAGCGAGAGGCTGCGCGCACGCAGCTGCTGGAGGCGATCCGCATCGCCAAGCCGCTGGCGCCGGCCGACCGCAAGGCGACGACGCTGCCCCAGGCACTGTGGGATCTGCTGCAGCTTCAGGACGCACGACGCTGCGAACAACTGCGGCAGGTCGCCACTGACTACCTGCAGGCCAGCACCGGCCTGCTGGAGAAGGCGGACGCGCAGGGGCGCGCACTCGGCCCGCGTCCTCCGCGTCCGGCGCTGGATGCCATCGACGCCGAGCTCGATGCCGCGCTGGAGCGCGGCTTTCATCGTGCGCAGCAGGAACGCGAGCGGCTGATCCAGGGCGGTGACGAATTCTTCCGCAAGATCGTGGCCGTTGGCCGTGATTTCCTCGACCCGGGCTGGAACGGCCTGCCGGCGATCGAACACCCGCTCGACCACGAGATTCCGGTGTGGAGCGAGCCCCCGGCGATGCAGCCGCTGCCCGATCCCAGTGGCCTGCTGCAGCCGCCCGTGGCCGCGCCTGCCGGGCCCGCCGTTACAGGAGTGGCTGTTGCATGAAGTCGAACAAGACCGTGGTGATGCTGGTGGCCATCGTGCTTGGCATCATCGTCGTGACCTGGATCAGCGCCGAGTACCGTGACGAAGTAAAGGCGTTCCTGCGCGCGTTGTTCCGCGCCTTGTAAAGCAACAGGGAGTGTTGCCGTGAGCATCGCCGCCAAGCATTTCGATCCGCAGTTGGGTATCGACATCCACATGTATGCGGTGCCGCCGTGCCCGCTGCCGACGCCGCACATCGGCCTGGTGCTGGATCCGTTCGACTACATCCCGTTCATCGGTTCGACCATCAAGGTCAACGGCGTGCATCGCGGCACCGCCGGTACCGGCGGCCTGGATATCCACATCCCGCTCGGTGTGTGGGGGCCGCCGTTGGCGGCACCGATGGGCCCTCAGTTCGACGGCGAAGAGATCTTCATGGGCAGTCGTACCGTGTCGGCCGATGGCGAGCCGTTCTCGCGGCTGGCGATGCCGGTGCTGGACTGCAATCTGGCCGGCATGATCAACCCGTTCCGGGTGAAGAAGCCGAAGAAGCCACTTCGGGCGATGTCACTGCCGACCGGCCTGAACGTGGCCATTCCCACCAGCGTCAAGGTGGGAGGACCACCGACGGTGTCATGGACGGCGCTCGCATTCCGCGCGGCGTTCGCAGGCCTGGGCAAGCTGCGCAAGAGTGCGTTCTTCCGCAAGAAGATGGATGCCTTTGCCAATTGGCGGCGGGGCAAGTGGGGAAACCTGCCCTCGGGTTTCCTGAAGTGCAAGGTGCTTCGCGCCGAGCCGGTGGATATCCGTGATGGCAGCGTGGTGGTCAACCACCAGGATTTCGATGTACCGGGCCGCTTGCCGCTCACTTGGCAACGCAGCTACGGCTCGCGCCACGCGGACGCGCCGGGTCTGTGCGGCGCGGGCTGGCAGACGCCGGCAGACATCCGCCTGGAGCTGCTGGCCGATGGCAGCGTCTGGCTGTCCGGCCCCGACCAGGTCGCGTTCTTCCCCGAGCTGCCGCCCGCTGAGGGAGAGGCTGGGGCGATTCTCGATTTCGTCGATGGCGCGCGCCTGCTGAGGCGGCGCGGGCAGTGGCGGGTGCGCTTCAAGAACGGCCTGCAGTACGTGTTCGGTGGCGAGCTGCCTGCAGGTGTCAGCGCGTTGCCGGGCCCGCAGTCCTGGCCGATCGAGCGCATCGAGGATGCGCATGGCAACCACTGGCGCTTCGAGCGTCGCGACGGCCATCTGGTGCGCATCGTCGAGAGCGGTATCGGTGACCTGCAGGGCCGCTTCATCGAAGTGGAGGCGCGCCACGGCCACATTGAGCGCATGGCCCTGCACGACCCCGCCACCGGCCTGGCCCATCCGCTGGTGAGCTACCGGTACAGTGCCGAAGGTGACCTGCTGGCGGCAGTCGACGCACTGGGGGCGCCACGCACGTTTGCCTATGAACGTCACCGCATGGTGCGGCATACCGACCGCGTGGGCCTGTCGTTCCACTATGCGTTCGATGCGCAGGGCAGGGTGGTGCATTCGTGGGGCGATGGTGGTCTCTACGATTATCACTTCGAGTACGACGCGCTGCTGCGCGAGACCCGGGTAACCGACTCGCTGGGCCACCTGAGCGTGGTCAAATTTGACGAGAACCAACTGCCGCTATGCGAGATCGACCCGCTCGATGGCGTGACGCTGTTCGAGTACGACGATTTCGGGCGGACCGTGGCGGTGACCGATCCGGAAGGACTGCGAACGGCATTTGCCTATGATGCGCATGGCAATGTTGTCGAGCTGCTACGGGCTGACGGCAGCCGCATACTTCACGAGTACGGCGACCTGGATCTTCTGACTGCAGTGCATGTTCCAGATTCTGGAACATGGACCCAGAGCTACAATGAATTCGGAGATATCGTCGCGCAGACGGATCCTCTGGGCGCAGTGACTGAATTCGCCTATGACGCCGCGGGGCAACTACTGCAGCAGACAAGCGCAAGAGGAGGTGCGACGAGGCTTACCTATGACAGGCATGGTGCCGTCGCGAGCGTCATCTCTGCCACGGGTCGGGAAGTCAAGTTCGAGCACGATGGCAGGGGCCTGCTCATGCGGCAGGTGGATGCTGGAGGGAATCAGACCCAGTTCCGATATGACGTGAAAGGTCGATTGACGGAGTGCATCGAGCCAGATGGTCGGAGTGTCGCCTATTCGTTCGATGCAGAAGATCGGATCTCGGTTTATGTCGATGCGCTGGGAAACCGCACTCTCCTGGAGTACGCAGGCCTGGGGCAGGTTTCGCGGAGGCGGTCGCCGGATGGGTCGCGGGTCGAGTATTTCTACGATACCGAAGAGTGTCTGGTTGGGCTCATCAATTCCGATGGGCAGCGCTACGAGATCGTGAGAGATGCTCTCGGCCGGATTGTCAAGGAAATCGATTACTGGGGGCAGGCCCGGAGCTATCGATACGACGGTGCGGGGCGGCTCGAAGAGTGCGTCGATTCTGAAGGCAGGGTTGTTCGATACACATCCGACAAGCTCGGCCGTGTGTCGCGGCGCTCCGTGGTGTGCGCTGGATATATCGAAGAGGATTACTTCACCTACGACGCCTGCGGAAATCTAATCGAGTGCGGCAATGCAAGTCGGGTCGTCAAGCGCGTGTTCGACGCTGTGGGAAATCTGGTGGAAGAGTCCCAGGACGGCTTCCGCGTGCTCAGCAGTTTCGACAGGTCAGGCAACCGCGTGCGCAGGAGCACATCGACCGGAAACACGATTGAATATGCTTACGATCTTGACGATGAGCTTGTAACGCTTGCCATCAATGGAGAACGTTGTCTGAGTGTTGCCCGGGATGAATCCGGGCGTGTGGTCGAAGAGAAGATCGGGCGGTTCAGCCGATATCTGCAGTACGACCCGTCCTCGAACGTGAGCTCGCAAGCGGTCAGATGCGGGGATGCGCCGCTGTTCGATGTTGCCTACGAATATGATCGCGCCGGAAATCTGATCCGACGCATGGACAGCGTGCAGGGGACTGACCAGTATCGCTACAACGCCTTGGGCAAGCTCAAACAGCGGATTGATCCCCAGGGCCGACTGCACAATCTGCTCGACGGATCTTCCGTCTCACGACTGAAGACGGACATCCGAAGACATGCGCCGGCAAAGCGTGTGGGTGGGGCCGAGGAGGATGAGCTGTGGACTCGTGAAGGCGTGCTCGATGGCGTGAGTTACGTTTTCGATCGAAACGGCGCATTGGTCTGCAAGCGTAGCCTCGACGGCGGTCGGCACCTCGAGCTGACCTGGGATGGCCATCAGCGTCTGGTAGCGGCGACGGTCGATGGCTCCCGATGGGTCTATGGCTATGACTCTTTGGGGCGCCGTGCATTCAAGTCGAACGGGAAGAGAACGGTCTGGTTCTTCTGGGACGCGAATGTATTGCTGAGTGAGGTCGAGGAGGTGAGGGCTGATGTCGGGCGGATTGTGGCGGAGCCCGGGAGTCGAACAAGCCTGGTGGAATCGAGACGGCGCCAGCGTCGTCTAGCCGCGCTATCTGGCAGGGCGAGGGAGTACGTTCATTACCCCGACGGGTTTATCCCGTTCGCTATGGTTGATCCCAAGACAGAGCCTGATGCGGCAGATGGATCAAGGGGCCTCGAAGGTGAAGGGCAGGCTGCTCGGCGTCCGCGGCTGGAACTGCTGCAAAGTGCTGCGCCGGTTCAAGTCGAGGACCATGGTGCGCTCGGTATGTTGGGAGGGGCAATTCTGGGCGGAGCAAAGCCAAAGGATGCTTCAACCGCAATGATCCTTGGCAGTGCGGGTTCGCAGCTTGGTGCAGCACGTGCCGGACCTCCCCGCGATGTCGGCGCACCCGTAAGCGCTCCGGATGCGGAAGTCGCAGCAGCAAAGGTCTATTACTTCTTCAACGATCTCAACGGCCGACCGGTCAGGCTGCTGGATGCTGACGGAACTGTGCTGTGGGAGAGAGCTGCAGGCGCGTCGTTGAGTGATCGGCCTTCCGTCCGGCAGATTGCTGTCAATCTTGGCTACCAGGGGCAGTACGTCGATGAGGAGACGGGCCTGTGTTACAACCGGCATCGGTACTTCGACCCTGCAATCGATGAGTTCGTGTCGCAGGATCCGATGCGGCTTGCCGCGGGAGAGAACTTGTATGCGTACGCGCTGAACCCGTTCGGCTGGGCTGACCCGCTTGGGCTACACTCCACCCAGGTGGACTACGGCAGTACCGACCTCAGCCAGATGGCTCAGATGCATCGCTTGGAGAACGGCATCAAGGGAGGGCGGAACATCGCGGTTTTCGAGTATGTCGATGGTGCGGGGAATCCAAGTTACATCGTGGATGCCAGTGGGGGTGGTCTACACTCTGAGAGGAGGATCGCGGCCAAGTTGACCCAGATGAACATTCCTCCTGAAAATGTCAAACGTGTCTATACTGAACTCGCTCCCTGTCCGCCGGTCAGAGGAATGCAGTACTGCGGAAGAATGCTGTCCAGTGTTTTCCCCGGTGCAGCGGTCACGCACAGCTTTGATTACGGTGTGACGCGGGCATCCAGACGATCAGGTGTCAAGGCGCTGAAGGCGGCGGTCAGGAAGCTATTCAATGGTTGTGGCTGATGAGGTTCATGCGTGACTGAAACTGCATTCTCCCGCGTTTATGGCTCGGGTTCGTTGGAGGTGAGTGCCCAGGTCCTTCGGGATTTCGGACTGGAGCCGTCGACGAGTGAGCTGATGTTGCGGCTGCGGCTTCCTTCAAGGCTGCCCGGCGATGTGCCTATTGTTCAGTTCGAAGTGCCCCGCGTGGTCGAGATCGATGGCACCAGACTTCTGGCTATCGCGCGAGAGCCATGGGGTGAGGATCTGCTGCTGTGCCTGTCGGTGAGTGGCGAGGTGCTTGCCGTGGGTGATGGTGGACGTCAGATCGTGAATGGACGCCTGTCGAGCTTCCTCGGCTTTCTCGAAGCGTATGAGGCATTCCAGGCTCAGGCAAAGGCGGGCGATTCCGGTCCCGTGGTCTACTCCCAGGCGGAGATGCAGGCCCGGCTGGAGGCATTCAAGCGGGGTGAGATTCCCAAGCGCTCTGCAAAGCCGCGATTCGATCGCGGTGAGGCGATCAAGGCCATGGTGTCGGAGTGGAGGAGCCTTGATGCCGCTGCACTGACGGAAGGGTCATGGTGGTCAATCGTTCTGGAGCAGATCCAGGATGGCCTTATTTGAGGTGTCGGCCCCGTGAGGCGGCATCTGGTTGTCGCGGCACAATCGGGACGGCACGGATCCGCTTGGCCCAGCAGACCGACATCGGGCATGGAATGTGGCTAGGTCGTCGCGCCAATGGTGTGCTTCTGAAGCGACTCGATCGTTGCCTGTATTTTCTCCAGACCCACCTTTCCGCAACCCACGAGCGTCAAGTCACGAAGCGCGGGAAGATCATTGATGACCTCGACGTTGGCAATCTTCTTGCAGTACTGGATATCCAGCTTCTGAAGCTGCTCAAGACCGACCAGTGCACGGATGTCTGTCAGCGAGCTCAGATTCTTCAGCCATACCGACGTCAACGCGGCAAGTGTCTCGATGCCACCGAGGCTTTTCAGCTTCATGCCACCCAACAGTCCCAGGCGTTGGAGGCCACCAGCCGATGCAGACAGGATGTTGAAGATCTCACCATCCACCGGGACATCCAGAATGTTCAGTTCCTCCAGAGGCAGGGCCAGGGCCTGCCTGAGATTCCTCAGTGACTTGTCTGGATAGAGCGAAAGTACTTTCAACGCGGGGAAGCTTGATGTGTCGAAGCGCACCGGCACGTCGACATACAGCGTCCTGAGATTGGGTAGCACAACGCCCGGCCAGGCCAACGTCCCCGTTCCAAGATGGATGCTCAATGCCTCGATGCTCTCAGGCACAAGTCCTTCCTCGAGTGCATCCATGATCGACGGTGCGATTGATCCCGGCCCTATGCTGAGCGTCTTGAGACCTCGCATTTCCCTGAGGATCTCTGGAAGCGCTTGGAGCTTGTCGCCGGGAGGTGACCAGAGATGAACCTGCTCGATTCGGGCGAGCCTCTCTGTGTTGAAGGGGGCATTGAAGAACACCCGCTCAGCACCGGGAGTCGGGAATGCTGCTTCGTGTCTGCCATGCATCAGGACAACTTTTCTGTTCATGTTCTTTTCATTACTACTGGGTGACGTCCTGCAGCAAGATCTCCCAGTCACTTGGAGTAACGAACAGCCACATTGACGTCTCTTCCTGCTCCGGCCTGCTTCTTTGAGAGGGCATCTTCTGCGGAGCCTGGCGTGGGTCATGGCAAGCCTGCATCCGGTATGCACACGCAGCAGCCATCGCGGACGATCACCCGATCAACCCCGATCCGGCCTGCCATGCGTTGAACAGTTCGTCCTCGCTCTGGAGACGTACCATGTCGCCCGTCCTTCGTCGTGTGCTGTGCCTGCTGGCGCTGCTGCTCTGTGCCTTCACCACGGCCGCCCAGACCCACGGCCGTCCGGCCGTCCGCCCGGTTCGTGCGGTCCCGTTGCTGCAGGTCGCGGGCGCCGAGCAGCCCATCGTGCTGCGTCGGGCCTCCATCGAAGGGGAGGTCCAGGCGGGTATCGCCCAGACCCGCGTCACGTTGGAGTTCCATAACCCCAACCGCCGGGTCATGGAGGGCGAGCTGCAGTTCCCGCTGGCTGACGGCCAGCAGATCACCGGCTTCGCCCTGGATATCGATGGCCAGTTGCGCGAGGCGGTGCCCGTGCCCAAGGACCGGGGGCGTCAGGTGTTCGAGGACATCGCGCGTCGCGGCGTCGATCCGGGCCTGCTGGAGCAGACCGCCGGCAATCAGTTCCGCCTGCGCGTCTACCCGTTGCCCGCCGGTGGCAGCCGCCGTGTGCAGCTGGTGCTGCGCGAACCGCTGGCGTTTGCCGCCGACGGCTGGCAATGGACCTTGCCGTTGCAGTTCGCCGCCGGCGCGGCTTCGGTCGAGCTGACGCTGCAGGCGCCGGAGGCGGCGACCACGGGCGCAGGGCCGTTCCGCTTCGCTGAGGGGCAACTGCATTGGCAGGGCCGAGGCGCCCTGTTGCCGGCGCAGCTGCAGTGGACGCTCCCGGCATCACGTCAGGCACGGGTACAGGTCGCACCGTGGCAGGACGGTCACTATCTGCTGGCACAGCTGCCGGTGCCGGTCGATAACACGCCGCGTACGCTGCCGACCGATATCGGCCTGCTGTGGGATGGCTCCGGCTCATCAGGTCGGCGCGACCGGTCGCGGGAGTTTGCACTGCTGGACCGTTACTTCGCTGCGTTGGGAAACGGCACGGTCGCGCTGACGGTCCTGCGTGACCGGGCCGAGCCGATGCGTCGCTTCCGTATCCGCGGCGGTGACTGGTCGGCATTGCGGCAGGCGTTGCAGGCCGTCCGCCCGGATGGCGCCAGCGCGCTGGCGCAGTGGCAGCCGCAGGCAGCCGTGAAGGAGTACCTGCTGGTCAGCGACGGTCTATTGACCTACGGCCCGCAGGTGTTGCCGACGCTCGCCGCCGACCAGCGCCTGTTCGCGGTCAGCAGTGCGGGCGCACATACCGATGTCGTTCGGCTGCGCGGTTGGAGCGAATCACATGGCGGTCGCTTCGTCGCCCTGGGAACGGATGTCGATGCCGCTGCACGCGAACTGCTGTCTTCGCCGCTGGACGTGCAGGTCGATGCGGGCCGCGGTGTACAGGACGTGGTGATCGATCGTCGCAGTGAAGCGCAGGGCTGGCTGTGGCTGCACTCGCGGCTGGCGGCGGACGGCGTGCCGATGCGGGTCCGCGTCGGCGGCCAATGGCTGGCGCTGCCCGCGACACAGACGAGCGGCAATGGAGAACTGCTGGCCGGCCTGTGGGCGCAGGCGCGGCTGCAGCAGCTGGCCGCCGACCGTCGCTGCAACCGTGAGGCGATGCAGCGCCTGTCGCAGCAGTTCGGCCTGGTCGGTCCGGATACCTCGTTGATCGTGCTGGAGACGCTGGACGATTACCTGCGCTACGCGATCCGGCCTGCCGGCGCGCTGCGGACCGAGTACGACGCCCGCTTTGCACGCGTGGTCGCTGACCGCAGCGCCGCCGAGCGCCGTCGCCTGGACGACATCGCCGCACAGTGGCAGGAGCGCCGGGAGTGGTGGCGCCGCAGCTGGCCGAAAGACACACCGCCGCAGTTGCAGGGAAAGGCGTTGGACAGGGTTGCCGTCTCTGCTTCGGCCGCCGCGCCGGTAGCGATGCTGGCGGCCGCACCTCCCGCGCCCGCACCGATGCTTGCGGCCGCGGAACGCGACGTCCAGGTGTCGCGTGCACGCGCCCGTCGCTCGGCACCTGCACAGGAAGCCGCACGCGATGCGAGCACAGGGAGCGGCGCTGCCGCAGCGGCAGGGGCGGCAGCGAACAGCGGTGCGCTCGGCATCCAAATGGCCGGATGGCAGCCAGATTCGGACATTGCCCGGCGCCTGCGCCAGGGGCCGTCCTCGCAGCTGTACGACCGCTACCTGGCCGAGCGCGCCGCGCATGCCGACAGCAGTGCGTTCTTTCTCGACGTGGCCGATCTGTTGCTGGAGCAGGGGCAGCGGGACCTGGCCCTGCGCGTGCTGTCCAACCTGGCCGAGATGGACCTGGACAACCGTCATCTGCTGCGCGTGCTCGGCTACCGCCTGATGCAGGCCGACGCACCGATGCTGGCGGTGCCGGTGTTCGAGCAGGTGTTGGCGATGGGCGAGGAGGAGCCGCAGAGCTTCCGTGATCTCGGCCTGGCCCTGGCGGCGGCGGGCCGGCCACAGCAGGCGCTGGCGCCGCTGTACCAGGTGGTGACGCGGCCCTGGGACAGCCGGTTCAACGGCATTGCACTGATCGCGCTGGACGAGCTGACCCAACTGGTTGCACGCAGCACGCCAGGGCTTGATACCTCGGCCATCGACCCGCGCCTGCTGCAGCCGATGCCGCTGGACCTGCGGGTAGTGCTGTCGTGGGATGCGGACAACAGCGACATGGACCTGTGGGTGACCGACCCGAACGGCGAGCGCGCGTACTACGGCAATCGTCTGACCTACCAGGGAGGACAGATGTCACAGGACTTCACCGGAGGCTATGGACCCGAGCAGTTCTCACTGCGTGATGCCAAGCCGGGCAGGTACAAGGTGGAGGCCAATTATTTCGGCAGTCGCCAGCAGCTGGTGACCGGTGCCACGACCCTGATGCTGCACCTGACCACCCATTGGGGCACGCCGAAGCAGAAGGACCAGAGGGTGACGATGCGGTTGAAGGATCGTGCCGAAACGGTGCTGGTGGGCGAGTTCGAGGTCAGATAGCGCCGAGCTCAGTTCGGGCAGGCTTGAGTCGGAGCTGGGCATGACCCGGCTCCACGCGATGGTGTCACGGTGCCGTCGCTGCGCCTGCCACCGAAGGCGATGGCGGATGGACGCGCAGGCCGAACAGGGGACGCAGCCAGCGGACACGACGGATCAGCAGCTCGTGGATCAGCAGGCAGCCGGCGACGGTGCCGGCAACCAGCAGAGCCGGTTCCAGCCAGGGGCCGAGCTGAAGGGGCCGCAGCCAGTAGAGCAGGACGATCAGCACGGTCTGGTGCAGGATGTACCAGCTGAAGACCGCCTCTCGGCAGTAGTCGAGGCCACGCCACGGCTGGTCGAGCAGCACGCGGGCCCAGCCGAACATCGCCAGCAGTGCGCACCAGGTGTACAGGGCCCGGCCGACGCGCTCGGTCTGCGCCCATGGCAGCGACAGCACCCATGGATCGAGCTGGCCAAGGTCCGGCATCCGGCCCAGGGCGCGGATGCCGAGTTCGACCAGCAGCCCGATCAAGGCCAGCGCCAACGTCAGGCGCCGGCCGCGGACGAGCAGGTCCCAGCCGCGTTGCCAGCGTGCGGCCCAGAAACCGGCCAGGAACAGGGGCAGGGATTCGGCATGCACGTAGAGGTCGTTCAGCAGCGCATGGGTGGGCGGCCACGCAGGCATCACCACCAGCAGGGCCCAGGCCAGCCAGAGCACCGGCAGCACCAGGCCGATGATCGCGATCAGGCGGTCATCGGGCCGCCATGACGGCAGCCGCGCCCACAGGGCCTGCATCGGACCGGCCAGCGCGATGGCCAGCAGGGTGTAGGGCACCAGGTACGCCAGATACCACAAGTGATTCCAGGTGAACCCGTAGGCTGCGCCGTCGAAATGCGCGCCCGGCCACGGCCGGAACTGCCAGTAACGCCACAGGAAGGCGCCGAGTCCTGGCGTCACATCGCCCTTGTCCACCGCTTCGCAGTAAGCCTGCAGCGAGACGACAGCGACGATGCCGAACAACAGCGGCAGCAGCAGGCGTCCGCTGCGTTTCAGTGCGAACCGGTGCCGCCCGTGCCGCGGCAGCGAGAGGCCCAGAGCGATACCCGAGATCACGAACAGCAGTGGCATGCGCCAGCGGTTCAGAGCGATCATCGGCCACTGCAGCCACTCGGCGGTGTAGGCGCTCTTGAGATGGAAGCCCCAGCCATCCACATAGGCCATGGCCGCGTGGTAAAGGATGAGCAGGGCGAAGGCGAGCACGCGGAGCGTGTCGATGTCATGGCGTCGGGTCATGGCCGCAACCGGCAGGAAGGTGACGCCAGACTGCGTCCGCAAAGGTGGAGGCGTAAGCGGCAGGGGGCCACCGGTGCCGCGGTAGTGACCAATGGCGGGCGTGCCGGGATCAACGGGGAGGCTACGCTCGCTCCCTTGATGCACGCTGAGGGACCGCGACGAGATGGATGCAGCAATGGCTCAGGGCAGACTGCCGCGCTGGCGAACGTCAAGTCGTCTGCTGGTGTGGGCCGCGATCCTGTCGGCGACCGCAGTGACGAACGCGCTGGTGGAAGTGATGGATTCCGGGCGCCACGGCACCGCCCTGGCCCTGTGGGAGCCCCTGGTCTGGGAGTTCAGCAGTGCCGGAGCGGTGCTGCTGACCCTGCCGCTGCTGTGGTGGGGGTGCGAGCGCTGGCCGTTGCATGCCGACACCTGGAAGCGCCTGCTGCCGCTGTACCTGCTGGCCAGCGTGGGGTGGTCGCTGCTGCACGTGGTGGGGATGATGGTGATCCGCCACCTCGCGTACGCCGCACTGGGCCATCACTACCAGGACGATGACGGCTGGTTGCAGCGCTTTGCCTACGAGTACCTGAAGGATGTCCGCACGTTCGCGTTGTTCGTGGCGCTGGAGCACCTTGCCGGCTGGTTCGGCCGCCGCCGCCAGGGTGAGGCATCCCTGCTGGCCGCGCCGGATGTCGGTCCGCCGGTCGAGCCGGTCGAGCGCCCGCAGCACTTCCTGGTGCGCAAGCTGGGCAAGGAATTCCTGGTCGCCACCGAGGACGTCGAGTACGCCCAGGCCGCTGGCAACTACGTGAATCTGAGGGTCCGCGGCCATGACTATCCGCTGCGGATCACCATGGCGGTGCTGGAGCTGCGGCTGGATCCGCTGGTGTTCCTGCGGCCGCATCGGAGCTGGCTGATCAACCGCGGGCAGCTGCGCTCCATCGAGCCGCTGGATGGCGGCGAGGCCCTGCTGCACATGGCCGATGGGGCCAAGATTCCCTGCAGCAGGCGCCAGCTGCCGCTGCTGCGGCAGGCGCTGGCGGGAGGATAGGGGCGGGCGGACCTGCGGAGCGCCCGCCCCCTTCGTGCTTACTTCCTGTCCTTCTTGATCATCGCGTCGATGCGCGCGGCGCGGGCTTCCGAGCCGGGGTGCGACGACATCAGGCCGCCTTCGCTGGACAGCTTGCGGAACATGCTGGCCAGGGCTGCCGGATCATAGTTGTGGCGCTTCATGAACTGGTAGCCGTACTCGTCCGCCGCGCTCTCTTCCTTCTGCGAGAACTGGGCGTTGACGAAACCCTCGGCGAGGTCGCCGAGCTGGCCCTGGCTGAGCTGGGTCAGGTTGCCGTTGCCCGACGCTGCCAGGCCTTCGCGGCCGGCCGATGCGAGCAGCGCGGTGCGCATCTTGGTCTTGCTGTGGCCCAGCTTCACGTGGCCGATTTCGTGGCCGATCACGCCACGCACCTCGTCATCGCTGGCCATGTCCATCAGGCCGGTGTAGACGCGGACGCAGCCGTTGGCCATCGCCCAGGCGTTGACATCGGCGGTCCGGTAGACCTTGAAGTTCAGGTTCAGGCCGTCCTCGTTGGCGAGCCCCTGGGTGATCTTGGCCAGGCGCTGGGCATAGGGATCGTTGGCGGGTGCCAGCTGGTTCTCCTTGTCCATGTAGGCGCAGGCCTGGTCGGCGGCCGCCGAGACCTCTGCGTCGGACAGGGTCAGCGCCTTGCCGGCCTTCAGGCCGGTGCTGGTCAGGCCCTTCAGGTCGATGGCCGAGGCATTGGCGGCCAGCAGGCAGGCGGCCAGGCACAGGGTGGAACGCATGATCTTCATTGAAATGGTGCTCCTTGGATTGGGATGGGCCGCGCGTCCCCCTGTTGCCGCGGCGGCCGGGAAGTCTACCGGCTTCAGCCCGCCCCGTGTCCAGCCGCCGGCCGGGCCGCTGGGGGTGCCTCGCCGCCTGCCGGGCGCCTGCGTTATCATTGGCAGTCATTTTTTGAACGCACGACCGCCGACATGATCGAACTGAATCCTGTCCGCCAGCGCATCACCGATCTGACCGATCGCGTGCTGTCGCTTCGGGGGTATCTTTGACTACGACGCCAAGAAAGAGCGTCTTGAAGAAGTAACGCGGGAGCTTGAAAACCCCGACGTCTGGAACAACGCCGAGTACGCCCAGAACCTGGGGCGCGAGCGATCCAGCCTGGAAAAGACCGTGGGCGGCATCGCCTCGGTGCTCGATGGCCTGAAGGATGCGACCGAGCTGCTGGAGCTGGCCGAGTCCGAGCAGGACGAGGACACCGCGCTGGCCGTGGTTGCCGATCTGGACAAGCACCAGTCGCACGTCGAGAAGCTGGAGTTCCAGCGCATGTTCTCCGGCGAGATGGACAATGCCGCTGCGTTCGTCGACATCCAGGCCGGTGCCGGTGGTACCGAAGCCCAGGACTGGGCCGAGATCCTGCTGCGCATGTACCTGCGCTGGTGCGAATCGCGTGGCTGGAAGACCGAGCTGATGGAAGTTTCCGGCGGTGATGTGGCGGGCATCAAGTCGGCCACCCTGCGCGTGGAAGGTGACTATGCCTATGGCTGGCTGAAGACCGAGACCGGCGTGCACCGCCTGGTGCGCAAGTCGCCGTTCGACTCGGACAACCGTCGCCACACCAGCTTCACCTCGGTGTTCGTTTCGCCGGAGATCGACGACAACATCGACATCACCATCAACCCGGCCGATCTGCGCACCGACGTCTACCGTTCGTCCGGCGCCGGTGGTCAGCACGTCAACAAGACCGAGTCGGCGGTGCGTATCACCCACATTCCGACCAACATCGTGGTGGCGTGCCAGACGGGCCGCAGCCAGCACCAGAACCGCGACAACGCGATGAAGATGCTGGCCGCAAAGCTCTACGAGCTCGAGATCCAGAAGCGCAACGCGGAGAAGGATGCCGTGGAAGCGACCAAGTCCGACATCGGCTGGGGCAGCCAGATCCGCAATTACGTGCTTGATCAGAGCCGCATCAAGGACCTGCGCACGGGCATCGAGCGTTCCGATACGCAGAAGGTGCTCGATGGTGACCTCGATGAGTTCGTCGAGGCCAGCCTGAAGGCCGGCCTGGCGGTGGGGTCCAAGCGCGTCGATGCCTGATGCGCACGCCTGCGCCGATATCATCGCCTTCCGCAACGGAGGGCGATGATGCGCAGCGAGAGTGAACGCAGGGAGCTCGGCGGTTTCCTCAAGGCCTGCCGCGCCCGTGTCGACCCGGCCACGCTGGGCCTGCCGGCCGGGCGCAGGCGTACCCCCGGCCTGAAGCGCGAGGAAGTGGCGCTGGCGGTGGGGGTCAGTGTCAGCTGGTACACCTGGATCGAGCAGGGACGTGAAGTGCGTGCGTCGCCGGAAGTGCTCGAGCGCCTGGCCCGGGTATTGCGGATGAGCGATGACGAGCGTGCATATGCGTTCGCGCTGTCCGGCTATGGCGTTCCGCTGGAGTCTCCAGATGAAAGCGTGACCGATGGCCTGCGCCAGCTGGTGGACGCGATGCAGCCGATCCCGGCCTACGTACGCAACACCCGTTTCGACATCCTGGCCTGGAATCCGGCCATTGCCGAACTGTTCGTCGACTACAGCCAGCTGGCGCCGCATGAGCGCAACACGCTGCGGCTGATGTTCCTGTATCCGCCTTATCGCACGTTGATCCTCAACTGGGAGGAGATGGCCCGGGGCCTGCTGGCCGGCTTCCGCGCGGCGATGGCGCAGGCGCAGGACAAGGCGCCTTTCCTGGCGCTGGCCGAGGACATCGCTGCCCACAGCGATACGTTCCGGCAGTGGTGGCCGGAGCATGATGTGCGCCGCTTCGACGAGGGGGCGAAGAAGCTGAACCACCCCACGCGCGGGTTGCTGGACCTGCAGTACGTGGCGCTGGTGCCGGAGAGCCGGCACGACCTGTCGTTGGTCACCTACCTGCCGCGAAAGTAGGTGGGTCGGCAGGGCTGCGCCCTGCACCCGCAGAGGCTTCAAGCCACGGCAACGGCAACGGCGTGCATTCCGTGGGATGGCGGGGCGGCGTCGAAGTGCGGGGACGCCGTGAACCCGTCCATGGGGGCTTGGCAGCCGCATCCATGCGGCTGACACCCCGCACTCCGACGCCGCCCCGCCTCTGACAATTTCCCGCGGCTGTGGGTGGGTGTCGACCTTGGTCGGCACATCTTTCAGATATCGAATGAAATTCCGGGGTCAGATCCGTTTTCCTGCGGAAAACGGATCTGACCCCGAGAGTACTTCCAACAGATCGCGGGAAACTGTGTCCGCGGCATGGATGCCGCGGCCAAGCCCCCATGGAGGGGTTCACGACGTCTTCCGCCATCGGCCCCACCCCGCCATCCCGCAGGAATCCAGCTTCTGCTGTTGCTTGGCTGTGGCGTAGGGGGCAGGGCGCAGCCCTGCCAGCAACCCATTCAGGCAGGTAAGTGCAGGTCACAGGATAAGCAGACGCCTTGTTGCGCGGCAGCTTCGGGTCCACATTCCTGACAGGAGACGGGCAATCGGCCCGTTGCCGAGACAACAGGAGCCCTGCATGTCCGCTGCCCCCGCCATTGCGATTTCCCTCGATCCGGCCACCGGCCAGGAAATCGCCCGCCATCCCTTCGTTACCGACACCGAGCTGGAGGTGATCCTCGATCGAGGCCAGGCCGGCTTTGCCGCCTGGAGCGCGCAGTCGCTGGAGCAGCGCGCCGATGTACTGCGTGCGATGGCCGCGGTCCTGCGCCGCGACCGCGAATCGCTTGCGGCGCTGGCCACCGCCGAGATGGGCAAGGTCCATGCCGAATCGTTGGCCGAAATCGAGAAGTGCGCGGTGCTCTGCGAGTGGTATGCGGATAACGGCGCACAGTATCTGCGCGACGAGCCGACGCTGGTTCCCGATGACAAGGCCTACGTGTCCTACCTGCCACTGGGCGTGGTGCTGGGCATCATGCCGTGGAATTTCCCGTACTGGCAGGTGATGCGCGCAGCCGTGCCGATCCTGATGGGTGGCAATGGTTTCCTGCTCAAGCCGGCCGAGAACATCGTCGGTACCGCCCATCTGCTCGATGCCGCCTGGCGCGACGCGGGCCTGCCGGAAGGCACCTTCATCGCCGCCAACATCAGCCGTGAGGGCACCAGTCGTGCCATCGCCGATGACCGCATCGCAGCTGTCACCCTGACCGGCAGCGTCGGCGCAGGCCGCAGCATTGCCGCGCAGGCCGGGCAGGCATTGAAGAAGGTCGTGCTGGAACTGGGGGGCTCGGACCCCTTCATCGTGCTGGACGATGCCGACCTCGACGCGGCGGTGGATGCGGCACTCGCCTCGCGCTTCCAGAACACCGGACAGGTCTGCATCGCCGGCAAGCGCATCATCGTCGAGGACGGCGTGTACGACCGTTTCGTGGCGCAGTTCTGCGCGAAGGTGCAGGCGCTGACCGTCGGTGATGGCCGTGAACCGGGCAACCGCATCGGTCCCATGGCCCGGCAGGACCTGCTCGAGCAGCTCGATGCGCAGGTGCGTGCATCGGTAGAGGCCGGTGCGCAGCTGCTGGTCGGCGGTCATCAGCTGGATCGTCCGGGCAGCTTCTATGCCCCCACGGTGTTGGCCGGTGTCGAGCCGGGCATGCAGGCGTTCGATACCGAGACCTTCGGCCCGGTGGCTTCGATCAGCCGCGCACGCGATGCCGATCATGCGGTGGAGCTGGCCAACCAGAGCGAATTCGGCCTCAGCGGCAACCTGTGGAGCGGCGATCGCGAGCGCGCGATGCGGCTGGCACGCAGGCTGCAGACCGGCGGCGTGTTCGTCAACGGCTTCTCCGCGTCCGACCCGCGCGTGCCGATCGGTGGCGTGAAGAAGAGTGGCTTCGGCCGCGAGCTGTCGCATTTCGGCATCCGCGAGTTCGTGAACGCGCAGACCGTGTGGTTCGACCGTCGTTGACGCACGGCTTGCATCCTTCCTGTAACGATCCACCACCAGTCCAGTGAAGAGGGACGGCATTCCCATGTCCAAGGGTTCAGATCTGCTTGTCGCGGCGCTCGAGAACGAGGGCGTCGAACGTATTTTCGGTATTCCCGGCGAAGAGAACCTCGATGTCGTCGAGTCGCTGCGCCATTCCAGCATCGAGCTGGTCATCACCCGCCATGAGCAGGCGGCGGTGTTCATGGCGGCCACCTACGGACGCCTGACCGGCAAGCCGGGCGTGTGCCTGGCCACGCTCGGCCCGGGTGCCCTCAACTTCACCACCGGTGCGGCCTACGCGCTGCTGGGCGCATGGCCGGTGATCATGATCACCGGGCAGAAGGGCATCGTCGCCAGCAAGCAGGCGCGCTTCCAGATCGTCGACATCGTCAGCACGATGAAGCCGCTGACCAAGCAGGCGCGGCAGATCGTATCGGCGCGCACCATCCCGACCATCGTCCGCGAGGCATTCCGTGTCGCGCAGGAAGAACGTCCGGGCCCGGTCCTGCTGGAACTGCCGGAGGACATCGCGGCCACTGAAGTCGAGGATGTGGCATTGATCCCGACGCATGCGGTGGATCGACCGATCGCCAGTCCCGAGGCGCTCGATCGCGCCGCGCAGATCATCCGCAATGCGAAGCGTCCGCTGCTGATGATCGCGTCCGCGGCGTCACGGCCGCAGTCCAGCGAGGCGCTGTCAGCCTTCGTACTGCGTGCCGGCATTCCCTTCTTCACCACGCAGATGGGCAAGGGTGCGGTAGCGGGCGGATCGGGCCTGTACATGGGGACCGCCGCGCTGACCGAGCGCGACTATGTGCACATGGCCATCGACCAGGCCGACGTGATCGTCACCATCGGCCATGAAGTGACCGAGAAGCCGCCTTTCGTGATGCGACCCGGCGGACCGACCGTCATCCACATCGGCTATTCGCAGGCGGCGGTCGAGCAGGTCTACTTCCCGCAGGTGGAGGTGATCGGCGATATCGGCCGCTCGCTGACCCAGCTGGCCGACCGCATTGAAGGCCAGGTGGCCCATGCCGATGCACTGCTGCCGCTGCGGGCCACCATCCTCGACCATCTCGCCGACCGTGCCGAAGAGGCCCGGTTCAGCCCGCAGCGGCTGGTCCACGACGTGCGCCGGGTGATGCCGCCCGACGGCATCGTGGCGCTGGACAATGGCATGTACAAGATATGGTTCGCGCGCAATTACCGCACCCAGGTAGCCAATACGCTGCTTCTGGACAATGCGCTTGCCACGATGGGTGCGGGCCTGCCTTCGGCGATCATGGCCTCGATCCTGTACCCGCAGCGCCGGGTGCTGGCGGTGTGTGGCGACGGCGGCTTCATGATGAACAGCCAGGAGCTGGAAACCGCGCGGCGGCTGGGGCTGAACCTGGTGGTGCTGATCCTCAACGATGGTGCCTACGGCATGATCCGCTGGAAGCAGGCGGTGGATGGCTTCACCGACTATGGGATGACCTTCGGCAATCCGGACTTCGTCAGGTACGCCGAGGCCTATGGTTGCAAGGGCCACGAAGTGACGGCCATCGAGCAGTTCATCCCGACGCTGGAGGCGGCGTTCAACGAAGGCGGGGTGCACCTGGTGTCGGTGCCGATCGACTATTCGGAGAACGAGCGGGTGCTGGTGGATGAATTGCGGCAGGCGTTCCCCGGGAATGCCTGAGGTAGCGCCGGGCCACGCCCGGGGATTCCTGCCGACTGACCGCCGGGCATGGCCCGGCGCTACCGGGCCGTGGGCGCCGGCCAGGGCCGGGGCAGGGTGGTTTTGCTATGCTGTGCAGCCGGCCGTGCCGGGCGCAAGACTCCCCCAACTACACGATTCCCGCAGATCCATGAGCGAAGCTACCGAAACCCCTTCCGTCGACGAAAACAAGTTGATCGCCGAGCGCCGCGAGAAACTCAAAGCGCTGCGCGGGCAGGGGATCGCGTACCCGAACGACTTCCGTCGCGAGGACTTCGCCGGCCAGCTGCAGGACGAGTACAGCGACGCCGAAACCTGGACCGCCGAGGCCCTGGAAGCCAATGGCCGCCAGGTGCGCATGGCCGGACGCCTGATGGCCAAGCGCATCATGGGCAAGGCCAGCTTCGCCCAGATCCAGGACGAGTCCGGCCGCATCCAGCTGTTCCTGCAGGGCGCGGCCCTGGGCGATGACTACGCTGCTTTCAAGGGCTGGGACGTGGGTGACATCATCGCCGTCGAGGGCGGCCTGACCCGTACCCGTACCGGCGAACTGTCGGTCAAGGCCGCAACGATCCGACTGCTGACCAAGTCGCTGCGTCCGCTTCCGGACAAGTGGCATGGCCTGGCCGACGTCGAGCAGCGCTACCGCCAGCGTTACGTCGATCTGATCGTGACCCCGGAGTCGCGCGCGGTGTTCATCAAGCGCTCGAAGATCATCCGTGCCATGCGCGCGTGGCTGGACAACCGCGACTTCCTCGAAGTCGAGACGCCGATGATGCATTACATCCCCGGCGGTGCGGCGGCCAAGCCGTTCACCACCCATCACAACGCGCTGGACCTGGACCTGTACCTGCGCGTAGCGCCGGAGTTGTACCTGAAGCGCCTGACCGTCGGTGGCCTGGAGCGGGTGTACGAAATCAACCGCAATTTCCGCAATGAAGGCGTCAGCACCCGGCACAACCCGGAGTTCACCATGATGGAGCTGTACGAGGCCTACGCCACGTACAACGAGATCATGGACCTGACCGAAGGCGTGATCCGGGACGTGGCCAGGACGGTGAACGGCACTACCGAAGTGGAGTGGGACGGCGCGAAGATCGATCTCGGCCCGGCGTTCCGCCGCTGGCGGATGGACGAGGCCGTGCGGCACCACAATCCGGAGATCTCCGCTGCCGACTGCACCGACCGCGAAGCGCTGCTGCGGCACTGCGAGCGCCTGAAGATCAAGGTCAAGCCGTCCTACGGCTGGGGCAAGCTGCTGCTGGAGATCTTCGAAGCCACCGTCGAGCACACCCTGATCCAGCCCACCTTCATCACCGATCATCCGGTGGAGGTCTCGCCGCTGGCGCGTGCCAACGACAACGACCCCGGCTACACCGATCGCTTCGAGCTGTTCGTGAACGGCAAGGAGCTGGCCAACGGCTTCTCCGAGCTGAACGACCCGGAGGATCAGGCCCAGCGTTTCCAGGCCCAGGTGGCCGCCAAGGAGGGGGGCGATGACGAGGCCATGCACTACGACGCCGACTACATCCGCGCGCTGGAGTACGGCATGGCGCCGACCGGCGGCCTCGGCATCGGCGTCGACCGCCTGGTGATGCTGCTGACCGGCAGCAGCTCCATCCGCGACGTGCTGCTGTTCCCGTACATGCGTCCGGAGCACTGAGCCGGGGTTTTGTGACTCCCGTTTGTGCGCGCCGTCCCGAAACGGGACGGCGCAATTGACGTCTCTGGCACTCGGCGTATCGTAATTGCACTACCTTGACGCCGGCTATGGCTTGATCGGTGACGGGGAAGAGCGCAATGTGGAGAGCCCGCTTCACAATGTGACCACGATCATGAACCGGGACGCATGACACGGGAGTCAGTCCGATGCAGGGTGCCAGCGTGCGCAGCGGCAGCGTTTCCACGCCTGCTGATGACCAAGCGTGGTCGAGAAACCAGGCGGAGTACACGTTGAACATCGTCATCGTCGATGACCAGACCTCCGCGCGGACGATGCTGCGGCACGTCATCGAGGACATCGCGCCGGAACTGAGCGTGCATGACTTCGGCGATCCCCTGACCGCGCTGGCCTGGTGCGAATCGCACCCGGTCGACCTGCTGCTGCTCGACTACCGCATGCCGGAAATGGACGGGCTGGAATTCGCCCGCCGCTTCCGGCGCCTGCCCAAACATCGCGACATCCCCGTGATCCTGATCACCGTGGTGGGCGACGAGCCGATCCGGCAGGCCGCGCTGGAGGCAGGCGTGATCGACTTCCTGGTCAAGCCGATCCGCCCGCGCGAACTGCGGGCGCGCTGCTACAACCTGCTGCAGCTGCGCCAGCAGACCGAGAACGTGAAACAGCGCGCGCTGTCACTGGAACAGCGCCTGCTCGCCAGCATGCACGAGGTCGAGGAGCGGGAGCGCGAGACCTTGTCGCGATTGGCTCGTGCGATCGAGTTTCGTGACGCCGGCACCAGTGCCTACCTGGAGCGGATGGCCCGCGTGGCCGGGCTTATCGCCGAGCAGCTGGGCCTGCCGGAAGACGAGGTGCGGCTGATCGAGATGGCGGCGCCCCTGCACGACATGGGCAAGATCGCCATACCGGATGCGGTGCTGCTCAAGCAGGGCAAGCTCAATGAAGAGGAGCTGGCGATCATGCGCCGTCACCCGCGCATCGGCCATGAACTGCTCAGCGGCAGCCAGAACCGCTTCATCCAGGTCGGTGCGCTGATCGCGCTGCGCCACCATGAACGCTACGACGGCAGTGGTTACCCCGATGGGCTGGTAGGCGAAGCGATTCCACTGGAAGCGCGCATCGTTGCCGTCGCCGATGTCTTCGACGCCCTGATTTCCCCGCGTCCATACAAGGAAGCCTGGACGATGGAAGCAACGCTGGCCTATCTGTATGCCCAGCGTGGCCGCCTGTTCGACCCCCGCTGCGTGGATGCGCTGCTGCGGGGCCGCCAGCAACTGCTGGACATCTGCGCGCAGCACTCGACGGCCTCCACGCGACCGGGTGGATGAGATGCAGGACCTGTTCGCACGGCTGAAGCGCCGGCTGTCGCAGCGGCCCGACTCCGAGCACGGGCAGGTGATAGTGCGGATCGCGCTGATCTCGCTGATCCTGGTTTACGTACTGCTGTCCGGGGCCCGGATGCATCGCCTGGAGCAGTACCAGGGCGTGCTCGTGACCGTGCTGACCGGGCTGTCGATATCCCTGCTGCTGTTCGCCTGGTTGCTGTGGAAGCCGGGGCGCTCCGATGCGCGCAGGGTGGTCGGCATGGTCGCCGACTATGGGTTGATGACGGTCGGCATGGTGCAGATGGGCGAGCCTCTGGCCTGGGTCTATGCGGTGGTGATGTGGGTCACGGTGGGCAATGGCCTGCGCTTCGGCAACCGCTACCTGGGCGTGGCGATCGCCATGGCCCTGGTCAGCTTCGGTACCACCGTGCTGTTGACACCCTACTGGCGTGACAACCCCAGCCTGGCCGTGCCCCTGTGGCTGGGCCTGGTGGCGGTTCCGCTGTGCTGCTCCTCCCTGTTGCGACGATGGATGCGACATCCCCCCATGGACACTCCTGCCGTTGAATCCTCCCCGGCCCGGTCGCTGCTGGCCCGGGTGAAGCAACGGCTGTCCGGACGCGAGGACAGCGAGCACGCGCAGAACCTGATCCGCATCGTGATCACCGCGCTGTTCATCAGCTATCTCGGCTGGCGCTACCTGAGCGCGGGTGGCGAGACGCTGACCACGACTTGGCTGATCCTCGCCTTCGAGCTGGCCATCTCGGCGGGCCTGCTGGTGGCGATCCTGGTCGATCCCGGGGTGTCACACGTCCGCCGCGTGATCGGCATGCTGACCGACTACACCTGCATGGCCTGGATCATGACCATCCAGGGTGAGCCGGCAGCTCCGCTGTACGCGGTGATGCTGTGGGTCACGATCGGCAACGGCATGCGCTACGGCAGCACCTACCTGCGGGTGGCAACCGCAATGGGGTGCCTGGCTTTCCTGTGTACCGTGATGCTGTCGCCCTACTGGCGCAGCCACGACTACCTCGGCTGGGGCCTGCTGCTGGGCCTGGGCGCGATTCCGCTGTACTTCGATTCGCTGCTGCATGCCTTGACCCGTGCGGTGGCCGAAGCGCGCCAGGCCAACGAAGCCAAGAGCCGTTTCCTGGCGAACATGAGCCACGAATTCCGTACGCCGCTCAACGGCCTGGCCGGCATGACCGAAGTGCTGGCCACCACGCGGCTGGATGAGGAGCAGCGCGAGTGCCTCAGTACCATCCAGGCGTCCACCCGCAGCCTGCTGGCGCTGGTGGAGGAGGTGCTGGACATCTCGGCGATCGAGGCCGGCAAGGTCCGGGTGGAATGGCATGAGTTCGCGCTGGCCGACGTGCTGCAGGCGATCAACCTGATCCTCACCCCGCAGACGCGTTCCAAGTCATTGGAGTATCGCGTCGACGTGGACGACAACGTTCCGCCACGGTTGTTCGGCGACGCCGGCCATCTGCAGCAGATTCTGCTGAATCTGATGGGCAACGCGGTGAAGTTCACCGACAGTGGCTTCGTCCATCTGCGTGTCAGCAGCCATGACGAGCGTGGCAGCGAGCGTGCCCGGCTGCGTTTCGAGATCCTCGACAGCGGCATCGGCGTACCCGTGGCCCTGCGCAGCCGCCTGTTCAACGCCTTCGAGCAGGCCGACGTCGGCCTCGCCCGCCGCCATGAAGGCACCGGACTGGGTACGGCGATCGCCAAGGGACTGGTCGAATCGATGGGCGGGCAGGTCGGTTACCTGCCGAACACGCCGCGCGGCAGCGTGTTCTGGGTGGAAATCGCGCTGGACGTGGCGCCGACGCCGGACGTGCAGGGCGAGCTGCCGGAGGGCGGCAACGTCATTGCGTTCTCCAATCCATTCCTGCGCCATCGGGCCCGTGTACGCAGCCTGCGGGTGCTGGTTGCCGATGACCATGCCGCCAACCGCATGGTGCTGCAGCGGTTGCTGGAGAAGGCCGGCCACAAGGTCACATGCGTCAATGGTGGGGTCGAGGTGCTCGACGCTCTCGAGCAGGCCAATTACGACGCAGCCATCGTTGATCTGCACATGCCCGGCATGAGCGGCCTGGACCTGCTCAAGCAGCTGCGGGTGATGCAGGCCAGTGGCCTGCCGTATGTGCCGGTGATGGTGCTCAGCGCCGATGTCACCCCGGAATCCATCCTGCGCTGTGAGCAGGCAGGTGCACGTGCATTCCTGGCCAAGCCGGTCGTCGCGACGCGTCTGCTGGAGGTGTTGGCCGATGTGGCCGCCAACACGCGTACCGAGCCGGGCATCCAGTCGGTACCGGCCATGGAGGTCGGTGACGGCGTACTCGACACCGCCGTGCTGGACGAGCTGGCGTCACTGGGCATGGGCGATGGCTTCGAACGCAAGTTCATCGACCAGTGCCTGGTCGATGTGGACGCGAGCATGGCGCAGATGCAGGCCTGTGGCGAGCGGCTGGACTGGGAGGACTTCCGCGAACACGCCCACGCCCTGCGCGGCGTGGCGAGCAACCTGGGCCTGGTCCAGGTTGCTGCCGCCAGTGGCGAGATGATGCGCATGGCCGACTGGCAATTGAAGGCCGAGTGGACAATGCGCCTGTCCAGCCTGGTAGGTGCACTGCGCATCGGCAGGAAAGCGCTGGCGTCCCGCGTCGCAGGCATCCAGCAACGCGACGACGGGGAACGCACGCCCTCCTGACCGCGAGGTCTGTCAGCCCGCCTCGCCATTGCGGCGGGCCTGGGCGCGGACCAGCCGGTCCATGGTCCGCAGCGACTTCTCGCCCAACTGCATGGCGGTGTCGACCCAGATCTCGGTGATGCGCATCATTTCGTGCAGCGGCACCATGGTGGCGATCTCGTTCACTTCGCGCATGGCCGCCCAGGCGTGCGGAATGCGCCGGCTGTCCCGGATCACCTGTTCGACCGCCGCAACGCCTTCGCCCACCGGCACGACGACATCCACCAGGCCCATGTCCTTCAACTGCCGGGCGGTGAAGAGGTTGCCCTCCAGCATGATCTTCTCGGCCAGCCGCGGGCTGACCCGCTGGCACAGGAAGGAGTAGGCGCCCATGCCCGGGAACAGGTCGAACAGCACCTCCGGCAGTCCCATCAGCACGCCTTCTTCGGCGACGATGGTATGGCAGCTCAGCGCGGCCTCGAAGCCGCCGCCCAGTGCATTGCCCTGGACCAGCGCGATGCTGTGGGCGCGTGCGCCCAGCCCGGCGTGGAACGCATGCACGCCGCGCACGCAGCGCTGCGCATAGTCGAGCAGGCGGGCACGGTCGCCCTCGCGGATCAGCCGGCAGAACAGTTCCAGGTCGCCGCCCAGGTTGAATACGTCACTATCGGAGGCCAGGACCACGTGAGGCGAGAGAACGTGGGCGGCACTGAGACGGTCTCCCAGTTCACGCTGATAGTCGACGATGTCGTCTACCAGGCGTGAGGCAAAGCACGGGCGGCCCGGCTGGTTGACCAGGTTGGCATGCATGTGGATCCAGTAGACATCCCGTTCGGTTTCCTCGGTGATGCGCAGGGTCGGGTGCTGCGACGGACGGGTGATGATGGGGCGTACTGCAGACATGGGTGTTCTCCGAGTGACCGTCCGGCCAACCGCAGAGCGGACGGAGAGATGGAATGTGAGGGAGTGGGCGGAACGTGCGGTGGCGAGTGATTCTATGCACCGCTCGTGAACCGCCTGCAAGCGGCCGCCGCCCGTGCTGGCCGCCAACGAAAAGGGCCCCGCCGTCGCCGGCGGGGCCCTGAGCTGCGTCGAACCGTGGAAACCCTTACTGTGCGGGCGTATCGCGCAGCTCGCGACGGAGTATCTTGCCGACATTGGTCTTCGGCAGTTCCTTGCGGAACTCCACGATGCGCGGGTGCTTGTAACCGGTCAGATTTGCCCGGGCATGCTCCTTGACCATTTCGGCGGTCAGGTTCGGATCCTTCTTCACGATCACCACCTTGACCACTTCGCCGGACTTCTCGTCCGGCACGCCGACCGCGGCCACTTCCAGCACGCCCGGCATCATCGCGATGACGTCTTCGACTTCGTTCGGATACACATTGAAGCCGGACACCAGGATCATGTCCTTCTTGCGGTCGACGATGTAGAAGAAACCCCGTTCATCCATCTTCGCCATGTCGCCGGTATGCAGCCAGCCGTCGCTGTCGATCGCCTGGGCGGTCTCTTCGGGGCGCTGCCAGTAGCCCTTCATCACCTGCGGGCCCTTGATGCACAGCTCGCCCACTTCACCCAGCGGCAGGATGTTGCCGTTGTCGTCCTTGATGCACGCATCGGTGGACGGGATCGGCAGGCCGATGGAGCCGTTGTACTCCGGCAGGGTAAGCGGGTTGATGCAGGCGGCCGGCGAGGTTTCGGTCAGGCCGTAGGCCTCGACCAACGTCACCCCGGTAACCTTCTTCCAGCGCTCGGCCACAGCGCGCTGCACCGCCATGCCGCCGCCCAGGGTGAACTTCACCGACGAGAAATCGATCTCATCGAAACCGGGCGTATTGAGCAGACCGTTGAACAGCGTGTTGACGCCGGTGATGGCGGTGAAGCGCGTGCCCTTGAGCTCCTTGACGAAGCCCTTCATGTCGCGCGGATTGGTGATCAGATGATTGCAGCCGCCGAACTTCATGAAGACCAGACCGTTCGCGGTCAACGCGAAGATGTGGTACAGCGGCAGCGCGGTGATGATCACTTCCTTGCCCGGCTCGATGCCGGAGGTCGACAGCCATGCCGAGGCCTGCTGCATGTTGGCGATCAGGTTGCGGTTGGTCAGCATCGCGCCCTTGGCCACGCCGGTGGTGCCGCCGGTGTACTGCAGGAACGCCACGTCGTCGTGGTCGATCTCGACCTCGGGCAGGGTGTGGCGGCTGCCGAGCTTGAGTGCCTGCTTGAAGCGGATGGCACCCTTCACGTGATAGTTGGGCACCATCTTCTTGACGTACTTCAGCACGAAGTTGACGATCGCGCCCTTCGCGCCGAGCAGATCGCCCAGGCCGGTGGTGACCACCTGCCTGACCGGCGTGTCGGCGATGACCTGCTGGACGGTGTCGCCGAAGTTGTCGACCACCACCAGCACCGAGGCGCCGGCGTCGACCAGCTGATGCTTGAGTTCGCGTGCGGTATACAGCGGGTTGACGTTGACCACGGTCAGGCCCGCACGCAGCACGCCGAAGGTGGCGACCGGGTACTGCAGGCAGTTGGGCATCATCAGGGCGACGCGGTCGCCCTTCTTGAGCTTGAGCTCACCCAGCAGGTAGGCCGCGAACTGGTCAACCAGCGCATCGGTCTCGCCATAGGTGAGGACCTTGCCGAAACTGGAGTAGGCGGGGCGGTCGCGGTACTTGGCGACGGAGGCGTCGAAGACGGAGGCTACCGAATGGAACTCGTTGACGTCGATCTCGGCGGGAACGCCTTTCGGATAGCTCTGCAGCCAGGGACGATCCAGACTCATATTCCCCCTCCAGGAATCGTGATTGTTGGGTCCGACCCTGAGCGTACTGACAGCGGCCGGTCATTGCAGCATACCCCGCCGTAGGGGAAACGCGAAGAGGGCATCGCGCGACGGCCTGTGCGATCGCGTCAAATGCCGCCGGGCATGGCCCCGCGCCACCGAGCTGGCAGCGCTGGGCCATGCCCGGCGGGTGTTTCAGGGTGCGTGCGGTGCTCAGCCCTGCCTGCGCACCGGCGCACCATTGGCCTTGTAGTAGGGCGCGGTGCTGCGGGGCAGCGGCGCACGGCCGCGGATCACGTCGGCGAGCTTTTCGGCGATCATGATGGTCGGCGCGTTGAGATTGCCGGTCACCACCTGCGGCATGATCGAGGCGTCGACGATGCGCAGGGCCTCCAGGCCATGCACGCGGCCCTGGCCGTCCACCACCGCCATCGGATCATCGGCGTGGCCCATCTTGTTGGAGCAGGACGGGTGGTATGCCGTTTCAGCATGCTCACGGACGAACGCGTCGATCTGCGCATCGGTCTGCAGTGCACTGCCCGGCGAAATCTCGCGGCCGCTGTATGGAGCCAGTGCCGGCTGCGCGAAGATCTCGCGGGTGATGCGGATCGCCGCGCGGAACTCGCGCCAGTCCTGGTCGTGCGACATGTAGTTGAACAGGATGCTCGGATGCTCGCGCGGATCCTTGGAGCGGACATGGATGCGGCCCCGGCTGGGCGAGCGCATCGAGCCGACATGCATCTGGAAGCTGTGTGCCTTGATCGGATTGGACCCGTTGTAGTTGATGGCCACCGGCAGGAAGTGATACTGCAGGTTGGGCCAGTCGAACTCGGCATCGCTGCGGATGAAGCCGCCGGCTTCGAACTGGTTGCTGGCGCCGATACCGGTGCCCAGGAACAGCCATTCAGCGCCGATTGCCGGCTGGTTGTACAGCTTCAGCGCCGGCGCCAGCGAGACCGGCTTCTTGCATTCGTACTGGAGATACATCTCCAGGTGATCCTGCAGATTGGCGCCGACGCCCGGCAGGTGATGCACCAGGTCGATGTCGAGGCTGCGCAGCAGATCGGCCGGGCCCACGCCGGAGCGCTGCAGGATCTGTGGCGAGGCGATGGCGCCGCCGCACAGCAGCACCTCGCGGCGGGCAGTGGCACGCTGCGGCTGGTCGTTGCGCAGCCACTGCACGCCCACCGCGCGCTTGCCGGAGAACAGGATGCGGTCGGTCAGCGCGTGGGTGACGATGGTCAGGTTCGGGCGCGGCCTGGCCAGATCCAGATAGCCGCGGGCGGTGCTGGAGCGGCGGCCCTTCGGCGTGACCGTGCGGTCCATCGGGCCGAAGCCTTCCTGCTGGTAGCCGTTGAGGTCATCGGTGCGCGGATAGCCTGCCTGCACGCCGGCTTCAACCATGGCTGCGAATAGTTCGTTGTTGCCGGCCTTGGGGGTGGTCACCCGCAGCGGGCCATCGCCCCCGTGGTAATCGTTCGGGCCGATGTCGCGGGTCTCGGCCTTGCGGAAGTAGGGCAGGCAGTCCAGATAGGTCCAGTCGTCCAGGCCGGGCATGCTCGCCCAGTTGTCGTAGTCCATCGCGTTGCCGCGGATGTAGCACATGCCGTTGATCAGCGACGAACCGCCCAGGCCTTTGCCACGGCCGCAGTCCATGCGGCGGTTGTTCATGAAGGGCTCTGGATCGGTCTTGTAGGCCCAGTTGTAGCGCTTGCCCTGCAGCGGAAACGCCAGCGCCGCCGGCATCTGGGTGCGGAAGTCGAGCCGGTAGTCCGGGCCACCCGCTTCCAGCAGCAGTACGCTCACATCGGCATCTTCGGTCAGGCGGGTGGCCAGCACGTTGCCGGCCGAGCCGGCGCCGATGATGATGTAGTCGTACTCGTTATGGGTGCTCATGGTTGTTCTCCTTCAGGCCGGGACACGCTGCAAACAGGCGTCCCGGCGGAATGTCGGATCGGCGCGGTGGCCGGACGAGGGGCGCGGCTCAGAACACGCTGGCGTAGTCGCCCAGTTCGACCTGCACCGACTTGATGCGGGTGTAGTGGCCCAGGGTCGAGAGGCCGTTCTCGCGGCCGACACCGGACTCCTTGTAGCCACCCACCGGCATTTCGGCTGGCGATTCGCCCCAGGTGTTGATCCAGCAGATGCCGGCTTCCAGGCGATGGATGATGCGGTGGGCGCGGCTGATGTCCTTGCTGACCACGCCGGCGGCGAGGCCGAAGGTGGTGTCGTTGGCGCGGCGGACCACTTCATCTTCGCTGTCATAGGCAAGGATGCTCATGACCGGCCCGAAGATCTCTTCCTTGACGATGGTCATGTCGTCGCGGCAGTCGGAGAACACGGTCGGCAGCACATAGGCGCCCTGGGCCAGCGTGCCGTCGGTGGCACGGCCGCCGCCGATCAGCAGGCGCGCGCCTTCGGTCTTGCCGCTTTCGATGTAGCGCAGCACGTTCTCCATGTGCGGGAAGCTGGTCAGCGGGCCGAAGTTGGTGTCCGCGGCCATCGGATCGCCGATGCGGATGCGCTTGACGCGCTCGACCACGGCGGCCTCGAACGCGGCCAGCATGCCGCGCGGCACAAACACGCGGGTGCCATTGGTGCACACCTGGCCGGAGCTGAAGAAATTGGCCATCACCGCGATGTCGGCGGCGCGGTCGAGATCGGCGTCATCGCAGATCACCAGCGGCGACTTGCCGCCCAGTTCCATGGTCACTTCCTTCAGCGAGGAGGAGGCGGCTGCAGCCATCACCTTCTTGCCGGTGGCCACGCCGCCGGTGAAGGAGATCTTCTCGATCACCGGATGTTCGGTGAGCCAGTTGCCGATTTCGCGACCGGGGCCCTGCACGACATTGAACACGCCGGCCGGCACGCCGGCTTCGGTGTAGATCTCGGCAAGCCGGAGGGCGGTCAGCGGCGTGACCTCGGACGGCTTGAACACCATCGCATTGCCGGCGGCCAGTGCCGGCGCCGACTTCCACAGGGCGATCTGGATCGGGTAGTTCCAGGCACCGATGCCGGCGACCACGCCCAGCGGTTCACGGCGGGTGTAGAAGAAGCTGGATTCGCGCAGCGGCAGCTGGATGCCTTCGATGGCGGTCGCCAGGCCAGCGTAATACTCCAGCACATCGGCGCCGGTGACGATGTCCACCGTGGTGGTTTCCGCCAGCGCCTTGCCGGTATCGAGCGTTTCCAGGCGGGCCAGTTCGTCATTGCGCTCGCGCAGGATCTCCACGGCGCGGCGCAGGATGCGCGAACGTTCCATGGCGGTCATTGCCGCCCATGCCTTCTGGCCTTCGGTGGCGCTTTCGACGGCGCGTTCGACGTCGGCCTGGCTGGCGACCTGCACCTCGGCGATGACCTCACCGGTGGCGGGGTTGACCGTGGCGAAGGTCTTGCCGCTGGTGGCATCGACCCGGCGGCCATGGATGTAGAGCTGTTGGACGGGCAGGGTAGTCATGGGGCGTACTCCTCGAAAGGGGGCGGGAAGCTGAAAGCGCTTATAGCGCGTCGGCCTGCAACTGGAAGTCGATGTAGCCGTAGGCGATGCGTCGGGCCTTGTCAGCATCGAAGGCGCCGCCGACCAGGCTGCCGCGCAGCCAGAGGCCATCGATCATCGCGGCCAGGCCGCGGGCGGCGAGGCGTGCCTGTGGGCGTGGCAGCACGCGGTTGAACTGGTGGCACAGGTTGGAGAACAGGCGCTGGTCGTTGGCGTGCTGCAGGCGCGCCAGTTCCGGCTGGTGCATGCTCGCGGCCCAGAAGGTGAGCCAGACACGCATCGCGGTGCCATTGATCTGGCTGTCATCGAAGTTGCCATCGACGATGGCGCGCAGCTGGTCGCGGGGATCGTCGCCCACCCCGGCCCGGCAGCGGGCGACCGCGTCCCGCAGTTCGCGCAGGATCTGCCGCATCGCAGCGTTGAGCAGGCCGTCCTTGTCGCCGAAGTAATGGGCGACGATGCCGCTGGACAGCCCGGCCTTCCTGGCGATGGTGGCGACGGTGGCATCGGCCATGCCCATTTCGTCGATGGTCTGGAAAGTGGCCCGGATCAACTGTTCGCGACGGACCGGCTCCACGCCCTTCTTCGGCATTGTCTCTCCACGGATTGCGACCCGAGGCGTCGGGTTGGCCATCATTATGCTTTTTATTGATTGAACGTTCAATCAATAAACCCTAGGATGCGCTCGCGCCCCACGCCATGGGCCCGGTTTCCCGGTCCGGCCCCGCCCATGTGCTCCTTCGGACTGATGAGACGATCCCATGTCTTCCCAGGCTCATCCCAAGCGTTCGCCCCTGCGCTTGAACCGCTTTGTCTTCCTCAGCTCCTCGGTGTCGATCGGCATTCTCGGGCTGCTCACCGTCCTCTATCCCGATGCCAGCGAGCACTGGCTGCAATGGGCGCAGGCCGAGGTCTCGGCTGCGTTCGGCGCGTGGTACATGCTGCTGGTCGTGCTGTGCCTGGGATTCGTGCTGTGGCTGGCGTTCTCGCCCTATGGCCGTATCCGCCTGGGCCACAACGAGGAATCGCCGGCCTTCGGCTACGTCGCGTGGGTGTCGATGCTGTTCTCGGCGGGTATCGGTATCGCACTGCTGTACTACGGTGCCTACGAGCCGCTGGACCATTTCCTCAACCCGCCGGGCCAGCCGGGCGGCACGGTGGCGGCCGGGCGCGAGGCGATGGTGCTGACCTTCCTGCACTGGGGCCTGCATGGCTGGGCGCTGTACGCGCTGGTCGGGGTGGCGCTGGGCTATTTCGCCTATCGCCGCAACCTGCCGCTGGCATTGCGCTCGGCGCTGTATCCGATCTTCGGTGAGCGCATCCATGGCCGCATCGGCGACATGGTCGATGGCTTCGGCATTCTCGCCACGCTGATCTCCATGGTCACCAATCTCGGCATCGGTGCGCTGGTGGTGCAGTCCGGCCTGGTCTATCTGTTCCACATCCCGGACACACCGCAGGTGCTGGTCGCGATCGTGCTGGTGATGATGGTGGTGGCCACCATCGGCGTAGTGGCGGGGGTCGAGAAGGGCATCGCCTGGCTGTCCAACCTCAACGTGCGCCTGTTGTGCGCGCTGTTGCTGTTCGTGCTGGTTACCGGCCCGACCCTGCATCTGTTCGATGGCCTGGTGCAGAACACGGGCGACTATCTCGGCGCATTCGTGCGCAAGAGCTTCGACATGTATCTCAACGATCCGCAGGGCCGCGCCTGGATGGGTTCCTGGACGCTGTTCTACTGGGCGTGGTGGATCGCCTGGGCGCCGTTCGTGGGCCTGTTCGTGGCACGCATCTCGCGCGGCCGCACCATCCGCGAGGTAGTGATGGGCGTGCTGTTGATACCGCTCGGCTTCACGCTGGCGTGGCTGTCGATCTTCGGCAACACCGCCATCGACCTGGTGCTCAACCATGGCCAGGCGGTGCTGGGGCAGGTGGCGCAGCACGATGCAGCGATGACCCTGTTCAAGCTGCTGGAGTACCTGCCCGGCGCACCCTATGTAGCCGGTGCCGCAGTGGTGATCGGTTTCGTACTGTTCCTGACCCCGGTCGATTCGGGCACGCTGATGATCGCCAACCTGTGCACCCGCCGTGTCGACGACGGGGTGGAGGATGGTCACGATGCGCCGATCTGGCTGCGCGTGTTCTGGGCGGTGGGCATCACCGTGGCCAGCATCGGCCTGCTGCTGGCGGGCAACTTCAGCGCGATGCAGACGGCCGTGGTCCTGTGCGGTCTACCGTTCTCGTTCACCCTGGCGTTCTACATGCTGGGCCTGCTGCGCGCATTGCGCACCGATCCGGACGCGCCGCGGCGCTGAGCGCACTGCCGGCCCTTGGCATTACAGGCGCAGGGCGGCTTCCAGCAGAGCTGTCGCCCATGGGGGCGTGCGCTGCAGCTGCCGCAGGTCATCGGCGGCCGGCCATTGCAGGTGGCCGTCCTCCATCTGCAGCAGCAGCTGTGGATCGGGCACGGCCTCGCCCGGCGCGGCGTCGGCGCTGTTGTCGTAGACCTGCAGCTGCGCCAGCACCGGCATCAGCCCGATCAGGTTCTGCTGCGCCAGCGGCCAGCGGCGGCGGATGTCGACTTCGGAAATGGGGTGGCCACCGGCCTGCACCCGTGCGCGTACCCGGGCGATGTGCTGCTCCGGGCTGGACAGTCCACAGAACCACATCAGCACGTCATGGGTGCGGCTGGCCTCACGCAGCAGGGCGGTGATCGAGTTGCCCCCCAGCGTGGTCTCGAAGGCATGGTTGCGGGCGTGATCCAGGGCGTCGCGGATACGGTTGACACCCTCCTGCCAGGCTTCGGCATTGGCCTCCATGGGGTCCAGGCCGGCCCGCTCGCGCAGCCCGCGGGCGAACGTATCGGGGTTGAACCATTCCAGGCCGGCTTCGCGCAGCACGTGGCCACCCACCGAACTCTTGCCGGCGCCATTGACGCCGGCAAGCACATACAGGAACGGGCGTGGCATCAGTGGCCCGTGCCCGCCTTGACCTGGCCCTTCAGGCGGGCAGGGCGACGCAGCAGTGCGCGTGCGGCATCACCGGCCTGGGCGTGCTGCAGCACCGCCAGGCGCTGGTCGAAGCCGGCACGCAGATCCGCCAGGGCCGGGTCCTGCCCACGCAGTTCCTCCAGCGAGCTTTCCAGCGCTTCGACCTTGGCCTGCAGCGCGCGGTACTGCTCGATGGAAACGATCACCGCCTGCGGTTCGTTGTGATTGGTGACCACCACCATGTGCTGGTCGCGCACTTCCTGCATGACCTTGCGCCAATGTTCCTTCACCGACGAGGCGGTGGTGTGGGTCAGCTCGTTGATCGGGTCGAAGCGGACGGGGGCGTGCAGCATGGCGGTGCTCCAGGGGACCTGTGCGATCACCTTACGCCTGTTTCATGCAAATTGCATGAATGGTGAAAAATATCAAAAATATGATTCATGGGCGATTCGGCCCCGGCGGTGACGCCGGGGCCGAGCTTCCGCCCGCCGGATGCCGCGCGCCGGGTCAGCGGGCAGCCAGCTGACGCAGCACGTACTGCAGCAGGCCGCCGTGGTGGGCGAGGAGGCGCAGTTGCGAACCACCGGTTCGCGCGCCTCCGCAGCGCCCCGGCGGTGACGCCGGGGCCGGGCTTCCGCCCGCCGGATGCCGCGCGCCGGGTCAGCGGGCAGCCAGCTGAAGCAGCACGTACTGCAGCAGGCCGCCGTGGTGGGCGAGGAGGCGCGGTTGCGAACCACCGGTTCGCGCGCCTCCGCAGCGCCCCGGCGGTAACGCCGGGGCCGGGCTTCCGCCCGCCGGATGCCGCCCGCCGGGTCAGCGGGCAGCCAGCTGACGCAGCACGTACTGCAGCAGGCCGCCGTGGTGGGCGAGGAGGCGCGGTTGCGAACCACCGGTTCGCGCGCCTCCGCAGCGCCCCGGCGGTGACGCCGGGGCCGGGCTTCCGCCTGCCGGATGCCGCGCGCCGGGTCAGCGGGCAGCCAGCTGACGCAGCACGTACTGCAGCAGGCCGCCGTGGCGGAAGTATTCCACTTCCTTCGGTGTCAGCAGCATCACCGACACCTCGAAGCGCTTCTGCGTGCCATCGGCCCGGGTCGCGGTGACCGCGGCGCGCTTGCTGGCACCGTCTTCCAGGCCGGTGATATCGATGACTTCCGAGCCATCCAGCCCCAGCGACTGCGCGTTCTCACCATTGCGGAACTGCAGCGGCAGCACGCCCATGCCGACCAGGTTGGAGCGGTGGATGCGTTCGAAGCTCTCGGCGATGACCGCCTTCACGCCCAGCAGCAGGGTGCCCTTGGCGGCCCAGTCGCGCGACGAACCGGTGCCGTACTCCTTCCCGGCCAGCACGACCAGCGGCACCTTGTCGGCCTTGTACTTCATTGCCGCGTCGTAGATCGCCAGCTTCTCCGGCTGACCACCGCCGGCCGGGTAGTACAGGGTGTTGCCACCCTCCTCGCCGCCGAACATCAGGTTCTTGATGCGGATGTTGGCGAAGGTGCCGCGGACCATCACGTCATCATTGCCGCGGCGGCTGCCGTAGCTGTTGAAGTCGGCGGGCTGCACGCCCCGGGCCTGCAGGTAACGCCCCGCGGGCGAATCCTTCTTGATGTTGCCGGCCGGCGAGATATGGTCGGTGGTGATCGAGTCGCCGAACAGACCCATCACGCGCGCGCCATGCACGTCGTCGATGCTGCCGGTCTGCATGGTCATGCCATCGAAGTACGGCGGGTTCTTGATGTAGGTGGAGTCATCACTCCACTCGTACAGATTGCCGTCCGGCGAGGCGATGGTGTTCCAGCGCGTATCGCCCTTGAACACGTCGGCGTAGTTCTGCTTGAACATCTCCGGGCCGATGGTGGCGGCGATGACATCGCCGATTTCCTTGTTGCTCGGCCAGATGTCGCGCAGGTAGACCGGCTGGCCGTCGCTGCCGGTGCCCAGCGGCTGGGTGGTCAGATCGATGTCGGTGGTGCCGGCGATGGCGTAGGCGACCACCAGTGGCGGGCTGGCCAGGTAGTTCATCTTCACTTCGGGATGCACGCGGCCTTCGAAATTACGGTTGCCCGACAGCACGGAGGTCACCACCAGGTCACCGGCGGCGATGCCGGCACTGACCTCGGTCGGCAGCGGGCCGGAGTTGCCGATGCAGGTGGTGCAGCCGTAGCCGACCACGTAGAAGCCGATCTTCTCCAGCTCCTTCAGCACCCCGGCCTTTTCCAGATAGTCGGTGACCACGCGCGAGCCTGGGCCCAGCGAAGTCTTCACCCAGGGCTTGCGATCCAGGCCCTTGGCCGCCGCGTTGCGCGCCAGCAGGCCGGCACCGATCATCACCGCCGGGTTGGACGTGTTGGTACAGGAGGTGATCGCGGCGATGACCACCGCGCCATCCTTCAGGCGGACCTTCCGGCCTTCGATCTCGATGTCGGCGAAGCCCTTGGCCAGCTGTTCGTTGCCGACCGCGGTGCCGCCGCCCTCGTTGAGGAAGGAGGCCACATCGTCGCTGCGCCTGTCGCGGTTGCTGGTCAGGCCGACCAGGGCTTCGCGGTAGTTCTTCTGCACGTCTTCCAGCAGCACGCGGTCCTGCGGGCGCTTCGGTCCGGCCAGCGACGGCTTCACCGTGCCCATGTCCAGCTCCAGCGTGGTGCTGTACTGGGCATGGGGGCTGTCCGGTTCGTGCCACAGGCCCTGCGCCTTGGCGTAGGCCTCGACCAGTTCGATCTGTTCTTCGCTGCGACCGGACAGGCGCAGGTAGTTCAGTGATTCGGCGTCGATCGGGAAGATGCCGCAGGTGGCGCCGTATTCCGGTGCCATGTTGCCGATCGTGGCGCGGTCGGCCAGTGGCAGGTGCTGCAGGCCATCGCCATAGAATTCGACGAACTTGCCGACCACGCCCAGCTTGCGCAGCATCTGGGTGACGGTCAGCACCAGGTCGGTGGCGGTGGCGCCCTCAGGCAGCCGGCCGGTGAGCTTGAAGCCGACCACCTGCGGGATCAGCATTGACGACGGCTGGCCCAGCATGGCCGCTTCGGCTTCGATGCCGCCCACGCCCCAGCCAAGCACGCCGATGCCGTTGATCATCGTGGTGTGGCTGTCAGTACCGAACACGGTGTCCGGGTAGGCCACGGCCCTGCCATCCTTGTCCGCGGTCATCACCACGCGGGCCAGGTTCTCCAGGTTCACCTGGTGGACGATGCCGGTGTTGGGCGGCACCACCTTGAAGTTGTCGAACGCCTTCTGGCCCCAGCGCAGGAACCCGTAGCGTTCCTGGTTGCGCTGGAATTCGATCTTGCCATTGAGATCGAGCGCGTCCGGCTTGCCGAACACATCGACCTGTACCGAATGGTCGATCACCAGTTCCGAAGGGATCTGCGGGTTGATCTGTTCCGGCTTGCCACCCAGCTTGACCACCGCATCGCGCATGGCGGCCAGATCGACGACACACGGTACGCCGGTGAAGTCCTGCAGGACCACGCGCGCGGGCATGAAGGCGATTTCGGTGTCCGGCTCGGCCGCCGGGCTCCAGCGGGCAACGGCCTCGATGTGCTCCTTGCCGACGGTGACGCCGCCGTCTTCGTGCCGGAGCAGATTCTCCAGCAGGATCTTCATCGAGTAGGGAAGGTGGGAGATGTCGAAGCGCTGGCCCAGTGTGGGCAGGCTGAAGTAGTCGTAGGTCTTGCCGCCGACGTCCAGCTGGCTGCGGGTGGAGAACGAATCGCTCATGCGGGATGACTCCTTCTTGCGGATGGCTTGCAGTGGCCCGTGCATGGACGGACCTGCTTGCGTATGCCGGGGCTCTCCGCCACCGGATCCCCGCCAGTATGGCGGAGCCGGCGCGGCCGGGAACGTCCTCGGCGCAGGACGCAAGGTTACATGGCTGTATGTAGTGCCGATGTCACGGCTTGCCCCGCCACTGGCTCATCAGCATCTGCAGGAAGCGTTCGGCCGTGGGCGAGAGCAGGGCACCACGGCGGCGCACGATGCCGATGGTGCGCGAGACCACCGGATTGCCGATCGGCCGGGTCACCAGGATGGGATGGTCGCCGTCCGGGGTCGCCATCTTCGGCAGCACCGACACGCCGATCCCGGCCTCGACCATGCCCAGGGAGGTGGACAGGTGGGTCACTTCGTAATGCCAGCTCAGCTTCAGGTTCTCACGGGCGAGGGCGCCATCGAGCAGGGTCCGGTTGCCACTGGTGCGATGCACGGTGATCAGCTGGTGCTGGGCAAGATCGGCCCATTCCACGCGGCGCTTGCGGGCCAGCGGATGATCGCGGCGGCAGGCCAGCACGAACGGGTCCTCGGCCAGTACATCGAAATCCAGGTTGGGATCGTTGGCACCCATGAAATTGATGCCGAACTCCACTTCGCCGCGTTCCACTGCCTGCAACCCCTCGGTGGCGGGAATGTCGAGGATGCGGAAGCGGACGTGCGGATGCGCGTCGTGGAAGCGTGCCATGACACTGGGCAGGAAGTAGAACGCCGCGGTGGGCAGGCAGGCGATGGTGACCGTGGCGCCGCGCGTGTCGTCGTGCCCGCGCAGCGAGAACAGCGAACCATCGAATTCCTCCAGCATGCGCCGTACCAGCGGCAGCAGGTTCTCGCCGACCGCGGTGGTGCTGACGCTGCGGGTGGTGCGTTCGAGCAGCGGTGAGCCGACGGCCTGCTCCAGCTTCTGGATCCGGCGGCTGAGCGCGGGCTGCGAGACGTGCAGGGTTTCAGCGGCGCGATGGAAGCTGCGCGTCTCGGCGACGAGCAGGAACGCGCGCAGATCGAGGATTTCGCAATTGATGCTCATACGGTATCAATCATCCAAAAATCAGCAATTCACAGATCAATCCGGCTCATGCCAGTATCGAATCACAGAGGGGTCATTCATCCCCTATACGCATCAATCTAGCACACGTATGTCGAACGATCTGCTCAGTATCCCCTGCGTCCTCATGCGTGGCGGCACGTCCAAGGGGCCGTTCTTCCTGGCCTCGGACCTGCCGGCCGACGCCGGCCTGCGTGACCAGCTGCTGCTGGAGGTGATGGGCTCGGGCCATCCGCTGCAGATCGATGGCATCGGCGGTGGCAATGCGCTGACCAGCAAGGTGGCGATCGTCAGCCCCGCCAGCCGCGCCGATGCCGATGTCGACTATCTGTTCGCGCAGGTCCGGGTCGAGCAGCGGGTGGTGGATACCACCCCCAACTGCGGCAACATGCTGGCGGCGGTCGGTCCCTTCGCGATCGAACGCGGACTGGTTCCTGCGCGCCACCCGCGCACCGAAGTGCGCATCCACAACGTCAACACCGGCAAGTTGATCGTGGCCACGGTGGAAACCCCGAACGGCCAGGTGGCCTACCGGGGCGACACGCGTATCGCGGGCGCGCCTGGCGCTGCCGCGCCGGTCCGCCTGGCCTTTCTCGATGCGGCCGGTGCACGTACCGGCCGGCTGCTGCCCAGTGGGCGGCCGCAGGATATGATCGACGGCATCGCCGTCAGCCTGGTGGATTGCGCGATGCCGATGATGATGGTGCGCGCGGCCGATATGGGTGTCCGCGGTGACGCCTCGCCGGCGGAACTGAACGCGGATCATGCGCTGCTGGCGCGGTTGGAAGC
The DNA here is from genome assembly GCF_025642255.1 of Stenotrophomonas maltophilia. Lineage (NCBI taxonomy): Bacteria > Pseudomonadati > Pseudomonadota > Gammaproteobacteria > Lysobacterales > Lysobacteraceae > Stenotrophomonas > Stenotrophomonas maltophilia. The sequence continues at coordinate 1,874,770 of NZ_CP106759.1, forward strand.
GATGCGCATCGAGGCGGGTACGCGCATGGGCATCGCAGACGCGGGCAGCAAGGTGATTCCCAAGCCAGTGCTGCTTTCCGCACCGCAGCAGGGCGGCGACCTGCAGGTGCGCTACTTCATGCCCCACCAATGCCACACCGCGCTTGCCATCACCGGCGCGGTCGGTCTGGCCACCGCCGCAGTCACGCCCGGCACCCTGGCCAACACTTTCGTCGGATGCCTGCCGATGCCGGGCAGCATTACCCTCGAACATCCGAGCGGCCTGCTGGAAGTGGGCCTGAGCCGCAGCTCGGACGATGCGCCGGTCGTTGCCAGCGTGGTCCGTACCGCGCGCCGCCTGTTCGAAGGGCGCGTGTTCGCGACTTCGCCTGCCACTGCCGAAACCCATTCCACCGAAGCCCGCCAATGGACCTCAGCGGCATGACCTGAAACCGGTCGGGGCCGCGCAGATGCGCGTGGCCAGGCCACTACAACGCAGATGCTTCACTCCTGGGAGGGATGATGTACAAGCAGTTCTTCATGGCCGCGCTGTGCGCGGCGAGCCTGGCCGTGTCCGGTTGCGGCAAAGACGATGCCAGCGGGGCCTCGGCGCCCGGCGGCGACAATGCGCCGGTGCGGATCAGCGTCGGTTCCTACAACCTCAACAACCTGCCGTTCTTCATCGCCGACGCCAAGGGCTACTTCAAGGACGTCGGCCTGCAGGTGAAGACCGAGAACTTCGCGCAGGGCGGCTCCAAGGTGCTGCAGGCCCTGGTCGCCAACTCGACCGACGTGGCGGTCGGCTTCTACGACCACACCATCCAGATGCAGGCCAAGCACAAGGACGTGGTCGGCTTCGTGCTGCTGTCGCGCAATTCGGGCCTGGTGATGGCCGGCCGCGAGGATGCCAGCTTCGATCCGGCGCGCCCGCAGACCATCAAGGGCCAGAAGATCGGCATTACCGCCCCGGGTTCGTCATCGGACTTCTTCGTGCGCCACTTCCTGGCCCAGCACGACATCCCGGTGGACAGCATCTCGCTGATCGGCGTGGGTTCTGGTGCGGCGGCGGTGGCGGCGCTCGAGCAGGGCAAGATCGACCTGCTGGTCAACTACGATCCGGCCGCGACCCTGATCACCGAGCGCAAGGTCGGCAGGATCATCATTGATGCGCGCAGCGACGAGGGGGCACGCCAGGTGTACGGCGGTCTCTATCCCACCTCGGTGATGTACGCCAACCGCAGCTTCCTGGAAGCACGTCCCGAAGCAGCCGAGAAGATCGCCCGCGCCGAGCAGATGGCATTGAAGTTCATCGCCGACAACAGTGCCGAGGACATCGTCGCTGCGCTGCCGGACAGCTACGTCTCCGGCGACCGCGCCACCTACGCGCGCGCCGTGGAGAACGCCCGCGCCATCTTCACCACCGATGGCCACTTCACGCCCGCGGACCTGGAAACGCCGTTGAAGGTGCTGCGCGAGTTCAACAAGGACGTGGCCAACGCGGACATTGACCTGTCCCGGACCTACACCAATGCCTTCGTCGAGCGCGCCAGCGCCGCGACGCAGGCAACCCAACCGTAAGCGGAGATAACCCATGGCCCTCAATGCCACCGTGCGCCAGTTCAATGGCGCACCGCAGCTGGAGCCCGCACAGACCATGGTCGCCATCAACAAGGTGACCATGTCCTTCGGTGACTTCACCGCCGTGCGCGATGTCGATATCCAGGTCGGTGATGGCGAGTTCCTCGCCATCGTCGGTCCCACCGGGTGCGGCAAGAGCACCATCCTCAATTCCGTGGCGGGCCTGCTCAAGCCCAGCGCCGGTGACGTGAGCATCGACGGACGCGCCGTCAATGGCGTGCAGGCGTCCGTCGGCTACCTGTTCCAGCAGGACGCGCTGCTGCCGTGGAAGACCGCCTTCCAGAATGTGGAACTGGGCCTGAAGTTCCGCGGCGTCGATGAAGCCGAGCGCCGGCAGAAGGTCACCACCTGGTTGGCCAAGGTCGGCCTGACCGGCTTCGAGCACCGCTATCCGCACCAGCTCTCCGGCGGCCAGCGCAAGCGCGTGCAGATGGCACAGGCATTGATCGTGGAGCCCAAGGTGATCCTGATGGACGAGCCGTTCTCGGCATTGGACATCCACACCCGCCATCTGATGCAGAACGAACTGCTGCGGCTGTGGCAGGAAGACCGTCGCTCGGTGATCCTGATCACCCACGACCTGGAAGAGGCCATCGCGCTGGGCGACCGCGTGGTGGTGCTGTCCTCGGGTCCGTCAAGCCGCGTGGTGCGCAGCTTCGATGTGGACCTGGAACGCCCCCGCAACGTTGCCGAGATCAAGCTCGACGAACGTTTTACCGGCCTGTACCGCGACATCTGGGCCTGCCTGCGCGGCGAAGTGGAGAAGAGCTATGCACGCCAGGACTGACCGTTTCATCCAGATCGCACTGGTCATCGCCGTGTTCGGTGGCTGGGAAGGCGGCATCGCGCTGGGCTGGATCGACCCGTTCTTCTTCCCCGCGCCCACGGCCATCGCCCAGCAGGCGTGGAACTGGTTGTCGGATACCTCGTTCTACCAGCACGTGTACATCACCCTGACCGAAACCGCGCTGGGCTACCTCATCGGTACCGGGCTGGGCGTTGCAGGCGGTGTGTGGCTGGGCCTGAGCCGGCGCTCGGCGCGCATCCTCGATCCCTTCATCAAGGGCTTCAATGCCATCCCGCGCGTGGTGCTGGCGCCGATCTTCGTGCTGTGGCTGGGCCTGGGTCTGTGGTCGAAGGTGGCACTGGCGGTGACGCTGGTGTTCTTCACCACGTTCTTCAATGCCATGCAGGGCGTGCGCGAAGTGAACCCGGTGGTGCTGGCCAATGCCCGCATTCTCGGCGCCAGCCGCAGTGACCTGCTGCGTCACGTGTACTTCCCGGCGGCGGCGAGCTGGATCCTGTCCTCGCTGCGCACCTCGGTGGGCTTTGCCGTGGTCGGCGCGATCATCGGCGAATACCTGGGTGCCTCGGCGGGCCTGGGTTACCTGATCGCGCAGGCAGAAGGCAACTTCAATGCCGTGGGCGTGTTCGCCGGCATCATCATCCTGGCCGCCTTCGTGCTGGTCATCGATGCACTGCTCGACGTGGTCGAGAACAAGCTCATCACCTGGCGTCCAAACGCCCAGGCCCAGGCCACCAGCTGAGCCTGCCTGGCGCGCCGCTGGAATGATCCGGCGGCGCGCCCTTCCGTAATTCCCCCGCATCATCGCAACGGGCCAGCGCCAGGCCAGGGGGCCGGCTGGCTGGAGAGAACACCATGCATAGCCATCCCGTGCTGCCGCGTGCAGCGCTGACGGTCGCCCTTGGCCTGCTGCTGGCCAGCGGCCATGCCGGAGCACAGGCCGCCACAGCCCCACCGGCCCCGCTGAGCCAGGCCGAACTTGCCGCGCTGGTGCAGCAGCAGGCGCAGCAGATCCAGCAACTGCAGTCGCGACTGGATGCGCTGGAAGGCGTCGGTACGACCGCCGGCAACGCGGCGGCTGCCCCTCCTGCGCCTGCCCTGGAAACCCGTGTTGCGGCGCTGGAAACCCAGCAGTCCAAGGCGCCGAAGGTGTCGTGGTCGAAGGGCGCGCCGGAATTCAGCAGCGCTGACGGCAACGTGATCTTCCGCCCGCGCGGTCGTCTGTTCGTGGACGGCTCCAGCACCGACGGCTCGTCCAGCAGCGACCGCAACATCTCCGGTACCGAGATCCGTTCGGTGCGCCTGGGCGCGGAGGGCCGCTACGGCACGCTCGGCTGGGTGGTGGAGGGCGACTTCGCTGACAACGAGGTGGCGTGGAAGTCGGTGTATGCCACTGTGGACCACAGGCTGTTCGGCCTGCCTGCCGACCTCACCGTGGGCAACCGCCTCAACGACCGCGGCATCGATGGCTCCAGCAGCACCTCCAACACGCCGTTCCCGGACCGCAACGTGGTGGGCACGCTGATGCTGCCGCAGCGGGGCCTGTTTGGCGTCGGCCTCACCGAGCGCGTGTACGGAAAGGGCTGGCACGCCAGCCTGTCAGTGGCCGGCAACGACCTCAACAATGCCGGTGACAACAACGACAGCCAGACCTGGGCCACCCGCGTCCACTGGAACCCGATCGACAGCAAGGCCGCGACCGTGCATCTGGGGGCGTGGGCGTTCCACGAAGAGATCGCCGCAGGCTCCTCGGGCGTGCTGCGCAGCTCCGCCATTGCCGGCCACTTCAACGATCTGGTCAAGATCACACCGGGCACGCTGGTCGGCACCGATCGCAGCACCGCCTACGGTGTGGAGGCGGCGGGCTTCTTTGGCCAGGGCTGGGCCACGGGCGAGTGGGGTACGCGCAACCTGCGCGGTGCCGATGCCAGCGGCCGTTACGACCTCGATCACCAGGCCTGGGCGATTTCCGCCGGCTGGTTCCTTGGCGGGGCCAGCCCGGCGTACTCGGGCAAGACCGGCACCTGGGGCCGGGTCAAGGTGGCCGATCCGGTCACCCGTGGCGGGCGGGGCGCATGGGAGCTGCGTGCGCGCTACGAAGACGTGGACTACTCGGAACTGCCGACCGGCGGCACCGGACATGCGTGGACGGTGGGTGCCAACTGGTATCTCAACGACTACAGCCGGGTGATGCTCGACGTGATCCGCTGGCAGACCGACAACCCCACCGGTACGGTGCGCGGCAAGGACGAGGGCACGACGGTCAATACCCGGCTGCAGGTTGCGTTCTGAGTGAAGGCATCAAGCTGAACGGACAATGCCGGCCACGTGCCGGCATTGCCGTAAGGGGGGGGCGGCTGGCGGTATGACGCCTTGAGTATGTATAATTCGTACATACCGAAGAGGGCCTACCCATGGAAGCCACTGTCGCCGAACGCGGTCAGATCACCCTGCCCAAGGCTGTGCGTGACGCCCTGGGCCTGACCAAGGGCACCCAGCTCAAGGTCGAACTGGACGGCAGCCGCATCATTCTGCGCAAGAGTGTCGACGACGCGATTTCACGGGCGCGCGGCAAGTTCGCGCTGGACGGCTTTGATTCCGCCGACGCCGCCGTACGCGCGGTGCGCGACGAGGACTAAGCCGTGATGATCGCCGTCGATTCCCCTGTGCTGGTCGAACTGCTGAGCAATGGCCCGCAGGCCGACGCCGTCGAGGCCTGCCTGCGGCAGAGCCTGGTCGGCGGCAAGGTGGTGGTGTGCGGGGCGACCCTGGCCGAAGTCTGCGCCAGCCTGCGTGGCGGGGCCGAGGTGCTGGAAGCGCTGGAAGAGATGGGCGTCCACTTCAACGCGCTGGAAGCCAAATCGGCATTGCGCGCCGGCGAGATGCATCGCCGCCACCGCCAGCGTGGTACCCAGCGCCGCAGCCTGGACGACTTCATGGTGGGGGCCCATGCACTGCTGCAGTGCGACGGGCTCATCACCTGGAACGACACGTTTTACCGCGACTACTTCAAGGGCCTGAAGCTGATCGTGCCGCACGCCTGAGCCCGTTGCATTCCTTTCACTGTTCCATAACCGCATTACCCGGGAGTTGTCATGTTGGAAGCCTATCGCCACCACGTAGCCGAGCGCGCCGCGCTTGGCATCCCGCCGCTGCCGCTGACCGCCCAGCAGACGGCAGACGTCATTGAACTGTTGAAGAACCCGCCGGCGGGCGAGGCCGAGTTCCTGCTCGACCTGCTGACCCACCGTGTGCCGGCCGGCGTGGACGACGCCGCCAAGGTCAAGGCCTCGTACCTGGCCGCGATCGCGCTGGGCAGCGAGCAGAACCCGCTGATCAGCCGCGAGCGCGCCACCGAGCTGCTGGGCACCATGCTGGGCGGTTACAACGTGGCCCCGCTGGTGCAGCTGCTGGACGACGCCAGCGTCGGCACCATCGCCGCCGACGGCCTGAAGAACACCCTGCTGGTGTTCGATGCGTTCCACGACGTGCAGGACAAGGCCAAGGCCGGCAATGCCAATGCCCAGGCCGTGCTGCAGAGCTGGGCCGACGCCGAGTGGTTCACCAGCAAGCCGGAAGTGCCGCAGAGCCTGACCATCACCGTGTTCAAGGTGCCGGGCGAGACCAACACCGACGACCTGTCGCCGGCGCCGGACGCCACCACCCGTCCTGACATTCCGATGCACGCACTGGCGATGCTGAAGAACAAGCGCGATGACGCGCCGTTCACTCCGGAAGAAGACGGCAAGCGCGGCCCGATCCAGCAGATCCTGTCGCTGAAGGACAAGGGTCACCTGGTGGCCTACGTCGGCGACGTGGTCGGCACCGGCTCTTCGCGCAAGTCGGCCACCAACAGTGTGCTGTGGTGGACCGGCGACGACATCCCCTACATCCCCAACAAGCGCGCCGGTGGCGTGTGCCTGGGCGGCAAGATTGCCCCGATCTTCTACAACACCATGGAAGATGCCGGCGCGCTGCCGATCGAGCTGGATGTCTCGAAGATGGAGCACGGCGACGTTGTCGAGCTGCGTCCGTATGACGGCAAGGCACTGAAGAACGGCGAAGTGATCGCCGAGTTCGAAGTGAAGTCCGAAGTGCTGTTCGACGAAGTGCGTGCCGGCGGCCGCATTCCGCTGATCGTCGGCCGTGGCCTGACCGGCAAGGCGCGCGAAGCGCTGGGCCTGGCCCCGACCACTCTGTTCCGCCTGCCGGTGCAGCCGGCCGACACCGGCAAGGGCTTCTCGCTGGCGCAGAAGATGGTCGGCCGCGCCTGCGGTCTGCCGGAAGGCCAGGGCATGCGCCCGGGCACCTACTGCGAACCGAAGATGACCTCGGTGGGCTCGCAGGACACCACCGGCCCGATGACCCGCGACGAGCTGAAGGACCTGGCCTGCCTGGGCTTCTCGGCCGACCTGGTCATGCAGTCGTTCTGCCACACCGCCGCGTACCCGAAGCCGGTGGACGTGAAGACCCACCACACGCTGCCGGAGTTCATCTCCACCCGCGGTGGCATCTCGCTGCGTCCGGGCGACGGCGTGATCCACAGCTGGCTCAACCGCATGCTGCTGCCCGACACCGTCGGCACCGGCGGCGACTCGCACACCCGTTTCCCGGTGGGCATTTCGTTCCCGGCCGGCTCGGGCCTGGTGGCCTTCGCCGCCGCTACCGGCGTGATGCCGCTGGACATGCCGGAATCAGTGCTGGTGCGCTTCAAGGGCCAGATGCAGCCGGGCGTGACCCTGCGTGACCTGGTCAACGCGATTCCGCTGTACGCGATCAAGTCGGGCCTGCTGACGGTTGCCAAGGCTGGCAAGAAGAACATCTTCTCCGGCCGCATCCTGGAAATCGAAGGCCTGCCGGAGCTGAAGGTCGAGCAGGCATTCGAGCTCTCCGACGCCTCGGCCGAGCGTTCGGCCGCCGGTTGCTCGGTGCGCCTGAACAAGGAACCGATCATCGAGTACCTGACCAGCAACATCACCCTGCTGAAGTGGATGATTGCCGAGGGTTACCAGGATCCGCGTTCGCTGCAGCGTCGCATCGAGAAGATGGAAGCCTGGCTGGCCAACCCGCAGCTGCTGGAGCCGGACGCCGACGCTGAGTACGCTGCCGTCATCGAGATCGACCTGGCCGACATCCACGAGCCGATCGTGGCCTGCCCGAACGATCCGGACGACGTGAAGACCCTGTCCGAAGTGGCCGGCGCCAAGATCGACGAAGTGTTCATCGGTTCGTGCATGACCAACATCGGCCACTTCCGTGCGGCCGCGAAGCTGCTGGAAGGCAAGCGCGACCTGCCGACCCGTCTGTGGGTGGCCCCGCCGACCAAGATGGACGCCTCCGAGCTGACCAAGGAAGGCGTTTACGGCACCTTCGGTGCGACCGGCGCGCGCATGGAAATGCCGGGCTGCTCGCTGTGCATGGGCAACCAGGCCCAGATCCGCGAAGGCTCCACCGCGATGTCGACCTCGACCCGCAACTTCCCGAACCGTCTGGGCCGCAACACCAACGTGTACCTGGGTTCGGCCGAGCTGGCCGCGATCTGCTCGCGTCTGGGCCGCATCCCGACCAAGGAAGAGTACATGGCCGACGTCGGCGTGATCGCCGCCAGCGGCAGCGAGATCTACCGCTACATGAACTTCGACCAGATCGAGGAGTACCAGGACGTGGCCAATACGGTCGCCGCCTGATGCGTTGAAACGAAAACCCCCGGCGAAAGCCGGGGGTTTTTTCATGCAGTGCGGAGCGTGCGTTCGTCGCTATTGCCCGCGGGCGAGGGCGAGCAGGCGCTCGGCGATCCGTTCCAGCGGCACCTGTTCCTCGGCCGCGCCGAGCTTGAACGCGGCGCCGGGCATGCCCCAGACCACACTGGTGGCTTCATCCTGCACCAGCGTCGGAGCGCCTGCCTGGCGCATTTCCAGCAGGCCGCGCGCGCCGTCATCGCCCATGCCGGTGAGAATGGCGCCGATGGCATTGCCGCCGGCACTCTGGGCCACCGAACGGAACAGCACATCGACCGCAGGCTTGTGCCGGTTCACGGCTGGGCCGTCATCGACGCGGCAACGCCAGCGCGCACCATCGCGGATGATCCGCAGGTGCCTGCCGCCCGGCGGCAGATAGGCATGGCCGGGCAGCACGGCTTCGCCGTCGCTGGCCTCGCGCACGGCCATCGCCGAATGCCGGTCGAGGCGTTCGGCGAAGGCGCTGCTGAAGCTGGCCGGCAGGTGCTGGGTCATAACCACCGCCGGTGCATCGGCGGGCAGGCCTTCCAGCACCACGCGCAGGGCTTCGGTGCCACCGGCTGACGAACCGATCGCGATCAGGCGGTCGGTGGTGCGGAACTGTGGTGCCACCGGGCGCGATGCCGGTGCCGCATCCAGGGTGAGTTTCGGTGCCGCAGCCCGCAGCAGCGGACGCACCCGCGAGCGTGCGGCCATCTTCACCTTGCCGATGATTTCTTCGGCATAGCCCTGCAGTCCGCGCGCCACATCGAGCTTCGGCTTGGAAACGAAATCCACGGCACCCAGTGCCAGCGCCTGCAGGGTCGTGTCGGCCCCCCGCTCGGTCAGCGAAGAGATCATCACCACCGGCAAGGGATGCAGGCGCATCAGGTTTTCCAGGAAGGCCAGCCCGTCCATGCGCGGCATCTCCACGTCCAGGGTGATCACGTCCGGAGCGAGGCGCTTGATCTTCTCGCGTGCCAGCAGCGGATCGGCGGCGGTGCCGACCACGTCGATGGCCGGATCGCTGGAGAGGATTTCGGTCAGCATCTGCCGCACGACGGCGGAGTCGTCCACGATCAGGACCCGGCAGGGGGCGTTGCCGGTCAGGGTCATTCGAACAGCTCCACGCCACCGGTGACCGGGGCCCTGGACAGACGGGCACGCACTGCCGATTCGGTGGCGGCCACTTCCGCTTCGTGGGCATGTGGCAGGCGCTGCACGACCACGCGCCCGGTATCGGCAAAGAACCAGATCTTGCGTGGATGGATGCCGCACAGATCTTCGGCGATGATCGGAATGTGCTCGGCCTGCAGGTACTGGCGCACGAACTCGGCGTTGCGGGTTCCTACTGGATTGCTGGTGAAACCCTTGAGCACGTTGGCGCCGCCGAACACCTTGGCTTCCAGGCGCTTGCGGTGCGCGCCGCGCTTGAGCATGTCGTTGATGAGAAGCTCCATCGCATAGCTGCCGTAGCGTGCAGGCGCGCCGTCACCGGCATTGCCTTCCGGCAGCAGGAAATGGTTCATGCCGCCTATCTTCAGCACCGGATCGCGCAGACACGCAGCCACGCAGGAGCCCAGCGTGGTGGTCAGCGCAGTGGTGTCGTCGACCACCAGGTACTGGGTCGGCAACAGCTTGGCGGCGAGGGTCTGGAAGCGCGCGTCCTGGTAGCGCATCACCTCGTCGGTGCGCAGCGAGGCGTTCATGCCCCGGCCCCCTGCGCGCGGCGGTACAGGGTGCGGCCACAGGGCTGGATCAGATCGGCCGCGTGCAGGTAGTTCTCCGAGTGGCCGGTGTAGAGCAGTCCATCATCGGTGAGATGCTGCACCAGCCGGCCGAGGATGGCGCGTTGGGTCGGCTTGTCGAAATAGATCATCACGTTGCGGCAGAACAGCGCATCGAACGGGCCGCCAACGTCGTAGCGCGGGGCAAGAAGATTCAGCGGGCGGAACTCGATCAGTTCGCGCAGTGCGGGCAGCACCCGGCACTGGCCCTCGTTGGGGCCACTGCCACGCTGGAAATACCGGCGGCGGAGCTCCGGATCGAGGCTGGCGACGCGGTCGATGGCGTACACGCCACGGCCTGCGGTGGCCAGGACCTGTGTGTCGACATCGGTGGCGATGATGCGGACCGGCGGCTTCAGGCTGCCGAACGCCTCGCACGCGGTGATCGCCATGGAGTAGGGTTCCTCGCCGGTGGACGCGGCGCAGGACCACAGCAGCAGCGGGGCGTGGCCGGAGCGCTGCCGCAGTTCCTCGCGCAGCTTGTCGAAATGGTGGGGCTCACGGAAAAAGGAGGTGAGGTTGGTGGTCAGGGCGTTGGTGAACGCCTGCCATTCGTCACCGCCCTCCTGTTCCAGATGGTCCAGGTACTGCTGGAAGCTGCGCATGCCGAGTGTGCGCAGGCGACGCGACAGGCGGCCATAGACCATGTCGCGCTTGGCGGGCGCGAGGGCGATGCCCACCCGCTGGTAGATCAGGTCGCAGACACGGCGGAAATCGCGGTCGGCGAACTCGAACTCGCGCGGACCGGTGACGATGGGGCTGGGACTATGCACGGGGGACGTGTCCATCGGCGTGGGCGGTGGCCGCAGCCACCGCGGGTTCTCAGAATTCCTGCCAGTCGCTGGCGACGACGGGGGGAGTGTGGGCGCGGCGGACCGGCGCGGCCGGCGCATGCGCGCGTGCCGTGTTGGCGGTCACCGTTGGTTCCACCCGTGCGGCCACCGCCTTCACTGCGGCGGCCACTTGGTTGTCGAGGCGGAAGATCGCCACGGCATCGGCCAGCTGCGCGGCCTGCTCCTCCATCGCCCGTGCAGCGGCGGTGGCTTCCTCCACCAGCGCGGCGTTCTGCTGGGTGGTCTCGTCCATCTGCACCACGGTCTGGTTGACCTGCTCGATGCCGGCGCTTTGTTCCTGCGAGGCCGCGGAAATCTCGGCCATGATGTCGGTCACGCGCTGCACCGAGGCAACGATCTCGCCCATGGTGGCACCGGCCTTGTGCACCAGCGCAGAACCATCGGCGACCTTGCCCACCGAGTCGTCGATCAGGCCCTTGATCTCCTTGGCGGCAGCGGCCGAACGCTGGGCGAGGGTGCGCACTTCGCTGGCGACCACCGCAAAGCCGCGGCCCTGTTCACCGGCACGGGCGGCCTCGACCGCGGCGTTCAGGGCCAGGATGTTGGTCTGGAAGGCGATGCCGTCGATGACGCTGATGATCTCGGCGATCTTCTTCGAGGAGGCTTCGATGGCGGACATGGTGGTGACCACCTGGCCGACCACTTCGCCGCCCTGGGAGGCGACGCCATGGGCACCGATGGCGAGCTGGTTGGCCTGGCGGGCGTGCTCGGCGTTCTGGCGCACGGTGGAGGTCAGTTCCTCCATCGAGGCGGCAGTTTCTTCCAAGTTGGCGGCCTGCTGTTCGGTGCGGCGCGACAGGTCGTTGTTGCCCGAGGCGATTTCGCCGGCGGCCAGGGTGATGCTGGAGGCGCTGGCCTGGATCTGGCCAACGATGCGGGTCAGCTGGGTGACGGTGGCATTGGCATCGTCACGCATACGTGCGAACACGCCCTGGTAGTCGCCCTGCATGCGGGCGGTCAGGTCGCCTTCGGCGATGGCTGACAGCAGCTGTGACAGCTTGCCGAGGTTCTCATCGCTGACTGCCATCATTGCGTTGAGGTTTTCCAGCATGGTGCGGAAATCGTGATCGAAGCGCTGTGCGTCGCCGCGACGGCTGAAGTCACCGGCAGCGGCGGCGCCGGCCAGCTGCTTGATCTCGGCATTGATGCGGCCGAGGTTGTCCTTGACGGTATCGACGGCGTGGGTCATCGCCGCCTTCTCGCCCGGGTAGCGGGCGATATCACGGCTCAGATCGCCAACGGCGTATTGCTGGACGACATCGAGCACATCATGAAGGGTCTGTACGTGGCCGCCGACCAGCGCATTGGTCTCCTGCACCATCAGCCCATACTCGCCGGGGAATGCGCTGGCATCGATGCGGTAGCTGAGTTCGCCGGCGTCGTGGCGTCGCGCCATCTCGCGTTGGCCGCCGATCACGGCGTGCAGCTGCCGCTGCATGGCGGACATCGCATCCAGCAGGCGGCCGGGCTCGTCATGCGGCTGCGGGCCGATATGGCTGTCCAGTCTGCCAGCAGCGATGCCTTCGGCCACGGCCGTAGCCTGCTTCAACGGTACCGCGATGCGGTTGCCGATCAGCCAGCTCAAGGCCAGCACGATCAGAACCACCACACCACCGGAGATCGCCATGATCGTGGTGAACACCAGGGCCTGCTTCTGCACGTCGTCCGTGTAGACGCCACTGCTGATGACCCAGTTCCACGGCGCGAACAGCCCGGCATAGGCGATCTTGCCGACGGTGCCTTCGCTGCCGGGCTTGGCCCAGCGGTAGTCGACGAAGCCGCCCCCGGCCTTGGCTGCCTCGACCTGCTGGTAATAGATGCGCACCCCTTCATCGGTGCGGAAATCCTTCATGTCCTTGCCGACCAGGTCCTTGCGGAACGGGTGCATGAGTACCCGGTAGCCGGTGTCGTAGACGTTGTAGTAGTAGGTGTCGTTCTCGGCACGCATCCTCTCCAGCGCCTGCAGGGCGGCGGCCTTGGCTGCCTCTTCGCTGAGCTCGCCGGTACCGGCCAGGCGGTGGTAGTGCTGGACAATGCCGTAACTCAGTTCGACCTGGGTCTTCAGCGAGGTCTTGCGCGTTTCAGTCAGGTCGAGGTACTGCATGCGGGCGGCGATCACCGACAGCGCGACCACGCCCAGCGCGATGAGCAGCGTGAGCAGATTGAGCTTGCGCCGGACGGAGAGATTGCTGAAGTAGTGTTGCCAGCGATGCATGAGGTTCATCGAGCAGGACCAGTTTGAAGCAGGCGGGCGGCGCCGAGCCGGCCACGGCGGAATACACCATGACACCCCCGTTATCGGCCGCGGGCGCGCGGGATTGAGGTGGAGTGCCGGAACGCATTCAGGTTTCCTTGCAGCGGCGGCTGCGGCGCTGCCTGCGGCAGGCTTTTGAAGCGACGGCAACGGCAACGGCAACGGCAGGTCATGGCGATGGGGTGTCATGGATTGGCCGGGTCGGGGTGGGCAGGCAGGACACGCCGTGAACCCATCCATGGGGGCTCGATGGCGCCATCCATGGCGCCAACGGTCCTGCCTGCCCACCCCGACCCACCCCGCCAGGGCTGCACTTCGACGGACGGCAAAGGCGTTGGGTTTCCAAGTGGAAAGAGGGGTCAGATCCGTTTTCCTGCGGAAAACGGATCTGACCCCCGAAGTGGCCTGGCTTTTGCTTTTTGCTTTCTTTCTTCAATCCGGGGTGGACGCGCACGGAAACTGTCCGTGGCCGGGAGGGTGGGTCGCGCAGGGGCGTAAGCGCCATGGATGGCGCGCCCGAGCCTACAGGGACGTATTCACGGCGTCCCCTGCGCGACCCACCCTCCTGGCCCAAACGAAGGAAATCCGCAGCTCTCCGCGGCCACTCCGAGGGGCTTCGCCGTTGGCTGGACAATCAGATGCCCCTTAAACGAAAACGCCCCGGCGCAGGGCCAGGGCGTTGTCGTGCGTCAGGTCAGGCAGGAATCAGAACTCCTGCCAGTCTCCGTCGGCCAGTTCCGCGGCCATCGGGCGACCGCCGCTGCTGCGGCGGTAGGCATGGTGCAGCCGGCGCCGGGGCGGCGGGTGCAGCGGTGCGCGGGGCGGGGGCGGCGACGCGGGGCGCGACCACGGTTTCGGCTTCATCGAGCACGAAGATGGACACCGCTTCACTCAGATGGCCTGCCTGTTCCTCCATGGCCCGCGCAGCGGCGGTGGCTTCCTCCACCAGCGCGGCATTCTGCTGGGTGGTCTCGTCCATCTGCACCACGGTCTGGTTGACCTGCTCGATGCCGGCGCTTTGTTCCTGCGAGGCCGCGGAAATCTCGGCCATGATGTCGGTTACGCGCTGCACCGAGGCGACGATCTCGCCCATGGTGGCCCCGGCCTTGTGCACCAGCGCAGAACCATCGGCGACCTTGCCCACCGAGTCGTCGATCAGGCCCTTGATCTCCTTGGCGGCAGCGGCCGAACGCTGGGCGAGGGTGCGCACTTCGCTGGCGACCACCGCAAAGCCGCGGCCCTGTTCACCGGCACGGGCGGCCTCGACCGCGGCGTTGAGGGCCAGGATGTTGGTCTGGAAGGCGATGCCGTCGATGACGCTGATGATCTCGGCGATCTTCTTCGAGGAAGCTTCGATGGCGGACATGGTGGTGACCACCTGGCCGACCACTTCGCCGCCCTGGGAGGCGACGCCATGGGCACCGATGGCGAGCTGGTTGGCCTGGCGGGCGTGCTCGGCGTTCTGGCGCACGGTGGAGGTCAGCTCCTCCATCGAGGCGGCAGTTTCTTCCAGGTTGGCGGCCTGCTGTTCGGTACGGCGCGACAGGTCGTTGTTGCCGGAGGCGATCTCGCCGGCGGCAGTACTGATTGCCCGGCTGGACTGCTTGATGCGGGTGACGATCTCGCTCAGCTGCGCGGCAGTGGCATTGGCATCGTCACGCATGCGTGCGAATACGCCCTGGTAGTCGCCATGCATGCGCACGGTGAGGTCACCCTGCGACAGCGCGGCGAGCAGGCCGGAAATCTGTTCGATGCTGCCGGCGTTGGCGTCGAGCAGGCCGTTGATCTGCTGGGCCAGCTGCAGGAAGAAGCCTTCCTTGTCGCTGGTTTCGATCCGGCCGGACAGGTCGCCGACGGCGGCGCGGGCGATCACCCGGGCCACTTCGGCCTCGACCTGCGCTTCCTGGGTACGGTCACGCCATTCCACCACGCAGCCGACGGTGTCGCCGTCCTCGTTGCGGATGGTCGACACGACCTGGGCGAACTGGGCATCGCCGTACTGCATCGGGCGGCGGGCCACGCCGTGCTGCTTGAGGTTCGCCAGCAGGGACGGGTCCATCTCGCCACGGTGTTCCAGCACCGTGACCGGCTTGCCGATCAGCGAGTCCTGCGCATCGAAGTCAGGCAGGTCGCGGCGCACATCGTCCTGGTACTGGCTCAACGTCTGCTGCAGGGCACGGTTGCTGTAGACGATGGTGTTGTTGGCATCGGTCAGGTAGACGCCGGTCGAACTGTAATCCAGCGCGGTCCGGATGCGCAGGTTCTCACGGGCGATGGCCTGGTCGGTCTCGATGCGCTCACGCAGATCACGCTGCATGCGCTGCATGGCCTGCATCAGTTCGCCCACTTCATCCTGGCGGCTGACATCGATGTGACCGTCGAGCTTGCCGCCGGCGACATCATTGGCCACCGAGACGGCACCACGCACGCTGCCGACGAGGGCGCGGGCGAACAGCCACACCAGCACCAGGCCGAGCGCGGCGCCACCCAGCAGGGCGATCACGGTCAGGACGGACGAAGCGGCATAGGTGGATTCGGCCTGTTCGCGCGAGGCGCGTGCGAGGCGGTTGTCTTCGGCAATCAGGGCTTCCAGCGCCGCGGCGGCCTTGCGGTGCTTGGTGCGGGTCTCGCCGACGAAGGTATCGATGGCGTCGTCCGGCAGGTCCAGTTCCAGCATCTCGGTGACGCTGTCGTAGGAGGCCAGTGCGTCCTTCCAGTCCTTGGCGAAGGTGTCGAACAGCTTCTTCTGCTGGGCGTTGTCCACCAGCTTCGGATAGTCCTTGATGGAACTGTCCATGCTGGTACGCAGCGCGGCAGCCTGCTTGCGCGCGTCGGCCTTGACGTCATCGCTGGCACGGATCAGCTGCTGGTAGGCACTGTTGCGGTACTCGCCGAGCATGCCGCGCATCTCGCCGGCCAGGCGGATGCTTTCCATGCGCGATCCGGCCAACTCGGTGGTGACGTTGTTCAGCGAATGCAGGCCACGATAGGCGACGATGCCCTGCAGCAGCATCACCAGCAGGATGACGCCGAAGGTCACCATCAGCTTCGGCATCAGTTTCAGGTTGTTGATCCAAGGCATGGGCGTTGCGATCTCCTAAGGCAGACGCGCACGGGCATCGGGCCCGGTTGCGGCGGCGGCCACGCCGGCACCAGGACCGGCGTGACTGCGACGGACAGCGGATTACTTGATGTTGGCCAGCTTCAGGCCGGCCGGCGAGCTGACTTCGATCTCGGCGCGCGAGGCATCACGCTGGATCTTGCCGATCACGCACACGGTCTTGCCTTCCAGCGTTTCCAGCGGGAACGAGAACTTGCTGCGGTTTTCACCGGCGATGCGCGCCGAGAAGGTGTGGCGCGGGAAAGCGCCGCCCATGTACAGGAACGTCGGCTGGCCTTCGGAACCTTCGGCGAAGCGGGCCTTCTCGACCTTGCCGCAGACCATGCCGTCCTTGCCCACCGAGCGCGGGGCCAGTTCCGGCGGGATCATGTCCGAGGACTGGGCGAGGGCGGACGACGCGGTGGTGGCCAGGGCGGCAGCCGAAACGAGCGCGAGCAGGGACTTCATCGGGGTGGTTCTCCGGGAGGGTGATGGTTTTTTGCCGGTGGTACGCGTTCCCGCGCGGCCGGCCTCTGTCCCCCTATCGGCACCGCCGCAGGGAACTGAAGGGTTTCGTGACAGCAACGTGAAGCGGTACGCAGACTCAGGCGGCGGCGTCCTCGAGCAGGGCCGGCTGGCCCATGTCCGCGCTGTCCAGCAGGGTCTCGATGTCCAGCAGGATCAGCATGCGGTCGTCCTGGGTGCCGATGCCCGAGATGAACCGGGTATCGACCGCAGCGCCGAACTCAGGGGTCGGGCGGATCTGTTCGGACGACAGCGGGATGACGTCCGAGACGCTGTCCACCACGATGCCGACCACGCGGTCATCGACATTGAGCACGATCATCACGGTAAAGGCGTCGTAGCGCGCGTTCTCCAGGCGCAGCTTCAGGCGCAGGTCGATCACCGGCACGATGGTTCCGCGCAGGTTGATTACGCCCTTGATGTAATCCGGTGCGTCCGGCACCCGGGTGACGGCATCGTAGCCGCGGATTTCCTGCACCTTGAGGATATCCACGCCGTAATGCTCGGCGCCGAGCGTGAAGCTGAGGAATTCGCCGCCGGCGCTGGCGGCGGAGCGGGTCTGGTCGTTCATCGAGGGGTCCTGGTTCTGCCGGAAGTCCCGGTGTCAGGCTCGATATCGGCCCCGCGCGGGGGGACTTTAGGCAGGGCCGTGACAGGACATTCCCGTCTGGTGAGGACCGGATGGCGCCAGGCCACGGCCGGCGCCAGCTACATCTCTCCGTTCCGGCGTGCCTTGCGCTGGCGGTCGATCCGGAAGATGTAGCGCTGGATGGCGCTGTCGCCACCGCGAGGCAGGCTGTCGAAGCGCATCCCCACGCGCTTGATTTCGGTACCGTTGGGCTGGCGCTGCGGCAGCAGGTTGCAGACCACCAGCTCGATATCCAGATCCGGCCCATCCGACAGCGACAGCACCGCCGCGTAGCGCTGCTGCAGGCCGAACACGGCGCAGTCGCTGGGCACCGCGACGGCAAGGCCACCGCCGCTGATGTCCACCACGCGCATCGACAACGCCTCGGGGCGTCCGTCCGCAGCCGGCAGCAGCAGCTGGGGCGAGTCGGTGATGGGGGTTTCCAGCCGGTACAGTTCGCGCCGCTGCAGATGCATCAGTTCCTCTGGCAGCGCAGCGCGGAAGGCGACGTGGCCGTCGTTGTCCACGCGCTGCAGCCCATGCAGACGGAAGCGCACCAGCACGCGCTCAAGCTGGGCGAAACACAGCACATGATCGGCCTGCTCGGCTGCCCGGTTGGACGCCTCCTGCGGGCTGCCATCGATCAGCAGCACGTCCTCGTCTTCGTCCAGTTCCAACAGCGCGGTCGGGAACGAGCGATCACGGCCGTCGATATGCGCGTTTATCAGGGAGCGCTGCTCGATCAGCGAGCGCAGCAGCTGCCGCAGCTGGCGCGGATTACGGACCAGGAAGCGTTCATCCGCGGCGTCGGCCGCATGGACATCGTGCACTGCTGTGTCGTTGCCGTCGGACATGGAATCTGTGGTCAGGGGCGGGCGCCTGCGCGCGCCGGCGCGTGGCTCGATGGGGATATCGGCCACCGCGCCGGATTATGAAGTGTGAGTTTCATCACCTTCCATCGGCCGGGCCGGGATCGAAGGAATGGGCCGAAGGCATCATTCCTCGATACCGGCGATCTGCCGCACACGCTGCATCACCGCCCGATTGTCGTCCCCTCCGTGCAGGTGGAAGCGCGCTACCGCGGCCGCCAGCAGCTGTGCCTGTTCGGCCATGCCGTGGGTGGCCGCGGTGGACGCCTCCACCAGCGTGGCGTTCTGGCGGGTGCTGGCGTCCATCTGCGCGATGCTCTGGTTCACCTGCTCGATGCCCATGCTCTGTTCCTGCGAGGCGGAGGAGATCTCGCCCATGATCTGGTTCACCTGCTGCACCGCGGCCACGACCCGCTGCATGGTGCTGCCGGCCTGTTGCACCAGTGCGGCGCCATCGCTGACCTTGCCGACAGAGGCGTCGATCAGGCCCTTGATCTCCTTGGCAGCACCCGCCGAGCGTTGGGCGAGGGTGCGCACTTCGCTGGCGACCACGGCAAAGCCGCGGCCCTGCTCACCGGCACGGGCGGCTTCGACCGCGGCATTGAGGGCCAGGATGTTGGTCTGGAAGGCGATGCCGTCGATGACGCTGATGATCTCGGCGATCTTCTTCGAGGAGGCTTCAATGGCGGACATGGTGGTGACCACCTGGCCGACGACCGTGCGCCCCTCGCCGGCGATGTCGGCCGCATCGGTGGCCAGCTGGTTGGCCTGCCGCGCATGTCCCGCGTTCTGGCGCACCGTCGCGGTCAACTCCTCCATGGTGGCGGCGGTTTCCTCCAGGCTGGCCGCCTGCTGTTCGGTACGGCTGGCCAGGTGGCCGTTACCCTGCGCCAGTCCGGCGGCGGCGCCGGTGAGGCGGCTGGAGGCTGCCTGGATGCTGCCGACGATGCGGGTCAGCTCGGCGATGGTGGTGTTGGCATCGTCGCGGATGCGGGCGTAAACGCCGTGGAAGTCGCCCTGCATCTGCACGGTGAGATCGCCGCGCGAGAGCGAGGACAGCAGCTGCGAGATCTGCTCGATGCTGCGTGCGTTGGCATCCAGCAGGCCGTTGAGGCGTTCCGCCAGCTGCAGGAAGAAGCCTTCCTTGCCAGCGGTGCCGACGCGGCCGCTGAAGTCGCCCTGCGCGGCGGCATCGACGATATGGCCGAGTTCTTCTTCGACCTCGATCTCGGCTGTGCGGTCGGCCCACTCCACCACGAATCCCTGGCGCTGTTCGTCGTCGCCGATGATCGGATTGACGATCAGCTGCAGGGCCCGGCCGCCGACGCGGATCTGCGTGCGGTAGGTGCCGGTGAGGCGGTCGAGCAGGGTGGCCTGGTGGGCCGGATTGCGGTGGAAGATGTCGATGTTGCGGCCCAGCAGGTCGGCGGCGCTGAACTGCGGCAGGTCACGGCGCAGGTCGGCTTCGGCGGCGGCCAGCATTTTCTGCAGTGGGCGGTTGACGAAGACGATGTTGCGGTCACGGTCAGCGATCATCACGTTGGTGGTGACATCGTCCAGCGCGCTGCGGATGCGCAGCGATTCGCCACTGGCCGCCAGCTCGCGCTGGCGGCGGTGCAGCAGCCGGGTGCTGGCCTGGACCAGGGCGGCGGCCAGCGAGTCCTGCGGGAACTGGCTGGCATGCAGCGCCTCGGGCAGGGGCTGGTCGTCGGCCAGGCCGCGTGCCAGGTGTGCCAGTTGCTGCGGGTCGTGGCCGAGCAGCAGAAGCTGGCGGCGCATCTGGACGGCCATCACCGACAGCAGGCCGGCCTCGATGGTGACGTACAGGGCGTGCAGGACCAGCACGCCCAGACCACTGCCGGCGGCGAATACCGGGTACGGCAGGCCGCGCGTCTGCAGGGCGAAGAACAGCACGTGATGCACGGCAATCGCCACGGCGGCCACCACGATCGGCAGCCAGTCGCGGTAGTACAGCAGCAGTGCGATCAGCACGATGACCGTGAAGTGGGTCTCCAGCTGTCCGTGCGTCTGGTGGATCAAGGTGGCCGACAGCACCATCCACGCCAGCGCTGTCGTGCAGCGGCTGAGGCGGCTGCCGGGTTGCAGGTGGACCTGCACCGCGCTGACCAGCAGCGCGGGCAGTGCGACCAGCAGCCACGGTGTCCATTGACCATGGCGCACGGCCAGTGCCAGCGAGGCCAGGACCAGCCCTGCACTGACCAGCAGGAACAGGCGGTCGGCACCCGCGGCCAGCGTGCGCAGGTAAGGCGGTGTCGGCTGACCGGTCGGCGCGGCGGTATTACGGGTGGAGGCATGCATGCGCTACTCCTTGTGGCATGGGCAATGATGGGAAAGGATCACGGGCGCCTGTGCATTGCGCAGCAGCCCCGCAACCAGTGGAGCGGCTGCGAGCGGACGGCCGCCGCAGCCCGCGTCGAGAAGGGAGGGCCCGGCATAGACAAGGCGCTGCTGGTACAGCACCAACCATTCGAAGGGCAGCGGCGTGCGGGCCTCCCGCAGGTCGATGCCGTCGGGTGTGCGCGCCGGTGGGGCGCAGCCACAGACGATGGACTGCCGCAGCAGCAGGGGATGCTGGTGGCTGGCGGCAAGCACGGCGGGCGACAGCTGCGCCAGCACGTCCGCGGCGCGCCAGCGGCCGGCCGGTGGCTGTGAAGCATCGGCCTGCGCCCACAGCGCGGCGAGGGTCCATCCCAGCCACGCAGCGAGCAGCAGCACGCCGGCCAGCATTCGCCCACGCTGTACCGGTATCGGGTCGGGGTCGTTGCTGGCTGGCATCGCTGGCTCGCGTAGGACCGTGTCCCGTTAGCGGCGAGCGGCGGCTGAACCTGAAGAAAAATTCAATCAGTTGGCCGGGGCAACGCTGGAACTGTGATGCGTTGCGACGACCGGCGAGGAGTCACGGCGATCAGACCGGGCCGGTCGAGGGTCGGATCCCTGCCAGTGTGCAGGAATCCGACGCGTCCCAGTTCCGATGAGGTCAGAACTCCTGCCAGTCGCCGTCGAGTGCCAGCGCCGGCTGCGCCGCCGCGGCGCGTGCGACGCGCTGGGGGGCCGGCCTGGCCGCTGGAGCTGCCGCTGGCGCTCTGCGCTGCGCCGCCACGACCACCGCCGGTAGCGGTGCTTCGTTCTGTGACTCCAGGCGGAAGCGGGCCACGGCCTCACCCAGCTGCACAGCCTGTTCCTCCATCGCCCGTGCAGCGGCGGTGGCTTCCTCCACCAGCGCGGCGTTCTGCTGGGTGGTCTCGTCCATCTGCACCACGGTCTGGTTGACCTGCTCGATGCCCGCGCTCTGTTCCTGCGAGGCCGCGGAAATCTCGGCCATGATGTCGGTCACGCGCTGCACCGAGGCAACGATCTCGCCCATGGTGGCGCCGGCCTTGTGCACCAGCGCAGAACCATCGGCGACCTTGCCCACCGAGTCGTCGATCAGGCCCTTGATCTCCTTGGCGGCAGCGGCCGAGCGCTGGGCGAGGGTGCGCACTTCGCTGGCGACCACCGCAAAGCCGCGGCCCTGTTCACCGGCGCGGGCGGCCTCGACCGCGGCGTTGAGGGCCAGGATGTTGGTCTGGAAGGCGATGCCGTCGATGACGCCGATGATCTCGGCGATCTTCTTCGAGGAGGCTTCGATGGCGGACATGGTGGTGACCACCTGGCCGACGACTTCGCCGCCCTGGGAGGCGACGCCATGGGCACCGATGGCGAGCTGGTTGGCCTGGCGGGCGTGCTCGGCGTTCTGGCGCACGGTGGAGGTCAGCTCCTCCATCGAGGCGGCGGTTTCTTCCAGGTTGGCGGCCTGCTGTTCGGTGCGGCGCGACAGGTCGTTGTTGCCCGAGGCAATTTCGCCGGCGGCCAGGGTGATGCTGGAGGCGCTGGCCTGGATCTGGCCAACGATGCGGGTCAGCTGGGTGACGGTGGCATTGGCATCGTCACGCATCCGTGCGAACACGCCGTTGAACTGCCCGTCCATGCGCGCGGTGAGGTCCCCGGCAGCGATCGATTGCAGCAGCTGCGAGAGCTGGCCGAGATTGCTGTCGGCGACCTCCATCATGGTGTTCAGGTGATCGATCATCACCTTGAAGTCGTGCTGGAAGCGCTGTGCGTCGCCGCGCTGGCTGAAGTCGCCCGCGGCGGCTGCGGCCGCGAGCTGCTGGATCTGCGTATTGATCGCCAGCAGGCTGGACTTGGCCGCATCCATCGACTCATGCAGGATGGCGCGGCTGCCGGGCAGGCGGCGCGCGTCCGGTGCGAGATTGCCGACGGCATACTGGTTGAGTACGTCGATCGCATCGCGGATCGCGTCCAGGTGCTCGAAAATGACCGTATTGATGCCGCTGGCGAGCTGGCCGTAGACACCCGGGAAGTCTTCCGGGATGCGATGGCTGATATCCGGTCCGGCATGCATCTGCGCCATCAGCTGCGTCTGCTCGGAGAAACGGCGCAGCATTGCGGTCATTTCCGCGGTGGCGGACAGCATCTGGCCGGCCTCGTCGTTGCTGGTGGCGCGGGTGCTGACGCTCAAGTCACCGCGGGCGACTGCCTGGATGGCCTGCACGGCCTTGCCGAGCGGACCGGTCACGGCCCGCGAGATGACCGTGGCCAGCGCGGCGGCCAGCAACGACAGCAGTACGATGCAGCCGATGATGGCGATCATGCTGGCGCGATGGGTGGCGTTGGCATCGGCGATCCGCGCGTCCATCAGGCCGGCGATGTGGGCACCCAGTGCCTTCAGGGCGTCGAACAGTTCACGCCGTGCCGGGCGCGACTGCTCGTCGGAAATCTGCTGCGCCATGATGCCGTCGCCGGCGGCCACTGCGTCACGCATGGCCTTGTTGGCGGCGAAGTAGCGATCCACCTGCGCCGAGGCGGCGCGATACAGTTCGCGTTCCTTGTCCTGGGCCGGCAAGGCGGCATAGGCCGCCAGTTCATCGCGTACGGCTTTGGCGGTGGTGTCCATGCGCTTGTTGTAGTCGGCCACCTTGTCCGGCTGGTCCAGCATGGTCAGCTGGGCCAGCTCGTAGGTACGGAATTCACCAAGCTGCGAGCGGGCTTCGCCCAGATGCTGCACCGACGGAATATCGTTGCTGGCCATCGCCCCCAGCTGGTCGTTGGCCTGGCTCAGGCGCAACAGTGCGAACGCACCCAGCAGCAGGGTCATCAGGGTGGTGAGGGTGAACCCCACGGCCAGCTTGCGGGCGATGGGCAGATCGTGGAACCACTTCATGCAGGTGCTCCAGGTGGGCAGAGTGGCGGGCGTGCGTGCCGGCCGGGGAGTGCAGCGTGAACCGGAGCCGATGCGCGTCCGGTCACGACTGTCACTGCGAGATAGCGGCGCACGGCCGGCGGACTTTATGGATGGGCGTCACATCCGGATGCGTAGGGACGGCGGCGCGGACGCGTTGCAGGGGCCGTGTTCCGGCCTGCACGCGGGTGGTTTCCGGCGGCGCCGTGGGCCGACGGAGTTCACGAAATGGAGCGGGAGGCGCACACTCGCCTTGCTACCGGGCTGCACACAAACGAAAGCCGCCGCCCGTGTGGGGCGGCGGCCCTGGATCACCTGCGCTCGGACTCAGGCGGCCTGCGGCACGCGCAGCGAGCGCACCAGCCCACCGATGTCGACGATCAGTGCAACGCGGCCATCGCCGAGGATGGTGGCGCCGGACACGCCGCCGATACGCCGGTAGTTGTTCTCGATGTTCTTGACCACGACCTGCTGCTGGCCGACCAGTTCGTCCACTTCCAGTGCGATCTTCTGCCCGTCGCCTTCCACCACCACCACCAGCGATTCGCTGCCGGGCATGCGGGCGCCGTACCCGTAGTACTCGCTGAGGGACAGGATCGGCAGGTACTCGCCACGCACGCGCAGCACGCGCCCTTCGCCGGCCATGCTGCGGATGTCCTCCGGCTGCGGCTGCAGGGCTTCCAGCACATAGGCCAGCGGCAGGATCAACGTCTCGCCCGCCACCGCCACGGTCATGCCGTCGAGGATGGCCAGGGTCAGCGGCAGCCGGATCAGGGTACGCGTTCCAGTGCCCAGGCTGCTTTCGATCTGTACTTCACCGCCCAGTGCCTGGATGTTGCGACGGACGACGTCCATGCCCACGCCGCGCCCGGAGAGATCGGTGACGGCGTCGGCGGTGGAGAAGCCCGGCTGGAAGATCAGGTCCCAGACCTGCGAGTCGGTGGGATTGTCGGGCACGCTCAGGCCGCGTTCGGCCGCCTTGGCGAGGATCCTGGCGCGATCCAGGCCGCGTCCGTCGTCGCTGACTTCGATGACGATGTGGCCTCCCTGGTGCGACGCCGCCAGGGTGATGGTGCCGGTCTCGTCCTTGCCTGCGCCCTTGCGCACGTCCGGCATTTCCAGCCCGTGGTCGATGGAGTTGCGGACCAGGTGGACGAGCGGATCGGCGATCTTCTCGATCAGGCCCTTGTCCAGTTCGGTGCCTTCACCGATGGTGCGCAGGCGGACCTGCTTGCCGAGGCGGGTGGAGAGGTCGCGGACCAGGCGCGGGAAGCGGCGGAACACGGCGTCGACCGGCAGCATGCGCACGCCGATGACGGCTTCCTGCAGGTCGCGGGTGTTGCGTTCGAGCTGATCCAGGCCGGCGAACAGGCTCTCGGCAAGCACCGGATCCAGCGCATGCGAGACCTGCTTGAGCATGGCCTGGGTGATGACCAGTTCACCGACCAGATTGATCAGTGCGTCCACCTTGTCGACACTGACGCGGATCGAGGTTTCCGCGTCCTGGCTGGTGCCAGGGGTGCCACTGGCGGCAGGGGCGGCGGCAACGGGGGGTACTGCAGCAACGGGCGTGGAAGGGGCGTTGGCTGTTGTATCGGGGGCGCGGGTGGCCAGGCTCGGCGGCGCGGCCGGACGGATGTCCAGTTCGCAGTCGTCCAGCACCCACGCAAAGGTGTCTTCGATCTTGCTGCGCGGCACCTTGCCGACCAGGCCGAGGTCCCACGCAAGATGGGCTTCGAGAGGGTCAAGCTGGGCAAAGCCGGGCAGGCGTTCGAGCCGCGCAGCGACCTGCAGCGAGCCGAGATGTTCCAGTTCGCGGATGATGCGCAGCGGATCATTGCCACTCATGAACAGTGAGGGCGCGGGGGTGAAGCCGATCTGCCAGGCTTCGGGCGTATCGTCCACCGGTGCTGCGGCGGCAGCCGCGGCCGGGGCGCTGGCTGCCGGCTGGCCGGACAGCACTGCCTCCAGCCGCGCCTTCACCGCGGCGACGGCCGCCGGATCGGCCGCCTGGCCGTGCTCGGCCTCGCGCAGCAGGGCGCGCAGCACATCCACGGACGACAGCATCGCATCGACCGCGTGGCCTTCCAGCGCGCGCTTGCCGGCGCGCAGCTCGTCCAGCAGCGTTTCCAGTACGTGGGTGAGCGCGGCGATGGCATCGAAGCCGAACGTACCGGCACCGCCCTTGATGGAGTGGGCGGCGCGGAACACCGAGTTGATGATCTCCGCGTCCTGCTGCCCCGACTCCAGGGCCAGCAGGCCGGCCTCCATCGCGTCGAGGCCTTCGCGGCTCTCTTCGAAGAAGGTGGCGTGGAAGCGTTGCAGGTCCATGCTCATGCAGTGGTGATCCGGAAGCGAAGAAGGGGAACGGTGCGGGGCGATCAGCCCAGCACTTTCTGCACGGTGGCGACCAGCTGTTCCGGGTTGAACGGCTTGACCAGCCAGCCGGTGGCGCCGGCGGCCTTGCCTTCGGACTTCTTGTCGGCGGCGGACTCGGTGGTCAGCATCAGCAGCGGCGTGAACTTGTAGTCCGGCAGCTGGCGCAGCTCGCGGATCAGCGCAATGCCGTCCATGTTCGGCATGTTGACGTCGGTGACCACCGCGTTGAAGCGCTGTCCCTTCGCGCGGCCGAGCGCGACCGCGCCGTCTTCAGCTTCTTCGACGGCAAAACCGGCCGAGGTGAGGGCGAAGGACACCATCTGGCGCATCGACGCCGAATCGTCCACCACCAAGATACGTGCGCTCATGCAGCGTTCTCCACAGATTTCAGGTTGTCATGGGGTACGTCCAGGCCCAGGGCCTGGGTGACGCCCAGCAGGCGCGCGGCGTCACGGAAGGTTGCAGTGCAACCGTGGAAGCCGGTGTCCAGGCCCGCCTCGCGGCGTGCCTGCACGAATGCACACAGCACCTGCACGGCGGCGGTGTGGACGCGGCCGACCTGGCTTGCATCCAGGGTCAGCTCGCCAACCTGCGCTACCAGCGGGGCGAGGCGGTTCTTGAGCTCGGTGCTGGTCTCGATGCCGAGATCCTCACCCAGTTCGACAGTGCTCATCGTTGCTCCGGACAAACGGTTCCGTCATCCATATCGGCACCCGCCAGGGGTTCTTTAGGGGGGCGGTGAGGCCCTGCGTGCCCGTTCCGACGGGCCCGGGCAACGCGTGGACCCCGCCTCAGTTGAGCAGGCGGGTGGCGTCGAGCAGGATCATCGGCCGTTGGCTGACGCGGGCCACACCACGGAAGAGGTCGTTGGAGATCTGGCAGATGCGGGCGGTATCCGGTGGCTCGATCTGCGAATCAGTGAGATTGGCGACGTCTTCCACGGCCGAGACGCGCAGGCCGATGGTCTCGCCGTCTTCCTCCAGCACCACGATGCGGGTCTGTGCGTCGTCCTCGGCCGCCGCTGCGCCCAGGTGCAGCCCAAGGTCCATCACGGGCACCACCTGGCCGCGCAGGTTCATGATCCCCAGCATCGCCGGCGCAGTGCCGCGCAGCGGCAGCAGGGGTACCGGCAGTACCACTTCCTGCACTTTCAGCAGTTCCAGTGCATAGGCCTGGCTGCCACAGCGCATCCGCAGCCAGCGCGAGGTGCGCTCGTTCGCGCGGCGGTGCTGCGGATGCGGGCTGTTGGCGGGTCGATGGGCCTGCGCCTGCAGTTCCTGCCAGCTGGCAGGGCGGCTGGCGGCGGGTGCTTCGAGGGCGACACGCGGCGGTGCAGCCGCTACCGGCGGCGCAGCGGCGGGTGCCGGGGGCACGATCCGCGCGGGCGCCACCGGATCCACCCCTTCGCCGCTGGCGGCGGCCTCGAAGGCAGCCTGCAGCGCGGGGCTGTCGGTGTGGGCCAGCAACGGGCTTTCCGCGCCGTCGGTCTCGTAGATCACCTCATCGGGCAGATCGTCCCAGGTCGGCTGGCGTTCGGCAGATGCCGGTGCAGAGGACTGGCTGGCGGCCTCGAAGGCGGCCGCCAGAGCGGCGTCATCCACGGGCACCACGTCGCTGCTGCCGGTTTCGTAGATGACCTCTGCCGGCAGGTCGTCCCAGGTCGGCTCGCGTTCGGCGATCGCCGCCGGAAGCGCCGTGTTGCCTGCATCGGGGCTGGCCGCCACCGGGGCGATCGCTTCGCCCAGCAGCTCGTCCAGATAGTCGTCCAGCACGCCGGTGGTGTTCATGCGGCTTGCTCCAGCGCGCGCGCATCCTCGCCAAGGATCCAGTTCAGCGCGCGACGGTAGGCCGCGAGCCCGCGGCCGGGATAGTCCTCGCCGACGCTCGGCAGGGTCAGGCCGGCCGCGTTGCTGACCCGCGTGTCGATCGGAATCGCATCCTCCCAGACGCGTGCGCCGTGACGGTCCTGCATGCTGCGCAGTGATTCGTTGCCGGTGCGGGTGCGGCGGTCGAACAGGGTGGGCAGGATCGAGATCGGCAGCGGGCGCCGGCGCGAGCGCTCGACCATCTCACCGGTGCGCACCATGCCGTCCAGCCCGTGCAGTGCCAGCGGCTCGGCCTGCGTCGGAATGATCAGGCGGTCCGCTGCCGCGAGCGCATTGATCATCAGCAGGCCGAGTGTGGGCGCGCAGTCCAGCAGGATGTAGTCGTGCTGGCCCTGGTGCCGTGCCAGCGCGTTCTGCAGCGCCAGGCCAAGGCCCGGCTGGTTGGCGCTGCGGCGCTCCAGCGTGGCCAGTGCCGGCTGTGCACAGACGTAGTCCAGGCCGCTGACGCTGCTGGTGTGGCAAAGGCTGGACAGCTCGGCCGGAGGTGCGCTGAACAGCTCAAGTACGCCGGTCGGTGGCGGGTCCACCGGCACGCCGAAGGCGCGGCTGAGCGAGGCGTGGGGATCAAGATCGATCAGCAGCACGCGATGGCCCTGCGTGGCCAGGTTGCGGCCGAGGGCCAGGGTGGTCGTCGTCTTGCCGACTCCGCCCTTCTGGTTGGCGACTGCCCAGATGCGCATGGGGTTACTCCTTCATTGCCGGGGGAGCGGCGGCGCCGACACGGCTGCCAGCCGGCACCGGTGGCAACTGCACCGGTGCGATGGGGGACGGGGAGGGCACTGTGGCGGGTGTTGCCGCAGGCCCGGCGGACGGGTCGGCCGCGCCGTTGGCGGCGTTCAGGCGCTGCCCCAGCGGGTCGACCGAGTGCGAGGTGTCGGCCAGGATGATGACCATCACCCTCCGGTTGCGGTTGCGACCCTGCGCACTGTCGTTGTCCTCGCGCGGGCGGAATTGGCCGTAGCCGACCATGGCCAGACGCGAAGGCTGCAGGCCCTGGTCGGCGAACAGGTGGACCACGCTGGCGGCCCGCGCGGCCGACAGTTCCCAGTTGGAGGGGAAGGTGGCGGTGGCGATCGGCACGTTGTCGGTGTGGCCTTCCACCCGCACGCTGTTGGGTACGTCGCGCAGCACACCGGCCAGGCTGGACAGCGTCCCGCGCGCGTGCACGTCCAGCGCCGCCGAGCCGGTCGGGAACAGGATGTCGCTGTTGATCTCCACTTCGATCCACAGCTCGGTGCGGCGCACGCTGATCATGCCGCGCTCGATCAGCGGCGACAGCGCGGCGGTCAACCGGTCGGCGATGCTGCTGAGCTGGCGCTCGGCACGGGCGATCTGCTGCTGGTCGTGCACCGAGACCGGCATGCGCATCTGCGAGGCCATGGCCGGCAGCAGGGTAGGGTCGTGCGAGGGTGCCGGTGCGGACGGGCCGATCTTGGTGCCGGACTTGATCACCGAAGGACTGTCCCAGCCGCCCCCCTGCACCTGCTTGTTGCCGACCTGCACCGGATTGATGGTGCGCGGCGCGCCACCAAAGGCATCGGTGAGCGCATCGGCCATGATCCGGTACTTGCCTTCGTTGATCGAGGAGATCGCATACATCACCACGAAGAAGGCCAGCAGCAGCGTCATCAGATCGGCATAGGGGATCGCCCATGCTTCATGGTTGGCGTGCTCTTCGTGGTGTCTGCGGCGGGCCATGTCAGTGCAGGAAGCCGGACAGGTTGGTTTCGATGTTCCGCGGGTTCTCGCCCTGCGCGATCGAGATCAGGCCTTCGATGACCATCTCGCGGTCGCGGCTGTTGTGGGCGATCACCCCCTTCAGCTTGGCGGCGATCGGCAGGAACAGCAGGTTGGCCGACGCGATGCCGTAGATGGTGGCGGTGAAGGCGGCGGCGATGCCATGCCCCAGCTTGCTGGGGTCGGCCAGGTTCTTCATGACGGCGATCAGGCCCAGCACCGCACCGATGATGCCCAGCGTCGGCGCATAGATGCCCATGCCCTCGAAGACCTTGGCAGCGGCCTGGTCACGGTGTTCCTGGCTGCCCAGCTCGATCTCCAGCATGTGCCGGATCGATTCGGGCTCGACGCCATCGACCAGCAGCTGCAGGCCTTTTCGCAGGAACGGATCCTGCTGCGCTTCCACCTGCGCTTCCAGGCCCAGCAGGCCCTGGCGGCGGGCGATGTTGCTCCACTCGACGATCTGCTGGATCAGCTCGCGACGATCGCTGTGCGGCGGGCGCACGACCCAGCGCACGATCCGGAAGGCATGCCTGAATACGGCGGGTGCGGTGTGCAGCAGGATCGCGGCGATGGTGCCGACGATGACGATCACGAACGCCGCAGGCGACCACAGGGACGCCAGTCCGGCGCCCTTGAGGATGCTGCCGCCGACCAGCGAGGCCAGGGCGAGAAAGAGTCCGATGAGGCTGAGTCTATCCATGGGTCCGGTATCGGCGTGTGTGAATGGGACTTGAGACACCGGTCGATCGCGTACAGACGGTAGTCACAGTTTCTGGTTCGCCGGGCATGGCCCGGCGCTATCGCGCGAGGCCGTTTCCGGTAGCGCCGGGCCATGCCCGGCGAGCGTCATCGCAGGCCATCCACGTCGAGGATGAGGGCCATCCGGCCATCACCGATCAGCGTCGCACCGGCGTAGCCGCGCAGGCCGCGCAGGGCCTTCGGCAATGGCTTGATGACCACTTCCTCGCGCCCACGGACCTGGTCCACGACCAGGCCGAAGCGCGCCTCGCCGGCCTGCAGCACCACGATGGTGAGCAGCGCCGAGGCGGCGGGCGTCACATCCAGCCACTGGCGCAGATCGACCAGCGGCAGGGTGTGCGAGCGACGATCCAGCACCGCCCGGCCATCGAACCAGCCCAGCGAGGTGCGCGGTGCATGCAGCACTTCCATCACGCGCGCCAGCGGCAGCGCATAGACGTCCTCGCCGGCCTGCACCAGCAGGGTTGGCAGGATCGCCAGGGTCAGCGGCACGCGGATCAGGAAGCGGCTGCCCCGGCCCAGTTCCGACTGGATCTGGATCTGCCCACTGAGCTCGCGGATGCGCGACTGCACCACATCCATGCCGACGCCGCGGCCGGAGATGTCGGTCACCTGCTGCTTGGTGGAGAAGCCGGGCAGGAACACCAGGTGCAGACATTCCTCGCTGCTCAGCCGGGCCGCCGCCTCCGGGTCGATCAAGCCCTTTTCGCGTGCTTTCGCGCGCAGTTTTTCCGGATCGATGCCGGCGCCATCGTCCTGCACCTCGATGCTGACGTAGTCGCCTTCCTGCTGGGCCGACAGACGCACGTGGCCCATGCGTGGCTTGCCCTGTGCTTCGCGCAGATCGGGCATCTCCACACCATGGTCGATGGCGTTGCGGACCAGGTGCACCAGCGGGTCGGCCAGGGCCTCGACCAGGTTGCGGTCAAGCTCGGTTTCGGCGCCGACCAGCTCCAGGTCCACTTCCTTCTTCAGCGAGCGGGCAACATCGCGGGCGACCTTGGGGAAGCGCGAGAACACCTTGCCGACCGGTTGCATGCGCGTGCGCATCACTGCCGACTGCAGGCGCGCGGTGGCGATGTCCAGGGTCGACACGGCGCGGTCCAGTTCCTCGTCGCGCAGGCGCGCACGCAGGGTCTTGAGCCGGTTGCGCGACAGCACCAGCTCGCCGATCAGGTTGACGATGGCATCCAGCCGCTTGGTATCCACGCGCACGGTGTGCTCGGCCTCGGCCACCGGTTTGTTGGCGGGGGGCTTGGCCGCGGCGGCCGCCGGGCGCGGTGCGGGCAGTGCAGGCGCCGCCGCCGGGGCAGCCACGGGTTTCGCGCCGGGGGCGGCGCCGCCGTGCAGCTGGTCCAGCAGGGCTTCGAACTCATCCTCGCTGATCAGGCCATCGTCGGCCTTGGCCGGCGTCGCCACTGCGGTGGGGGCGTTGCTGCCGTGCAGCTGATCGAGCAGGGCCTCGAACTCGTCGTCGGTGATCAGGTCACCGGCAGCGGGCGCGGCCGCTGCGGGAGCGGCGGCGGCCGGCGCAGCAGCGCCGTGCACGTCGAACTGGGCGATCAGGTCCGGCGGGGCATAGCCGGGTTCGTTGCCGGAAGACACGGCATCCAGCATCGATTGCAGGTAGTCCAGGGATTGCTGTGCGGCATCGAAGTGATGCGGCTGCAGCACCGCCTGGCCAGCGCGGGCGGCGCCCAGTGCCTCTTCGGCGGCATGGCACAGCTCGACCATGGCGGTGATGCCGAGGAAGCCGGCGCCGCCCTTGAGCGTGTGATAGCCACGGAACACGGCGTTGAGCTGGTCGGCGTCCTGCGGCGCCTGTTCCAGCGACACCAGCTGTTCGCCGAGGCGATCCAGGATTTCCTGTGCCTCGATGATGAAATCGGCGGTGATGTCGTCGGATACCGCGCTCATGCTTACAGTCCCAGGTCCGACAACAGGTCGTCGGCGTCGTTCTGAGAGACCGCGTGGCGGTCCAGTCCCTTCAGTGCCGGTCCGGCCAGCGCCGGATCGGTGCGATGCTGCTCCGGTGGCAGGCCCAGCGCGCCAAAGCCTTCGTGCACGCGGCGGACGATGCCGACCACGCGACGGATGATCTGTCCGGTCAGGTCCTGATAGCTCTGGGTCAGGGCAATCTCGGTCAGGTTGTGGCGGATGCGTTCCAGCTGCACATCCTGCCCCGGCTGCAGGCCTTCGGCGCGCAGCTGTTCGGTGAGGCTGCGGCACTCTTCGGCCAGGTCCAGGGTGCGGTGCGTGGCCTGTTCGGTCATCGCCACCACATGGTCCAGGCGCGCGCAGGCGTCGTCCAGCTCGCCCGCCTCGCTGGGGACGGTCGGCAGTTCGCCCAGGGCCTGGCCCAGTTCGCGGGCCAGCCGTGACAGGCCGCTCATCATCGGCTGCGTGCGTGCGGCCACCAGGGCGTCGATGCGCTGGCGCCAGGCGCTCTCGTCGCCGGATTCGAGCGCGTCGAGGGCTTCCTGCAGGCGCAGGACGAGGGCGTTCTTGTCGACCGTGGCGTCCATCAGGCGCTGGCCGCCAGGCGTTCGAAGATCTTGCCCAGTTTCTCTTCCAGCGTCTGCGCGGTGAACGGCTTGATGATGTAGCCGTTCACGCCGCTCTGCGCCGCTTCGATGATCTGCTCGCGCTTGGCCTCGGCGGTGACCATCAGGACCGGCAGGGTCCTGAGCTTGGCATCGGCGCGGATCGCCTTGAGCAGTTCGATGCCGGTCATCACCGGCATGTTCCAGTCGGTGACCACGAAGTCGAACGGCTGGCTCTGCAGCATCGACAGCGCAGCATGCCCGTCCTCGGCTTCGGCGGTGTTGGTGAAGCCCAGATCGCCCAGCAGATTCTTGACGATGCGACGCATGGTCGAGAAGTCGTCGACGATCAGGATGCGCATGTTCTTGTTCAAAGCGGAGTTCCTTTGTTGTTCAGTCGCCCGCGGTGGCCGTGGCCGCCGCAGGCATGTTCATTCTTCAAGCCCGGCATCCGCAGCCTCGAAGATCTTCAGCCGGCCGCGCAGGCGCAGCACGGCCTGGCCGTGGATCTGGCAGACGCGCGATTCGCTCACGCCGAGCACCGCGCCGATCTCCTTCAGGTTCAGCTCCTGCTCGTAGTACAGCGAGAGCACCAGCTGTTCGCGTTCGGGCAGATGGCCGATGGCCTTGCCCAGTTCGCGGCCGAATTCGCCACGTTCCAGGACCTGCTGCGGTGTCGGTCCGCCCTGGGCGACGGTGTCCAGTTCGCCCTGGTCTTCGATGCGCGATTCCAGGCTCAGCACCTGGCCGCGCGAGGCGTCCTCCATCAGCCGCAGGTACTCGGGCAGTGGCATGTCCATGGCCGCCGCCACCTCGGTGGCACTGGCTGCACGGCCCGTGGTCTGCTCCAGGCGGCGGATGGTGGCGGCCGCATCGCGGGCGCGCCGATGCACCGAGCGCGGTACCCAGTCGCCGCGGCGGATCTCGTCGATCATCGAGCCGCGGATGCGGATCGAGGCATAGGTCTCGAACGAGGCACCCTGGTCGGCGTCGTAGCTGCGCGAGGCTTCGATCAGGCCCATCATGCCGGCCTGGATCAGGTCGTCCACTTCGACGCTGGCCGGCAGGCGTGCGGCCAGGTGATGGGCGATGCGCCGCACCAGGTCCGAGTGCTGGGCGATGACCTCGGTCGCCGCCGAGCGCTGGACTTCCCTGTACTGGGCCGCGCCTTTCATGCTGCCACCCCGCGTTGCTTGAGGATGCGCTCGAGGAAGAATTCAACGCCACCGCGTGGCTCGGTGGGGGCCTGCCAGCGGGCGGTGCGACGGGCGATCTCGGTGATCGCCAGCGCCGCCGGGCTGGATGGATAGGCCTTCACCACCGGCTGCTGGCGCTGCACCGACAGGCGCAGCCAGTCATCCTGCGGCACGCAGCCCAGGTAGTTCAGCGAGACATCGGCAAGGAACTTCTCGCAGACCCGGGTCAGCTTTTCATACAGCACGCGGCCCTCGTTGGGGTCGCGCACCATGTTGGCCACCACCTGGATGCGGTCCACGCCGCGCTCGCGCGACAGCACCTTGATCAGTGCGTAGGCGTCTGTGATCGAGGCCGGTTCGTCGCAGACCACGACAACCGTGTCCTGTGCGGCCTGGCAGAAGGTCAGCACGCCGTCGGTGATGCCGGCGGCGGTGTCCACCACCATGATGTCCAGCTCGCGTTCCAGTTCGGAGAACACGTTCACCAGGCCGATGTGCTCGGCCGGGGCCAGCTCGGCCATGTGCCGCCGACCGGACGCGGCCGGCACCACCAGCACGCCGTTCGGACCTTCGACGATCACGTCTTCCAGCGAGCAGCGGCCGGCGACCAGATCCGCCAGGGTGTGGGTGGGATTCAGGCCCAGGATCACGTCGATGTTGGCCAGGCCCAGGTCGGCGTCGAGCAGCAGCGTGCGCTTGCCCATGCCGGCCAGCGCCACGGCCAGGTTGGCCGAGACGTTGGTCTTGCCGACGCCGCCCTTGCCACCGGTCACGGCGATGGTGCGCACAGGGCCGAGCGGCTCGCTGCGGGTGGCCGACAGCGGGAAGGTCTTGGTCAGCTTGGCGTACTCACGCGACGGCATGGTTCAACTCCGGGTTGCAGGGCATATCGGCCGCTCGGCGCAAATCTTCAAGGCGAAGTACGAGATTGGCCGCGCTGGCCCGGTGCAGGTCGTCCGGAACGTCCTGGCCATCGGTCACCCAGGTGATCGGCAGCGCGTGGTCTACCGCCACTGACAGGGCGTTGCCGAAGCGGCCGGTCTCATCCAGCTTGCTCAGCACCAGGCCCTGCAGGTTGGCCGCGCCGAAGCGGCGCACCACCTCGTCCATGTCGCCAAAGCTGGTATTGGCCGGCAGCACCAGCAGAGTGCGGACCTGGCGGGCGGCACGCAGCCACTGCAGCTGCGCGGCCAGGGCGCGGTCACGCGGGCCCAGGCCGGCGGTATCGATCAGCACCAGCTTGTAGTCCTTCAGCCGCTCCAGCAGCTGGTCCAGGTCGGTGCCGCTGTTGGCTTCATGCACCGCGATGCCGAGCTGGCGGCCATAGCCGTACAGCTGCTCGCGGGCACCGATGCGCAGCGTGTCGGTGGTGACCAGGGCCACATCGCGCGGCGCGTGCTTCTCGGCGAAGCGCGAGGCGAGCTTGGCGATGGTGGTGGTCTTGCCGGCCCCGGTCGGACCGACCAGAGCGATCACGCCGCCTTCTTCCAGCGGATCGACCGGCGCGATCGGCAGCCTGCGCGAGATCAGGCCCAGCATCAGCCCGCGGCCCCGGTGGGCTTCGGTTTCCAGCGGTATCTGCATGGCCACATCGCGGGCCAGCCCGGCATCGAATCCGTACTCGTCCATCAGGTCCAGGGCGGTCGCCCGCACCGGGCAGCCGCGCAGGCGCTCGTCGGTGAAGCGGTTCATCTCGCGCTCGATGACCTGGCGCATGCCGGCCACTTCGTGGCGCAGCTGGCGGATCTCGGCATCGTCCTGTGCAACCACCGTCAGTACCGGCGCCGGGGCAAGGAGCGGCGCCGGGGCCGGCGCGGTCTCCGCTTCAGCGGCAGCGGCAGGGGCTGGCGTGGTCTCGGCAACGTCCTGCGCGTACGGCGGCTCGGGGTGCACGGACTCGGCCTGCGCCGTGGCCGCAGCGGTGATCGGCAGCGGCGGCGGCAGCACTGCCGGCGCGGGGGATTCGTGATGCTCGTCCTGCGGCGGGTCGATCAGGAAACGGGCGCGGTTGGCGGGCGCCGGTGCGGGAGCCACGACGGCGCTCGCGAACGGCGCGAAGATCTGCTCCGGCAGTGCCGGATCGTTGACGGTGGCACGCGCCAGGGTGGCAGCGAAGCCGGAACTGCCGCGGGTGGGCACGATCTCGTCCGCACTGTCCAGGGTGCGGCCGGTGGCACCGACGGCCGCGCGGGCGAGGGCGGCCACGGCCGATGTGGTGGCGGTCACCGGCTGCTGGGCCGGTGTCGCGGAGCGGCGACGGGTGACCGCGGCGATCACTGCATCCGCGGCGGTGCGCGGTTTCGGCGGCGGCGGAGCCACGTCGCGCCGCGAGGCTTCCAGCGCGCGTTGCACCGCGCTCTCGTCATAGTTGGCTGCGGCGACGATCTCGACGCCTTCCTCGATCCGGCGGTTGGACAGGATCACAGCATCGGGACCATGTTCCTTGCGCACCAGGTTCATGGCCGAGCGCATGTCGGCGGCGACGAATCGTTTGATTTTCATGCTGTGGTCACGGGACGGGGACGGCGGGGTGGGGGTGGGAGAACGCGGGTGGTCGGTGGTCTGCACGGAACGGGTTCCCCTTGGCATCTGTCTGTTGCGGTGGTTCGAAGGTGGTGTCTGTTTTCTGACGCATCGGTGGGCGGCGTCAGCTGATCGTTCCGACCAGCTTCAGGCGCTTGTCCTCCGGCACTTCGCTGTACGCCAGTACCGACAGCGACGGAACGCTGTGACGGACCAGGCGTGCCAACGCGGCACGTACCGGGCCGGGAACCAGCACGACCGCGGGCTCGTTGCGGGCTTCCTGCTTGCTGACACATTCGGCCAGACTCTGATGCAGTCGCTCGGCAAGCCCGGGTTCCAGCGCGGCGCCGTTGCCCTGCGTGGACTCCTGCAAGACGCGTTCCAATTGCGGGTTGAGGGTGAACACCGGCAGCTCCGCCGACATTCCGGCGATCTCCTGCACGATGAAGCGGCCGAGCGCGGTGCGCACTGCGGCGGTGAGCGTGGCTGGGTCCTGGCTGGACGGCGCGTGCTCCACCAGTGCTTCGGCGATCTTGCGCAGCTGGCGGATCGGAATGCGTTCCACCAGCAGGTTCTGCAGCACCCGCACCACGGCCGACAACGGCAGCGCCTTGGGCGTCAGATCTTCGACGAGCTTGGGTGCGCTCTTGGCGAGGTTGGCCAGCAGGTGCTGCACCTCTTCGTGGCCCAGCAGCTCCGGCGCATGCTCGCGGATCAGGTGGGAAAGATGGGTGGCGACCACGGTGGCCGGGTCGACCACGGTGTAGCCCATGGTTTCGGCCTGGGCGCGCTGGTGCGGCTGGATCCAGGTAGCGTCCAGGCCGAAGGCGGGATCCTTGCCGGCGATGCCGTCCAGCGGGCCGAGCGCACTGCCGGGGTCCAGCGCCAGTTCGCGGTCGGGATGGATCTCGGCGGTTGCCACCGGCACGCCATGTACCAGCACGCGGTAGCCGTTGGCAGGAAGTTCCAGGTTGTCGCGGATGTGCACGGATGGAATCAGGAATCCCACGTCCTGGGTCAGCTTGCGCCGCACACCCTTGATGCGTGCCATGAGTTCGCCGCCCTGATTGCTGTCCACCAGCGGAATCAGCCGATAACCGACCTCCAGCCCCAGCGGGTCGACCGGGCGCAGTTCGTCCCAGCTCAGTTCCGCGGTGGGGGCCGGCGCCGCCGGTCGGCCCAGCGCACTGACCGCGCCGGGGTCGCTGCCGGCAGCGTCGCTCGGGGCCGGGGCCTGTCCCTTCCGGTACAGCTTCCAGGCGATGAAGCCGAGAATGGAGGCAAGCGTCAGGAAAGCGACGTTGGGCATGCCGGGCACCAGGCCGACCAGGCCGATGATGCCGGCCGTGATGGCCAGGGCACGGTACTGGCCGAACACCTGGCCGGTCATCGCCTGTGCCATGTCCTGCGAGCGCGAGGCACGGGTGACCAGCATCGCCACTGCGCTGGAAACCAGCAGGGCCGGCAGCTGCGCCACCAGACCGTCACCGATGGACAGCAGGGTGTAGGTCGCAGCGGCATCGCCGAACGGCATGCCATGCTGCAGCACGCCCACGGCGAGGCCACCGAGCATGTTGATGAACAGGATCAGGATGCCGGCAATCGCATCACCCCGGATGAACTTGCTGGCGCCGTCCATCGCTCCATAGAAGTCGGCTTCCTCGCGGACCTCCTCGCGGCGCAGCTTGGCTTCTTCGCGCGTCAGCAGGCCGGCGTTGAGATCGGCATCGATGGCCATCTGCTTGCCGGGCATGGCGTCGAGGATGAAGCGCGCGGTCACTTCCGAGACACGGCCGGCGCCCTTGGTGATGACCACGAAGTTGATGATGGTCAGGATGGCGAACACCACGATGCCGACCGCATAGTTGCCGCCGATCACGAATTCACCGAACGCCGCGATGACCTTGCCAGCCGCGTCGTGGCCGTTCTGGCCATTGAGCAGGATGACGCGGGTGGAGGCCACGTTCAGTGCCAGCCGCAGCATGGTGGTGACCAGCAGCACGATCGGGAAGATGGTGAAATCCAGCGGGCGCTTCACGTACACCACCGCCAGCAGCACCATTAGCGAGATGGCGATGTTGAAGGTGAACAGCGCATCGAGCACGGGCGCCGCCAGCGGCACCACCACCATCGCCAGCAGCGCCAGCACGATCAGCGGTGCGCCGAGGCCTTGGCGGATCATCTCCAGCAGCCGGCGGGTGTTGAATCCGGACGAGGCCTGCGCGCTCATGCCCGGCCTCCCTTGCCGAATTCATCCACCTCGATGTGCGGGGCGCCCGGCATCGGGCCGGTGCGCCAGGCGCGCAGCTGGTAGACGTAGGACAGGACCTGGGCCACGGCCGAATACAGTCTCACGGGGATTTCCTTTCCGAGTTGGCCTTCCCGATACAAGGCGCGTGCCAAAGGCGGGGCGGAGACGATGGCGACCTTGTTGCCATCGGCGACTTCACGGATGCGCAGGGCGGTCTCGTCCACGCCCAGCGCGACCACGGTGGGCGCGTTCATGGCGCCGCCCTCGTACTTCAGAGCCACGGCGTAGTGGGTCGGGTTGACCACCACCACGTCCGCGGTGGGCACCG
Source organism: Stenotrophomonas maltophilia (assembly GCF_025642255.1). Taxonomy (NCBI): domain Bacteria; kingdom Pseudomonadati; phylum Pseudomonadota; class Gammaproteobacteria; order Lysobacterales; family Lysobacteraceae; genus Stenotrophomonas; species Stenotrophomonas maltophilia. The sequence continues at coordinate 1,913,791 of NZ_CP106759.1, forward strand.
CTTCCATCATCCGGCGGTTGGCCATCTGCTGCTGCAGCTGGCGGATGCGGCCCTTCACCTCCGGGCTGCCTTCGCTTTCCTTCATTTCCCGCCGCAGTTCCTCGCGGGTCATCTTCAGCTTGCGCATCCAGTTCCAGCGCTGGTACGGCGCGTCGATCGCCGCCAGCACCAGCATTGCCCCGGCGGTGGCCAGCAGCAGTCGCAGGGTGAAGCCCAGGCCATCGGTGATGGCGGTTTCCAGTGGGTGGTGGATCAACCCGCGCAGGGTGTCGAAGCCGCTCCACACCACCAGTCCGGCGGCGACGCCCACGAACGCCACGCGCAGCAGTGACTTGGTGAATTCAGCGATGGCTTCCGGCCCGTACAGACGTTTGAGGCCGGTCAGCGGGTTCAGCCGATTGATGTCGGGCATCATCGCTTTGGCCGACCAGCGCAATCCGCCCATCACCAGCGGGGCGACGAAGCTGGCCAGCAGGCAGACCAGCACCAGCGGGGTGATCACCAGCATGAACTGCAGCAGCAGGTCGCCAAAGTGGCCGAACAGTTCCTTCGGGTTCTGCCGCAGCCCCTGCTCGGGACTCAACGCCTGTTTCATCCATTGCGTGGCACCACGGCCGATCGAGCCGCCCATGGCCATCACCGCCAGCACGCCGCCACCGAACACCGCGGCGGTCCCCAGTTCGCGGGAACGCGGCAGGTTGCCCTGTTCCCGGGCCTCACGCAGGCGTTTTTCGGTGGGTTGTTCGGTCTTTTCGCCGGCGGATTCGTTCTCGGACATCACGGGCACTGCGGCAGGGGATGCCGGGCTGCCTGCAAGAACTGTTCCGCGGCGCGCGGTTCACCGCCGGGGCAACGCCCGACGCTAGCCGGGCAGGGCCGGCCGCAGCGGGATGCTCAGCGTGCTGTCGCTGTGCCAGTCCACCTGCAGGGGCTCACCGGCATCGGCGGCTGACTCGTCGCTGACATCGCGTCCGGTGCCGTGGTTCACCTGGTGCATGGCGTCCTTGAGCACGTCCACCTTCACCAGCAGCCGGCTGCCCGCGCCCACACGGCGGGCGACCATGCGGGTGCGATCGAAGGGCAGGTCGGTCCATCGCCCCGGCACCAGCAACTGCCGCGTGGTCGGGTCGCGTACGTGGCTGGCCCGGCCGACGTAGTAGGACAGCTGCATCCGGCGCCCATCGGGCAGCAGCTCGTACAGGGTGACCGTGAAGTCCATGTCGCGCTTGTTGATGCGGACCTTCAGATCGCCCGAGAAGCGTCCGATCAGGTCCATCGGTGCTGGGAAGGGCTCGGAGAGGAAGGTCAGTGCCGTGTCCGGCTCGTCCCCGGCGGCCACGATCGGGAACGGATAGTAGCCATGCCGGACCTCCGTGCGGTCAGCGAGGTCCACCGTCTGCCGCAGTGTTCCCGGCGTTGGCCGCTGTTCCTGCAACGGGTGATGGTCGCCCTCAGCGGCTGCCGACAGGTAGTACGTGCGATGGCCGCCCGCAGCGGCATCAAGGGTGGCTGCATGCCCCCAGGTGTTGCTGCCCATCAGCTGGAAGTTGACCTGGTCGGCCAGAAGCGCCGGGCGCGGGGCATCGCGAAGTACGTGGTCCAGCCACTGGAAGGTCAGCGCAGGCGTATCGAACTGCGCGACCGGGTCCACCGTGTAGCCGCGCAGCTGCATCGGCTTGCTGGCGGCTTGGGCACCGCCGTGGTCATACGGCCCGATCAGCAGGACATGATCGGCGTCCGGCCGGTAGCGCATGTGATCGGTGAAGTACTGCAACGCGGAAATCTGGCCGTCGTCGTAGTAGCCGGTAATGGTCAGCACCGGAATGCGGATGTCCCTGAAGTCTTCGGCGTACGGCACCATGGCCTGCCAGTAACCATCATAGGCCGGGTGGGCGAGCCAGCGCTGCAGCCAGGGATTGGGGGTGCCATCGATCTGGTCGATCTGCCGGTACGGCCGGCCGGAGGCATACCAGCGGCCGGGCAGCTGTGACCACCGGTCCTGCTGCCCATAGGTGTCGGTATCCAGCATCGGGCCATTGGCCACGTAGAAGGCCCAGCCGTAGTTGGCGCTGAGGAATACGTTGTTCTCCATCGGCAGGCCCTGGCCCGGAATGGCAGCGACGTAGGGCACGATGGTCTTCAGTGCCGGATGGTGATGGCGCGCTGCCGCCCATGCGGTGAATCCTTCATAGCTGCCGCCATACATGGCGACCCGACCGTCGCTCCAGGGCTGGCGGCTGACCCAGTCGATCGCGGCATTGGCGTCCACCCCGTCGTGTTCGTAGGGGGCGATGGTGCCGGTACCCCGACCTTTTCCGCGTGCGTCGACCACGATGCCGGCGTAGCCGTGGGCTGCGGCCAGCAGCATCTTCAGACGGTTCTTGGGCGGGTCGGTGTAGATGGTGAACAGCATGGCCGTCGGCAGCGGCGCGGACGCGCTGCGGGGCCGTGCCAGCTGTGCGGACAGCACCACCCCTTCGGCCACGGGGATACGCAATCCGCTGTCGATCACGAAGCGGCGTTGCTGTTCTGCGTCAAGCAGTGCAGGGGCGAGTGCCGCAGCCAGGGTCTGCGCGCGCAACACAGCCTGCAGGCGCACCAGCTCCAGCGCGGCTGACTGCGGCACGGTGGCGGCATCGGCCTGTGCCGCAAGCGCCTGCGTCAGCTGCGCCTGTACCGCAGCGGGAGGCACGGCAAGCGCTGCATCGGCCTGCACGGCGGCAACATCATCCAGGCCAGCAAAGGCCGAATGGAAGGCGCGCGAATACGCTTCCGCATCCCGCGCGCCAGTGCTTGCCAGCAGCATCGGCATCCAGCGCTGGGCCGCCGCGCCATCGCCGGCAGCGGCCAGCGTCGCGCGCAGCTTCTCGATCATGGCGCGTGCCTCGGCGTAGCGACCCGTGGCCAGCAGCGCATGGCAGCGCTGTGCATCGGTCAGCGTTGCCGACTGCAACAGCTCCGTACCCAGCGCCTGCAGTGCCGTATCCACCTGTGCTGGCGGCGCATCGCGGGGCAGCGACCACCGCAGATCGCTGGCGGCCACGCGGGTGCAGGTGAGCGCCAGCAGCAGGCCAGCAAGAAGAGCGCGTAAGGTCACGGGGTGTTCCTTGCAATGGCGGGCGCGTGGCCATCATACGGTGGGTGGCCGCCCGCCGCGGAGAGTCCGACGTTACCCCGGCGGGGCCGGTGGGGGCGGGGTCTGCGCCAGCTCCACCCGTGGCCGCGGCAGGTCGTGCAGTTGCATGAAACGGCCCGCATCGACCGGGCGGCCGAGCAGGTAGCCCTGCAGGTAATCGCACCCCAGCCGCTCAAGGTAGGCACGCTGGGCAGCCGTTTCCACGCCCTCGGCAACAATGTCCATGTCCAGTGCATGGCCCAGCGCCACGATCGCCGATACGATCACCACGTCCTCCGCGCTGTGTTCGAGATCGCGCACGAAGGCGTGGTCGATCTTGATCTCGGTGGCCGGCAGGCGCTTGAGGTACAGCAGACTGGAATAGCCGGTGCCGAAATCGTCGATGGAGATGCCGACCCCCAGCACCGACAACGCCTGCAGCAGCCGCAAACTGGTGTCGGTGTCGCGCATCACGGTGCTTTCGGTGATCTCCAGCACCAGGTTGCGCGGCGTGATGCGATGCCGTTCGATCACGTCGCGCACATCGCGCAGCAGGTGCGGCGAGCTGAACTGGACCGGCGACAGGTTGACCGATATCGACCAGCCCTCGTGGCCGGCGTCGTGCCAGTGCCGCAGTTGCAGGCACGCCTGGTCCAGCGCCCAGCGGCCGATCTCGTTGATCGCGCCGCTGCGCTCGGCCAGGCGGATGAAGCGATCCGGTGGAATAAGGCCCTGTTCCGGATGACGCCAGCGGATCAGCGCCTCGGCGCCGGCGACCTTCTGGGTGGCCACGCGGATCTTCGGCTGGTAGTGCAGGAACAGCTGTTCGCTGCCGATCGCCCGGCGCAGGTCGGCCAGCAGGCGGAACTGCTGTTCGGCGCTGTCGTTCATCCAATCCGCGAACAGGACAAAGGAGTTTCGGCCGGATTCCTTGGCCTGGTACATCGCAGCGTCGGCGAAGGCCATCAGCTGGCGTTCGCTGGCGGCGTGGTCGGGGCAGATGGCGATGCCGATGCTGGCAGTCACCTGCAGTTCGTTGTCGGGCAGCAGCGGGCCGCCTCCCACCGCCTGCAGGATGCGCCGGGCCAGGGTCGGCAGGTCCTCGTCATGGTCGATGCGCACCACCAGCACGAACTCGTCGCCGCCGAGCCGCGCCAACAGGTCGTTCGGCCGCAGCAGCTGGCGGGTGCGCTCGGCGACGGCCACCAGCAGGGCATCGCCGGCCTGGTGGCCATAGGCATCGTTGACCTGCTTGAAGCCATCCAGGTCCATGAACATCACCGCGAAGCGGCTGCCGCCCTGTTCGGCTTCGGCCAGTGACTGCACGATGCGCCGTTGCAGCAGCAGCCTGTTCGGAAGGCGGGTCAAGGGGTCGTGCAGCGCGGCCTGGGTCAATTCCTCCTGCGCATCCGTCAGCGAGGTGCTCAGCATCGCGTTGCGAAGGCGCAGCAGCTGCGCTTCCACCCGCTGGTCCAGCCAGGACACCACCAGCACCACCGCCAGGATCGCGACGGTCAGCACCACCACCAGCATCGCCAGCCAGGTGCTCTGCAGGCCATCGCCCACTGCAGCGCCGCAGATGCTGCCCTGTGGAAAGCGTGCGGCGGCCATGCCGGTGTAGTGCATGCCCACGATGGCCAGACCGAGCAGGCCGGCGGCGGCCAGCCGGTCACCGACCCGGGTGCGCTGCGCGCGCAGGCGGAAGGCGACGTAGAGGGCGGTCCAGGATGCAGCGACCGCAACCAGCAGCGACAGCAGCAGCCAGCCCGTGTGGTAGTCGATGCCGGGTTGCATGCGCATCGCGGCCATGCCGACGTAATGCATGCCGGCGATGCCGGTGCCCATCAGCAAGGCGCCCCCTGCCAGGCGTGGATGTGGCAGGGTGGGCAGCGAGACCAGCCAGAGCGCGAACACCGACGAGGCGATGGCCAGGGCGAGCGACAGCAGGGTGATCGGCAGGTCGTAGCCCAGTGGAATGGGCAGGTCGAAGGCCAGCATGCCGATGAAGTGCATCGACCAGATGCCCAGGCCCATCGCGAAGCCGCCACCGAGCCGCCACCACCAGGTCGCGCCTCTGCCGGGTGCCGTGACCGTGCGTCCGGCCATCGCCAGTGCCGTGTAGGAAGCCATCACGGCCACCAACAGCGAGACTGCCACCAGCCATGCGTTGTACGTGCCTACCAGCATTCGTCAGTCTCCCGGACCTGCCTGTCGACGGAAACTACGGTGGGGCATGCATGTGGCAGGCAGCCAGAAGCGGCCGCCAGGTGCGGCATCCCCCCGGTTGCCGCGTATTCACTCTAACGCGCGTCCCCGGGGGGACGGCAAGCAGCAAAGCGTGATGGAAGCGTCAGTGTGTGACCGCGTCCGCAGCCTGGAACGCCGCATCGAACAGTCGTTGCACCGGGGGCCCCATTTCGCCGGCCAGCAGGACCAGCAGGAACAGGCCCAGCAGCAGCGACACCGGCAGGCCGAGCTGGATCGGATTGAGCGCAGGTGCCGCACGGGCGAGCACGCCGAACGCCAGGTTCACCGCCAGCATCGCCACCGTCAACGGAATGGCCAGTGTCAACGCACCGCGCAGCACGGTCAGCAGGAACGTCGGGGCGATGCTGAAGAACGCGTGCGGATCGGGCAGCGGCGCACCGATCGGCAGTGCCCGGTAGCTGTCCACGACCAGCGAGATCAGCGCGAGGTGGCCGTTCGCGGTGAAGAACAGCAGGCCGAACAACAGGTAGAACCACTGCCCGATCACGCCGGAGGTGCCGCCGCGCAGGGGGTCGCTCATCTGCGCGAACGCCAGGCCGGTGCCCTGTGCCACCAGTTCGCCGGCCATCGCGCCAGCTTCGAACACCAGCCGCAGCAGGAAGCCGATGGCCACGCCGATGGCCAGCTCACGGGCGATGGTCAGCACGGTGGCCGCATCGAAGCCGGTCCACTCCGGCACGGGCGGCAGCAGCGGGGCGAGCGCGATGGCGAGGGTACCGGCCAGTACCACGCGGATCCGCGCCGGCACCGCACGGGTGCCGACCATGGGCATGGCCATGGCTACCGCGCCGATGCGCAGCATCGTCCACAGCACGGTGCCGATCATGCCGAAGGCCTGCAGGCCGTCGGCAGCCATCTGGGTGGCGGCATCCATCGCGGTGCGCGTCCTAGCCGATCAGGTGCGGAATGCGCTGGAACAGCAGCGTGGTGTATTCGACCAGATGGCCGATCAGCAGGCTGCCCAGGGCGAACAGCACGGCGGTCAACGCTGCCGCCTTGGCGACGAAGGCGATGGTGGGCTCATTGAGCTGGGTCGCGGCCTGCACGACACCGACCACCACACCTACCACCAGTACGGTCAGCAGCAGCGGGCCAGCCACCCACAGTACGGCAATCAGGCCGCCACGCAGTTCTGTCAGGGCAAGTTCGGGAGACATCGTCTTTCCATCGGTAGCGCCGGGTCCTGCCCGGCGGTGGTCAATGCGGCCGCCGGCAATGGCTGGCGGCCCCTGCAATCACGCCGGTCCGGGTCACGCCGGATTGAAGCTGGCCGCCAGCGTTCCCACCGTCAGCACCCAGCCGTCGACGAGCACGAACAGCAGGATCTTGAAGGGTGCCGAGACCAGCATCGGCGACAGCATCATCATGCCCATCGACATCAGCACGCTGGCCACGACCAGATCGATGATCACGAACGGGATGAAGATCAGGAAACCGATCTCGAAGGCGGTCTTCAGTTCGCTGGTCACGAACGAGGCGACCAGGACCGGGAACGGGATCGCATCCGGGCTGGCATAGGTGCCGTGCCCGGCGATGCCGGCGAAGGTCATCAGGTCGGTCTCGCGGATCTGCGCCAGCATGAAGCCGCGCAGCGGCTGGGTGGTCAGTGTCCACGCGGTCTGGAAGTCGATCTGGCCGTTGAGGTAGGGCGCCATTCCGCTGCTCCACGCCTTGTCCCAGGTGGGCATCATCACCATCGCGGTGAGGAACAGGGCCAGGCCCAGCAGCACCTGGTTGGACGGGGTCTGGCCGGTGCCCAGTGCCTGCCGCAGCAGGCCCAGCACGATGATGATGCGGGTGAACGAGGTCAGCACCAGCAGCATCGACGGGATCAGGGTGATCGCCGTCATCAGCAGCAGTGTCTGCAGCGGCAGGCTGACCGGCTGGCCACCGATCCTGCCCACGTTGACATCCGGCAGTGGCGTGGTCGGAGCAGCGCCCGGCGCGGCAAAGGCGAGCGCGGGCAGCAGGCACAGGGCAATCAGCAGCAGCCACGCGATCAGGGTAGCTGGACGGGTACGGATGACACGCATGTCAGGGATCCTTGCGCAGCCGCTGCTGCAGCAGCTGGGCGAAATTCGGCAGGTTCTTCAGGTCCGGCACGCGCACCGGCGCGGGCGGCGGCAGCGGTTCGGAAAGGGTGTGCAGGGCGTTGATGCTGCCGGCGGTGACGCCCAGCAGCAGTTGTTGGCCGTTGACCTCCACCACCACGACGCGTTCCTTGGCGCCGACGCTGAGGCTGGCCACCAGCTTCATGCCGTCGGCCGGGCGGAAGCCGCTGCCGGGCAGGCGCTTCAGCAGCCAGCCCAGGCCGACCACCAGGGCCAGCACGGCCAGCAGCGCCAGCACCGCGCCGAACAGGCCCGGTGCCGAGGCCGCGTGCTGGCCGACCGGGGCGGCGGCCTTGCCGACGCCCAGCAGGGTGGACGCCAGCAGGCTCAACGCAGTCTCCGGATGCGTTCGCTCGGGCTGACCACATCGGTCAGGCGCACGCCGAAGCGGTCATTGATCACCACGACCTCGCCATGCGCGATCAGGGTGCCGTTGACGAATACGTCGAGCGATTCACCGGCGCCACGCTCCAGCTCCACCACCGAACCCTGGTTGAGCTGCAGCAGGTTGCGGATCGGCAGGCGGGCGCGGCCGACTTCCAGCGACAGGGTCACCGGCACGTCGAGGATCACGTCCAGATTCAGATCGACCCCGGAGGCCTCGTCGGCGTGCAGGGTGCCGAACTGGGCCGGAGTCGGTTCGAGGGCGTCGGTATCGTTCATTGCGGGTCTTCCTGGATGACGGGTACGCGCGGGCGGGTGCCCGGCGGATGGGTAGCAGTGATCTTCACGGCATTCATGCCGTTGGCGATGCCGAATTCGCCGGTGAACACCGGGATGTTCTCCACGCACAGCGGCACCTGCGGGCTCAGCTCGATCGGCAGGATGTCGCCGACCTTCAACCGGGTCAGGTCACGCAGGGTCATGCGCTTGCTGGCCAGCACGCTGGACAGGGTCACTTCGGCGATGTTGAGCTGCTCGCGCAGGGTCTGGCCCCAGCTTTCGTCGCGGTCGTTGCGATCGCTCTGGATGCCGGCATCGAGCAGCTCCCGGATCGGTTCGAGCATCGAGTACGGCAGGGTGACGTGGATGTCGCCGCCACCGCCGTCGAGCTCGACGTGCAGGCGGCACACCACCACGTATTCGCGCGGGGTCACGATGTTCGCGAAGTGCGGGTTGATCTCCGAGTTGATGTACTCGAATTCCACGTCCATCACCGGTGCCCACGCTTCGCGCAGGTCGGCGAAGGTCTGCTTCAGCAGCAGATGGATCACGCGCATCTCGGTGGCGGTGAACTCGCGGCCTTCGATCCGGGTGGGGTAGCGCCCGTCGCCGCCGAAGAAGTTGTCGACGATGGCGAACACCAGGGTCGGCTCGAACACGATCAGGCCGGTGCCGCGCAGTGGCTTGAAACGAATCAGGTTCAGGTTGGTCGGCACATACAGCGAATGCATGTAGTCGTTGAACTTGATCAGCTCGATGCCGCGCACCGACAGTTCGGCCGAGCGCCGGATCAGGTTGAACAGGCCGATGCGCCACAGGCGCGCAAAGCGCTCGTGGACCATTTCCAGCGTCGGCATACGGCCGCGGATGATGCGGTCCTGGCTGGCGAAGTCGTATGAACGCGCTTCGCCGGAGGGCGGCTCCGGGTCGGTCTCGACCGCGCCGCTGTCCACGCCGTGGAGCAGGGCATCGATCTCGTCCTGGGACAGCAGATCATTCATCGGTGGGCCCTTACTGGGTCACGAAGCTGGTGAACAGCAGATCGTCGGCACCATTGCTGCCGGTCTCGGCCTTGAGCACCTTCTGCACCTCGGCCAGCGAATCGGCCTGCAGCTTCTTCTTGCCGGCGATATCGGCAATCTGTGCCGGCTCGACCTGCGAGAACAGCATCAGCAGTCGTGCACGCAGGGCCGGGGCGTGGGTCTTGATCGCCTCCAGCGCGGCCGGATCACGGGTCATCAGCTGCACTTCCAGCTGCAGGTAGCGCGGGCCGTCGATGGGACCATTGAGGTTGACCACGAACGCGGGCTCCAGCGCGAAGTACTGCGCCGGTGCCGGCGTGGCGTTCTTCTTCTTCGGCGCCTGGCTGGTCTTTTCTTCCTGCGTGGACTGGGTGAAGAACCACACGCCGCCACCGGCGGCAGCGGCAGCCAGTACGGCCACCAGCGCGGTGATCAGGATCGGACTGCGCGGCGTGCGGGCCTTGTCCTTTTCGACGTTCTTCTTGGTTTTGTCAGCGGCTGCGGCCACGAGGTGAAGCTCCTGAGGGTTGCTTCACCGGGATATGCAAGGGGTGTGCCGATGCACCGGGAACAGGGTGCGACGGAAATCCGTCGGCAGGGCCTGCGTCGGTCGCGCACGTCAGGCGTAGGCGTCCAGCAGGCCACGCTGGCGGATCAACGGGGTGGCCGGCAGGCTGGCATCACCCCGCGTCGGTTCTCCGTCACCCCGACCTGCCTCCTGCCCGGCCTGGCCGGCAGGTGCGCCACCGCCGCCCGGCTGATGGCCGACATCGGCGTGGGCCAGCTGGAAGCCTTGTTCGCCCAGCAGTTCACGCAGGCGTGGCAGGCTGCTTTCCAGCGCCTGGCGGACATCCACGTGCGGGCTGCTGAAACTGGCGTGGACCTTGTCGCCGTTGAGCTGCAGGCGTACGTCCACCGGCCCCAGATCGTCCGGGCTCAGTCGGATGTGGGCGTGGCCGATCTTCTGGTCGGCCAGCCAGCCCAGGCGGGCGCCAATGGCCTGGTCGAATCCATCGTCGCCAAGCACCGGCTTCGGCGTCGGTTCACCGTTGAAGACCGCGTTGCTGGACAGCGCCGCCTTCAGATCCTGCAGTGCGGCGGGCAGGGGCGCCTGCAGGGGTGCAGGCGGGGCACGATCACCCTGCAACGTGCTGTCGGTGTCACCGCTGCGCTCCAGCGCGGCGTCGCCCATCGGCAGAGCGGGCAGGGGCAGTGCGCCGTCTTCGCCATCGACGCCCGGGGCGGGTGCCTGCACCGCGGCGGCAGGCGACGCGGCAACCGGCGATGGCGGTACGGCGGTTGCCGCCAGGGCCGGCGGCGCTGTGCCCGTGGCGGACGGTGGGACGCTGGCCGCAGGGTCGGCGGGCAGTGGAGCGGCCAGCACCAGCCCGGCCAGACCGAATGGCGGCCAGGGCGCCTCGTCGGTTTCGGTCGTCGCGTCCTGGTCGGTCGCAGCCTTGCCGGCCGGTGGCGCAGCGGCCTCGCTCGCGACCTGCTCGCTGGCGGGGGGCCGCACGCTGGCGGCGTCATCGCTGCCGGTGGCCGCAACGCCGGTCGGCGCGGGGCTGTCCGTGGGCGGGACGGGCGCGCCGCCCTGCAGCAGCTGACCGAAGTCCTTGCCGCCTTCGCTGCGTGCCGTGCGCGACGGGCTGCTGCCCACGCCGGGCGGAGTGGCCGTCGTGCTGCTGCCCGAAAGCGCGGCGGGCGTCACGAACGGCCTCCGGTGTCTGTGCCGTCCTGGTCCTCGGCCTGCGCCAGGCGGGAGCGGCGCGCGCCGATGTCATCCATCTCGCGCTGGTCACGGCGGTCTGTCACCACCTTTTCCTGTGCGCGATAGCTGGCGGCCAGCTGCTCCAGCACCGCCTTGTCCCGGCTGGCCAGGATCAGGCGCGCGCGTTCGGCTTCGACCTTCTCGCGGTTGCCGTCGACGGTGCGCTGCTGTTGCTCCACCGCACTGTCGAGGCGGTCAAGGAACGCACGCCGGTTCAACAGCTGGGCGGGACTGGTCGCGGCCATCTGTGCGTTGGCGTACTCCTCGGCATAACGTCGCAGTTCGTCCAGACGCGACAGGTGAGTGTCGAGAAGGCGCTGGCGCTCGGCCAGGTCGCGGGCGACCGCATCTTCATGTTCCTGTGCCCGCCTCAGCAGAGGGTCGATACGCTTGGACTGGTTCATCGCTTACACCTCGTTTTCCACCAGGCGCTGCAGCGCCGCCTGGCTGTGCGGGAGATCCGCGGCCTTGGCCACGTCCTGTCCCAGGAATTCCATGATTTCCGGCCAGCGTTCCAGGGCTTCGTCGGTGGCTGCGTCGTTGCCGCGCTGGTAGGCGCCGATGGCGATCAGGTCGCGGTTGGCCGAGTAGGCCGAGACCAGCCGCTTGAGCTTGCGGATGCGCAGGCGCCACGGTTCGTCGGCGATTTCCGTGACCACGCGGCTGACGGACGATTCCACGTCGATGGCCGGGTACAGGCCGCTGTCCGCGACCCGGCGCGACAGCAGGATGTGGCCGTCGAGGATCGCGCGTGCGGCGTCTGCGATCGGATCCTGCGGATCGTCGCCTTCGGTCAGTACGGTGTAGAACGCGGTGATGGAGCCGCGCCCCTTGGCGCCGTTGCCGGCGCGTTCGACCAGCGCGGGCAGCTTGGCGAACACCGACGGCGGGTAGCCGCGCGTGGTCGGCGGTTCGCCCACCGACAGGCCGATCTCGCGCTGTGCTTGCGCGAAGCGGGTCAGCGAGTCCATCAGCAGCAGGACGTTCAGGCCCTGGTCGCGGAACCATTCGGCAATGGCGGTTGCACGGTAGGCGCCATGCAGGCGCGCCAGCGGTGGCCGGTCGGCCGGGCTGGCGACCACCACCGCGCGGCGCAGGCCTTCCTCGCCCAGCGTGGTTTCGACGAAATCGCGCACTTCGCGGCCGCGTTCGCCGATCAGCCCGACCACGATGACGTCGGCAGCGGTGTAGCGGGTCATCATGCCCAGCAGTGTCGATTTGCCGACGCCGGAGCCGGCGAACAGGCCGACACGCTGGCCACGGCCGATCGGCAGCAGTGCGTTGATGGCGCGCACGCCCACATCCAGTGGCTGGGTGATCGGCTCGCGCGCGAGTGGATTGATCGACACACCGGCCATGCCGACGTGGCCTTCGGCACGGATCGGGCCCTTGCCGTCCAGCGGCACGCCATCGCTGTCGATCACCCGGCCGAGCAGGCCTTCGCCCACTTCCACGCCGCCGCGCCGTGCCGATGGCACGACCCGCGCGTTGGGCAACAGGCCATGCAGTTCGGCGCTGGGCATCAGGTAGGTGCGCTCACCGGCGAAGCCGACCACTTCGGCATCCACCCAGCCACCGTCGACCACTTCGACCTTGCAGCTGGCCCCCAGCGGTGCTTCGCAGCCGACCGCTTCCAGGGTCAGCCCGACCGCGCGGCGCAGCACGCCTTCGCGGATCAGGCCACGGCCGTGTGCGGTGTCCACGCGCAGCCCGTCCAGGCGACGGGCCAAGCGCAGATTGCGGGCCAGGGCCCAGTCTGCCGCAGGTGGCGGCAGTGGCGTTTCGGCCGTCATGCGTTCGCTCCGGTCTGGCGGATCACTGCGTCCAGCGCGCCACGCAGGCGGGCTTCGAGAGTGCCGTCGATGCGCACGGCCTCGGCATGCACGCGCAGGTCGCCGCGGCTGAGGCTGGTGTCGGCAACCAGCCGCTGCTGCGGTGGCAGGGTAAGCAAGGGGGCGAGGGCAGCGATGTCGTCCGGGTGCAGGCGCACTTCCACTTCGCGCGTGCTGCCGCCGACCGCATCGATGGCTTCGCCGACCAGCTGTGCCAGCAGCGCCGGTTCGGCCTCGTAGGCGCGACCGACCAGGGCACCGGCGATGCGGACCGCCAGCTCTCCCAGCGCACCGACCACCTCGTTCTCCAGGCGGACCAGCGGGCGGCTGAAGTTGTCCAGGATGCCCTCGATCTGCGCGGCAAGCCGGCGCACCTCGGCCTGGCCCTGGCCATAGCCCTCCGCATGGCCGTGCTGGAAGCCTTCCTTCTCGGCACTGTCCTGGATGGCCTGTATCTCTTCCAGGGTCGGCAACTGCAGCGGCGGTTCCGGCTCGTGCTCCGGGTCCGGCCCGGCATGCCCGGACGCGTCCTCCTGTTCCAGCACGGGTTCCGGCTGGGCCAGCAGGTCAGGGGCGAGCCAGCGCACGACGGTGCTCACAGCATGGCCTCCGCGCTGCCGCCGATGGTGATGGTGCCTTCATCGGCCATGCGCTTGACGATGGCCAGGATCTCGCGCTGCGCGCCTTCCACGTCGGACAGACGCACCGGCCCACGGGCCTCCATGTCCTCCAGCAGGATCTCGGCGGCACGCTGGGACATGTTGCGGGTGATCTTGTCGCGGACCTTGATGTCGGCGCCGCGCAGGGCCAGTCCCAGCCGCTCGCCGCTGACTTCGCGCAGCACCAGCTGCATCTCGCGGTCGTCCAGATCCACCAGGTCGTCGAACACGAACATCAGGTCCTGGATGCGGCCACTCAACGGCGCGTCGATGCGTGCGATCTCGCCCAGGATCGCCTGGTCCTGGCCGCTGTCCATGAAGTTGAGGATGTTGGCCGCGCACTGCACGCCGCCGATGTTGGATGACTTCAGGTTCTGGTTGCCGGCGAACTGGCGCTCCATGATCTCGTTGAGTTCATTGAGTGCGTTCGGCGGAATGCCATCGAGGGTGGCGATGCGCAGCAGCACGTCCACGCGGGTGCGGTCGGGCAGCAGTTTCAGCGCATCGGCGGCCTGGTCGGTTTCCAGGTGGGCCATGACGATGGCGATGATCTGCGGGTGCTCGTTGCGGACCAGGTCGGCGACCGCACGCGGATCCATCCACTTCAGCGCATCCAGGCCGGTGGTGTTGCGGCCCAGCAGGATGCGATCGATCAGGTTGCCGGCCTTTTCGCTGCCCAGTGCCTGCACCAGCATGTTGCGGATGTAGTCGTCCGACCCCACGCCCAGCGAGGTCTTGGAGCCCAGCTCCTGGCCGAACTGGTCCATCACCCGTTCCACCTGTTCGCGGGTGATGTCGGACATGGTGGCCATCGCGATGCCGATCTTCTGGACTTCCTTGGGTTCCATGTGACGCAGCACTTCGGCCGCGTCCAGTTCACCCAGCGACAGCAGCAGCACGGCGGCGCGCTGCACTCCGGTCAGCGGTACCTCAGTCATTGGCCACCCAACCCTTGACCACCTGGGCCACGCGCTTGGAGTCGGTCTTCACGGCTTCACGGGCCATCCGCAGTCGTTCCTCGTAGGAGTCCACCGGCAGGGCCAGCGCCTCCGGTCCACCCAGGCCAGCGCGCTCGGCACCCAGGGCCGGCAGCGGGCTGCCATCGTCATCGACCAGCTGTACGTCAGCGGTATGCGGTTCCAGTGCCAGCGGGTCGTGCTTCTTCGCCTGGCCGGTGATGGCACGCAGCGCCGGACGCAGTACGCCGAACAGCAGCGCCAGCACCACAATGGCCCCCAGCAGCATGCGGCCGGCATCGTGCACCCACGGCAGCTCCCACCAGGCCGGGCCTTCCACCGGTGTGGTCTCGCGCACGAACGGGGCATTCATCACCGAGACCGTATCGCCCCGCTCGGCGCTGAAGCCGACGGCCTGCTTGACCAGCGCCTCGACGCGGGTCAGTTCGGCAGCCGACAGCGGCTGCGGGGTAAGTGCACCATTGGCGCCGGGGCGCGGCACGTTGTCCACCAGCACCGCCACCGACACGCGCTTGATGCGGCCGGCCGGCTGGCGGGTGTGCTGCAGCGTGCGGTCCAGCTCGTAGTTGCGCGTGGCGTTCTTGCTGCTTTCGCTCGGCGTCTGCGCGGTCTGTGGCGGCGCAGCCTGGCCCGGAGGCGTGTTGCTGGTTGCGCCAGGCACACCCTGCGGTCCGGGCGTGCTGGTGGTGTTCTCGCTCATCTGTTCGCTGCGCAGCTTGGCCGGCTCGCCGTTGTACAGCTCACGCGCTTCCTCGGTGACCGAGAAGTCCATGTCCACGCTGACTTCCGGATTGACGCGGCCCGGGCCGGTCATCGGTTCCAGCAACTCGCGGATGCGCTGGTTGAAGGAGGTCTCCTGCCGGCGGACCTGCTCGAACTGGGCGGCATTGACCGCCGCTTCGCTGTTCGGGTCGCTGATGCTGAGCATGCGCCCGCTCTGGTCGACCACGGTCACCCGTTCCGGCGACAGGTCCGGAATGCTGGCGGCGACCATGTGCACGATCGCATCCACCTGGCTGCGCTCCAGCTGCTGGCCACCGCGCAGTTCCAGGGTCACCGAAGCACTGGCGACGTCGCGCTGGCGGGTGAAGGCACTGGGCTTGGGGATGGCCAGGTGCACGCGTGAGTCACGCACCGGTCGCAGCGTATTGATGGTGCGCGACAGTTCGGTTTCCAGCGCGTGCTGGTAGCGCGCGCTTTCCACGAACTGGCTGACACCGAAGCCCGGGTCGCGCTCCATCAGCTCGAAGCCCAGCTTGCCGCTGTCGGTCAGGCCGGAGCCGGCCAGCTTCAGGCGGGCGTCATGCAGGTTCTTCTCCGGCACGGTGATGCCACCGGTTGCCGGGTCCAGGGCGAACGGGATCTGCGCTGCACGCAGCAGGTCGGTCGCTTCAGCGGTGGCCTTCTGGTCCAGGCCGGTATACAGCGGAACCATGCCGGGCTTCTGCGACCAGAAGAACACGAACAGGCCCGCCGCCACCGCCACTGCGATCATCGCCATCAGCCCCAGCCGACGGGTGATCTGCAGGCTCTGTAGGCGGTCGAACCATTGCCCCGCCTTCTCGGCGTTCAGGCTGTCCTTGGAAAGCGTCAGTGCCATGCGTCAAGTTCCTTACAGCGGCATGTTCATCACGTCCTGGTAGGCCTGGACGAGACGGTTGCGGACTTCCACGGTGGCGCGGAAGGCGATCTGGGATTGCTGCGAGGCGACCATCACCTTGGCCAGGTCGGCGCCGGGTTCGCCCATCTCGAACGCCTTGGCCAGCGCGCCGGACGTCTGCTGCGCATTGTTGACGCCGGCAATCGCACCGCGCAGGGTCTCGGTGAAGCTGGCCGGCTGCACCTGCGGCGCATCCAGCACCGCACCAGGAAGGGCATTGCTGCGCGGCGCTTCAGCCAGCGGATTGAGCACCGGCTGTCCCATCTGGGACTGGTAGGTGCGGATCTGCGAAAGGATCGAAGTGACGGAGTGGGACATCTGCAACGGTTCCAGGAACAGGGATGGGGAATCTGCAGGGATCACTGCAAGTGCCGTGCCGGAACGCCTGAGCGGTTCAGAAACGTGACGGAAGTTTGCGTTCGGCGGAGGACGGGCGAGCTGGCGTGCCGATACGCTGTCGTCATCTGCCGGTGTCAGTGAACCGGCGTCGGTTTTTTGGCCTTGCCGGCGGCGCCGGATACACGAACGCCCGGGCAAGCCCAGGCGTCCGTGCCCCCTTCATGCTGGCGATCACGCTCAGCTGGCCAGTTCGGCCTGCTCGCGTTCGATGCCGTACTTGCGCAGTTTTTCCACCAAAGTGGTGCGGCGCAGGCCCAGCAGCTGCGCGGCGTGGGCGACCACCCCCTGCGTCCGCTCCAGCGCTTCATTGATCAGGCCCAGCTCGATGCTGGCCATGTGGTTGCGCAGGTCCAGGCCGTCGTCGGGCAGGGCCGTGGCAGCCGCAGCGCGGTTGACCGCGATGCCGTGCTCCAGCGACGGCTGGCCGCCGCTGCCGGGGGTGTGGAAGGAGAAGCTGCGCAGATCCAATCGCTCTTCGCTGGGTGCTGCCGGTACCGCCGCCGGGGTGCTGACGGGGGCCAGCATGGCGTCGCCCCGGTAGCGCGCGGGAAGGTCCTGCACGCGGACCGAACCACCCGGATGCAGCACCGCCAGGCGTTCGACCAGATTGGTCAGCTCGCGTACGTTGCCTGGCCATTCGTAGCCCGCCAGCGCCTGCAGGGCTTCGGCAGTGAAACGGACTTCGCCGCGGCCGGTGCGCGCCAGCTGCGCGGCAATGGTTTCCACCAGTGCCGGCAGATCCTCGCGCCGGTCGCGCAGGGCCGGCACGTCGATCGGGAACACATTGAGGCGGTAGAACAGGTCTTCGCGGAACTTGCCGTCGGCGATCCGGCTCTCCAGATCGCGGTGGGTCGCGGCGATCACCCGCACGTTGCAGCGGATGGTCTGGTTGCCGCCGACACGCTCGAAGCTGCGCTCCTGCAGCACGCGCAGCAGCTTGACCTGCATCGGCAGGCTCATGTCGCCGATCTCATCCAGCAGCAGGGTGCCGCCCTCAGCCATTTCGAAGCGGCCCTTGCGCGCGGTCAGCGCGCCGGTAAAGGCCCCCTTCTCGTGGCCGAACAGTTCGCTCTCCAGCAGGTCGGCTGGAATGGCGCCACAGTTGATCGCCACGAATGGCCCGTCGCGGCGCGGCGAGCGCTGGTGGATGGCGCGCGAGACCACTTCCTTGCCGGTGCCCGACTCGCCCAGCACCAGTACGGTGGTGTCGAATGCCGCGACCTGGTCGATCATCGTGCGCAGCGCGCTCACAGCGGCACCATTGCCGGTGGGTCCCTGCTCCTGCACGGCGCCCGCCTGGTGCTCGGCATCCAGGCGCTTGAGGCTGGCACGGCGCAGCAGGGCTTCCATCTGCGCATGGCGCAGCGGCGTCTCCAGCGGCCAGATGTTGGCTTCATGCAGGCCGTGGCGGTGGGCGAAGGCACTGGCCTCGCCATCGGCCAGCAGCACCGGCGGCGGCAGGCTGCTGCCGCCCAGCCACGCGTAGAGGGCGGTGCTGGCAGCGCTATCGTCGAGGCTGCCGACGATCACCGCCATCCAGTCGCTCTGGCGCTGCCGGCCCAGGTCGAAATCGGCCGCGTCGGAAACCCAGCGCGGATTGAAGTCCATGAATTCCAGCAGGGCAACGGTGCGTTCGGCACGCACGGCGTCGTTGTCCAGCACCAGGATGCGCGACTCGCTCACGATCGATCCTCCCTGAGGCCTTCCAGGATCGGCATCACTTCCTGGATGTAGGACAGCTTGCTGACGAAATTGTCGGCGCCGGCGCGCAGTGCATGCTCGCGGTGCTCGGCGTCATCGAAGTGGCTGGCGATGACGATGTACGGGGCGTCATCCTGCGACTTGATCAGGCGGGTCGCCTGCAGGCCACCCATTTCCGGCATCGCCAGGTCCATCAGCACCACCTGCGGGCGCAGGGTCTCCGAGCGCTCGATCGCTTCCAGGCCGTTGCCGGCACTGCCGACGATCTGCAGCCAGTCGATCTTGCGGAAATGGCGCATCGCTGCGTTGATGAAACCTTCGTGGTCGTCGACCAGCAGGACCGTGAGCGTGTTCATGTCCAACATCCTTTTCAGCCCACCCGGGCCAGCTGTGGTTGCCTGGCGCTGAGCCGGCGCCGTTCGCGGGCCGGGGCGATATCCAGTTGTTCTCGGTATTTTGCGACGGTTCGGCGGGCAATGTTCACCCCCTGGCGCGAAAGCAGGGCGGCGATGGCCTCATCGGCCAGCGGCCGACCGGCCGGCTCGGCATCGATCAGGCGGCGCACCATGGCCTTCACCGCCTGGCCGGAGACGCTGGCGCCTTCCAGGCGCACTGCGAAGAAGTGCTTCAGCTCGAAGGTGCCACGCGGGGTCTGCAGGTACTTGCCGGTGGTGATGCGCGAGACGGTGGACTCGTGCATGCCGATCTCCTCCGCTACTTCCTTAAGCGTCAGCGGCGCCATCGCTTCCTCGCCCCGGACCAAGAACGCGGCCTGGCGCTCGACGATCACCCGCGCGGTACGCAGCAGGGTGTCATAGCGCATCGACAGGCCACGGCTGAACCAGCGCGCTTCCTGCAGCATCTCGCGCAGCGCCGGTGCAGCCTCGTTGCTGTCGGCCAGGGCCTGTTCGTACTGCGTGTTGATCGATACGCGACGGCTGGTCGCCGGATTCAGGGCCACTTTCCACTGGCCGTCGGCGTGCCAGGCGACCACGTCCGGTACCACCACGGCATTGCGCTCCGGCAGCAGGTTGTCACCCGGGCGGGGTTGCAGCGAGAGGATCAACCGCACTGCTTCGCGCACGTCACCGATCTCGGCGTCATGCAGGCGGGCGAGGGCGGGGTAGTCGTGCGCGGCCAGCGGCTCGAGCGCGCCGGCAAGGATGCGGGTGGCCAGATGCCGCGCGGGAACCACGCCGTCCAGGCTGCGCAGCTGGGCCTGCAGGCTTTCGCGAAGGTCCCGCGCGGCCATGCCGGCGGGCTCGCCATGCAGCAGGCGCTGGCGGACCGCTTCCACGCCATCGGCGGCGATGTCGAACTGGGCGCTGGCCAGCAGCTGCAGCTGTGCCAGCGGTGCCTGCAGATAGCCGGCGTCATCGCAATGCTCGAGCCAGAAGGCGGCGACCGCCAGCTCGCGGTCATCCAGGTCCAGTGCCAGCCGCTGCAGCACGCGCAGCTGCGGATCGCTCGATTCGCCCGCCGCGATGCGTGCCATGCGGTCATCGTCGCCGTCCTGCCAGCTGGCGCCGGCAACGTCCCACATCGAGGATTCGGGCAGCTCGTCGAACGCCGCGGTCTCCAGCGTGGTGGCGCCGGCGTCGACGGGTTCGGGCGCAGGCGCTTCGGCATCCTCGATGTCCAGCATCGGGTTGGAGTCGAGCAGGCGCTGGATTTCCTGTTCCAGATGCAGTCCGTCCAGCTGCAGAAGCCGGATCGACTGCAGCAGCTGCGGGGTGAGGTGAAGTTGTTGGCCCAGCTGGGCGGAGAGTGCAGCCTTCATCGTGGTTCCCCGGCGCCGCTCCCCGACGCCTTGTGGAACGCATCTTGCTTCTGATCCGGCAGGTGCGGAATCAGGGGGTTCCTGAGGTGGTTGGTGAATTACCCGACAGCGTGTAGGGGTTTTCCCGACATCGGCGCGGGATGTTGACGTTTCCCGGTCGCAAGCCATTGATTTCCTGTTGCGCACGCGGTCGGGGCGTCGTGCCGGCGTGTACGGGATTCCGTCAGTGCCTGTGGGGGTGACGGGAACCCGTCATCCGGATGGCGCGGTCACTCCAGCTCGTGCTGGTGGCGGGCGGCGAGCAGCAGCAGGTCGTTGGCGCGGCGGCACCCCAGCGACTCCATCATGCGCGCGCGGTGGGTTTCCACGGTCTTGACGCTGATGCCGAGATCGGCGGCGATTTCCTTGTTGCTTTCGCCTTTGCCGATGCGGCGCAGGATCTCGCGCTGGCGGGGTGACAGCGCGGCGATACCGGTGGGCTTCTCGCGGCCCAGCATGGGCGCCAGCATCTTCGCCGAGATCTGCGGGCTCAGGAACACCTGGCCTGCGTGTGCAGCGCGCAGCGCCAGTTCCAGTTCCTGCGGAGCGGCATCCTTGACCACGAAGCCGACGGCACCGCGATCCAGTGCGTCGCGCACGTGGGCGGCATCATCGTGCATGGTCATCATCACTACCCGGGTGCCGGGTGCGCGCATGCGGATGTCGCTGAGTGCTTCCAGGCCGGTGCGTCCGGGCAGGGACAGATCCATCAGCACCACGTCCGGCGCGTGCTGCAGGGCCAGTTGCAGCGCCTGCTCGGCGTTGCTGGCCTCGGCCACGAGCTGCACGTCGGCAAACCCCTGCAGCAGCCGCGCCAGGCCGGCGCGGACCAGGGTGTGATCGTCGACGATGAGAACTCGCACAGGCACGCTGGAGGTCCGGGAGGGGAGTCCACCTTAACTTAGCTGAACGGGCGAGCCAAGCGTCGTCCGTTGCGGGCGGGCGTGCCAGGGTTCAGCGCGCCCGCCTTGCTTCGGCCACCTGACGTCTGTGCAGGCGGAACAGATGCCGCTCCATGGCCATTTCCAGTCCGTCGCCGAGGCGATGGAAACGCAGCCAGAGATAGTGGCCTCCGCTGCCGTCGGCGGCCTCGGCAACCACTTCCACCGGCAGATCGATATGGTCGGGCAGCCAGTCGCTGGGCTGCACGCGGACCACGCCGGCCTGGCCCGGGGCCGCGCCACTGCGGGGCCCCAGCTGCAGGCGGATGCCGCGCCGGGACCAGCGCACCGGGCGCAGGGTCAATGCCGGGCCCTGCTGGCGCACGAGCCGGCCCAGCAGCACCATGGCCAGATCCAGCTTGGCTTCCAGCCGCTGCAGCGGAAGGCTGGCCTCGCTGCGCTCGTCGTGTTCATCGACACGGCTGTCCTCGACCAGCGCCAGGCTGCGCAGCAGGCCTTCGGCGCTGCTGGTACGTCCCGCCGCATTGCCGGCCTGGAACTCGACCGGCAGCGCCAGTTCGCAGCTGAGCGTCTCGTCGAACAGCTCGCTTTCGGCCGGGTGATGCAGCGACGTGGTCGGCAGGAGGGTCATGCCAGCGATTCTGCCTGCAGGTAGGCGTGCGCGGCGCGAAGGGAGCGCCGTCCATCGTGCAGCTGCACGGCCACCGCGTCGCGGCGATGGCGCAGCAGGGTGAGCAGGCTCTGCTGGCGTTCGAACAGCGCGGTCAGGGGCGCATGGTCGGCGGCCGCCAGCGGTTGGCTCAACAGCGCGTGCAGCTTGCTGTCATGGCCTTCGAGCAGGCTGTCGGCGGTGTCGAAGGCATCTTCACCCAGCGCCTTCTCGAAAGCATCCAGCTGCGCATGCAGTGCCTGCAGGCTCATGGTGCCACCGCTGCCGTACGGCGCTGCTCGTGCGGAATTGCGTTCCAGGCGCTGTCGATCTCGCCCAGCAGCTGCAGCGATTCGTCCAGAGCGGCGCGGTCGTTGTGCAGGTTGGCCTCGGTCAGGCGCTGCAGCACGTAGTCGTAGAGGGACGAAAGATTGCCGGCAATTTCGCCGCCGGCCTCATGGTCCAGCGAGCCGTTGAGGTGGCCGACGATGGCGCAGACCTCGCCGATCGCCTTGCCCTTGCCGGCATGGTCGCCGCGCTCGAGGCTGGCCAGTGCGCGCCGCACGCGCTCCAGCGCGCCCGCCAGCAACAGGGCCACCAGCTTGTGCGGATCGGCATCGGTGACCGCACTGGTCACTCCCACCTGGCGGTACTGCTCGGCGTACTGACGGCTGGAACCGTACATTCGTGATTCTCCTTGCGCTGGGTGCTGCAGCAGGATCGTGACGATCACTGCCGGCAGTACCGCGATGATTGCTGTTGCGTCCGTTATCGGTGCGTTCGGCACCAAACTTGAGTGCCGCGCGCGTCCGTCAACCGTTCAACTGCGCCAGCTGCTGCTGCAGTGCCGAACTGCTCTGCTGCAGCTTGCCCATCAGGCTGTCCAGTGCGAGGAACTGCTTCTTGTACCGTGCCTCCACACCGACCATGCGTGTATCCAGGTCCTTGCGGCGCTTGTCGATGCTGTCCAGGGTGTTGTTCAGGCCCTTGGTGCGGGCCACGAACGCACCCTCCTTGCCGACCGTCGTGCTCACGTAGCCGTCGACCAGCGAGTACAGCTGGCCCGCACCGCCGGCATCGCCAGTGATCGCCTGGCGGATCTTCTCCGGCTGGCTGGCAAGCGCGGCAGCGAACTTGGTGGTATCAAGCACCAGGCTGCCATCGGCATTGGGGTAGCCACGGGTCTGCAGGCCGATGGCCTTGGCGTCCAGGCCATCGCCGGACAAGGATTTGAGCACGCCCGACATCACCGAGCGCAGCTGGCTGGCGGCGCCGCGCATCTGTGCGTCGCCCGTGAGGGCTGCCGCTTCCTTGGTCTTGGCGTCGTACTTGGTTTCGGTGTTGATGGCGGCGATGGCCGCGTTGTACGCGGTCACGAAATCCTGCATCACCTTGGTTGCCGCGGCCGTGTCGGTGCTGATCGTGACCGTGCTCTGTCCTTCCTTCTTCAGGTTCAGGGTCAGGCCCGGCACGGCGTCGGCCACGGTGTTGCTGGCGCTCACCACTTCAACGCCATCGATGGTCAGTTTGGCATCGGCGGCCGCGGTGTTCTGCTTCAGGCTGCCGACCAGCGCTCCCAACTTCGGGTCGCTGCCGGCGTATTCGAGCTTGATCGCGTTTGCCGCGCCGGTCTTTTCCTGTGCGATCGACAGGTACTGGTTGTCGCCGGAGCTGATCAGGGTGGCCTGCACGCCTTCCTTGCGGCCGGCGGCGTCGATCTTGTTGCGGATCGTGGTCAGCGTGTCGCCTTCCTCGACCTCCACGTTCATGGTCTTGGCCTTGTCGCCGACGCCGACGGTCAACGTCAAGGTTCCGGCGGCGAACGTATCGGTCTTGGGCACGGAGGTGTCGGCGATCAGCTTGTGTGCGGTCGCCAGCGACTTGACGTCGATGATGTGCGTGCCATTGGACGCTGCCGCCTTGGTGGTGCCGACGTCATACAGCGCCACGCTGGCCGTCAGGATCTCGTCGGTACCGCCGCTGCCGCCCTTGCTGGCGGTGACCGTGCGGGTGTCGAAGGCCGTGGTGGCCTTCAGTGCAGTGAGTGCGGTCTTCAGCTTGTCGAAGGCCGCGGTGACGGTGCCGATCGACGACAGCTGCATCTTGGTCTTGGACTGCTGCAGGTTCAGCGCATTGTCGGCGGGCTTGCGGTCGGCCGCGACCAGCTGGCTGACGATGCTGGAGATGTCCAGGCCCGAGCCGATGCCACCGTATCCAAAGTCTGCCACGTCGTTTCTCCTGGTAATCCGGGCGCCGCGCTGCGGCCGCCCGTCGTCAACGAAAATAGCGGCCTGCGCCGCTGGGTCTTGAGGACTTCGTTGATGCATGCGCCGTGCCAGTGCCGGACGGCAGGTTTGGCATGCAGGTTGCAGGAGTGACGGGGCAGGGTGCGGTCGGGACGACGCAGGCTGCCGGGAGTCTGCAAAAAACCCTCCCCCAAAGCAGGGGAGGGATCAGGCTACTGACAATCGGGGGGAGACGAAGCCGCCCGGTGCGTACAGTCAAAGGTACAGCGCTGAAACAGAGGTCCGCAGGGGCGGGCGATGCCAAGCCGGTTCGGGAAGCGTCCCGGGCCGGGCATGGCCCGCGCCTGCGTGCGCCGTGGCTGTCGGGTTGCCGCTGCCGCCGGTTCGACCGGCGGCAGCGGTACCTTCTTGCCGTGGATCAGCGCAGCAGGCTGAGCACGCCCTGCGGTACCTGGTTGGCCTGGGCCAGCATGGCCGTACCGGCCTGCTGCAGGATCTGGGTACGGGTCAGTTCAGCGGTTTCCTTGGCGAAGTCGGTGTCCTTGATGCGGCTGCGCGACGCGGACAGGTTCTCCGTCGAGGTCTGCAGGTTGGCAACCACCGAGGTGAAGCGGTTCTGGATCGCACCCAGATCGGCGCGGGTGTTGTTGATCGAACCCAGTGCCTTGTCGACCACTTCCAGCGCCTGCTGGGCGCCGAGCACGGTGCTCACGTCCAGCTTCTGCACGCTGGCATCGGTGGCGGTGCCAGGGGCGTAGGCCGCGACTGCAGTCTTTGCACTCCACACGCCGGTTGCGGCCGTCAGGTTGCTGCGCTCCAGCGCGATGTCAGCGGCAACGACATCCTTGCCTTCCTTCACCGAGCTCAGCTTCAGGGTACCGTTGCTGTTGGCTTCTGCATAGATGCCGGCTTCACCGATCTTGGCGTTGATGGCGGTGGCCACGGCCTTGGCGGCCTCTTCGGTGGTCGCGCCGGCCTTGATCTCGACGGTGCCGATATCCACGTCCATCACGGTACCGGTGATGCGTGCGCCGTCGCCGCCCGCTGCCAGGGCAGCCGTAGTGCCGGTGGCGAAGGTCGCGGTGCCCAGCGATTCGGTCTTGGCGTCCACCACCTTGTCGATGGCGATGGCCTGGCCGGCGTTGGCGCCGACCTGGAACAGCTGGCTGGAGAACGAGCCGTCCAGCAGCTTGGTGCCGTTGAACTCGGACTGCTTGGCGACGCGGTCGATTTCGCTGACCAGCTGGGTCACTTCAGCCTGCAGGGCCTTGCGGTCGCTGGCCGAGTTGGTGGCGTTGGACGACTGCACCGACAGCTCACGGATGCGCTGCAGGTTGTTGCCGATCTCGGTCAGCGAACCTTCGGCGACCTGGGCCAGCGAGATGCCGTCGTTGGCATTGCGGATGGCCACGTCGGTGCCGCGGATCTGGGTGCCGAAGCGCTCGGAGATCGCCAGGCCGGCGGCGTCGTCCTTGGCGCTGTTGATGCGCGAGCCCGAGGACAGGCGCTGGATGGTGGTGGCCAGCGAGGCGCCGCTGGTGCTCAGATTGCGCTGAGCATTCAGCGACATCGTATTGGTGTTGATGACTTGTGCCATGGTGCATTTCCTTTGGCGGAGGTGGTGCGTGGTTCAGGGTCCGGGCGCCGGCCTGGCCGACGCCCGGGAGTGGATCGCGGTGCGGATCAGCGCAGCAGGCTGAGCACGCCCTGCGGTACCTGGTTGGCCTGGGCCAGCATGGCCGTGCCGGCCTGCTGCAGGATCTGGGTACGGGTCAGTTCAGCGGTTTCCTTGGCGAAGTCGGTGTCCTTGATGCGGCTGCGCGAGGCGGACAGGTTCTCCGTCGAGGTCTGCAGGTTGGCGACCACCGAGGTGAAGCGGTTCTGGATCGCACCCAGGTCGGCGCGGGTGTTGTTGATCGAACCCAGTGCCTTGTCGACCACTTCCAGCGCCTGCTGGGCACCCTTCACGGTGCTGATGTCGACGTCCTTCAGCAGCTTGCCCGCTGCGGCGCTGGGGCTGGCGGTGGCGGCATCGCTGTCGAACCCGGCGACGCCGGTGCTGGCGCCCGCGGTGGCCGACATGGCGACGAACTTGCCGTCCTTGTCGACGCTTTCCTTCACCGAGGTCAGGTTGATCTTGCCGGCGGTGGTGCCGTCGAGTTCGGCGTAGACGCCGGTCTCACCGATCTTGGCGTTGATCGCGGTCACGGTCGCCGCGGCCAGGGCAGCCTGGTCCTTGGCGGCGTCGCCGGTGGAGGTGATCTTGACGTCGGCGATCTTGATCGCCGAGGTCAGGCTGCCGCCACCGATGGTCAGGCCGGAATAGGTGATTTCCTTGCCGGCATCGGCTGCCAACGAGCCACCTTCTTCGATCGTGATCGAGTTGGAGTCGAAGACGGCATTGCCCAGCGCGTCGGCCTTGGCATCGACCACCTTGTCGATGGCAATAGCCTGGCCGGCGTTGGCGCCGACCTGGAACAGCTGGCTGGAGAACGAGCCGTCCAGCAGCTTGGTGCCGTTGAACTCGGACTGCTTGGCGACGCGGTCGATTTCGCTGACCAGCTGGGTCACTTCGGCCTGCAGCGCCTTGCGGTCACTGGCCGAGTTGGTGGCATTGGCGGCCTGCACCGACAGCTCGCGGACGCGCTGCAGGTTGTTCCCGATCTCGGTCAACGAGCCTTCGGCGACCTGGGCCAGCGAGATGCCGTCATTG
Organism: Stenotrophomonas maltophilia; assembly: GCF_025642255.1. Taxonomy (NCBI): domain Bacteria; kingdom Pseudomonadati; phylum Pseudomonadota; class Gammaproteobacteria; order Lysobacterales; family Lysobacteraceae; genus Stenotrophomonas; species Stenotrophomonas maltophilia. Next base: position 1,940,298 of record NZ_CP106759.1, read on the forward strand.
GCATTGCGGATGGCCACATCGGTGCCGCGGATCTGGGTGCCGAAGCGCTCGGAGATCGCCAGGCCAGCGGCGTCGTCCTTGGCGCTGTTGATGCGCGAACCGGAGGACAGGCGCTGGATGGTGGTGGCCAGCGAGCTGCCGCTGGTGCTCAGGTTACGCTGAGCATTCAACGACATCGTGTTGGTGTTGATGACTTGTGCCATGAGGAGAGGTCCTTGAGCGGTTGCACGTGAGTTGGGTCAGACGCCCCCGACGTGCCCCGGGAGCGGCTCATGTCAGCGCTGCAACAGGCTGAGCACGTTCTGCGGCACCTGGTTGGCCTGGGCCAGCATGGCCGTGCCGGCCTGCTGCAGGATCTGGGTGCGGGTCAGTTCGGCGGTTTCCTTGGCGAAGTCGGTATCGCGGATGCGGCTGCGCGAGGCCGACAGGTTTTCGGAAGAGGTCTGCAGGTTGGCGACCACCGAGGTGAAGCGGTTCTGGATCGCGCCCAGGTCGGCGCGGACGCTGTTGACCGATTCCAGGGCCTTGTCGACGATCTCCAGGGCCTGCTGGGCGCCGGCGACGGTATCGATCTGGATGTCGGCGACGTGGGCAGCAGCAGTGCCGGCGGCGGGGGCGTTCAGATCAGTTGCGGTGGCGGTCGGCCCCATCTTCACGGTCACACCGGCCACGGTGTTGTCGGCCTTGACCGAGGTCAGGGTGACTTCGCCCGCGGTGGTGGACTGCGCGGCATGCAGGCCGGTTTCGCCGATCTTGCCGTTCAGGGCAGCAGCCAGCGCCTTGGTGGCGTTGTCCTGGTTGACCTTGCGCACCGCAGCGATCTCGGCGGCGGTGGCCGGCGCGCCCGGCGGGGTGGTGTAGTCGAACGTGACGTCGCCGATGCTGACACCGCCCACCGTGATGTTGGCCAGCGTACCGGCGGCGGCGTCGACGGCTGCGTCATCCAGGGTGGCGCTGCCGGCGTCGACGAAGGTGGTTGCGCCCAGCGAGTTGGCCTTGGCGTCGACCACGCTGTTGATGGCGATGGCCTGGCCGGCGTTGGCACCCACCTGGAACAGCTGGCTGGTGAAGCTGCCGTCGAGCAGCTTGGTGCCGTTGAAGTCGCTCTGCTTGGCGACGCGGTCGATTTCGCTGACCAGCTGGGTCACTTCGGCCTGCAGGGCCTTGCGGTCGCTGCTGGAGTTGGTGGCATTGGAGGCCTGCACGGCCAGTTCGCGGATGCGCTGCAGGTTGTTGCCGACTTCGCTCAGCGAACCTTCGGCGACCTGGGCCAGCGAGATGCCGTCGTTGGCGTTGCGGATGGCCACGTCCAGGCCGCGGATCTGGGTGCTGAAACGCTCCGAGATCGCCAGGCCGGCGGCGTCGTCCTTCGCGCTGTTGATGCGCAGGCCGGACGAGAGGCGCTGGATGGTGGTGGCCAGCGAGTTGCCGCTGGTGCTCAGGTTGCGCTGAGCGTTGAGCGACATCGTATTGGTGTTGATTACCTGTGCCATGGGGTCGTCTCCTCTTATTTGGAACCCGTAGGTGAATGGAACGAAGCGCCGCCTGTTTTTTGTTTGGCTGTGTGCTTCGCCGTTGCCAAATGAATAACGGCGCTTTGTCAACAACCTTTAGGCGTGAATTCCGATGAACCGGAAAAAGCCCGCGGGACGCTGTTTTTCCGGGGTTTCACCGGCCTGGAAGGGGGCGGGCAGGGGGGGCGGGCGCCGCTGGTGGCGCCGGGTGGGGCGGACCTGGGCGCGCGGGTCGTCAATGAACGCGCGCGGCGCACCGGCGGGCGAGGCAGCGGCAGGGTGCTGCGGAAACGAAAAAGGCCGCGATGCAGGGCATCGCGGCCTTCATGGGCGTGTGCGGGGAACGGATCAGCCGATCTTGTTGAACAGCGACATCGACTGCATCTGCGAGAAGATCGTCTGTGCAGCCTGCAGCGCGGTGCTCTGCAACTGGTACTGGCTCAGGGCATCGGCGTAGTCCAGGTCGCGCATCTGTGACAGGGTGGTCTTCAACGTCACACTGTTGGCTTCGCGCATGTCCGCTGCATTGTCCAGCGCCTTGAGCTGCGATCCGCCGGCAGCACGCGAATCGATCATCCGCTCGGACGCGCGGCCTACGTCGCGCAATGCACTCTGCAGCTGGTTCTGCTGCGCCGCCAGCTGTGCGGTGCTGCCGGTATCGGCGTCGAGTGCGGCGATCAGCTTGTCCATCGTCGCGAAGATGTCGCGGCTGCCGGCCGGCTGCACGTTGAAGGTATCGCCGGGCTCGGCAGCGCCGGTGATCTGCAGGCGCACGCCGTTCACTTCCAGTTCGTCGCCGGGCTTCAGGGAGCCGGTACTGGTCACGTTGCCCGTTGCGTCCAGCACCTCGTACTGGTCGCTGGCGGTGAAGCGCACGCTGAAGGCCTGGCCGTTCCAGCTGTCGCTGCCGTCGCGGGTGATGTTGGTCAGCACGCCCTTGCCGGTGTTGCCTGCGGCGGCGCTGCCGTCGACGAAGCCATCGCCGGTTGGAATGCGCATGAAGATCTCGCTGCCGGGCAGGGCGTCGAGCACGTAGGTGTCCGGCCCCACTTCCACCTGGCGCTGGGTCTGGTCGCCGCGATAGACCACCTTGCCGTCGATCTTGGCGAACGGCGGATCGCCGTCATGGGTGCCACCGAATACATAGCGGCCGGTACCATCGCTGCTGTTGGCCAGCGACAGCAGGCCGTCGCGGATCTGGTTCAGCTCGGTGATCAGGGTCTTCTTGTCCGCGGCGCTCAGCGCCGGATTGCTGGCCTGCAGCGTCAGATCGCTGACGCGGCCCATCAGATCGTTGACCTGGGCCAGTGTGTTCTCCTGCACGCCGAGCCGGTTCTGCACGTTGCCGGCGTTGAGGCCCATGCGCTCGAGTGCCGCCAGGCTGCGGTCCAGGCCCACGGCGGTGCCCGCGGCCACGGGATCGTCCTTGGCGCTGACGATCTTGCTGCCGGTGGCGATCTGCTGCTCCAGGTGATTGAGCTTGGCCTGCTTGGCCAGCATCAGCGTCACCGACTGGTTGAACATCATTCCGGTGGAGATGCGGCTGCTCATCGGCGGACGGCTCCCAGGATGGTCTGGAACATGTTGTCGGCAGTGGAAATCAACTGCGAGGCGGCCTGGTAGGCCTGCTGCAGGCGGAGCATGTTCGCCGCCTCCTCATCCAGGTTGACGCCGGAGATTTCGTCGCGCGCGTCCTGGGCCTTCTCGTTGATCACCAACTGCGCTTCAAGCGAGTACTCGGCCGAGCGCGCTGCCGCGCCGACCTGGGTGGTCAGCCCGCCCAGTGCGCCGTTCAGGGTGACGGTGCCGCTGCTGAACGCCTTGGCGCTCTCCACCTTGGCCAGCCTTGCCGCGTTGCTGTTGTCCGAAGAGCCGGCCGGGGTCGGGGTGATGTTGAAGGTGTCGCCGGTACGCGGTGCACCGTCGAGAACGAAACTCCAACCGTTGGCGCTGATGGTCTGGCCGGGGGTGTAGGTCTGCGGAGGGCCACCATCGATGGTGTAGGTGGTGGCGGAGGTGAAGACGATCGCCGCAGGATTGCGCAGGTCCGCATGGCCGGCATCGGTCACGGAGACGCCGCTGAGCTTGCCCGTACCGGTATTGGCGGTGGCGGCGGCGCCCTTCACGGCAGCCGCGGCTGCGATGCGCGAGGGATCGGTGATGGCGATCTCCAGGCTGCCGGCCACGCCGGCAGTGGGCTGCAGCAGGAAGCGGTCGTTGATTGCCGGCGTGCCGCCGACCACCAGCTCGACGCCGTTGATCACCAGCGGATCGGCCGCAGTGCCGGTGCCGGTCAACGGAATGCTGGCGCCGGTGTCGGCGCGGCTCGCCTTCCACTGCGTGCCATCGAACTGCAGGACGACGTTCTGCGCGTCCAGCTTGCCGAGATCGCCGAAGCTGGCACTGATGCTGGCCGTCCCGCTGTTGCCACTGTTGGCCGTCACCCGCGGCGTGCCGATGTTGAAGAAGTCACCGCCGAGCTGGCCGTAGAGATCCACGCCCTGGTGGTGGACCTGGTTGAAGCTGTCGGCCAGGCCGATCGCCAGCTTGCCCAGTTCCGCCTGCGCCGGGGTCAGCACGGTGTCGCGGAACTCCATCAGCCCACCGATCTGGCCGCCGACGGCCTTGGGATCCAGGGTGATGGTGTTGCCCTGCGTTTCCAGTGCCAGCTGCAGGCGCTCGGGCTGGTACGGATCGGCCACGGTGGTGACCCGGGTGGCGGTGGTGCCGACCACCAGTGCGTTGCCGCCGGCGGTGTAGACGTTCATCACGCCGCCGTCCTGGATCACCGCGGTGCCACCGGTATAGCCGATCAGCTGCGAGATCAGCTGGTCGCGGCGATCGAGCAGGTCCGGGGCCGCGCTGGCGATGTTGGTGCCGATGGCGCCGTTGATCTGGGCGATCTCCTGCGCCAGCCGGTTGACCTCGGTCGCTCCGGCGAGCAGGCCGTTGTTGACCTCGCTGTTGAGGTTGTTCAGATGGGTATTGAGCTGCACGAAACGGTTGGCCAGGGCCTTGCCGCCGTCCAGCATGCTCTGCCGGTCGGCCGTGCCGGAGGCATTGGAAGACAGGCCGCTGACCGAATCGAAGAAGCTGGACCAGACGCCTGCGACGTTGGTGGCGGCGTCGGAGAACAGCGCGTTGACTCGGTCGGCCATGCCGGACAACTGCTTCAGGCGTGCCAGCTCACCGCTGCTGTCGAGCAGGCGCGAGATCGCCAGCTGGTCGGCAGTGCGCCGGATGTCGGTGATGCGCGTGCCGTTGCCCACCGTGCCGTAGCCGAAGTTCTGCGGATCGGCCGTGGCGAAATTGACCTTCTGCCGGCTGTAACCCGGCGTGTTGAGGTTGGCCACGTTGTGGCTGGTGGTTGCCAGGGCGCGCTGGAAGGCGAGCAGGGCACCGGTACCGGTGGAAAGTACGCTGGACATGGGGTTCCTCAACGACGGGTGATACCCAGCGCCGCTGTCGCGGTGCTGGCGAAGGTCTGGCCAAGGCGACTGCCGACATCGGTCACGGCGGCGACGGCACGCTCGATGGTCGGGCCGCCGGCGATCGCGGCGATCTTGGCCGCGTAGCGCGGATCGGTGGCATAGCCGGCCCGCTGCAGGCCCCGGGCGAAGCCCTGCACATCGGTGCCGGCCTGCAGGGCCTGCTGGTAGCGCGGGCTGGTCTTCAGCAGGCGCACGTAGTCGGCGAAGCTCTCGGCCGGCGAGGAGTAGGCGCGGAAGCTTGCGGTTTCATTGCGGCGCACGCCATCGACGTACTCATGGGTGCCGGCCACCGCACGCTGCCCGTTCCAGCCATTGGCCTTGATGCCGAACAGGTTGTGCGAGGTGCTGCCATCGGCGTGCTTGATCTGGCGCTTGCCCCAGCCGGTTTCCAGTGCGGCCTGCGCAACCAGCGCGCGGGCGTCCACGCCCAGCTCCCTGGCTGCGCTCTGCGCGTGCTGCCAGATGCTGGCGACGAAGCCTTCCGGGGTATGCGCGCCCAGCTGGGCAACCGCGGTGCGGGTCGCCAGCGCATCGGTCGTAGTGCCGCTGCCACGGTTGCTGGCGGTGGCGGCCCACTGGTCGTTGCGGGCTGCCCAGTCGGGGCCCTCGAGCCCGGCGATGTACGGATCATCGGTGCCCAGCGACCGGTGGACGCTGCTGCTTTCGCGGCCGGCGATCAGGTCCAGGGCCTGTTCCATCGGCGCGATGGCGGCCGATGCATCCTGCTGTGCACCTGCGGCCATCTGCTGCAGCATGCGTACGGCCTGGCCGGCGTCCTCCAGCGGCAGCGACGGCGCCGCCTTCGCGGGCGCGTTGAGCTGATAGGCCCGGCTGGCCTTCGCAGCGCCGATGCCGGTATCCAGCGCCGGTCCTTCGGCGGTCGCTCCGGACAGCTGGCGGGTGATCATGGCCGACAGCCCGAGTCCCTTGCCACGGGTCATCGCCTCGGCGATCTTCTGGTCGTACATCTCCCGGAACATCTTGTTCTCACCGGGAAAGAGCGAGTCGCCGAAACTGGCATCGCGCATGCTCTTGACCAGCATCTGCGCGAACTGGCCTTCCAGCTGCCGCGCGACCTTGTCGATCCTGGCCGGGTCGTTCTGCTGCGCCGGATTCAGCTCGAAGGCGGGGGTGATGCGCATGTCAGATCACCTCGAGTTCGGCGCTCAGCGCGCCGGCCTGCTTCAGTGCTTCCAGGATCGCGATGAGGTCGCCCGGCGCGGCGCCGACGGCGTTCACCGCGTGCACGATCTCATCCAGTGTGGTGCCGCCATTGAACTTGAACATGCGGCTGCCATCGTTGGTGGCGGTGATGGTCGACTGCGGGCTGACCACCGTGCTGCCGCCGGCCAGTGCGTTGGGCTGGCTGACGTTGGTGTTCTCCTGGATGGTCACCGTCAGCGAACCGTGCGAGATCGCCGCAGGGCCGACGCGGACCTGCTGGCCGATGACCACCGTGCCCGTACGCGAGTTGACCACGACCTTGGCCGGGGCGCTGCCCGGGGTCAGCTCCAGGTTCTCGATGCGGGCAAGCAGGCCGATGCGTGCACCCGGGTCGGTCGGCGCGGCCACCGCCACAGTCACGCCGTCGACGGCGCGTGCCGCGCCTTCGCCGAAGGCGTTGTTGAGCGCGGCGACCATCCGCGAGACGGTGGTGAAGTCGTTGTTGTGCAGGTTCAGGGTGATTTCGCCGTTGGCACCGAACACATCCGGCAACGCGCGTTCGACCGTGGCACCGTTGGGAATGCGGCCGACGCTGGGCACGTTCACCGACACCCGCGAGCCATCCTTGCCCTGGGCACCGAAGCCGCCCACGATCAGGTTGCCCTGTGCGATGGCGTAGACCTGGCCATCAGCACCGCGCAGCGGCGCCATCAGCAGCGAGCCGCCACGCAGCGACACCGCGTTGCCGATCGAGGACACGGTGACATCGATGGGCTGCCCCGGCTTGGCGAACGGTGGCAGTTCGGCGTGGATCGCCACGGCGGCGACGTTCTTCAGCTGCGGATTGACGTTGGCCGGCACATTCACGCCCAGCTCCCCCAGCAGGTTCTTCAGGCTCTGCACGGTGAAGGGGGCCTGGCTGGTGCGGTCGCCACTGCCATCCAGGCCGACCACCAGGCCGTAGCCGACCAGCGCGTTGCCGCGCACGCCGCCGACCTGGGCCAGATCCTTGATGCGCTCGGCATTGGCGGGCGCAGCCACTGCCAGCAGCACCAGGCAGCACAGCGATGACAGGCGGTGCCAGGAAGAGAAGAAGGTAAGCGTCATGGCCATGCTCAGAACGGCGTCAGGCCGGAGTTGAAGAAGCGGCTCAGCCAGCCCATCGCGTTGGATTGCGCGACCGGACCGCGGCCGCCGTAGACGATGCGGGCCTCGGCCACACGGCTGGAGGGAAGGGTGTTGTCCGGGCTGATGTCACCCGGGCGCACGATGCCCTGCACCTGCACCAGCTCGTCGCCCTGGTTCAGGCGCAGATTCTTCTGTCCCTGCACGACCAGGTTGCCATTGGGCAGGCGCTGGATCACGGTGACCGTGACGCTGCCCTGCAGGCGGTTGCTCTGTGCGCTGTTGCCCTTGCCGGTGAAGTCGCGCGCGCCCTTGGCGCTGGCGCTGAGGATGTCCTTGCCGCCCAGGGTGACCGGCGCACCGAAGATCGAGGGCGTCCCCAGGCTCAGATTCGATTCCTTGTTGGTGGCGGTGTTGGCGCTGGTCTGCGCGGTGGTGTTTTCCAGCAGCGTGATGGTCAGCAGGTCGCCGACATCACGCGCGCGGCGGTCCGAGTACAGCTGCAGGGTTGGCCCTGCCGCATAGATCGCACCGGCCGTCGGCTCGGCCTGGGGCGGCATGATCGGCTGCAGCGGCGCCATCGCGGGGTAGGGGCGCACGTCGCCGGCAATCACGCAGCCGCCGAGCAGGGCGGCCACCGTGCTGGCGAGGACAGTGCGGGCGAGGGTGGAAATGGGCGACATGGCGTTATCCCGGTTGGGCCGGTCAGATCTTGTTGTTGAGGTAGGCCAGCATGGAGTCGGTGGTCGAGATCGCCTTGGCGTTCATCTCGTAGGCGCGCTGGGTTTCGATCATCGACACCAGCTCCTCCACCACGTTCACGTTGCTGCCTTCGAGCGCACCCTGGACCACGTTGCCGAGCCCGTTCAGGCCCGGGTTGCCGTTCTGCGCCGGCCCCGAGGCGGTGGTTTCCAGGAACAGGTTCTCGCCGCGCGCCTGCAGGCCTGCGGGATTGACGAAGTCGGTCAGGGTCAGCGCACCGATTTCCACCGATGCGGCGTCGTCGGCCATCTTCACGCTGATGGTGCCGTCGCTGCCGATGGTTACCGACTGCGCGCCTTCGGGAATCTGGATGCCGGGCTGCACCGGGTAACCGCTGTTGGTGACCAGTTCGCTGTCCTGGTTGATCTTGAACGAGCCGTCGCGGGTGTAGGCGGAGCTGCCATCGGGCAGCTGCACCTCGAAGAAGCCCCGGCCATTGACCATCACGTCCAGCGCGCGGCCGGTTTGCTGCTGGCTGCCCTGCTCGAAGTTCTTGGCGGTGGCCACCACGCGCACGCCCGTGCCCAGCTGCAGGCCGGTCGGCAGCTGGGTCTGCGCCGACGATGCGCCGCCCGGCTGGCGGACCTGCTGGTACAACAGATCCTCGAAGCTGGCGCGGTCCTGCTTGAAGCCGGTGGTGTTGGTGTTGGCGAGGTTGTTGGAAACCACCGACATGCGCATCTGCTGCGCATCCAGTCCGGTTTTCGCGATCCACAATGCCTGGTTCATCTTCGGAGTCCTGTCTGCTGAAACCGGCCGCGTACTGCGGCCCATGGGGTACGGCGTGCAAGCGGTGTGCCAGTGCCGTTACGCGGCGCCGGCGGAATTCCGTCAGCTGCCCAGTCGCAGCAGGCTGTTGGCGCTGCGTGCGTTGTCATCACCGTGCTTGATCACCTGCACCTGCATTTCGTACTGGCGTTGCAGCTGGATCATCTGCACCAGTGCACCGGCGGCATCGACGTTGCTGCCCTCCAGCTGGCCGCTGTGCACGGTGGGCCCGAGGGCCTGGGCGAACGGCTGCAGCGGATCGGTGTTGCGGAACAGGCCATCAAGACCGCGCTCGAGCCGTTCATCCGGTGCCTGCACCACCTTGATCCGGCCGATCATGGCCATGGTCTGCGGGCCTTCACCCTGCGGGATGATCGAGATCGTGCCGTCGTTGCCGATCTCCATCGCCTGGTACGGCGGAATGGCGATCGGGTTGTTGTTGTCATCCAGTACCGGGCGCCCACCGGAAGTCACCAGCTGACCGTTCGGTGTCACCGACAGTGCCGCGCCGCGCGTGTACGCTTCGCTGCCGTCGGTGGACTGCACGGCCAGCCAGGTGCCGGTCTGCAGCGCCAGGTCCAGCGGCTTGCCGGTGATGTGCTGTGCACCGGGCCGGCGGTTGAAGCCGGCGTCGACGTGCAGCGCATCGACCCGCGAGGCAAAGCCCCGGCCCTGGATCGGGAAGGCCTCGGTGTTGGCCAGCGCTTCCTTGAAGCCGGGGGTATCGGAGTTGGCGAGGTTGTGGCTGAGCGTTCCCTGCGCCTGCAGGGAGGCGCGGGCACCGGTCATCGCCACGTAGAGGGCTTTATCCATGCGGGGAGTTCCGTGACAGGGTCAGCGGCTCATCAACGGATGTTGATGACGGTCTGGGTGATCTGGTCCTGGGTGGTGATCATCTGTGCGTTGGCCTGGAAGTTGCGCTGCGCGGTGATCATGTTGACCAGCTGCTCGGTCAGGTCGACAGTGGACGCCTCCAGCGAGCCGGCCTGGATCTTGCCGAGGTTGGAGGTATCGGGCATTCCGGTACGGGCCGTACCCGAATCGAACGTCTCCGCCCACACGTTGTTGCCCTTCTGCTCCAGGCCCTGCGGGTTGTTGAAGGTGGTCAGCGCAACCTGGCCGAGCGGCTTGTCGTCGCCATTGGAGTAGCGTGCGTAGACCACGCCGGTGTCCGACACCGTGATTTCGTTGAGCTTGCCCGCGGCGTAACCGTCCTGCTGGGTGTTGCGCAGGGCGAACTTCTCGCCGTACTGGGTCGAGCCGCTCACGTCCAGGGTCATGTTCAACTCGCCCGCGCCGGTGGTCGGGGTGAACGTGCCGAGGCTGATCCTGCCGTTGGCCGGTGCGGTCAGCTTGCCGCTGTTGTCGAAGGTGACCGGCGTCGGGGTACCTGCGGGTTCGCCGTCGACGAAGTTGTGCACGGTCCACTGGTTGACGCCGGCTTCCTTGACGAAGTACGACACCTGGATGTGGCTCACGCCCAGCGAGTCATACACGGTAATGCCGCCGCTGGAGTGGTTGTAGCTGTTGGAATTGGTGGCATCGAACGGCTGCACCGTCGGTTCCTTGGCGTTGGCCGGCAGGGTGAAACCAACCTTTACATCGCTGGTCTGCCGGGGCGGGCTGTCGGTGGTCAGCAGCTGCAGGTCGATCATGCGACCGGCGTCGAAGTTGGTGCCGTCGGCGTTGGGCGCGAACACCTGCAGGCGCGCGCCCTGCGGGTTGGTCACGTAGCCTGCGGCATCGGTCTGGAAGTTGCCGGCACGCGAGTACACCCGCTGGCCGTTCATGTTCATGGTGAAGAAGCCCTCACCGGAAATCGCCATGTCCAGGCTGCGGCCGGTCTGCTCGTTGTTGCCCTGGATGAACTGCTGGGCCACGTTGGAGACGCGCACGCCCGAGCCGACCGCGTTCTTCGACAGGCCGTAGCTGGTGGCGGCGAACAGGTCGGCGAACTCGGCGCGCGACTGCTTGAAGCCGGTGGTGTTGACGTTGGCGACGTTGTTGGCGGTGACGCTCAGGTCGGAGTTGGCGGCATTGATGCCGGACAGCGAGACATTGAAGCCCATGGGATGCTCCTGGTAGATGCGGGTAGGCGGCTCAGCTGACGCGGAGCACGTAGTCGATCGGGGCCGTGCCCAGGCCCTTGAGGTTCAGGTACAGGCCATCGGAACCGACGGTCACGCTTTCCACCGGTGCCTGCACATAGGTGGACAGCTTGGTGCTCTTGCCAGCGGTATCGACATGGTTGGCGACCACGCTGTACTTGCCCGGCTCCATGCGGTTGCCGGCGGCATCCTTGCCATCCCACTGGAATGCGGTTTCGCCCGCGGCCTTGGCCTCGACGCTGATCGAGGTGACCTTGGCGCCGTTGGCATCGGTGATGTCCACGGTGATGATGCCGGCGCCGGGCGCGGCCACCGTGCCCTCGACGCTGCCTTCGTTCTCCAGCACCAGCTTCTCGGACGGCACCAGCACCTGGTGCCCCACCAGCGCGGCGCCACGCAGCACCTGGTCGCTGGCCATCGACTGCTGGAAGCCCTGCACCGTGGTGTTCAGATCGGTGATGCCCTGCACGGTCGACATCTGCGCCATCTGCGCGACCATCTGCGTGTTGTCCATGGGCTTGAGCGGGTCCTGGTGCTGCAGCTGCTCGGTCATCAGGCGCAGGAAGTCGGCCTGGTCCAGGGTGTTCTTCTTCTTGGTGGCGTTGCTGTTGGGAGCATTCAGGCCCAGTGCGGAGTAGACGTCCTGGCTGGTCTGGTTGTTGACGGCAGTGGTCATGGCGGTATCCGGTACTGCGGGCCTCAGCGGCCCATGGTCAGGGTGGCCAGGGCCAGTTCCTTGGCGGTGGTCAACATCTCCACGCCGGCCTGGTAGTTGCGCGAGGTCGAGATCAGATTGACCATCTGCGCGACAGGATCGACGTCAGGCTGGTAGATGTAGCCGTCGGCGTCGGCAAGCGGGTGGCCGGGCTCGTAGCGCTTGATCGGCGCCGCCTCGCTGCGGGTGATTTCCTTCACCTGCACCGAGGTGATGTTCGGGTCGTCCTTGCTCGTGACCGCCTGGAAGATCGGCTCCAGCGGCTTGTAGACGGCCTCGGCCGAGCCGGCAACGGTGTCGGCGTTGGACAGGTTGGAGGCGATGGTGCTCATGCGCACCGACTGCGCCTGCAGCGCAGAGCCGGCGATATCGAAGATCGGCAGGTTGCTCATGGCTTATTGCCCCGTGATCGCGGTCAGCATGGAACGGACCTTGCTCTCGACGAAGCTGAGCGATGCGCGGTACTCCAGCGCGGCGCGACCGTAGGCGGCGCGCTCTGCATCCGGATCGACGGTATTGCCGTCAAGGCTGGGTTGGACACCCTCGCGCGCGATCTGGAACGGATTCAGGCCGTTGTTGATCGCATAGTGCTGCTCGTGGGTGGTGGCCATCAGGCCGTTGCCATCCTGTCCCTGTGCGCTGCGCAGGGCGGCGTCGAAGTCCAGGTCCTGGGCTTTGTAGCCGGGGGTATCGGCATTGCCGAGATTGCTGGCGATCAGCTTCATCCGCTGTTCGCGCAACGGCATGGCTTGGGCATGTACGCCCAGGTAGTCGGTAATCAGGTTGCGCACGATGCACTCCCACGGGAACGTTGCCCGGGAAGCTGCAAGCGGTGTGCCAAAAGGTCGTGGGCGGGGCGGGGCGCCGCTACGCTCGCCGGGCACGGCCCGGCGCTACCCAAGGGGCGGCCAACATCCGGTAGCGCCGGGCCATGCCCGGCGGGGAACCCCGGCGGCCTCAGGCCGCCATCGCCACCTTGCGCAGGCGGTCCAGCACGAAATCGGCCAGCTCGTGCGGGGAGTACTTGGCGACGAAGGCATTGGCGCCCACGCGCTCGACCATCGCGTTGTTGAATACGCCCGACAGCGAGGTGTGCAGCAGCACGTACAGCCCCGCCAGCCCCGGATGGCGCCGGATTTCCGTCGTCAGCGTGTAGCCGTCCATCGCCGGCATCTCGATATCGGAGATGACCATGGCGTAGCGGTCGGCGGGATTCTCGCCCGAGGCGTGGATCTGCAGCAGGTGGTCCAGCGCCTGCCGGCCATCGGAGAGCAGGGTGGCGCCGACCCCCAGCTGGTCCAGTACGCTGCGGATCTGCTGGCGTGCCACCCGCGAGTCGTCCACCACCAGCACCTGCAGCTGCGGGCCGTCGGCGGGCATGGCCATCTGTGGATCGAGCACGGCCTCGCCCCGGATCTGCGCGATGTCGGCCAGCACGCTTTCCACGTCGATCACCTGGATCAGCTCGCCCTGGAAGCGGGTGACCGCCGTCAGATAGCTCGATTCAGCGCCCAGTTCCGGTGGCGGATGGATGTCCTCCACCGCGATGTTGACGATGCGCTCCACGCCGCTGACCAGGAAGCCCTGGATCGAGCGGTTGAATTCAGTGACGACCAGGTAGCCGGGCGAGGTATCGGCATCCGGCTCGCGCTCGGGATGACCGATCGCCAGGCCCAGGTCCAGGACCGGCACCGAGCGTCCGCGTACATCGGCCACGCCGGCGAACTGCCCGGGCAGGCCGGGCACTTGGAACAGCTCCGGGCGCCGCAGCACTTCCTGCACCTTGAATACATTGACGCCAAAAAGCTGACGTCCGCCGAGGCGGAACAGCAGCAGCGCCAGTCGGTTGTGGCCGGCCAGGCGGGTCCGCTGGTCGATCCGGTTGAGCAGGTCATGGGACATGGCTGCTGTATCGGCGTGCAGCGGCGGGAACTTGAGGGTCCGATCCAGCGGCGCCGAGTGTGGTGCCGCGCATCGCACTGGCACGCCGCTTGCACGCGTCCGGGCCAGGTCCCATCGACAGGAGGCGCCATGCGCCCGATCTCCTCCATCCTGGCAGTCGCACTGGCCGTTGCCTCGCCCTGGGCAGTGGCCGCCGACTGGCAGCCGGTGGCCAGCATCCGTGCGGCGGCGTTGTCGAGCCTGCCCGCCGGCAGCGAAGGCGAGGCCCAGGTGGCTGACGCGCTGCGTCTTCCCCGGTGCGGGGGAGCGCTGCAGGTGCAGCCGACAGCGAACACCACGGTCGAGGTCAGCTGCCCCGATGCGGGCGGCTGGCGCCTGTTCGTACCGGTGAAGGTGCGGCGCAACCAGACGGTGCTGGTGCTTGCACGCGGCATCGCTGCTGGAGAAACGCTGACGGCTGCCGATATCAGTACCGCCCAACGCGATGCTGCACGCATTGCCGGGGCCGTGCTGGCCGATCCCAATGCAGCGATCGGCCGCATCGCCCGGCGTCCGCTGCAGGCTGGAACGCTGCTGTCGAGCAACGACCTGGTCACCCAGCGTCTCATCAAGCGAGGAGACAATGTTGCGCTGGTGTCGCGGCGCGGCTCGGTCGAGGTGCGCATCGCGGGCCGGGCGATGGGCGATGCCGGCGAGAACGAACGCATCTCGGTGGAGAACCTGTCCTCGCGGCGCATCGTGCAGGGCACGGTGGATGCCCGTGGTGACGTAATCGTGGCGCGTTGAATTCCCGCAAGATTTCCCTAAAGATCACGGCCCTGCGGCCGTTATCCCTTGTGAACGGCAACTCCAGGACACCCCATGAGCCAGAAAATCGACGGCAACCTGCAGGTCCCCCAGGCACTGCGCAGCGTGACGAACCCGGCCAGCAAGCCCGGCGTCAGCAGCGACTCGCCGGCACGCCCGGTGGAGGCGGCCGACAGCCTGCGCCTGACCGGCGAGGCCACCAATCTGCAGGCCATCGAGCGCGAACTGACCACGGCGCCGGCGATCGACGCCCAGCGCGTGGCCGCCGTGCGCGAATCGCTGCAGAACGGCACCTATACGATCAATCCGGACGCGATCGCTTCGCGCATGCTTGAGCTGGACCAGCAGCTGCACGGATGACCGCGGCGATGAGCGAGCCGTTGCAGCGCCTGGCGCTGGCCCTGGACGTCGAACGCCAGGCCCTGGTCGAGCATGACGTGCACGCATTGATCCGCGCCACCGGCGCCAAGCTGGAGGCGCTGCGTGCGCTGGAAGGCGCGCCGCCGGTGGGCGAGGGCGAACAGCTGCAGGAGCTGGCCGAGCGCAATCGTGCCAACGGCGTGTTGCTGTCGCGCAGGCGCCGCGAAGTGAACTGGGCGCTGCGCCAGCTGGGCCGCAGCGAAGAGGCCTCGGCCTACGATGCCAAGGGGCAGGCCCACGCAGTCACCGCTGGCCGTCCTCTGGCGGTGGCCTGACGCAATTTCGCGCGGACCTCCCGGCTCGCAGGCTGTCGCCTGCGGCACGACCGCGTATATTGGGCGCCTGTTCGAATGCCCCTGAGCCGCCGTGTCCGCTGCCAACGTCCTGGTTACCGCCCCCCTTCCACCACAGCCGGTGCTGCAGGCGTTGCTTGAACGCCTGCGCGAGGGCCTGCTGCTGTTCACCGAAGACGGTCAGGTCGCCTTGGCCAATCCGGCCGCGCAGAACCTGCTGGCCAGCGACGAAGGCCTGCTGCCGGCGCCGCAGCGCCTGCGCCAGCTGCTGCCGCCGGACGCGCTGGAGCACGCCCGCCAGAACGGTCACTGGAACGGCAGCCTGCCGCTGGGCGAGGGCGTGGTGATCGCGCATCTGTACCATCACGGTCCGCCCGGGCAGGGCCACTACCTGGCGCTGTTCCGCCACATCGAGGGCCAGGAAGACTACGAGCGCGAGCTGCAGCAGCGCCATGCCGAACTGCGCCAGGCCTACCTTCGATTGAACGGCACGCAGGAAAAGCTGCTGCAGTCGGAGAAGATGGCGTCCATCGGCCAGCTTGCCGCCGGCGTCGCGCACGAGATCAACAACCCGATCGGCTACGTGCACTCCAATCTCGGCAGCCTGCAGGAGTACCTGCGCAGCCTGTTCACCGTGATCGAGGCCTACGAGCGCGCCCTGCGTGCGCCCGACCCGAAGGCGCTCATCCCGGAGATCGACGACATCCGTGACCGGCTGGACATCGACTTCATCAGCCGCGATCTGCCACAGCTGATGGCCGAGTCACGCGAGGGCATCGAGCGGGTGACGCGCATCGTGCGCGACCTCAAGGACTTCTCGTACTCCGGCCGCGATGAGTCGTGGAAGCTGGTCGACCTGCACGCCGGCCTCGAGTCCACCATCAACATCATCTGGAACGAGCTCAAGTACAAGGTCACCCTGGTGCGTGAGTTCGGCCAGCTGCCGCTGGTCGAGTGCCTGCCGTCCGAACTCAACCAGGTCTACATGAACCTGCTGCTCAACGCCGGCCATGCCATCGCCGAACGTGGCACCATCACCGTGCGTACCGGCGTGGAGGGCGACCATGTCTGGGTCGAGTTCGAGGATACCGGTGGCGGCATCTCGCCCGAACTGCGCCAGCGCATCTTCGATCCGTTCTTCACCACCAAGCCGGTGGGCAGCGGGACCGGCCTGGGCCTGTCGATCTCCTACAGCATCATCAACAAGCACCACGGTCGCATCGATCTGGACAGCACCCCCGGCGTCGGCTCGCGCTTCCGCGTGGTGCTGCCGGTGAAGCAGCCGCGCTGAGCCACCGCACGGCACAGGTGCACGGTAGCGCCGGGCCATGCCCGGCGGCCTCCCTCATCGCAATGGCGGGCGATCCTCGCCACCGTCACCTGCGTCCATGGCCACCGGGCCGGCGTTGCTGCGGCGCTGTTCCTCGTAGGTACGGAAGGCCTGGTGGATGTGCTTGCGCAGCTCGTCGTCGTTCCATGGTTTGGTCAGGAAGCGGTAGATCGCGCCGCGGTTGATCGCGTCGGTCACCGTGTTCAGATCGGTGTAGCCGGACAGCACGAGGCGGATGGTGTCGGGGTACAGCATTTTCACCCGGCCCAGGAACTCGGTGCCGCTCATGTCGCTCATGCGCTGGTCGGACAGGATCACCTGCACATCGTTGATCGCCAGCAGATCGAAGGCGTCGCGCACGTTGCCGGCGGCGAGGATGCGGTAGCCGTCGCGACGGAACAGCCGCACCAGCGAGCGCAGCACGTTCTCTTCATCGTCCAGCAGCAGCAGGGTGCGGTCCGGTCGGGTCTCGGCGAATGCTTCCGGGCGCAGGTAGCGCCGGCGCAGGGTCATGCCCGCGGCATCGGCCGACATCGGTTCGCCGAACAGATAGCCCTGGAACACATCGCAGTCGTTGCGGCGCAGGAAGCCCAGCTGTGCCTGCGATTCCACACCGTTGGCGATCACCGTCATGCCCAGCTGGTGGCCCATGGCGATGATCGCACGGGCGATGGCGGCCTCGCGGTTGCCGGCCGGTGCGCTTTTGATGAAGCTGCGGTCGATCTTCAGCTTGTCCACCGGATAGCGCACCAGCGCGCTCAGGCTGGAGTCGCCGGTGCCGAAGTTGTCCAGGCTCAGGCTGATGCCTTCGTTGCGCAGGTTGGCCAGGGTCTCGTGCACGAAATTGACGTTGTTGGTCAGTGCGCTTTCGTTGATCTCCAGCGTCAGCATCTGCGCCGGCACGCCCGCTGCCTGCAGCAGCGACATCACTTCGGCGAAGAAATTCGGTCGCAGCAGCTGCAGGGTGGAGACATTCACCGCAATGGTGAAGTCGTCGAAACCCTGGTCGCGCCACAGCCGGGCCTGCTTGAGCGCGCCCTCCAGCACCCAGGTACCGATCTGCACGATGATGCCGAGCCGCTCGGCCGTTCGCATGAAGCGCTCCGGTACCAGCATCCCCAGCGTCGGCGACTGCCAGCGCAGCAGGGCTTCCATGCCCACCACATGGCCATCGCGTGCGCTGACCAGGGGCTGGTAGCGCAGCTTCAGCTCGGCATTGGGGATGGCATCGACGATCTGGCGCGCGATGATGCTCTCGCTGTGCGCGCTGGGCGGTGTGTCCACGGCATGGATGCGCACCGCGTTGCCACCCTCGCGGGCGGCCTGGTACAGCGCATCTTCAGCATGATCGAGCAGGCGCGAGGTGCTGCTGGCATGCTCCGGGCACAGGCTGACGCCCAGCTTGCCGGTCATGAACAGGGTGTAGGGCAGCACCGACAGCGGCAGTTCCATCTGCTGGCGGATCTCTTCGGCGAAGTCCTCCGGCAGCGGCAGGTCGGCGTCGCGCGGCACGGCGATCAGGAACTCGTCGCTGCCATGGCGCCACAGCTTGCCGCGTCCGCGCAGGTAGGACTGCAGGCGTTGCGCCACCAGTACCAGCGCCTGGTCACCCACTTCCGCGCTCATGTTCTCGTTGACCGACGCGAAGTGGTCGATGTCCACATGCATCAGCATCAGCGGCGTGCCACCCGAAGCGGCTTCGGCCACCATCGCCTGCAGCTCGGGATTGCCGGCGCCAAGGCGGTCAGGGGCATCGTCGATGCTGACCAGCGGCAGATTGGGATTCCACATAGGCTCAGTAATCCGGTGTTTCGACGGCAGCCGCGCAGGCTGCCTGGTAGGGAAGATGGACATCGACCAGGGTGCCGGCGCCGTGCGCCGACTCGATCCGCACGTGGCCGCCCACGCTCTGCGCACGTTCGCGCATGACGATCAGGCCCAGGCCGCGCGGGCCGTCAGGGTCGAAACCCTCGCCGTCGTCGCGGATCTGCAGGTGCAGCCCGCGCTGGCCGACATCGCGCAGCTGCAGCTGCACCTGGCTGGCGCGGGCGTGGCGCAGTACGTTGGTCAGGCTTTCCTGGGCGATGCGGAAGCAGGCCTGCTCGATGCTGTTGTCGGGCCGATGCGGCAGGGGCTCGATTTCGGCCAGCAGTTCCACCGGTGAGGAGCGGAACAGTACCCGTGCCTGCCAGCTCAGTGCCGCCTCCAGGCCCAGCGCATCCAGCTGTGGAGGCCGCAGCAGGGTGGAGATGTCACGCAGCTTGGCCACCGTGGTGTCGGCCAGGCTGACGATCTGTGCCAGATCCTCGCTGCGGCGCTTCGGATCGTCTTCGTCCTGCGCGGCATAGGCGGAGAGCTTGATGGCGGTGATGGCCTGCCCGATGTCATCGTGCAGGTCGCGCGAGATCGCGCGGCGCTCGTCCTCCTGCAGCGAGAACAACCGGCCGGCCATCGCCTGCAGTTCGCGGTTGCTGGTCTCCAGCGCACTGCGGGTGCGCTCGGAGTCGCTCAGGTCACGCACGATCAGCAGCTTGCAGTCGCGACCGCCATACCGCACTTCGCCCACAGCCAGGCCGGCGTGGAAGCTGCGGCCATCGGCACGCTGCATCGCCACCACGCTGCTGTGGCCGGGGCCGTGCTGGGGCTGGCCGGCCCGGAGCTGCACGCGTACCCGCGCCAGATCGCTGTCGGCGACCAGAGCCGCCAGCGGCTCGCCGAGCAGGGCATGGCCGCCATAGCCGAACAGACTCGCGGCCCAGGCGTTGGCGTACAGCACGTGCTCCTCGAAGAGGATGACCACGCCGTCCGGCAGCGCACGCACCAGTTCGCGGAACTGTTCCTCACGTTCGCGCAGCAGCCGCCGCGACTGCTCGCGCTCGGTCACGTCCTGCAGCGTGCCGAGCACGCGGTCGCGGCCGGCCTCGTCAACGCCGCTGGCCGCGCGCAGGTGCACCATCAACGCGCGGCCATCCATCGACAGCAGCGGCAGCAGCACGTCCACCTGCACCGGTTCGCCGGAACACAGTTCGGCCAGCAGCTGGTCCGCCTGCGCGGCAGTGGCCGGATCGGCCGCCACCAGCAGTTCGTCGAAGCGATGCCAGCGGCGCGCTTCCGGCGGGCGCCGGCCGAGCAGGCGATAGACCTGGCTGGAGTACCGGCCCAGCCCGCTGGAGGGGTCCAGTTCCCAGGCGCCGATCTTCGCCAGCTCATGCGCTTCCTCCACCCGTGCCAGTGCCTGGTCCCGGCGCAGCTGTGCAAGGTCCTCGGCGGTGCGATCGATGGCAATGAGCAGGCGTGCGTTGTGGCCGTCGTAACCGATTGCGTTCGAGCGCAGCTCCATCTGCCGCAGGCTGCCATCGCGCAGCTGCAGCTGCGCCCGCAGGATGCACAGCTGCTCGGGCGCCTCCCGGATGGCTTCGAGCTTGGTCTGCAGCGCCTGGTCCTGGCCGGGCGGCCAGAGCACGTCGATGGTGCGCTCAAGCAGTTCCTCACGCTCCCAGCCGAAGGCGCTGCAGGCCGCGGGATTGGCATCGAGAATGGCCAGGCTGTCCAGATCGTAGACCAGGATCGGCCCGGGATTGCCCTCGAACATCTGCCGCAGGCGCAGCTCGGAGGCCTGCAGGCGGGCATGGGTGAGCAGCACGTGCTCGGCCAGCGGCCGCAGCAGCAGGTACAGCAGCCCGGCGCTGGCCAGGGCGAAGAACGACCCTTTCAGGCTCTGCCACAGCGAGGCCTGGTACGGATCGGGTACCAGCAGCTGCACGGCGCTGTCGGTGGCGATCATCCAGGCCAGGGCCATCGCCAAGTAACTCAGCACGATCCGCCGACGATCGCGGCCCAGCGATTGGGCCATCCGCGGGTCGGGAACAGGGGCGGTGCCGGTCGGTTCTGCGGGCATGGACAGGGCAGCAGGTAGGGGCGCCGGCCATCTTACCGCGCAGGTGCCCCGTAGCCACTCAATTATCCGCCGCAGGCGCCGTTAACCACTGCGTGCCCCGCTGTCGGGCGTTTCATCCGGAGCAAGATCGCGTGGACCAAGGGATCATCGCCAGCCTGCTGCAGCATCCGCTCGCGTCGGCGCTGGTCATCGTCGACCGCACTGGCCGTCCGCTGGCGGCCAATCCGGCCGCGCGCGAGCATGGCCTGCCGGCGACGGTCGCGGCCTACGCGCCGATGCTGGAGGACCTGCGTCTGCTGGCGGCCGACGGTGGCATTGTTGCGTGCAGCCTGCCGGGAGGGCCGCGCGGGCATTACGACGGCCACCTGCGCGCCGTGCATGACGGCGCCGGCAATCTGCTGGCCTTCACCCTGAGCGTGCCGGAACCGGTGCCGCTTGCGGGTGGCGGACGCTGGGAACTGGCGCTGGACAGCGCTGGCCACAGCCTGTGGGACTGGGATATTCCCAGCGATCGCGTCACCCGCACCCCTGGCCTGGGCGAAGAGACCGCCAGCGGAATGCTGGCGCGCGTGCACGGCGAGGACATCGGCCACGTGCGCGCCGCGCTGGATCAGCACCTGCGTGGAACCAGCGACCAGTACAGCGCACAGTTCCGCTTCCGCCAGCCCGACGGGCAGTGGCGCTGGGTGCTTGATCGTGGCCGCGTGGTCGCGCGCACTGCCGACGGCCAGCCGCTGCGGATGGTCGGCACCCACACCGACATCGAACAGCAGAAGCAGCTGGAGGCGTTGCTGCACGAACAGCAGGTGCACCTGAGCGAGGCGCAGCGCATCGCCAGCATGGGCAGCTGGTCGTTCGATCCAGGCACGGGCTCCTTCTGGTGGTCGCCCGAACTGCGTTCGCTGCTCGCACTTGAGCCCGGCAACGTGCCCGGCCAGCGACGCTGGCTCAAGCAGCTGCATCCGCGTTCACGTGGAGCGCTGCGGGCAGCCTGGCGCCGCTTGTGGCGCGATGGCCGCTCCGCCAGCCTCGAACTGGAGCTGGCCCGCGGCAGCGGCGAACCATCGCTGCATCTGCGGCTATGGATGCAGCCGCTGCTGGACGGCGAGGGCCAGCCCAAGCGGCTGCTGGGCCAGGTGCAGAACATCACCGAACAGCACCAGACCGATGCGCTGATCCGCTGGCGTACCGAGCTGCTCAACCGCGTTTCGGCCCTGGGCCGCATCGGCGGGTGCGAGATCGAGGTGCAGACCCGGCACATGCAATGGACCGAAGAGTGCTATCGCATCCACGGACTGCGCAAGGAGCCGATCACCCTGGACCAGGCGTTGGCGCTGTACACCGAGGACTCGCGCAGTGCGTTCGAGGCGGCGCTGGGCCGGATTGCCGGTGGCGGACTGCCCGAGCAGCTGGATCTCTGCTTCTATCGTCAATCCGGCCTGCGCGTATGGGTGCAGGTGCTGATCGAGCTGGATCGGCGCGATGGCCTGCCGCCACGCTTCGTGGTGCTGTTCCGTGACATCACGCGAGAGCGCGAGGCCAACGAGCGCATCGAGCTGCTGGCCCATTACGACCTGCTGACCGGCCTGCCGAACCGGGTGCTGCTGGGCGAGCAGACGGCTGAAGCAATCGAGGAAGCGCGTGATCGCGGCACCTCGCTGGCGATGCTGTTCATCGACCTGGATGGCTTCAAGACCATCAACGACAGCTTCGGCCATGCCACCGGTGATGCGCTGCTGAAGGCGGCGGCCACCCGACTGCACCAGAACCTGCGCAACAACGATCTGTTCGGCCGCTTCAGCGGTGACGAATTCATCGTGGTGCTGCGCGACCTGGCCGAACCGGAAGACGCTGGCCACGTGGCGCGCAAGCTGATCGGCTCGCTGGCCGAGCCGCTGCGCCGCGGCGATACCACGCTGAAGGTGGGGGCCAGCGTGGGCATCGCCATGCTGGGCGATACCCAGACCGATTTCGATTCACTGCTGCGCGCCGCCGATGCCGCGATGTATGCGGCCAAGGAAGCCGGTCGCAACACCTACCAGTACTACAGCCAGGATGCACTGGCCCGCATCCAGCGCCGGCTTGAGCTGGAGCATGCACTCCATGGCGCGATCGAGCGCGAGGAGTTCAGCCTGGCCTATCAGCCGCTGCTGCACGCCCACCTTGGCGAGCCACCGGCCATCGAAGCACTGCTGCGCTGGCATCGACCCGGCATCGGCTACTGCAGCCCGGCCGAGTTCATTCCCATCGCCGAGAAGTGCGGTGAAATCGTGCGCATCGGCGACTGGGTACTGAACGAAGCCTGCCGCCAGGCCACTGCCTGGGACAGAGCCGGTCTGCACTTCGACCGCATCGCGGTGAACGTCTCGGCCGTGCAGCTGCGTGATCGCGGCTTCGCCGAGCGGGTGATCGAGATCTGCCATGCCCATGGCTGGCCGCCACAGCGCTTGGAACTTGAGCTGACCGAGTCGGCGCTGATCCGTGACACCGACATCCTGCGTCATTGCTTCGACGTGCTGGAACGGCATGGTGTGCCGCTGGCGGTGGACGATTTCGGAACAGGATTCTCCAACCTCAACTACCTCAACCGGTTCCCGGTGGGCCGCCTGAAGATCGACCGCAGCTTCGTGCAGGGCATGCTGCACGACTCGGGTACGGCCGAGGTGACCCAGGCCATCGTGCACCTGGGTCACGCGCTGGGCATGAAGGTCGTGGCCGAAGGCGTGGAAACGCACCAGGAAGAAGACATGCTGCGCCGCCAGGGCTGCGACGAGATCCAGGGCTACCTGTACTCGCGGCCGCTGAGCCCGCGGGACCTGGCGCAGTGGCTGCGCCAGCAGCATCAGTCACCGTCGCGCACGGACGCCGGCAACGAAGCGCTGCTGGTGCGTTGACGATTTGTGACCGCGTACCCGCGGTCTCCAGGCCTGTCCGGTTGCGATGAACCTGCGGCGCATATGAGCCGAGCATGGGCTCGGCGGCGCTTTCTGGTCGGAGCGATGGACATCCCTGCGCCTCAGCCGAGCATGGGCCTGTTTCACCGTAGAGCCGAGCGGACGCTCGGCTCTTTCATGTTCGGGCCGCGATAGACCCGGCAGACGCCCCGGCGCTACTTCAGGGCATCTCCATCCAACCCCAGGTCCCAGGCCATGCCCAGCAGTTCGCCGGCGGTACCGGGCGAGGGCGGGCGCGCATCGGCGAGCTGCTGCAGCTCGCGGATCTCCTCATGCGCGACCTTTTCCAGCTGCTGCAGCTGTTCTCGCACGCTGGCGTTGCGCGGGCGTTCGATGTCGGTGAGGGAGGAGGGCGGGGCGCTGATCAGGGCCATGGGGCGCGTACAGGATGCATTCGGCGGTGGATCACAGGCAAAGGCCCCGGTCGAGCCGGGGCCTTGCAGACTGCCGGAGAGGGCAGCGGACACGCGTCTCAGAACAGTTCGACGGTACCGGCGCCCATGTTCTGCTGGGCGACCGGCTTGTGCGGCGGGCGCTCCCATTCGTTGCGCAGTTCGCGCAGACGGTTGCCGGTGCGCTGCAGCGCGCTGGCGATCTCTTCGTCGAAGACGCCGCCATTGCGGTGCAGCAGTTCCTGCAGGGCCACCGCTTCGCGGTTGATCGCGGTCAGTCGGTCGAGGTGGGTATGCACGCCACCCAGCGCCTGCGTGGCGATATCTTCGAACTGCAGCGCGCGCACGGCCTCGGCGACGCTGCCGTCGATGGCACGCGCACACTCGGACACCTCTCGCATGCCTTCGCCCAGCGAAGCATTGATCTGTGCCACGTTGTCCAGCATGGCTGCTGCTTCCTGGCGTGCTTCGCGGGAGCGGTCCATGTCGCGCGAAGCCATGTGCGAGACCGTCTCGCGGACCTTGGCGATGGCGTCCTTGGAGCTGTGCGCCAGCTTTCGGATCTGTTCGTTGAAGGTGGTCGAGCGCTCGGACAGGTTGCGCACTTCGTCGGCGACCACCGCGAAGCCGCGGCCGGCCTCGCCGGCACGGGCCGCTTCGATGGCGGCATTCAGCGCCAGCAGGTTGGTCTGGTCGGCAATCGACTTGACGTCTTCCAGCAGGGCGAAGATGCCGTCCAGGTGCTGCGCCATCTGGTCGATGTGCTGCACGGTGGTAGAGCTCTGGCCGCTGACCTGTTCCAGCGCTTCCACCAGCTGCTCCATGCGATGGCTGGCATGCTGGGCGAACCGCGCAACGTCGAGGCCCGCACTGCCTTCATCGCCGGCACGGTCGACGATGCGCGACAGCGCCTGGCTCTGCTGGCGCGACTTGCGGTTCATTGCATCGAAGCTGCCGCCCAGGCTCGATACCGCCTGCCGGATCAGGTCGCGGGCGCGTTCCACTTCACCACGCGAACCGTCGATTTCGTTGCCGACGAAGCTGCGCAGCTCGGTCAGCAGCTGGTCCTGCTCACGCAGGACGCGGGCCTGTTCCGGTGAGCGGTGCGCCTGGGCGCGCGCGGTCCACCACGCAAAGCCCAGCCAGCTCAGCGTCATCGTGGTCAGGATCGCCCAGCGCAGGGCGGCCGGCCATTCGAAACCGATGGCGAAGGGGAGCAGCAGGGTCAGGGCCAGGGGGGCGGCCAGACGAATGAAAATGCGTGAGTACATGGACGTTCTCGGGAGGTGCACGGAGGATGTATCGGCCGTGTGCCCTTTCTCTTTAACGTCGATGCGCTTTCTGAATGCGTCGGATTTCCGGCGCCGGACGCTCGCCGGGCATGGGCCGGCGCTACCCCGGCAGCGCTGCGCGACGGTCAGGCGATGCGGTAGCGCCGGGCCATGCCCGGCGGATGCAGCGGTCAGGCCAGCAGGCGGTCCACGGCCTCGACCATCGCCTTGCGACCAAACAGGAAGTCCCAGTAGCTGCCGCCCACCTGCCGCCACAGCACCGCGGCGCGGACGGCGGCCAGCAGCAGGGCACGGATCTCGGAGACCACACCGGCCTGGCCCAGGTAATGCGGGTTGCCCTGCACCATCACCCGCGGCTTGAGATGGCTGATGGTGTCCGCATAGACGCCGCCGAGGCTGGCCAGCACATCCGGGTGACCGCTGTCGCCCAGTTCGGCGGCCTTGCGCTGCGCCTGCTCGATGCCCGAGGCCACCTTGTTGACGGTTGCGCCGTCCTGCACGAAGCGGCGCTCCAGCTGCAGCACCGACAATGCCAGCTTGGGCAGGATCGGATCCTGGCCCTGGTTGCGGAAGTAGTTGTGCAGCAGGCGCAGGCCCGACTTCAGCGCGTGGCGGTCGCCGAACACCTCCTGCGGAGAGGACGCGTCGACGCGGAATACGCTGTCCACCGCGGTACGTACAGCGGCGGCATCGGAATGGCCGGTATCGGCGATGCGGCGCACCTGCTGCAGGGCCTGGGCAATACCGGCCAGGGCCAGGACGCGGTCGTCGACAGTGAAACTCATGCAGCGATTACCTCAAAAGGAGAAGGGGTGGTGCGCAGGCGCTGTTCCAGCGGCGCATCGGTGGCGGCGATCACCGCACCGCCCAGGCAGATCTCGCCGTCATACAGCACCAGCGACTGGCCGGGCGTGACGGCCCGCTGCGGGCGGGCAAAGGTGACCAGCACGCTGCCATCGTCCAGCACATCGACCGTACACGGCTCGTCGGGCTGGCGGTAGCGGGTCTGGGCAGTGCATTCGAAACGCCGGGCCGGTGGTGCGCCGGCGATCCAGTGCGCGGTTTCCGAACGCAGGCGTTCGGAGAGCATCCACGGGCTGTCGCGGTCCTGATCGACATACAGCACGTTGCTGGCCACGTCCTTGCCGACCACGTACCACGGCGCGGCCGGGCGGCCACGCACGCCGCCGATGTTCAGGCCCTCGCGCTGGCCGAGCGTGAAATAGAACACGCCCGGATGCTCGGCAATCACGCTGCCGTCGGCCGGGTCGAGGATCTGTCCCGGCCGGGCCGGCAGATAGCGGCCCAGGAACTCGCGGAAGTCGCGCTCGCCGATGAAGCAGATGCCGGTGGAGTCCTTCTTGGCATGGGTCGGCAGGCTGACGTCACGGGCGATCCGGCGCAGGTCGCTCTTTTCAAGGTCGCCGATCGGGAACAGGGTGGCGGCCAGCTGCTCCTGCCCCAGCTGGTGCAGGAAATAGCTCTGGTCCTTGGAGCGGTCGGCGCCGCGCAGCAGCAGCCACTGGTGGCCGCGCTGGGTCACCCGCGCGTAATGGCCGGTGGCGATGCGCTCGGCGCCCAGTTCACGCG
Organism: Stenotrophomonas maltophilia; assembly: GCF_025642255.1. Classification (NCBI taxonomy): domain Bacteria; kingdom Pseudomonadati; phylum Pseudomonadota; class Gammaproteobacteria; order Lysobacterales; family Lysobacteraceae; genus Stenotrophomonas; species Stenotrophomonas maltophilia. The sequence continues at coordinate 1,966,823 of NZ_CP106759.1, forward strand.
CCGCGTCCAGGAAGTGCTTGAACTTCACCTCGCGGTTGCACAGCACGTCCGGATTGGGGGTGCGGCCGGCGGCGTACTCGGCCAGGAAATGCTCGAACACGCCTTGCCAGTACTCGCTGGAGAAGTCGCGGAAATGGAAGGGAATGCCCAGCAGGCCGCAGACCGCCACCGCATCGCGGCGATCATCCTCGGCGCGGCAGTCGCCGCTGCCGTCGTCGGCCCAGTTCTGCATGAACAGGCCGGCCACGGCCTCGCCCTGCTGCACCAGCCGCCAAGCGGCGACCGACGAATCGACGCCACCGGAAACGCCCACCATCACGCGCGGGGTGCTCATGCGACCTCCCGGACCAGCGAAAGCGGGTGGCGCTGGCCACCCAGATAGTCCGCCACGACCTGCCATACCAGCGGGCTGCGCTGGCGCTGCCCGGCGGCCTGCAGCTCGGCCGGGGTCATCCACAGCGCGCGGTCGATGCCGGTGTCGAGCGGCTGCGCCGGATCATGCGAGACCGGGCGCGCCGCGTAGCAGAAGCGAAGGAACGTCGTACCGTCGCCCGCCGTCCATTGGTAACAGCCGATGAAGTCGGTCAGCTGAACCGTCCAGCCGGTCTCCTCGCGGGTCTCGCGCAGCGCCGCCTCGGCCAGGCTCTCGCCGGGCTCGAGGTGCCCGGCAGGCTGGTTGAGCACGGCGCGGCCATCGATGGTCTCCTCGACCAGCAGCACGCGGCCGCCGTCAACCACGATGGTGGCGACGGTGGCGTGCGGTGCCCAGCGCGGGTCCGGCGTGGCGTTCACCTCAGAGATCGTCCTTCTTGGTCAGTTCCAGTTCCATCGCGTCGGCGGTGCGGATCGCGGCATCGATGGCGTCGCTGAGCTGGTCGGCGGTGGCATCGGCGTCGATCTTCACCACGAACATCGCGGTCGCCTCCTGTTTCACCCAGCCGCCCATCTTGGCGTCCTGCGAGTCCTCCAGCAGGCGGTTGGCGACCGCGACCGGGAACTGCTTGGTCTTGGACGTGTAGCCTGGCGACCAGATCTCACGGATGTTGTGGCTGCCGAAGTCTTCCACCGCCGAGCGCACGTACACCATCTGGGTGCGGTCGCCCTCGACGTCGAACACCAGGCGGTAGTCGCCATCCTCGTCGACCTCGTAGTTGTAGCCCAGCTTGTCCAGCTGGCGACCGACGGCAGCGTCGGCATCGGCTGCGCTCGCCGGGCCGGCACAGGCCAGGGCGATCAACAGGGCAGGCAGAAGGGTCCTTTTCATGAAAATCCTGTGAAACCGGGGTGGGAAGGACAATTGTGACGGCGGCCGTCCGTGCCGTCCATTCCGGGAGGGCCGACGCGGGCGCGCGGCAACCTCTATAATGACCGGATGCCCCGCGAGTCTTCCCCCGATTCCCACCACGAGCACGGCATCGCCGTGGAGCCCGCGCGCCCGGAAGTGGCGCCGCCGCCGTTCTACCAGGTCATGCTGCTCAACGACGACTACACCCCGATGGATTTCGTGGTGGACGTGCTGCAGCAGTTCTTCAACATGGACCTGGACAAGGCGACGCAGGTGATGCTGCATGTCCATACCCGCGGTCGCGGCGTCTGTGGCGTGTTCACCCGCGAAGTGGCCGAAACCAAGGTCGGCCAGGTCAACGAGTATTCACGGATGAACCAGCATCCGCTGCTGTGCACGATGGAAAAGGCCTGACCGGCCTCTTGTAGAGCCGAGCCCATGCTCGGCTACAGCGGGATCACCCCTCCGCCAGCGCCTCCAGCGCCATCGCCGCGACCGTCTCGTCGATATCGGCCGGGTCGCCATCATTGCGGAACCATACGGCCGACAGCCCGGCGCTGGCAGCGATCCAGCGCAGCAGGCGCGTGCGATCCAGCTCCGCCAGGGCGCTGACCTCGGTCACCCGGGCCGCAAAGCGCTCCGGCCGGGTCGCGACGTGGATGCCGGGACCGCACAGGTCGGGATTGCTGAACAGCGTGGTGTAGTCGAACGCGCGATCACCGATCAGCCGTTTCGGGTCGATCGCCAGCCAGCCGCGCGTGCCGAAGTCGAGCACGTTGTCGTGGTGCAGGTCACCGTGCAGCGGCCGGACCTCCTGTTCGTCCTCCAGCAGCGCGACCGCCAGCGATCTGCACTGTTCCAGCAGTGGCGGCAGCGAGCCCCTTGGCTGCAGCAGGTCGGCGAACCATGTAGGCAGGCAGACCAGCTCCGCTGGCGGTGCGCTCCGTGGCCGGTGCAGCCGCTGCAGGACCTGGCACAGGATCGTGGTACAGGTGCTGTCATCGCCGCCGATCGAGCGCTCCCGCAGCGATTGGCCGCCGGCGCGCTCGATCAGGATGGCCGGCCCCTCGTGCGCCAGCAGGCGCGCGGCACCGTCGCCGTCCCACCAGCGCAGCAGGCGATGGCTGTTCTGTTCTTCGGTTTCACTGCTGATCTTCAGCATTGCCGGCAGGTCGTCGGCGGTCAGTACCGGCCAGAGCCGGGCGTGCGGGGTACGGATGGCGGGACCATCACGTCGCAATCGCCAGCGGCTCAGGTAGGGTTCGCTCATGGGTGGGCTGTCCGGGAGTGAATGAAGATCAAGCAATCCGCACTGCTAACGCCATCTGAACGCAGCAATCCGCTAGGGTGATGGAAATCGCGTAGTCAGGCCGCATATTGTCCCCATCTGCCGCCGGAGTAATCCATGTTCAGCAAAGACCTCGAACACACCATCGGCCAGTGCTACAAGCGCGCCCGTGAGGCCCGGCATGAGTTCATGACGGTCGAACACCTGCTGCTGGCACTGCTCGACAACCCGTCCGCCCAGGCCGTACTGAAGGCCTGTGGTGCCGATGCCGACCGCCTGCGCCAGGAGCTGGAGCAGGCCATCGAGGCCTCCGTGTCCCGCCTGGCGGAAGACGATGGCCGCGACACCCAGCCGACGCTGGGCTTCCAGCGCGTGCTGCAGCGGGCCGTGTACCACGTGCAGTCCTCGGGCAAGAAGGAGGTCACCGGCGCCAATGTGCTGGTCGCCATCTTCGGCGAGAAGGACTCCCATGCCGTCTACTACCTCAACCAGCAGGACGTGACCCGCCTGGACGTGGTCAACTACCTGTCCCATGGCATCGCCAAGCTGGGCGAGGAGGGCGAACAGCCTTCCTCCGAAGGCGAGAGCCGGGCCGAGGGCGGGGAGGGCGAGCCGAAGGGGGATGCCCTGACCGAGTTCGCCAGCAACCTCAACGAGCAGGCCCGGGCCGGACGCATCGACCCGCTGGTCGGGCGTGCCGACGAGATCGAGCGGACCATCCAGGTCCTGTGCCGCCGTCGCAAGAACAACCCGCTCTACGTGGGCGAGGCCGGCGTCGGCAAGACCGCGATCGCCGAAGGCCTGGCCCGGCGCATCGTCGAGGGCTCGGTGCCGGAGGTGCTGGCCGATGCCGTCATCTATTCGCTCGACCTGGGCGCACTGGTGGCCGGCACCAAGTACCGTGGCGACTTCGAGAAGCGCCTGAAGAGCGTGCTGACGGCCCTGAAGAAGGTGCCCAATGCCGTGCTGTTCATCGACGAGATCCACACCATCATCGGTGCCGGTTCGGCGTCGGGCGGCACCATGGATGCGTCCAACCTGATCAAGCCGGCGCTGGCGTCGGGCGAGCTGCGCTGCATCGGCTCGACCACGTTCCAGGAGTACCGCGGCATCTTCGAGAAGGATCGCGCCCTGGCGCGCCGCTTCCAGAAGATCGACATCGTCGAGCCGACCGTGGGTGAGACCTACGAGATCCTGCAGGGCCTGAAGGGCAAGTACGAAGCCCACCACGGCGTGACGTACTCCGACGAGGCGCTGCAGGCCGCGGTGGACCTGTCGGTCAAGCATATCGGTGACCGCCTGCTGCCGGACAAGGCCATCGACGTGATCGACGAGGCAGGTGCGCGCCAGCGGCTGCTGCCGGAGGACCAGCGCAAGGAACTGATCGACGTGGAGGAAGTGGAGGCCATCATTGCCAAGATGGCGCGCATCCCGACCAAGCAGGTCAGCGCCACCGACAAGGATGTGCTGCAGCACCTGGAGCGCAACCTGAAGATGGTGATCTTCGGCCAGGACCCGGCCATCGAGACCCTGTCGTCGGCGATCAAGCTGGCGCGCTCGGGCCTGGGCAATCCGGAGAAGCCGATCGGCAACTTCCTGTTTGCCGGCCCGACCGGTGTCGGCAAGACCGAGGTGACCAAGCAGCTGGCCCTGCAGCTGGGCATCGAGCTGGTCCGCTTCGACATGTCCGAGTACATGGAGCCGCATTCGATCAGCCGCCTGATCGGTGCGCCCCCGGGATACGTCGGCTTCGACCAGGGCGGCCTGCTGACCGAGAAGATCGTCAAGACGCCGCATTGCGTGCTGCTGCTGGACGAAATCGAGAAGGCGCACCCGGACATCTTCAACATCCTGCTGCAGGTCATGGACCGGGGCGTGCTGACCGACACCAACGGACGTGAAGCGAACTTCAAGAACGTGGTGCTGGTGATGACCACCAATGCCGGCGCGGCCCAGGCCTCGCGGCGTTCGATCGGCTTCACCAAGCAGGACCACGCCACCGACGCGATGGAGACCATCCGCCGCAGCTTCACCCCGGAATTCCGCAACCGCCTCGATGCGGTGGTGCAGTTCCAGGCGCTGGGCTTCGAGCACATCCTGCGTGTGGTGGACAAGTTCCTGATCGAGCTGGAGATGCTGCTGCAGGAGAAGCACGTCAGCCTGTCGGCCACGCCGACCGCGCGCGACTGGCTGGCCCACCATGGCTTCGACCCGCTGATGGGCGCCCGTCCGATGGCCCGCGTGATCCAGGACAAGATCAAGCGTCCGCTGGCCGACGAACTGCTGTTCGGCAAGCTGGTCAACGGCGGCAAGGTCAGCATCGATGTCCGCGACGACGAACTGGTGGTCGAGACCCAGGCCGAGCCGGAGCGGCTGCTGCCGGCCACGGTGGAGTGAGCTGACGCCACGGGCTGTGGCGTGAAGGACTGGAAAGGGCAAGGGCGGCTTCGGCCGCCCTTGTCGATTACGGGGGGGGGTGTTCAGGGTGCAGGTGGGATCTGCCACGCCCCTGTGGCGCGCAGTTCGCACAGAGCGTCGGATGGAACGACCTCGACCTTCCAGTCGAGGCGATCGGCCGATGCTGCCTGCAAGACGAAGGAGGCCAGGCGGGCGCGCGAGCAGTCTGTCCATAGCCAGTTGACAATGAGCCGGGTACGCCCGGCCGCGTCCAGCTGGAACAGTTGAGCGTTGGCGGCAGGATTTCCTGTGTCCGGAGCCTGTCCGGCAGGAGGATTGGCCAGGTCGATCGTCCAGGCCAGGACGGTGCCATCGGCCGCATTCCGTGCGTGGCTGGCCAGCATGGCGTCGAGGATGGGCGCGACGGATGAGGTGGTCGCGTCTGCCGTCGCGTCGTCCAGGCGACGCCGACAGCGTTCCGGCGTGGCTTCCAGTACCACATATCGACCATGGAAATGGGCGAGCCAATCGTCTGCTGCGTGCAGGTGGTCTGCCGCCGGCAACGACAGTGTCCAGCGCCGCCGCCCGTCCGTACCGGTCACGAAGCTGGCGCCGCGCTCGCTCCAGCGTCGCTCCAGGGTCTCCGGTGCAACTGTGGTGGAGACCACCAGCAAGGTGTCGCAGCGGTCGCGCCGCTCAAGCAGGGTCATGCTGTGGATCGGTCCGGCGAAGGCTGCGTCCTTGCCGCTTGTCCAGCTTCGCAGCGGGTTGGTGTCCGGGTTCTGCTCGGAGAACGACCGGTAGTGCAGCTCGTCCAGGCTGTCGACCGGTGCGATTGCGGCGGTTGCCGCGAGCATTGCCGGCAGCTCCGCAAGTGTGCCTGCAGGTGGTGTGGGGGCGGCGGCCAGGGAGGCGGCCAGGCCCAGGATGAGGAGGGCAGGCGGCGTGGGCATGTTGATCACACATCAATGCCGCATGGAGCGGCGAGCGTGCCATGCTGCGGGCGGGGCACGGGGCGGGCCATGCAATGAGTTGCAAACGTGCGCCACCGATGTCAGTCGGAATTTCCAGCGCCCACGACAAAGCGCCAGCAGCAAGGCCGGCCCTGTCTGAGTCAGGAGAAGCATGTCGGCCTGCCGGCCACGGTGGAGTGAGCTGACGCCACGGGCTGTGGCGTGAAGGACTGGAAAGGGCAAGGGCGGCTTCGGCCGCCCTTGTGCTGTCAGGTGTCAGCGGCTGCGACGGCGCGCTTCGCGCGTGAACCGCTCGGCATCGATCGGCTCGATGCGCGCCACCTCGCAGGAGCCGCGACCGGTGTCCAGCTTGCTTCGGCCCTCGCTGCACAGCGTGTCAGCCTCCTTGCCGTCGGTCGTGAAGCCGAGGCGGGTGGCCCGCACGGCGGAAGGGCAGCTGTTGCGGAAATGCACGACATAGTGCGCTTCGCCGGAGCGGAGCAGGATGTTCCTGTCGGCACTGGCGCGAACGATCTGCTGTTCGCCGGACAGCGGCACGCACTGCGCCGCCGGGGTGTCGGCCGCATGGGCGGACGGGGCCAGCAGGGCGATGGCGGACAAGACCAAGGGGGCGAGCAGGGAAGTGAGGTTCATGGCGGGGCAGGGGTGGCGATCCGGAGTGGATCGGATCCCAGAATGCTGCCGCTGTCGCAACTGCGAATCTGCCGCAAGCAGGGCTGACTGACGCCATGGTGAGATCGGTCACGATGACCTCCGGCAGGGCCGGAGAGCGGGCATGACAAAAGGCCAGCAACCCAGGCTGGCCTTGTCGAAGTGGCGCGACGCGCCGACCGCTTACTTCATGCGGTAGGTGATGCGACCCTTGGTCAGGTCGTACGGGGTCATTTCAACCTTGACCCGGTCACCGGTGAGGATGCGGATGTAGTTCTTGCGCATGCGGCCGGAGATGTGGGCGATGATCTCGTGCCCATTTTCCAGACGAACGCGGAAAGTGGTGTTCGGCAGCGTCTCGCTGACGGTGCCCTCGAACTCGATGGAATCGTCTTTCGACATGTAGTCCTGTGCGGTTCAGAAAACGGCCACGCTGGGCCTAAGGCGCAGTATTTTACGCGGGACGCGGCCGGCTTGCAAAGTTTATGTTAACCCCCCGCCAGGACGCGGGCCGGCAAGCGGCCCATGTGCCGGGTCCACGGGCCTTCACGCCCCGGGCAGCGCACGGCCTGCCGCACGTGGTCCAGAAACGCGGCGCGTGGCAGGTGCACCGCACCCATCCGCAGCAGATGCGGATTCTCCACCTGTGCATCGATCAGTTCCCAGCCCCAGCCATGCAGGGTGGCCGCCAGCGCGGCCAGCGCGATCTTGGAGCCGCCGCTGGCGCCGCTGAACATGCTTTCGCCGAAGAACACCGTACCGATGGCCACGCCATAGATGCCACCGACCAGGGTCTGCCGGTCCCAGACCTCGACGGAATGGGCGAACCCGAGGTCGTGCAGCCGGCTGTAGGCCTCGACCATTGCCGGGCTGATCCAGGTGCCGTCCTGTCCGGGGCGCGGCGCGGCAGCACAGGCGCGCATCACCTGGCTGAAGGCGGTGTCGGCAGTCACCTCCCAGTGGCTGCCGCGCAGCTGGCGGCGGAAGCGGCTGGACAGGTGTACGCCGGAGGTGCGGAACACCATGCGTGGGTCCGGTGACCACCACAGGATCGGCTCGCCGTCGCTGAACCACGGGAAGATGCCGCCGGCATAGGCATTCAACAGGCGTGCAGGATGCAGGTCGCCGCCTACGGCCAGCAGGCCGTCGGGACTGCGCAGCGCGGTTTCAGCGGGCGGGAAGGGGGCGTCCGGCGCATCGTCCAGGCGCCAGGGCAATTGACGGGTCATGCCGGGAGTGTAGCGATGCCGGCGCATCCATTCTGCGGCGGCGCTAGTCCTGCGTGCGGAACGGGCTGTGTTGCTGCAACGTCTGCTCATAGCGCCGCACGTCCCTGCGCTCCTGCCGGCACCAGTCCTGCAGAGCTTCTGCGAAATCCGCATCGGCCACCCAGTGCCGGCTGCGCACCCGCGTCGGCAGGAAGCCGCGCGCCAGCTTGTGTTCGCCCTGTGCGCCGGGCTCGAAGCGGGTCAGGCCTTCGCGCAGGCAGTACTCGATGCCCTGGTAGTAGCAGGCCTCGAAGTGCAGGCCAGGCAGGGTAGCGCCACCCCAGTAGCGGCCATACAGCGTGTCGCCCCCACGCAGGCACAGGGCGCCGGCAATCGGTTCGCCGTCCTGTTCGGCCAGGAACATCACCAGGCCGCGCCCGAGGCTGCTGGCCAGGTGGCGCAGGAAGGGCTCGGTGAGCGCCGGTGCATTGCCGTACTCGACGAAGGTCTGCAGGTAGAAACGGTACATCGCCTGCAGGTCGGCACGGCTGGCCTCATCGCCGTGCACGACGCGGAAGCCGATGCCCTGGCGGGTGACCCTGGCGCGCTCCTGGCGGATGTTCTTGCGGTGCTTGTGGTCCATGGCGCCAAGGAACTGATCGAACGTCGTCCAGTCGCCCGGGTTCTGCCACTGGAACTGGATGTCCTCGCGCAACAGCCAGTCATCGCCGAACAGCGCTTCATCCGCTGCGGTGTGGAAGTTGATATGCGCCGAGGACACGCCCAGCGTGGGCAGCGCCCCGCGCAGGGCCGACAGCACGCGCGCGCGGGCTGGATCGTCCCGGGCCAGCAGCCGCGGCCCGGTCACCGGCGAGTACGGCACGGCGCCGAGCCATTTCGGGTAGTAGTCGCGGCCATGCCGGGCATAGGCATTGGCCCAGGCGTGGTCGAACACGAACTCGCCGTGGGAGTTGGTCTTCAGGTAGCCGGGAATCGCCGCGACCAGGACGTCGCCCTCCCACAGGGTGAAATGCCATGCCTGCCAGCCCCAATCCCCGCGCAGGCAACCGTGGGCTTCGAGTCCGGCCAGGAAGGCGTAGCTGACGAAGGGATTGCGGCCATCATGCAGCGCGTCCCAGTCGGTGGCGGTAACGGACTGCAGCGAGTCGAGGAAACGGGGGGAGGGCATGGGCCAAGGATAGGTCAGAAGAAAACAGAAAGGCCGGCGCTTCCGCGCCGGCCCCCAGGATCAGTCATGGCGTGGAGCAATCTTCAGCCGGCCTTGCCCTGTGCATCCAGATAGCGCTCGGCATCCAGTGCGGCCATGCAGCCGAAGCCGGCGGAGGTGATGGCCTGCCGATAGTGCTGGTCGGCCACGTCGCCCGCGGCGAACACGCCTTCCACCGAGGTCTGGGTGGCGTTGCCGCCCAGGCCCGAGCGGATTTCCAGGTAGCCGTTGTTCATCGCCAGCTGGCCATCGAACAGGGTGGTGTTCGGGTGATGACCGATGGCCACGAAGAAGCCGTGCGCGTCGATGTCGCGGGTGCTGCCGTCCAGGGTGGACTTCACGCGCACACCGGTCACGCCGGCATCGTTGCCCAGCACTTCCTCGACCTGGTGGTGCCAGACGGTTTCGATCTTGCCGGCCGCGACCTTGGCGAACAGCTTGTCCTGCATGATCTTTTCCGCCTTGAGGGTGTCGCGGCGGTGGACCAGGTAGACCTTGCGGGCGATGTTGGACAGGTACAGGGCCTCTTCCACCGCAGTGTTGCCACCGCCGACCACGACCACGTCCTGGTCACGGTAGAAGAACCCGTCGCAGGTGGCGCAGGCGGACACGCCGCGGCCCTTGAAGGCCTCTTCGGTCGGGATGCCCAGGTACTTGGCGGTGGCGCCGGTGGCGATGATCAGGGCGTCACAGGTGTATTCGTGACTGTCGCCGATCAGCCGGAACGGGCGCTGGGACAGGTCGGCGGTGTGGATGTGGTCGAAGATGACCTCGGTCTCGAAGCGCTCGGCGTGAGCCTGCATGCGCGCCATCAGGTCCGGGCCCATCAGGCCATGGGCGTCACCCGGCCAGTTGTCGACCTCGGTCGTGGTCATCAGCTGACCGCCCTGCTGCAGGCCGGTGATGACGACCGGCTTCAGGTTGGCGCGGGCGGCGTAGACCGCAGCGGTCCAGCCGGCCGGGCCGGAACCGAGGATGACAAGCCGTTGGTGGCGGGAGGGCAGGCTGGTGCTCATGTAAACTCGCGAAAAGGTAAGTGGGACAAGGCGCTGGCGATGTTTGCGCAGCATCCATGGCAGGTCATAGAGTGGCGGCTGGGGCAGGGCGATTCAAGCCGATGAACAGAACGCCGTCGCCCATCGACGGTTTCCGGCCCCGGAGGGCGCCTCGCAGCGTCGCATAACTGAAAACTGACGCCGTCTCATTTATTATCAATCACTAACAGCGCATTCCAAAGGTATGGTCTAAGGTGGCGAAGCAGGTCCCCGAACGCTCCAAGTCCGACGACAGCAAGGCGTCACGTCGCACGGCCGCGGCGGCGGCGACGACCGACAACCCCCGCCGCCAGCGCCTCTGGCGCGACCTGGGCCTGATCGCGATCGCGCCGGCCCTGCTGTACCTGGCGGCAAGTCTGTTCACCTACTCGGCGTCGGACCCCGGCTGGTCGCATACCGGCAGCGTGGTCGCGCCGGTGCACAACATGGGCGGCCGCGCCGGTGCCTGGATCGCCGACGTGCTGCTGCAGTTGTTCGGCTACATCGCGTTCCTGCTGCCGGTGGTGCTCGGCGCACTGGCCTGGATCGCCATGTTCGGCCTCAAGCGGGAAAGCAAGGGCGAGAACGACCTCGATCCGGCCCTGCGCCTGGTCGGTCTGGTCGGCTTCCTGATCGCCGGCACCGGCTTCCTGCATGTGCGCCTGTTCAATGGTGATGTGTCCAGTGCGGGCGGCATCCTTGGCAAGCTGGTGGGCAACTCGCTGACCGTCGGGTTCGGAGCGCTGGGCGCGAACCTGTTCGTGCTGGTGCTGCTGCTGGCCTCGATCACCCTGGCCACCGGCCTGTCGTGGTTCACGGTGATGGAGAAGATCGGCCGTGGGGTGATGTCGCTGGCGCCGCTGCTGGAGCGCAAGAAGGAACAGGCGACCGAGTGGAAGCAGACCCGTGCCCTGCGCGAGGAGCGCCAGGAAGTCCGCAAGGCGGACGCCGAGGTGCGCGCCAAGCGCGAGCCGGTGAAGATTGAACCGCGCCCGGAACCGGTGATCGAGAAGAGCGACCGGGCCAAGCGTGACAACCAGATACCGATGTTCCGCGGCGTCAACGGCGATGGTTCGGACCTGCCGCCGCTGGCCCTGCTGGATGATCCCAAGCCGCAGCCCAAGGGCTACGACGAGGAGACGCTGGAGACCCTGTCGCGGCAGATCGAGTTCAAACTGAAGGATTTCCGCATCGATGCGCAGGTGGTCGGCGCCTATCCGGGCCCGGTCATCACCCGCTTCGAGATCGAGCCGGCGCCGGGCATCAAGGTCAGCCAGATCAGCTCGCTGGACAAGGACATCGCCCGCGGCCTGTCGGTCAAGTCGGTGCGCGTGGTCGATGTGATTCCCGGCAAGTCGGTGATCGGCCTGGAGATTCCCAACGTCACCCGCGAGATGATCTTCCTGTCCGAGCTGCTGCGCTCGAAGGAGTACGACAAGGCCTCCAGCGTGCTGACCCTGGCGCTGGGCAAGGACATCGCCGGCCGCCCCACCGTGGCCGATCTGGCGCGCATGCCACACCTGCTGGTGGCCGGTACCACCGGCTCGGGCAAGTCCGTGGCCGTCAATGCGATGGTACTGAGCCTGCTGTACAAGGGCTCGCCGAAAGATCTGCGGATGCTGATGATCGACCCGAAGATGCTCGAACTGAGCGTCTACCAGGGCATCCCGCATCTGCTCGCGCCTGTGGTCACCGACATGAAGGAGGCCGCCAACGGCCTGCGCTGGTGCGTGGCGGAGATGGAGCGCCGCTACAAGCTGATGAGCGCGGTGGGCGTGCGCAACCTGGCTGGCTTCAACAAGAAGGTGAAGGACGCCGAGGACGCCGGCCAGCCGCTGATGGACCCGTTGTTCAAGCCGAACCCGGAGCTGGGCGAGGCGCCGCGCCCGCTGGAGACGCTGCCGTTCATCGTCATCTTCATCGACGAATTCGCCGACATGATGATGATCGTCGGCAAGAAGGTCGAAGAACTGATCGCACGTCTGGCACAGAAGGCACGTGCAGCCGGCATCCACCTGATCCTGGCCACCCAGCGTCCGTCGGTGGATGTGATCACCGGCTTGATCAAGGCCAACATTCCCACCCGCATCGCGTTCCAGGTGAGCTCGAAGATCGACTCGCGCACCATTCTCGACCAGTCCGGCGCGGAGACGCTGCTGGGTCACGGCGACATGCTGTACCTGCCTCCGGGCACCGCCATGCCCGAGCGTGTGCACGGCGCGTTCGTCTCCGACGATGAAGTGCATCGCGTGGTCGAGCATCTCAAGGCGATGGGTCCGGCCGATTACATCGAGGGCGTGCTGGACGAGGTTCAGACCCTGGGGGACGGCGTGGTGGTGGGTGCCACCGGCCTGCCGGAAACCAGTGCCGGCGGCGACGAGTCGGATCCGCTGTATGACGAGGCACTGAGGGTGGTCACGGAGACCCGCCGCGCGTCGATTTCCGGCGTGCAGCGCCGGCTGAAGATTGGCTACAACCGTGCGGCGCGACTGATCGAGGCCATGGAAGCGGCCGGCGTTGTCAGTGCGCCCGAGCACAATGGCGACCGGACGGTGCTGGCACCGCCGCCGCCGAAGTAAGGCCCGACGTACCCCCACGACGTCCAAGGATCCGACGAATGCTTCATCCCGTACCACGCGCGCTGGCGCTGGCGCTGGCTGGCCTGATGGCCGCCAGCCCGGCCCTGGCGGAGACCGCCACCCCCGCGCCCGCTACGGCGCCGCCTTCCACCAGCGGCGATACCGAAGCCAGCAACAACTTCAGCATCGTCCGCTATCGCGCCGACTACCAGGTGCGGCCCGACGCAGGCAATGTGCAGACCGAGACCTACGAGGTCCTGCTCAAGACCAAGGCCTCGGTCGAGCAGTTCAGCCAGGTGCGGCTGAGCTACAGCGAGAAGATGGAGACGCTGGAGGTGCTCGACGCCTACACCATCACCGCCGATGGCCAGCGCCGTGACGTTCCGGCAGATCGCATCTACACCCAGGAAAGCTATTCCAGCGCCTCGGCAGCGATGTACGCCGACCGCAAGGTGCGGGTGATCGTGTTCCCGAACCTGGCGCCGGGCACGCGCCTGTATTACCAGGTGCGCCGCACCCAGGCCACGCCGTACTTCCCGGGCTACTTCGGCCTGTGGGAGACCTTCAATGTGTTCACCGAATACGAGGATGCCGAGGTGACGCTGAGCGCACCGGCCAACCTGCCGATGTTCGTGGACAGCCGCGGCGTGCAGGGCAGCGATCGCCCGGTGCTGAGGAACGGCCAGGCGCAGTGGCGCTGGCGCTACCAGCGCCGCGAGGCGATGCAGGCGCAGAACTGGTCGGCCGCCGGCTGGGAGTTCGGCCCGAACATCATGGCCAGCACCTATCGTGACTGGGCGCAGATGGGCCGGGCGTACCAGCTCAAGGCCGGTCCCGCCGCGCAGGTCACGGCGGAGATCCAGGCGCTGGCCGACCAGGTCACCGCAGGCATCGGCGACCGTCGCTCGCAGGCCGATGCGCTGTACCGCTGGGTCGCTCAGAACATCCGCTACGTCGCGGTGTACCTGGGCAATGGCGGGCTGGAGCCCAACAGCGCGCAGAGCATCCTCGACAACCACTATGGGGACTGCAAGGACCATGTGACCCTGCTGGAAGCCCTGCTGGCCGCCAAGGGAATTGCCAGTTCGCCGGTGCTGATCGGCGCCGGTGGCGGGCCGACGCTGCCGAAGATTCCGGTGCTGGGGCGCTTCAACCACGCCATCACCTACATTCCCGAGTTCGATCTGTACCTGGATTCGACCACCGCCTGGGCGCGCTTCGGCCAGTTGCCCGAGGGCGACCTGGGCGCGCCGGTGATGCGCACGGCCGACGCGAGCCTGGCACGCACGCCGGCCAATGGTCCGCAGCGCAACGCAACCTCGATGGAGGTGCGCTTCACGTTCGATGCCAACGGCAATCTGCGTGGCGAGACGATTCCGCAGCTGGGCGAGAATGCGGAGATCGGCATGCGCGCACAGTTCGCCCAGCTCAACGCGCAGAATCGGGCGCGCGCCGAGGAGTCGATCATGGCGGCGTCCGGTTTTGATGGCCGCGGCCAGCTGCAGCTGCAGGGCGTCCCGGTCGATCTGACCCGGCCGTTCGGCTACCGCATGGCCTTCCAGGCGGAAGACTACGTGGACTTCAGCGTGGCCGGGGGCATGGCGGTGCCGGATCCGCCAGGCGGCGAGTCGGTGCGCGGGCTGTACGCTACCGCGTCTGCACCGGCCAACGAGACGCCGTTCTACTGCAACGCGAGCCTGCGTGAAGAAACCTATCGCCTGCAGTTCCCGGCCAACGCGCCGATCATCGCCGTTCCGGCCAGCCAGCGTTTTGCCAATGCCGCGGGCGAGTACCGGGTGGACTGGAGCCGGCAGGGCCAGGAGGTGATCGTCCACCATCGCCTGCAGCAGAATGCCGTGCGTGGACCGGAGGCACTGTGCCAGCCCCAGGACTACACCGCGTTCCGCGCGCTGTATCGCGAAGTGCGCCGCGGCTTCCGCGGACAGGTTCTGTATGGAAGGCTGCCTGCACCTGCCAACTGAATCGCCGGTGGACGTGTGGGGCGGCATAATGTCGCCCTGATCGCCCATTCATCTTTGCCCGGGCACACTGGCATCCACCTTTCCTTGCGCCCGCGCCCACAGGATTCCCGCATGAACGTCCGCCTCCGCCGTATTCTTGCCGCCAGCACTCTCGCCATGGCCTGCGCCGCCGCGGGCAGCGCGTGGGCGGGTGCCCGCGATGACCTGAAGAACTTCACCAGCGGCCTGAAGGGCCTGGATGGCCAGTTCAGCCAGCAGGTGTTCGACAGCCGCGGCAAGGTCAAGGAGTCGACCAGTGGCCGCGTGGCACTCTCTGCCCCGCGCCTGTTCCGCTGGGAGTACGTGCGGCCGCACGAACAGCTGATCGTGGCCGACGGCAAGAAGGTCTGGATGTACGAGCCGGACCTGGAGCAGGCCACCGTGCGCGAGCAGGGCAAGGAAGAGCAGAACAGCCCATTGACCGCGCTGATCAACCCGGCGCTGCTGGAGCAGCAGTACGACCTCAGCGAGGAGGCGGCACAACGGGATGGCCTGCAGTGGCTGTCGCTGTCGCCGAAGCGCGATACCGAGGCCAGCTTCCAGTACGCCGCACTAGGCTTCAACGCCCAGGGGCTGGCGAGGATGGAGATCACCGACGCGGTCGGCCAGCGCACCGTGATCAATTTCAGCGGCTGGAAGCGCAACCCGACCTTCGCGGCCTCGACCTTCCGCTTCAGCCCGCCGGCCGGCACCGACGTCATCGGCAACTGATGGGTGACGCCGGGCATGGCCCGGCGCTACCGATGTGCGCATTTCGCCGATCCGCCGGGCATGGCCCGGCGCGACCGACGGGGGGCGCGGTACAATAAGCGGGTGCCAAGACAACGCTCCACTTCCTTCCCCGGCCCCGATCTGCTGAGTGTCGATCGGGATCATCTGCGCCCGCTCGCCGAGCGCATGCGTCCGCAGACGCTCGATGAAATGGTCGGGCAGAAGCGCCTGCTCGCTCCGGACAGCGCACTGCGCCGGGCGGTCGAGTCCGGTCGGGTGCATTCGATGATCCTGTGGGGCCCGCCGGGCTGTGGCAAGACCACGTTGTCGCTGCTGCTGGCCGAGTATTCCGATGCCGAGTTCCGCGCCATCTCCGCCGTGCTGTCCGGCCTGCCGGAGGTGCGCCAGGTCCTGGCAGAAGCGGCGCAGCGTTTCGCCGAAGGCCGGCGTACCGTGCTGTTCGTCGATGAGGTGCATCGCTTCAACAAGGCGCAGCAGGACGCGTTCCTGCCGCATATCGAGCGCGGCACCATCCTGTTCGTGGGTGCCACGACCGAGAACCCGTCCTTCGAGTTGAACTCGGCGTTGCTGTCACGCTGCCGTGTGCACGTGCTGGAGGCGGTCTCGCCCACCGACATCGTCGAGGCACTGCAGCGGGCGCTGGGCGATCGCGAGCGCGGCCTGGGCCAGGAGTCCATCGAGGTTGCGCCCGAGCTGCTGCTGGAGATCGCCACCGCTGCCGATGGCGACGTGCGCCGCGCATTGACCCTGCTGGAAATCGCTGCCGAACTGGCGGGGGGCGAGGGCGGGCACATCACCCCGCAGACGCTCACCCAGGTGCTGGCCGACCGTACCCGCCGTTTCGACAAGGGTGGCGAGCAGTTCTACGACCAGATCTCGGCGTTGCACAAGTCGGTGCGCAGTTCCAATCCCGATGCGGCGCTGTACTGGCTGACCCGCATGCTCGACGGCGGCTGTGATCCGTCGTACCTGGCGCGCCGGCTGACCCGCATGGCGATCGAGGACATCGGCCTGGCCGATCCGCGAGCACAGAGCATGGCGCTGGAAGCGTGGGACATCTACGAACGGCTGGGCAGCCCCGAAGGCGAGCTCGCGTTCGCCCAGCTGGTGCTGTACCTGGCCAGCACCGCCAAGTCGAATGCAGGCTACGCGGCGTTCAACCAGGCCAAGGCCGACGTGCGCCAGAGCGGTACCGAAGAGGTGCCGCTGCACCTGCGCAACGCGCCGACCAAGCTGATGAAGGAACTGGGCTACGGTGCCGAGTACCAGTATGACCACGATGCGGAAGGCGGGATCGCCCTGGATCAGACCGGCTTCCCCGATGCGATGGGCGAGCGCGTGTACTACAACCCGGTGCCGCGCGGACTGGAGATCAAGCTGAAGGAAAAGCTCGACCGGTTGCGCGCCGAGCGCGAGGCGGCGCGGGCGGCGAAGCGGCGTTGATCGCCGTTATGCAACCAATCCGATTGTCGGGTCCACGCTGATTCGAGAGAATCCCCGGTTCACTTCTCAAGGATGACGTTCATGCAGGACATGACTCTGGCGTTGAAGCGCTACGCCCAGTTCGAGGGTCGGGCCAATCGCCGCGAATACTGGATGTTCCAGCTGTTCCTGTTTCTGGTGGCCACGGCGGTGTCGCTGCTGGCCGGCGTGCTGGCGATCCTCATGCGCTCCAGTCCGGATGCACTGAGCGCCATCCTGATCGGCACGATGGTGCTGCTGGGCCTGATGTGGCTGGCGACGATCGTGCCGCTGATCGCCGTCACCGTGCGCCGTCTGCATGACTGCAACCAGTCCGGCTGGCTCTATCTTCTGGCATTGGTGCCGATGGGCGGCCTGGTGATCCTGGTGTTCGCTCTGCTGCCCGGCACGCCGCAGGAAAACCCGTACGGCCCCGTGCCTGCGGGCCCTTGACGCGGCACCCGCCGGGCAGCGCCCGGTCCTGGATCGGCCTTCCCGCCTTGGCGGGAACAATGATGATGCGTCCCATGACGCCGCGGTATCGCGCGCGTGATACACAGTGTGACGTTTGATCGTTGTGATAATCATTCGCGTTTAAGGTAGACTGCGGTCCCTTGTGAAACAGCGGCCCAGGCCGCTGACGTCGCCCGCCGATGAAGCATTTCGTCCTGCCTCCGCACCGTGGTCCGCTGGCCCGCGGCCTTGCCGTCCTGATGATGGGTCTGCTCCTGGCTACCCCGTATGCGTACGCGCAGCAGCGCAATCCGCTGCAGAAGATCGGCCACACCGTGCTGGATGAGCCGGCCGCCAGCTATCGCTTCGAGCATTTCGTGATCGACAGTGCCGACACGCAGCGCCGCTGGCGGGTGAATCTGGCGATTCCGGTCCGCGCCTCCAGTGCACCTTCGCCGGTGCTGTACGCGCTGGACGGCAATGCGGTGGCGATGGTGCTCGACCAGCCGCTGCTGGCTGAACTTGCAGCACTCAAGGCGCCTCCGGTGCTGGTGCTGATCGGCTACGACAATGATCTGCGCATCGACTCGAAGGCGCGGACCCGTGACTACACGGCATGGATCGACCGCGCCGACGATGAGAGCGGCGCAACCCAGGCGGTCGGCGGGGGCGCTGCGGCGTTCCTTGATGTGATCGAACGCCGCATCAAGCCCGAGGTGGAGCGTCGCGCCCGCGTCGACACCGGGCAGCAGGCGCTGTGGGGGCACTCGCTCGGTGGCCTGTTCGTGCTCAACGCGCTGTACACCCGGCCGGCCGCGTTCCAGGCCTATCTCGCCGCCAGTCCGTCACTGTGGTGGGCGCAGGGCGCGGCGCTGGGCGATCCCGAACAGCAGTTCGTGCAGAACGTGCACGGGCAGCCGGCCAGGGTCTGGTTGATGCTGGGAGGCGCCGAGCGCGTCGGCGACCGCGGCAAGCGTGACCTGAACAACCCGCGGGTGGTCGCGCACCTGCGCCGCATCGGCGGCGCCACGCCTGACGCGGCGATGCAGTTGTCCGAGCGGCTGCGCCGGGTGCCGGGGCTGAGCGTGCAGTACCGCGAGTTTCCTGGCCTGGGCCATGGCCCGATGCTGCCGGCGTCCTTCCACGCGGCGCTGCATGAGCTGTACGGGGTGACCGATCGCAGTGCAGGCGATGGCGCCAGTGCAACGGATGGGCCGTCCAGCGAATGAATCCCTTCGCGCGGCGTGCCGTGCGACCCCACTACCCAGGCGAGGCTGCCCGCGTGCAGCGGCCCAGGCAACCGATGAATCCCGCGCCACGTGGCGCGGCCTACGTGTGCAAGGAGCCTGTCATGTCGTTCCGTTCCTCCCTTCGTCCTTCGCTTCGCTTCACCACTCTGGCCACCGGCCTGCTGCTGGCCGTCGCGGCCACCGCGCAGCCGGTATTCGATCAACCGGCCAACGCCACGTTCAAGGGCCAGGTGGTCTCGCGCGGCGACAATGTGGTGCCGGGCAGCACCGCCGATGTGGTCGGTCGCGGCTTCGTGCCGGGCCAGAAGGTCAGCCTGCTGCGCGGCGACAGCGTGTTGAACGCCCAGCCGGTGGTGGTTGATGCCGATGGCAACTTCAAGACCCAGCTGGCCATTCCCGCCGATGCCGTGCCGGGCACCCATCCGGTCGTGGTGCGGGCGAGCCAGCCGGCCGCCGCGACGGTGCTGAAGCTGCGCGTCTCGCCGCAGCTGCCGCTGTCGGGCCAGGCGCAGTTCACCACCCAGTCCAACAAGCTGGTGCCGGGCCTGTACCAGTCCGCCTACAGCGCCGCCAGCAATGCGCTGTTCGTGACCTCCGCGGTCGGCCGGCCGCCGGTGACCCAGTCGCAGCTGCTGAAGATCGACCCGGCGTCGCTGAAGGTCAGCAAGGCGATCACGCCGGCGCAGGTGCCGGGCAGTACCAACGGCGCGGTCTATGCGGTGTACGGCGTGGGCGTGGATGATGCCAACGGCAACGTGTGGGTGACCAATACCCGTCAGAACAGCGTGGCCGTCTATCGCCAGAAGGATCTGTCGCTGGTGCACCAGTTCCCGGTCGATGCGGTGCCGCATGCGCGCGACGTGGTGATCGATGGTACCCGCGGCAAGGTGTTTGCCTCGGCCACCGGTGAGGATCACCTGTCGGTATTCGATGCGAAGACGTTCAAGGAGCTGCCCGCGGTGACGCTTGAATCGGGCGTGGATGACGGCAAGTTCACGCCGATGAGCCTGGTGCTGGACGAGAAGGGCGGCAAGCTGTTCACCGTCAGCATCGGCACGCCGGAGGCGGCGGTGATCGACGTGGCCAGCGGTGAGGTCGAGAAGGTGATCGATCTGGGCAACTCGATCAGCGCGTCGGGCGTGGCGTTCGACGCGGCGCGCAACCGGTTGTACGTGGCGTCGCAGGGCACCGACAACCTGCTGATCGTCGACGTCGCAGCCGGCAAGGTGCTGCACGATGTGCCGGTGGGCGCGGGTGCGCTGAACGTCGCCTTCGATGATGCATCCGGCCTGGCCTATGTCAGCAACCGTGGCGCAGGCACCGTGACCGTGGTCGACCGCGAGGGCAAGGTGGTCGCCAACCTCGACGGCGGCACTTTGCCGAACCACGTCCGTGCCGATGGCAAGGGCAACGTGTTCGCGGTGAACAAGTCGCGCGGCGCTGAAGACCCGAAGGGTGACCGCATCACCCGCATCACCCCGAAGCAGTAAGTCAGACGGCAGGGCGGCGCGCGCGTCGCCCTGCCAGCAAGGAGAACGTCCATGAACATCGTGCCCCGTCTGCGCCTGTGCGCACTTCCGTTGGCTGTTTCGCTGGCACTGGCTGCCTGTGGCGGCTCGTCGGCTCCCTCCGATGCCAAGAAGCCTTCCGAACCGCCGCCGGCGGCAATGGCGGCCGCCGCGGACACCGCGTTGCCGGCAGGCTGGAAACGCGTGGCCGGTGCCGAGATGCCGGCCGTGCATGACCAGAAGGCCGTGCTGCCGGCCAAGGTGCATTCCGATGACGGCGCCGATATCGCGGTGACCGACACCCGCCGGATCGTCGCCGGTGGCGACGACGTCATCGCGGTGATCGAGGCGCTGGGGCTGGGCAAGCAGGTATTTGCCGCCCCGACCAACACCACCACCGAGGCTGGCCGGGCTGCGCCGCACCAGTTCCTGTTCAACCGCACCACGGGTGTGGAGGGTGTGCTGAGCCTGCGGGGTTCGCTGTTCCTGGGCAACAGCCTGCGCCGCCACACCGAGCTGGCGAAGAAGCTGCGCGAGGTGGGGGAGCCGGCGGTGGTCATCGACGATCTGCAGCCGGCGCCGGACAAGGTGCGCAAGGTCGCCGCCGCACTCGGGCTGGCCGAAGCAGGGCAGACGCTTGCCACGCAGGTGCAGCGTCAGCTGGATGAGGCCGCAGCGATCGGCCGGGGCCTGGGCCATGCGCCGCGTGTGATCCATGTGTCGGCCACCGGTGCCGGTGGCGCACCGACCGTTGCGGGCACCGACAGCGCATCGGCGCAACTGATCGCGCTGGCCGGCGGCGTCAACATCGGCACCGAGGCGGGAGTGAAGAACTACTCGCAGCTGAGCAATGAGGGCGTGGTCGCCGCGGCACCGGAGGTGATTCTGGTGACCGAGCACGATCTGCAGCTGTTCGGCGGTGCCGAGGGCCTGTGGAAGTCGTACCCGACGCTGAAGCAGACACCGGCCGGGCAGGCCAACCGGGTCTGGGTGATGCCGGATGTGCAGCTCAAGTACACCAGCGTAGGTTCCGGGGCTGGCGCACTGGCGCTGGCGCGGGCGCTGGCGGCGCTGCCGAAGGCATGAGTCCGGCGGACCGGCGCCGTCGTCGCGGGCGGACGATGTTGATGGTGGCGATGCTGGCACTGCTGGCCGCCATTCTGGCCTCGTTTGCGGTCGGGCCACTGCGCTTGCCACCGCTGGAGGTGCTGCAGGCGCTGGCGGTGAAGATGGGGCTGCTCGATCCGCAGGCGGTGAGCAGCCGCGACCTGGCGGTGGTCTGGCAGCTGCGCATCCCGCGCGCCCTGTTGGGCGCGGTGGTGGGGGCATCGCTGGCGATGGCCGGTGCCAGCCTGCAGGGCCTGTTCGGCAATCCGTTGGCGGACCCGGGAATTGTCGGCGTCAGCCAGGGCGCCGCGCTGGGCGCGGTCGCCGCCATCGTGCTCGGTGCTGCAGGTGCGGCCGGCTGGTTGGTGCCGGTGGCCGCGTTTGCCGGCGGTGCGCTGGCGATCGGCCTGACCTACGCCCTTGCCCGGCCGGGCAAGGGCAGTGGCAATGCCACGCTGTTGCTGGTCGGCATCGCCATGGCGGCGTTCTGCTCGGCGCTGATCGGTTTCCTGACCTACATCGCCAGCGAGAGCGAACTGCAGTCGCTGGTGTTCTGGCAGATGGGTTCGCTGGCCCGCGCCAGCTGGAGTGATGTCGCCGCCGTGGTGCCGTTGTTCGCCATCGGCGTGTTCGCGCTGCAGCGCCTGGCAACGCCACTGGACATGCTGGCGCTGGGGGAACGCCAGGCCCAGCATCTGGGCCTGGACGTGGCACGGACCCGCCGCCGGCTGGTGGCGTTCAGTGCCCTGCTGGTGGGTGCGGCCGTCGCGTTTGCCGGTTCGATCAGCTTTGTCGGCCTGGTGGTGCCACACGTGGCGCGCATGCTGGTGGGGCCGGGGCACCGCTGGTTGCTGCCCCTTTCCGGCCTGCTGGGGGCGCTGCTGATCGTGGTGGCCGATACGGCCGCGCGCACGCTCGACCCGCCGGCGGAGATTCCACTCGGTCTGTTCTCGGCTGCACTGGGTGCACCGTTCTTCCTCTGCCTGGTGCTGCAGCAGCGCCGCAAGGCAGCACCATGACGGCCCTGCTTCATTTGCGCGACGTCGTGGTGCGACGCGGGCAGCGCGAGATCCTGCACGGCATCAACCTGGCGTTCGAGCCGGCGACGGTCACTGCACTGGTCGGGCCCAATGGCGCTGGCAAATCGACGCTGCTGGCAGTGGCTGCGGGCGATCTGCATGCCGATGCGGGTGAGGTGAGCCTGCTTGGCAGGCCGCTGGCCGGCTACAGGGCCGGTCCACTGGCGCGCGAGCGCGCGGTGATGCCGCAGGAGCACGGCGTGCGTTTCGCCTTCAGCGTGGAGGAGGTGGTGGCGATGGGGCGCCTGCCACACCCGCCCGATCCCGTACGCGATGGCACGCAGGTGGAGGCCGCGATCGACGCGACCGAACTGCAGGCGCTGCGCCTGCGCGAGGTGCAGCAGTTGTCCGGTGGCGAGTCGGCCCGGACCACGTTCGCGCGCGTGCTGGCGCAGGATACGCCGCTGCTGCTTCTCGACGAGCCGACCGCTGCGCTGGATCTGCGCCACCAGGAGCGTACGCTGCGCAGCGTGCGTGCCTGTGCCGAGGCCGGGGCCTGCGTGATCGTGGTGCTGCACGACCTGAATCTGGCCGCCGGCCATGCCGACCGCATCGTGCTGCTGGAACAGGGCAGGGTGGCCGCCGACGGCTCACCCGCGCAGGTGTTGACCGTGGACACGCTGCAGCGGGTCTATCAGCAGGACGTGGTCGTGCTGGAGCATCCGAAGCGGGGCGTGCCGCTGGTGGTGGTCACCTGATCCGGGCGGCGAAAGGAATCCTCATCGTTCCACTGGTGCGCGCAATCAGCACTTGCGCGCCAGATTGGCAGGTCTAGAATGGGCCCCATGAACCGGATGCCGCTCCTGAAGTTTTTCACCCTGACCCGCGCAAGCGCGGAACGGGCGTGTCTGCCTGGAGCTCGACGGGGCCGCTGAATCGGCCACCGTTGGACCATCCACAGAGCGCCCTCCGGGGCGCTCTTTTCGTTTCCGCAGTCCCTTTCATCCACCCGCTGCACCGCAAGGAGAACGTGCCATGCACCAGATCGCCGAGACCGAACGCTAGCCGCGCACCCTGTCGCCAACGGGGGTGCGCGGCCCCCGAAGTTGGCTTGCAGGAACCCATCACATGAACACCCAGATCCTTTCCCGTCGTCGCAACCTCGGCATCATTGCCCACATCGACGCCGGCAAGACCACGCTCACCGAACGACTGCTGTGGAAGAGCGGCGAGATCCACCGCGTCGGTGAGGTCCATGACGGCAACGCCACCACCGATTTCTCGGCGATCGAGCGCGAGCGTGGCATCACCATCGGCGCAGCAGCCGTGCAGGCGCAGTGGGCGCCGCGCGATCTGCCGCCGCATCGGCTGACCCTGATCGACACCCCGGGCCACATCGATTTCGCCATTGAAGTCGAGCGTTCGCTGCGGGTGCTCGACGGTGCCGTTGCGGTGTTCTCTGCCGTGGATGGCGTGCAGCCGCAGTCGGAAACGGTGTGGCGCCAGGCGCGCCGGCACCGGGTGCCGTTGATCGCCTTCGTCAACAAGATGGATCGTGTCGGCGCCTCGTTCGAGCGCGTGCTGGAGCAGCTGCGGGACAAGCTGCAGGCGCGGCCGTGGGCGCTGGGTGTGCCGCTGGGCAGCGAAAGCGACTTCAGCGGCTGGGTCGATCTGGTGGATGAGCGCGTGCTGCAGTGGCGCGACGGCGGCGTGGTGACCATCACGCCGTGGGATGACGCTGCACGCAGCCAGTGGCAACCGCGGCGCGACGCGCTGGTGGAGGCCGTGGCCGACCATGACGAGGGTCTGGCCGATGCGTGGCTGGAGGGCCGGGTGATCGATGCGGAACTGCTGCGCGCGGCACTCCGGCGGGCGACGCTGGCCGGTGCGGGCGTGCCGGTGCTTGCGGGTGCGGCGTTCAAGGACAAAGGCATCGAGGCGCTGCTGGATGCGGTGGTCGATTACCTGCCTTCGCCGTTGGATCGGCCTGCCGTCACTGCCGAAGGCGAGGCCGGCGACGTGCTGCTGCCGCCGGATCCGGAGGGTCCGCTGGCGGGCCTGTTGTTCAAGATCACCCATCAGCAGCACGGTGCGCTGAGCTTCGTGAGGCTGTATTCGGGAACGCTGAAGGCAGGCGACGCTGTGGCCAGCTCGCAACATCCGCAGGGTCGGCGCGTGAGCCGCCTGGTGCGGGTGCAGGCAGACCAGACCCATGACATCGAGCAGGCCGTGGCCGGTGACATCGTCGCGGTGCTGGGCTGGAAGGATGCAGTCAGCGGTGAAACGCTGAGCGCACGCGATCAGCCGTTGCGCCTGGAGAGCATCCAGGCACAGGCGCCGGTGCTGGCGTGGCGCCTGGAACCTGCGCGTGCAGCGGACCTGATCCGCATGGCGCAGGGGCTGGCCAGCCTCGCCCAGGAGGATCCGTCATTCCGCGTGGAGACCGATCGCGAGAGCGGCGAAACGCTGGTATGGGGCATGGGCGAACTGCACCTGGAGGTGATGGTCGAGCGCCTGCGCAGCGAATGGAAGGTCGATGTCGGCATCGGTTCGCCGCGCGTTGCCTACCAGGAAACGCCGTTGCGCGCGGTCTCCGGCGTGGTCGGCAGGGTCGTCAAGCAGAGCGGTGGCCAGGGCCAGTTCGCCCATGTGGTGCTGGACGTGGCGCCGCGTGAGGACGACCAGGTGGTGTTCAACGATCGCATCGTCGGAGGCGTGATCCCCCGTGGTTTCATCGCAGCGGTGGAGAAGGGTGCGCGTGCGGCGCTGTCGGAAGGACCGCATGGGCATCCGGTCGTGGGCATCGAAGTGACCCTGGTGGACGGCCAGACCCATGCCAAGGATTCCTCGGACATGGCGTTCCACCGGGCCGGCAGTGAGGCCGTCAGGGCCGCGCTGGCCAGTGCCGGCACGCAGGTGCTGGAGCCGGTGATGGCGGTAACGGTGCATTCGCCCTCGGCGTCGGTGGGCGACGTGGTCGGCGACCTCAACCGTCGCCACGGTCGCGTCGCGCGCATCGAGGACCAGGAGGGCCGTGCCGAAGTGAGCGGCTTTGCACCGCTGGCGCAGCTGGTGGGCTACACCACTGCGTTGCGCTCGCTCAGCCAGGGGCGCGCCAGCAGTGAATCGCACCTGCACGGTTACGAGCCGGTACGCGCTGCCTGAAGTGTGCAAGGGGCCCGTTCGCGGGCCCCTCTTGCTGCCGGCGAGCGGCGGCAGGGCGCATTGCAGTGCAACAAAAGTGTAGAAAAAGCTGGATTAAAGTGATGCCTCACGATAAATTGCGCACCCGTCGTTGCTTGCCGCTGTCTGCCCCCACTCATGCGTGATGACAAAGACCCCGGAACCCTGGAGCTGACCCTGCCGCGCAAGCGCGGTCGTCCGCCCAAATTCGGGTACGCGATGAGCGATGCGCAGCGCGCCGCGCGTTACCGCGCACGCAGGTCGGGCCAGGCCAACCACGCCGATGTGCGCTCCTGCAGTGACATGGTCCTGCTGGACAAGATCCGCGCCGCGGTCAGTGCGCGCGACACCGAACTGGCGGGCTTCCTTGTCCACGTCCTGTGGCAGCGCTATCCGCTGCAGCTGAAATAAGTCAGTGCCGGGGTGGTGGTCGTCACCCGGCTTGTTGATAATGCGGGATTCAGGTTGTTCCCGCTGGCGCGCCCGGGATGGCAGGCGCGCATGATGAAACGGTTCCTACGATGACCACCAGCGACACCACCACCGAAGCGGCGCAGGCCGGCACCCCCCTGTTCTACACCCGTCCGGTGCCGCTGCAGGCTGATGTGCACGCCGACCTGCGCATCCTGCCGGGCAAGCTTGATTTCGCCGCCGGCAACAACGCCATTCCGCTGGTGCTCGGCGAGTTCTCGCTGGCACTGCATCATTTCCCGATCCTGTTCGCCGGCCCCGGCGCCGTTCCGATGGCTGCCGTCGGCGTGACCAACGAGAACCTGTTCATCAAGGACGGGCTGTGGGAAGACGAGGCCTACATTCCGGCCTATCTGCGTCGCCACCCCTTCATCTTCATCGACACCGGCGCGGACAACGATTTCCTGCTCGGCATCGATGAAGCGAGCCCGCGCGTGGTCAAGGGAGGCGAGGAAGGCCAGGCGCTGTTCGCCGACGGCAAGGCCACCGACATGGTGCAGCAGGCGCTGGAGTTCTGCGGGCAGTACACCCGCGAGCACGAACAGACCCAGGCCTTCTCCAAGGCGCTCATCGAAAAGGGGCTGCTGGTCGAGCGCAATGCGACCGTACGCGCTCCGAACGGTCAGGAGTTCAACCTCAACGGCTTCCAGGTGGTCGACGTCGAGAAGTTCGTCGCGCTGCCCGAGGAAACCGTGATCGAATGGCACCGCAGCGGCTGGCTGGCCCTGATCCATCAGCACCTGATGTCGCTGGGCCGCTTCAACGACCTGACCCGTCGCCAGGTCGAACGCCTGGCAGCCTGAGCGGGCTGAAGGGCCGGGCTCCCGCGCAGCGGGGCCCGGTCCGTGCGGGTTGTGTGGCACCTGGCGCGAGCAACATCGGGCGCTTGGGGTGCTGGTTGCTGGAGTGCTAGGCTGGGAAGGAGGGGCAGTCTCCCCAGGGGTGAAGGGGGGGGCTAAGCGGCTGTCGGCAGGTCAGGAGATGACGTGCATGGGGATGAACAAGGCAATGGTCATCATCGCCGTATCCCGTTACATGGGGGCGTACGGCGACCTGCCGGGGACGGTGAATTCAGCGCGCCGCCTGCAGGATTGGGCGTTGCAGGAGAGCTATACCGTTCTCTATCTGGGAGACGATGACGAGAGCCCGGAGATCGCGCAGGATGGCATCACCGTGGACCTGTTGCGGCGCCGGATCGGGCAGTTTCTTGCCACGAATTTCATCGACCGCCTGGTGGTGTATTTCGCCGGACACGGCGCGATTGCTTCGGATGTCAACGAGTTCTGGCTGCTGACCAATGCTGGCAACGACCGGCGGGAAGCGATCGACGTGGAAGCGCTGCGCCGCAGCCTGGCGGAGTACAACATCGGCGGCAGCAACCAGCAGGCGCGCGCGGGTCAGTTGTGCCTGGTCGGTGACGCCTGCCGCGTGGTCGGCAGTGACTCATTGAAGCTGACCGGCGACTCGATCGTGAGCAAGAAGGGGACTGCACGCCCGCTGCAGGTGGACCGTTTCCTGTCCTGCCAACAGGGCCAGGCGGCTTTCCACATCGATGCTACCGGTGAAGCGCCTGCCTATTGTCTTTTCTCAGACGTGCTGATCGATGCGTTGTCCGGCAATGTCGCCGAAGCCGTCGAGCACGACAACCACGAGTTCAGGCCGGTCGTGACCAACCATCGGCTTGCAGACTATCTGGAGTTCGAAGTACCTCGCCGGGCCGAGCTGCTCGGCGAGGCATGTTCCCCGACAATCGACACGCAGATCCGGCCGCCTCACAATGACTACAAGCGGCTGCAGGGTCTCGCGCCAGTGACGGCTCTCCCCGTTGCGGCAGGTCGCTACGGGCCTCCAGCGGACAATCGCCCGGGAGTGGAGCCTCCATCGAGGAATGCCCTCGAGCTCGCGGCGCGACGTTCGCAGATGATGGTCGCGCACATGCAGTTTTCGTTGCAGATGCCCCTTGCGTCTCGTAGTGGGTTGGAGCGGGGTGTGAGGCCGTCCTGGCGGCGCGATGGCTTCGCGGATCGATCACGGGATGATGAACCTTTGGCTGTTTTCTGCGATCACCTGCCGGCATCCGTGGCCGTCGGGACGAGCAGTCGCGTGGATACCCTGCGCGTCGCCGGTATGCGCGCGATCCGTACCTCGCAGTTTGACGGCATGCCGATGCTTATGCCTGCAGGAGACGACTTCCTGCTGCTGTCCAGCTACCCGGGCGTGGCTACGGCAGTCCTGGGAGAGGAGCCGAAGCAGGCCGTTCTCTACCGGCCCGACACCAACGAATGGCAGCCCGGCCTGAACGAGTCGAGCCAGGGCGAGAGGCGTGCGCGCCGCCCCCTGGCGCGCGCCGATGCATTGGCAGCGGCCTTTGCCAGGGATGGAGAGGCATTCCCGCACCTGGCGGTGCTGGCAGGCTACCTCTACGAGTATTCGGGACGGCGTGATCGGGTCATCCAGCTCGCGCAACGTCTGGCACGACGGGGGCTGGACGCGGGAACAGGGCAGCCCGTTCTTCCATTCGATCTGGCCCTGCTGTGTGCCGACAAGATCGAATGGGTGCAGGAGGGTTCACGAAAAATCGCGTTTGCGGCTCTGCCTGCGGTGGAGGGAGAGCGCGATGGCGATGGATTCAAAGCTGTTTCGCCGCACATAGGCTGGCGCGGCTACAGCGGCTTGAGAGGGGTGCCGCTTTGGGGGGCGCTGCCTGCCCATCGCTCGGGCTGGAGCCTGCTGCGCTCAGCGGATTCCTACGTGCCACGCGATATCCGGGTCATCGCCGAACACATCCATGGCGGCGCTACGCCCCGCCTTTTCGGCAAGGGTGTGCCCGTCTTCCTCAAGGCCTTCAACTATCGCTTTGTCGAGCTGGGACAGGGTGGCGGTGATGACGTGCTGATCGATGTCCCAACGGAGGTTCTGCTGTGACCAAGATTCTGCTGATCCATGGAATCAACAACCAGGGAAAGTCCGAGGAGATCATCCGCAGCAGCTGGGGCGATGCCTTGCGCAAGGGGGCGGTGGCGGCGGGCATGAGCATTCCTGACGACGTGACCCTCCACGCGGCCTTCTACGGCGATCTGCTGCATGAGGAGACCGAGTCGTGGGGCAAGAGTGGGCCGGCAGTCACGCCGATGGGGCCGGATGCACTGGACTCGGACTATGTGGATGATCGGATCGCCGAACTCTATATTGAATATCAGCGGGGCAATGGCATCTCCGATGCGCAGGTTGCGCTGGCCCTTGATCCCGGCGATGAACCTTTGTCCGCAAAGCGCATGGCAAAAGGAGTCCACAAAAAGTGGCTGAAAGCGATCGCACGCGCTTTGGAGAGCATCCTGCCGGATCGGGGAAAGGCGGTTGCGCGTCAATTCCTGCGGCAGGCGTCGGCGTACCTGCAGAAGCCCGGATTAAAGGCGCGCATCGACGCAAAGGTCCGTGAACAGTTGTTCGATTCACTCCGGACAGATGAAGAGGTGGTGGTGATCGGGCATTCGCTCGGATCGGTCATCGCCTATGACCTTCTGCGTCGCTTGCATTCCGTGGTCGGCTGCCGGCTCCTGCTGACCTGCGGTTCGCCGCTTGGGGTGAATGTGGTCAAGGTCGGAATTGGCCCGCCGCTTCGATGCCTTCCGAATGTGAAGCATTGGTTGAACGTTTCCGATGAGGAGGACTTCGTCGCCCTGCACCCGGAACTGACCGTCAAGAGCTTTGGCTGCGACCAAGTGCACAACATGGCGGACGTCGACAACGGTGTTGAGGATGCACACGACGTGCTTCGATACCTGGCACATCCAGCTGTGTTCCGGGAGCTGCGGAAGGCTCTCTAGCAGGTGATGGAGCCTCCGCTGAGTCGTTGGACTAGCGCAGTGACTGCGGAACGCGCCGCAGCTCGCGGGTGTCATATCCCATCGCGGCGATGCGTTTCACCGCCTGCGCATAGTCCTCCGCAGAGACCTGCGGGGTGCGCGCCATGTACCACACGTAGTCGCGCTTGCTACGCGCCACGATGGTCTGCTGGTAGTCGCTATCGATCCAGGCAATGACGTACTCGGCCTGAATGGGCCATACGAACTGCATGCCCCAGATGGCGCCGTTGCCTTCCTTCTCGACCCTGCCGATCGGGTGCATCGATCGCTGTGGTGCGTCGAAACTGCCCTTGCGATAGGTGAAGGTGGTCTGGATGCGGCCGTCCGGCCGCGGCGCGTAGCTTTCAATGGCGTCAAACGCTTCGCGTTCCGGCCAGGAAGGGATATGGGCGATGACGTACCAGTCGCCCATGAAGCGGGGAACGTCGACCGCCTGCGGTCGCGGCAGGGGGCGCAGGTCACTTGAACTGCAGCCGGTGCCGAACAGGGCGATCGCCAGGAACGAGAGCAGCGGAAGGGGGCGCATGGTGACCTCAACGTGGCCGGAACAGGTAATGGGCAACCAGCCACTGCTGGCCGTTGTCGTAGCCGAACAACTCGGCGCAGGCCATCCAGAACATGCGCCAGCGGTTCCACCATTGCCTTGCCGCCGGCCTGCCATAGGTTGCCTCCAGGATCGGCATGATGCGTTCACGCGCGGCATCCTGGTTCGCCAGCCAGTGGTCAGCCGTACGCTGGTAATGCGTGCCATCCAGCAGCCAGCGCCGCTGCAGGCGCAGGTCCTGCTGGAAGTGCAGCAGAGTGTCGGCAGCGGGCATCAGCCCACCCGTGAAGAAGTGCCGCCCCATCCAGTTGTCGCCGCCTTCGGTTTCAAAGGGGTACATCAGGGTGCGGTGGGCGAAGATGTGCACGAACAGCGCGCCGTCGGGCTTCAGCCACTGCGCGATGCGTGACATCAGCTGCGCATGGTTGCGGACGTGCTCGAACATCTCCACCGAAACGCAGCGGTCGAAACGGCCGGCGGGCAGCTCCAGCCGGTTGACATCGCAGGTGATCACCTCGACATTGCCCAGCCCGCGGAGCCTGCACTGTTCAAGGATGTGCTGGCGCTGGCTGTGCGAATTGGACACCGCCGTGATGCGCGCGCCCGGGAAGCGCTCGGCCATCCACAGGGTCAGCGAGCCCCAGCCACACCCCAGTTCAAGGATGTGCTGCCCGTCAGCCAGGCTGGCACGCTCGCCGTAGAGCTCGAGCATGGCGACTTCGGCTTCGTCCAGGGTCTCGCGACCGCTCGGGTAGTAGCAGCTGCTGTATTTCAGGCGCTTGCCCAGGCAGGCCTGGAAGAATGCGGCGGGGACTTCATAGTGTTGCCGGTTGGCGGCATCGACATGAAGCGCGACCGGGCTGCCGGCCAACTGCTCAAGGCACTGGTTGAAGCGCGCGGACTGCGCCTCGATGCCCCCGGCACTCTCTTCCTGGAGGCGTTGGGCGCACAGCCGGCGGATACCGGAGCGCAGGGCCACATCCGGAATGAGGCCGCGCTCGGCCCAGGCGATCAGCCCGGTTTCCGGATCGGCAGGCGTTGCGAGTGATGTGGCGACAGTCATGGCAGGTGCTCCTTGGACGAACGCGGGAACCACGGGAAGAACATCGGCGTGCTGCGCTGGTAGTCGCGGTAGTCCTCACCACGGCTGCGCAACGCCTGCTTTTCGGTGAAGGGAATGCCGCTGAGATAGCGCAGGAACAGGTACATCAGCACCGGTCCTGTCCACGCAAGCCAGCCCAATGGCGAGCCGACCGCGAGCAGGACGTAGGTGAACCAGTGCAGCCATTCGAAGAAGTAGTTGGGGTGCCGCGAGTACCGCCAGAGGCCGGTGCGGCAGGTGCGCCCCTTGTTGGCCGGGTCGGCGCGGAACCGTGCGAGCTGATGGTCGGCCAGCGCCTCGCCGCCGACGCTCAACAGCCAGACTACGGCAGCGGCGGCAACCCAGCCCGCCGCGGCGGGCGAGTCGTTGCTGGCGACGGCCACGAATGGCAGGGAGAACAGCACGATCAGCAGCGCCTGGGCGATGAAGAAGCCGAAGATCTTGCCCTGGTGGCTCTGCCAGTGATCTCGCAGGTATCGGTAACGCCCGTCCTCGGCCTCGCGCCGCACGCGGCTCCACAGGTGCAGCGCGAGTCGGCCGCCCCACAGGCCGCCCAGCACCGCAAGGGCCACACGCGGCAGCGCGGCGCCGTCACCGAGCAGGGCCAGTATCAGCGCTGACGCAGCGACGCCCTTCGCCCACAGCACATCGACGATGCCGATGTTGCGGTGGCGGCGCTGCCAAGCCCATCCCCAGATCATGATGAGCAGGGCATACAGGGCAACCCAGAGCAGGGCGTTCATGGTTGGGCTCCGGCAAACGGTGGGCGGATGGCGGGCCTCGACCAGCGACGCGCAGCGATACACAGCAGTGGCAGGGCGATGCTCCAGCCGATACCCAGCGTCAGCAGGCCTTTCCAGGCCGGGGGCGAAAGCTGCACGGCGTCGAAGCCGCGGCTGGCGGACAGGTACGCCAGCGGGGCAAGCAGCAGGCCAAAGCACACGGGGAGCGCCGTGTTCCGCTGCAGGAAGGCCATCGATGCATTGATCGTCATCGCGAAGGACGCCCAGAGTGCGAGGATCCAGGGCGGTGGCACCCAGCCCAGGGGCGCAGCGGCATAACGCACCACGCCCGCGGCGGCAGCGGCGCCATCGACCAGCCACGCACAGGCCAGGGCCAGGACCAGCAGGCGGAGCTCGACCCGGGGCAGGGGACTGGTGCTGAGCTGGCTGGCCACGAACAGTGTGGCGGCCAGCAGTGCTGGCCATTGCAGCCCGCGCCCGGCGCCAGCGACCGCGCACAGCCAGACCGCCTGGTTGCCGAGCAGATTGAGCCAGGTGCGGCGCATGTCAGTGTGCGCCCGTGGCGTGCGCGCTGCCCCGATGGCCGGGGCGTGCCAGCAGCAGGTGTGAAACGCCGATCGAACGTTCCAGGAAGCCGCCCTCGCAGTAGGCCAGGTAGAACTCCCACAGACGGCAGAACCGCGCGTCGAACCCCTGCGCATGCACTGCGGGAAGCTGTGCGAGGAATCGCTGGCGCCACGCCCGCAGCGTGAGGGCATAGGAATGGCCGAAGTCCTGCTGCGCCAGCAGCTGCAGATCGCTGGCACGGGTCTTGGCGGCCATGATCGCGTTGATGGAAGGGATGAAGCTGCCGGGGAACACGTGGCGTTTGATGTAGTCCACGCTTCGGCGCGCCTGCTCATAGCGGTGGTCTTCAATGGTGATCGCCTGCAGCAGGGCCAGCCCGTCCGGCTTGAGCAGCCGTTGCAGGGTGGCCATGTAGGTGTCCAGATACTGGGCGCCGATCGCTTCGATCATCTCGATCGAGACCAGCTTGTCGTACTGCCCGTCGAGGTCGCGATAGTCCTTCATCAGCAGGGTGATGCGATCCTCCAGGCCCGCGGCGCGCACCCGTGCCGTGGCCAGCGCATGCTGCTCGGCGGAGATCGTGGTGGTAGTGACATGGCAGCCGTAATGCTGCGCGGCATGCAGTGCGAACCCGCCCCACCCCGTGCCGATCTCGACCACCCGGTCTCCGGGTGCCAGGCGCAGCTGCTGGCAGATGCGATCGAGCTTGCGCCGCGAGGCGTCCTCGAGCGTGTCCTGCTCGCTGGCGAACAGTGCCGATGAATACATCAGGTCCGTTGACAGGAACAGGGCGAAGAAGTCGTTGCCGAGATCGTAGTGAGCCGCGATGTTGCGCCGGCTGCCTTCGCGGCTGTTGCGGCGCAGCCGGTTCCAGCCGCGCAGCAGCCAGCCGCCGATGCGTGCCGGGCCACGTTCCATGCCGTCCAGCAGATCGCGGTTGCGCACCAGCAGGCGTACCAGCGCAACCAGGTCGTCGCATTGCCAGTCGCCGTGGATGTAGCTCTCGCCTGCGCCTACGCTGCCTTGTGCGGCGACTTTGCGGTAGAACGCCGGGTCATCGATGGTCACAGTGACATGCAGTTCCCCCGCAGCGTCGCCCAGCAGTGTTTCGCCGAGGGCATCGCGTACCCGCAGCTGGCCTTCGCGCAGCGGCGCAAGCTGGGACAGCAGGCGTTGGCGCAGGTATGCGTCGAGCGCGCCGGCCCGGGGCATGGCTGCAGATGGAGTCATCTCGTTCATCGCGGTTTTCCGGCAAGTGTGGGGTGGTCATGGACCGGGTTGCGCTTGAGCCACAACCGCAGCGCATGCCAGTGAATCGCCGCAACGACCTGCACGGTCATCAAGGGATACAGGGTGAGCACCTTCGCCAGGCCGCGCCCGTCCAGCGGTCGTCGCTGCATGTGCTGCGTGGCGTCGAACTGGCGCACGCCCTCCTGCAGAACCTGCATGTGGACCCTGAGGTCCTCGCCGGGCGTGCTGAACCGCCAGTCGTAGGTGCAGTCCATCGCCATGAAGGGCGACACATGGAAGCGCTTCTGGAACTGCCAGCGCAGTGAGCCCGGCTCGCTGGCCGCTTCTGCCACTGACAGGACGTAGGCGTGGCGCTCTTTCCATGGCGTATTGGTGATGTCGGCCACGATGCAGTCCAGTGTGCTGCCGTCAGGCTGGTAGCAGTAATAGAAGCTGACCGGGTTGAAGACGTGCCCGCCGAAGCGCAGATGGGTCAGCAGGCGGATGGGGCCCGCCGGGCGATGACCCCGCACGCCTGCGACATGGCGGCGGACCGCCTCGGCAAGCGGCATCGAGGGGTCGCCGAAGTAGTCGCTGCGCCGGAACTCCGCCAGATTGCGGCGGTTCAAGGACCACAGCCATCGTCCGGCAAAGATCGTGTCCAGCTCGTCGAGATCAAGCAGCAGCTGCGCGACCGGGTAGCGGAAGGCGTGCGCGTGCGGCTGGTGCCTGCGGTGT
Organism: Stenotrophomonas maltophilia; assembly: GCF_025642255.1. NCBI lineage: Bacteria > Pseudomonadati > Pseudomonadota > Gammaproteobacteria > Lysobacterales > Lysobacteraceae > Stenotrophomonas > Stenotrophomonas maltophilia. The sequence continues at coordinate 2,001,462 of NZ_CP106759.1, forward strand.
ATCACGTGGCCGAAGTAGAGGGCGCTGGCGCTCATGCGGCGGCCTCGTCCTGCGTCATGAGACGTGGCTGCGGCGAACAGGTCCGCATCGCGTCGACGACGCGACGGGCACTGCGGATGCCATCTTCGTGGAAACCCCACCCCCAATAGGCTCCGGCGAACCAGGTGTGGCGGCGGCCCTGTACGTCGGCCCAGCGCTGCTGGGCTCGGACCGCAGCATGATCGTGCACCGGGTGTGCATAGCTCATACGACGCAGTATGCGGCGTGGGTCGATCGCCTCGGTGCGGTTGAGCGTCACGACCAGCGGGATGTCGCCGGGCAGTCCCTGCAACAGGTTCATGCAGTAGCTCACGGTGCAGGGAGCGGCGGGATCGCGCGGCACATGCGCGTTCCATGCAGCCCATGCCTTGCGGTTGCTGGGCAGCAGGGATGCATCGGTGTGCAGTACGACGTCGTTGGGCTGGTAGCGGATGGCACCCAGTACGTCACGCTCGATCGGATCGGCATCGGCCAACAGTGCCAGCGCCTGGTTGCTGTGGCAGGCGAGGATCACTTCATCGAATCCTTCCACGCCCGCAGCGCTGTGCACGCGCGCGCCCCAAGGCATCCGCTCGACGGCGAGGACGGGACACTCCAGGCGCTCGTGCACCCGCCAGCGGCGGCGCAGGGCGTCCACGTAGCGCGCCGAACCACCTTCCACCACGCGCCACGGCGCGCGGCCGGTCATCTGCAGCATCTGGTGGTTGGCCATGAACTGGGCCAGGTAGCGTGCGGGGAAGTCCAGGACGGTCGCCGTCGGCGACGACCACAACGCCGACGCCATCGGCAGCAGATGCTCGTCGACGAAGGCCTTGCCATAGCGCTGGCTGCGCAGATAGTCGCCAAGCGTTGGGCCTTCCCGCTCGGCCAGCAGCAGCGGCGCATCGCGATAGAAGCGCCGCAGGTCGGAGAGCATTCCCCAGAAGCGCGGCGAAACGAGGTTGCGTCGCTGGCAGAACAGGCCGTCCAGCGAGGTGGCGTTGTACTCCACGCCCGAACGCTCGCTGTGCATGGAGAAACTCATGGTGGTGGGCCGCGAGGTGACGCCCAGCTCGTCGAACAGCGCGCTCAGCAGCGGATAGTGCAGCGGATTGAACACGATGAACCCGGTGTCCACAGCCATCCGCGTCCCGCCCAGCTCGATGTCGTGGGTGTGGGTGTGTCCGCCGAGATAGTCGTTGGCCTCGAACAACGTGACGTCATGTTCGCCGTCCAGCCACCATGCACTGGCCAGACCAGAGATTCCCGAGCCGATGACTGCGATGCGCATGTCAGTATCTCGCCTTGTCCAGGACCCACGCTGGGATGGGTTTGAGTCCGCTGACCAGCCGCAGGGCGGCCATTGCGCGCAGCCCGTACCAGGTCATGTCCACCTCCCACCAGCGGAAGCCCTGCCTGACCGAGCCGGGAAAGAAGTGATGATTGTTGTGCCAACCCTCGCCGAAGGTCAGCAGTGCCAGCCACAGATTGTTGCGGCTGTCGTCACGGGTATCGAAGCGGCGCCGGCCGAAGCGATGCGCCAGCGAGTTGATGGTGACCGTGGCATGGAACAGGACGACGGTGGAAACGAAGAAGCCCCAGACCAGAAGCTGCGGCCCGGACGTGTGCAGGCCGGGCGCCGCCCGTTCGAGCAGTTCGCCCAGTGCATAAAGGCCTGCCGCCAGCAGTACCGGCACCGCGATGTCGAAGCGGTCCAGCCAGCGCAGTTCCGGGAACCGGGCCAGATCAGGCACCCGGGCAAGGTCGGTGGTGAACGCCTCGCGGGTCAGGAACCAGCCCATGTGACTGCGCCAGAATCCGCGCTGGCGTGGGGAATGGGGGTCCTGCGGCTGGTCGGCGTGGCGGTGGTGATGCCGGTGGTGCGCGGCCCACCACAGCGGGCCGCGCTGCACGCTGGAAGCGCCGATCACCGCGAATACGAACTGCACCCAGCGCGGCGCCTGGAAGGTTCGATGCGAGAAGTAGCGGTGATAGAACGCGGTGATCGCAAACATCCTGATCGCGTAGAGCGCAGCTGCCACGGCCACGGCGATCCAGGACACCCCCACCCAGATCACGCCGAGGCAGGCCAGGTGCATCAGTGCGAATGGCACCGCGCGCAGCCAGTCGATCCGATCCGCACGCCCACTGTCGGTGTCCATTGCAGTGCCGGCGTCGAACCAGCGCCGGATGGTGCTCAGAAGGCGTTCGCGTCGGCTGCGGAGGGGCGCTGCGGAAGCCATGGGGCGGATCTCGAGAGAGGCGTGTGTTTCTCTACGCAGCAGGGCGGGAAATGGATGCGCCTCGTCGCAGATTCTTCGTCTTCCTGTTTGTCTTCACTTCGCCGTAACGGCGCACCCGGCGACCAGAGGCCGCGCCCACGCCTGCTGCCACTGGCTGTCCGGCTGGGGCGCAGGCGGGCTGTCGAAGCGCACCACCACGGCGGGGTAAGTGCCACGTGCATCGCGCAGGTTGCTGGTGCCGCGGAACTCCAGCAGGCGACGATCGGCCTCGGCGTAGACCAGTGACAGGCGTGGGGCCACGCCGCCATACCAGGTGTCCAGCTGGACCTCGAATGACTGTGCAGCCAGCCCGCGCCAGCGGTTCGCACCACGCCAGCTGACCTTGACCGGATAGAAGCGCTGGCGCCCGGGGACGAGAAAGGGCAGGGTCACCTCGGCTCCCTGCAGCAGCGGTGTCCAGTGCTGGCGCACGGCCGCATCGAAGCCGGCATCGACGACTGCACCGGCAGGCGCTGGCAGGCGTGCCTGCCGCGATGTGGTCGAGGCACTCTCCTTCCACGAGATGCGGACTGCATCGCTGGACATCTCCACGTCAGCCTGCTGACCGGAGCGCTGGTCGAGCAGCCGGTAGCCGCGCGCCAGCGGTCGATCCGTGGCCGCCATGTGTTTTCTTGCAAAGGGCTGGCCGTCCGGGCACAGGTACTGGACCCAGCGCTCGGCGCCTTCCGTGGCGCCCCGCTGCCAATGCATCTCACGGTAGGCCACCCGGCCATCCGGCAGGGTGGCGATGCCCTCGTTGTGCAGCAGGGTGGCCGCGAGGGCGGGGCAGGGCAGGCACAGCAGCAGGAAGGTGAGGCGCATCGAAGGCGCTCCGGCGGGATGTGTTCTGGCATACGCGGCAGGGCCGTTGCTGGATGCAGGTCGGCGCTGCATCCAAACGGGCCCGTGGCCCGTACTCAGGACAGACCTTCACCAGCCCGCCGCGACCGCAGATGTACCCTGACGCCGCCAGCCCTCCCGTTCCCTTCGACACCGCCCGCCTCGTGTCCAGTTCCCAGCAGCCCAGCACTGACGCACTGAATTGGACCGGTGACATGGACGCGGTGGCGCGGTTGCGCGACCGCGACTGCTTCATGCGCATCTATGACCACTTCATGCCCAGGTTGTGCGTCTATCTGCGCGGACTCGGCGTGCCGGATGCCGTGGCTGAAGAGCTTGCGCAGGAATGCCTGTTGAAGGTGTGGCTGCGCGCTGGAGACTACGATCCGGCGCAGGCGGCACTGAGTACATGGCTCTACCGGATCGCCCGCAACCTGCATATCGACCGGGTCCGGCGCGAGCGCAGCTGGATGCAGGTCCAGGCGGCCGTCGAAGAGGCCGCTGCCGCGGACCTGGTCGAGCGCAGCAGCGCCGAGCAGTTTGCCGACCATGCACGGCTGCGCCAGCGCATCAACGAACTGCCGGCCGTGCAGGCGCGCATGGTCCGGATGTCGTACTTCGAGGCCAAGAGCCACGGTGAGATCGCCTCCATTCTGGGCATGCCGCTGGGGACCGTGAAGTCGCATCTCCGCCGCGCATTCCTGCGCCTGCAGTCGCGGATCGGAGGTGCGCAATGAGCCCGCACCACCATCTGCACGAATCGACGTTGATGAGTTATGCGGCCGGCGCACTGCCGGCGCCACTGAGCATCGTCGCCGGCACGCATCTGGAGCGCTGCCCGGTGTGCCGGCAGCGCCTGCGGGAGGCTGAGGCGATCGGTTCGGCGCTGCTGGAACACACCCAGCCTGCGCTTGCCGAAGACCGCCGGGACGCGCTGCGCGAGGCCATGCTGGCCCATCTGTCCTCGCAGGCGGTCTCGGCAGCGGCCGAGCCATCATCGCCGCGGGAGGTGCCGCATGAACGGCCGGAGGCTGATCCGGACTACCTGCCGGCATCGCTGCACGCGTATTTCGGCAGGTCACTGGCAGCGCTGCGTTGGCGCTGGATCGCGCCTGGCGTGCACTGCATCCGGGCCGAACAGATGCCATCGTTGATCATGCTGAAGATCGCCCCCGGAAAGTGCCTGCCGATGCACAGCCACGGACAGAGCGAACTGACGCAGATCCTGCGCGGTTCCTACAACGATGCGTTGGGCCTGTTCGCGCCTGGCGATGTCGCGGATCTTGACGAGGACGTTGAGCACCAGCCGGTGACGGCGCCGGGCGTGCCCTGCATCTGTGTGTCCGCGCTGGATGCCCCGCTGGTGTTCAGTGGTTGGCTGGCGCGCCGCATCCAGCGTTTCGTGAAACTCTGAGCCCCGTGGACAGTCACGCCGCCCCTGGCCGCATGAAGCTGCTCGTTGCCGGTGCAACAGGGCTGGTCGGGCAGGGCGTTGTCCTGGCCTGCCTGGAATCGCCCCGGGTGCAGCGTGTCACGGCACTGGTCCGCAGGCCGGGCAGCCGGCCGGGGCAGCAGGTCGCCGAGCTGCTGCTCGCCGATTTCCGGCAGGCCGCCGGGAGTGTTGACCTGTTTTCGGGATTCGACGCCTGCCTTTACTGCGCCGGAGCGCCGCCGGTGGGAACCCGCGAAGCCGAGTACCGCGCGGTGACCTTCGATGCCACGCTTGCCGTGGCTTCGGCGTTCGCCCAGGCATGTCCGCAGGGGCGCTTTCTGTACGTGTCCGGGGCTCATGCTGATCCGCAGAGCCGCATCATGCCATTGCGGGTGAAGGGGCAGACCGAACAGGCGCTGGCCCGCTTGCCGATCCGTACGGTGATGTTGCGACCAGGCGGTGTCCAGCCTGTTGCAGGTACAGGCACGGTGCATTCGTGGATGAAGCCACTCTATGGTGTCGGCGCCCCGGTGCTGGGGCTGGTCGCACGCATGGCCCCTTCCATCGCGACCAGCAATCTGGCCCTGGGGCGGGCGATGGTTGCACTGGCCGACATGCCACAGCCGCCGGGCGTCGTTGAGTGCGCGCAGATCAACCGGCTCGGAACCAGGCAAGGCCCCTGAGCCGGCGCGCGCCCCGGTCCGTCAGCTGGAGGACGCCAGCACGCCGCGGATCGATTCGGCCAGATCGGCGCGCGTGAATGGCTTGCTCAGCAGCGCCGCAGAGCGGCCCGCGCCCCCGGGGGCGTCATGATCGCGCGGATAGCCGGATGTGAACAGAATCGCCACCTCAGGCCAGCGCTCCCGGACTTCGCGACCCAGTTCCCAGCCGGACATGCCGGGCATCACGATATCGGAGAACAGCAGATCGATGCGCGCGTCCGGGCGTTCCAGCAGGCGCAGCGCGGACGGCCCGTCATGTGCCTCCAGCACGCGGTAGCCCAGCTGGCGCAGGGCGTCGACGGTGTATGCGCGGACATCGTCATTGTCTTCAGCGACCAGGATGGTCTCGCCGCGCTGTTCATAGCCGGCCAGGCCCGCTGCCGGCGCGGGAGATTCACAGGGCAGTGGCAGCGGCGAGCGCGGGAACATCATGGTGATGCTGGTTCCTCCGCCCTCCACGGAGTCGATCAGGACGTGGCCGCCGGACTGCTTGACGAAACCATGCACCATGGAGAGCCCCAGGCCCGTGCCACGCCCCACCTGTTTCGTGGTGAAGAACGGCTCGAACACCCGCGCCAGCGTATCGGCCGGCATGCCGTGGCCGTTGTCGCGGACGCGCAGCATCACGTACTCGCCCGGAGCCGCATCGGGGAACAGGGCGGCATAGTCGCCGTCGAGATGGCTGTTGTCGATCTCGACCTTCAGCCTGCCGCCGCTGGGCATCGCATCGCGTGCATTCACCGCGAGGTTGAGCACGGAGGCCTCCAGCTGCGCGACGTCCAGTTCCACGCACCAGATGCCGGCAGCCGTGCTGATCTCCAGTCGCACCAGCTCGCCCAGCGCCCGCTGCAGCATGTCCTGCATTCCGAGCATGCAGTCGTTGAGATTGACGGCCTGGCTGCGCAGCGGCTGGCGGCGCGCGAAGGCCAGCAGCCGCTGGGTCAGGCTTGCCGCGCGCGAGACGCCCTTCAGGGCGTTGTCCAGTGCGCGTGTGGTCGCCTCGGCCGACGCTCCAGGATGGCCGCTCAACAGCATCGCGTGCTCGACGTTGCCGGAGATGACCGTCAGGATATTGTTGAAGTCATGGGCGATGCCGCCGGTCAGCTGCCCGACGGCCTCGATCTTCTGCGCCTGCCGAAGTGCATGCTCTGCCTGTAGTCGTGCGGTGGTCTCCACGGCTTCGGACACCACCGCGGTGACCTCGCCTGCGCCGTCCTGCAACGGACGGAATGAAACGTCGAAACTTCGCCGGCCGGTGGGCAGCTCCAGTTCGAGCGAGTGCAGGGAGCTGCGCCCACTTACGGCATCGGCAACCGCCTTGTCGATCACCTCGCTCATTCCGGGCGTGGTGGTGAACCAGGGCGTCTGCCAGTAGGGGGTATCCACAACCTGCGCCTTCTCGGCCAGCACCGCGGCCAGCGAGGCGACGTTGGCGTCGACGACACGCCCGGACAGGTCAAGCAGCACCTGATGCTGGAAGCTGGACTCGAAGATGGACTGCAGACGTCGCTTGCTGGCCCGGAGCTCGGCGGTGCGCGCCTGAACCTGCCGCTCCAGCGACTGGTTGTCCTCGCGCAGGGCCAGTTCGGCGCGCTTGAGCTGGGAAACGTCGCTGCCCACGCAGATGTAGCCGACCACGCGGCCATCGGCTGCGCGCTCCGGTACGCAGTCCATCTGTACGAAGCGTGTCTCACCGCTGCGATGGGCAAGACGTGCCTGGAAGTTGGCGCGCTCTCCCTGGAGGACCTGCTGCAGGCTGGGCAGCGCCTCCTCGAAGGCTGAAATCCCGCTGATCTCGCGCGCAGTCCGTCCCTGCAGCTCGGCCAGGCTTACCCCGTGCCAGTCGAGAAACGCACGGTTGGCGAAGCGGAAGCGGTGTTCGTGATCGAACTGCGCGATCAGCGCCGGAACCACGTCGGTGATCTGCTGCAACTGCGCCTGGCTGTCATTCAGTGCCGCCTGGGCCTGGGCCAGCTCGCCACGCTCGTGGGCCTCCTGCCGTGCACGCCGTATCGCGTCCGGCAGTCGTTGCAGCCGCTGCTTCACCACGTAGTCGCGCGCGCCACGGGTCAGGGCCTGCACCGCCAGTTCTTCGGTAAGCGTGCCGGAAACAAAAATGAATGGCGTATGGGGGACGCGTTCGCGCGCCAGGGCCAGGGCCGCATCGCCATCGAAGCCGGGCAATACATGATCGGCGAGGATGACGTCATGCGTGCCGCTGTCGATGGCATCGAGGAAGCCCCGACGCGTCCATACGCGCTCCGCCTCGAAATCCAGGCCGGCCCGCAGCAGCTGGGCGGAGATTAGCTCCGCATCGAGTGCGCTGTCCTCCAGCATGAGGATGCGCAGGCGCTCGCCGCGGTCGGTGATATCACCCATGGTGGTGTCCCGAGCCGTTCGGGCGATGCGGCGGTGGTTGATTGGTGATTCCCCAGAACATGCCAAGACCCTGGATCGCGTCGAAGAATTCCTTGAAATCCACGGGCTTGACCACGAACGCGTTGACCCCTAGTTCATAGCTGCGGATCAGATCCTGCTCCTCCCGCGACGAGGTCAGCATCACGATCGGGGTGCTGCTGAGAACGGGATCGCCACGAACCTGCTCGAGCACCTCCAGTCCATTGACCTTCGGCAGCTTGAGATCGAGCAGCACGACCACGGGGCCGCCATGGCGGGCACCGGAAAAGGCGCCCTCGCATCGCAGATAGTCCAGCGCCTCGGCGCCGTCACGCACATGGATGACATCATTGAGCAGCTGGCAACGCGACAGCGCGGCCAGGGTCAACTCAGCATCCTTGGGGCTGTCCTCGACAAGCAGGATCGGCCGCAGGTCCCTCATTGAACATCTCCAGAATGCAGGGGCAGGGTGAAATGGAGGGTGGCGCCTTTGCCCGGCTCGCCCTCGGCCCAGGTGCGGCCGCCATGGCGGCCGATGATGCGGCGCACGTTGGCCAGGCCGATGCCGGTACCTTCGAATTCCTCGACATGGTGCAGCCGCTGGAACACGCCGAACAGCTTGTCCACATAGCGCATGTCGAAGCCGCAGCCGTTGTCGCGCACAGTGAAGACATCCTCGCTTTCCGAGCGCTCGTGCGCCACTGCGATCACCGCGTGCGTGCGCTCGCGGGTGAACTTCACTGCATTGGACAGCAGGTTCTGCCAGACCAGGCGCATCATGGTGGGGTCGGCCTCAACCTGGGGCAGGTCCCCGATCTGCCAGTGGACGTCGCGTCCGTGGTATTCGAACTCCAGCATCTTCCGCACATCCTCCACCATGGCTGCCATGTCGATGCGTGCGCGACCCAGCGTCGAGCGGCCCATCTGGGAGAAGCTCAGAAGATCATCCACCAGCGTGCCGGCCGATTTGGCCGAATCAACGATGGTGTCGAGGAAACGCCGCTCGGTCTCGTTCAAGCGCTCGGCTGCCGAGCTGCCCAGCAGTTCGGAATAGCCCACGATATGCCGGAACGGGGCGCGCAGATCATGGCTGATGGAATACGAGAACGCTTCCAGCTCCTTGTTGCTGCGCATCAGCTGCTCGTTCAGTTCGGCCATCTCTTCCGCCTTGCGCAGCACGATGTCGACGATGGCGTTGCGCATCTCGAGCGCCGCATCGCAGTCGGCCTCGTTCCACGGCAGGCTGCGCTGCTGCACGGTCTCTTTCCATGCCTCGAATGAATGCCGTGGCGACAGGGCGTCGCTGCCGCCTGCGCTCTTGCGTGGATCGCCACCCCATCTGACCGTGCGTACCACCTCTGGGCGGAACCACATCAGGTAGCTGTCATGCAGCTGGGAGATGGATACGGCGATCACGCCGCTGGCAACATCGCTGAACTGCTCCGCAGGCGGCCAGGCCGCGGTCAGATGATCGGTGACGTACATTTCCTCGCCCACGTGCGCGGTCGCGAGCCACTGTGCCAGCGCAAGTACCTCCGGATTCCCGGGGCATTGGCCCAGGCGCATGCAGTCGTTCCTGTGCACGATGGCCGCGCCCTGCGCGCCGGTCAGTGAAAGCAGGCTGTCAGGGTCGCGGCGGAGCGCGGCCATGAAGTCCTCGTCGCCGGCCATGCGGCCCAGCAGCTTGACCAGCAAGGACCGGCGCCCGACCCGTTCCTCCACGGCGCGTGCGCGCTGCTTCAGTGCGATCTGCAGCGACAGGATCTGCCCCATGAACTCGCAGGCCGTGCGCACGTGATAGGGCAGCCGGCGCGGCTGTGCGCTGTGGCACGACACCAGCCCCCACAGCTGTCCCTCGTGGATCAGCGAGACCGACATCGATGCCGCCGTGCCCATGTTGCGCATGTACTGCAGGTGCACCGGCGAGACGCTGCGGAGCGTGGAAAGGCTCAGGTCGGTGGGCGGGGCCTGGCGATGATGCCCGGCCCGCACCAGGGGCACGGGCGTGTAATCGCAATCGGCGATCAGCCGCACCCGGTTATGCAGATACAGGGCGCGCGCCTGCGCCGGAATATCCGATTCCGGGAAGCGCAGATCAAGATACGAAGGCAGGATGCCGTTGCCATCTTCGGCCACGACGGTTCCATTCCAGCCGGCGTCGAACTGGTAGACGAGGGTACGGTCGAATCCGGCGATCCTGCGTATGTGCGCAGCCGCCAGCTGGCAGAGATCCTCGACCGTCGCGGCCCCCTCGATGGCGAGCATCAGTTCGCGGATCGCGGGGTACAGCTCCTCCAGCGAGGCGGGTTGACCGGCAACGGGGGCTTCCAGTTCGATCAGAAGATCGTCATCTGAACGATGCGCGAGCAACTGGTGGCGCCCCAGCCCATCCAGGTGGACCGCGCCCAGGTGCAGCGTGCCGCCGGGTGCGATGTGCCGCAGGCGATGTACGAAGGGGCCGATCACACCGCCCAGTGCGTTCTCGACATGCTGCATCAACGGATCACCGTACTGGCGCAGCGCGATGGGCTGGCTAACGGCACATTCCCGCACCAGCAGCGTCAGCGGATCCAGCACCAGCAGCACGCCATAGGGCTGGATGGCGCCCGGTGTGTGGATGGGTTCCCGCGCACAGTCCGACAGTGCATCGTTCCAGGTGCGATCAGCGGAAGGCATCAAGGGCGGTACTCATGATTCGTGACGGGCCGAGCGGAATGGAATGGTGACGGAAAATGCTGCTGCCGCATACCGTCCGGACGATGTGAATGCCTGTTCACGCATTGCTGAACACTTCAGCTGCGCAACGCCGCACGAATGCAAACGCCTGTTGAGCCGCGCTGCAGGCCTGCTGGCGTTGCTGCTGCGTGAGGGGTTCCGCATCCAGATGCGCGCGGGTGATCCGCCATTGCTCGGCCACGCCTGCAGGCGAAGGTGCAAGGTGACGGGCGCCATGGCCGGCACCCAGCCCCAGCGCGGCGGCGTACTTGAGCAGGACGGCCGAACCCAGGGCAGAACCCTCGACGGTATACAGCCAACCCAATGCCGACGCACGGGATGCGTGCTGCAGCCTGGGACGCCAGGCATGCGCGCGTGGCAGCGGGGCGCCCATATCCAGCAGATCCTGTTCAACCAGCTGCAGTCGTGCCGTTGCCGGAAGCATCAGCCCGTCCATGTACAGCGGCGCGGCGGCGTGGTGGAAATGCCATTGGACCTGGAGAAAGCGCCCGTAGCGCAATGTGGATTCGAACAGGCGTTGCCCGATCAGGAACGCATCGAGGCTGCCGTGCACCGACCGCGTGGCGTCCCTCAGGTACACGCTCAACGGACTACCGGCAGACTGCTGGCAGCGGGCGGGTGGATCGGAGGACGGCAATGGACTGTGCATCTGCGGCACCCTAGCAGAATCGGTCCGCGGCCCGCACAAGATTTCGCGGTCACTGCATGTGCACTGCACACCCGCTGCACGCCGGTTTCCATAACGTACGCAGGACACTTCCACTGGCGCTCCGTCGTGAACCTGCACACACCCCCGAACACGTCCCACTCCATGCGCGCGATGCCGGACAGCTGCCAGTTCCAGCTGCTGGATGTGGATCTTCTGCAGGACCCCGGCACCCGCCGCATCGTTCACCTGTATTCCATGGTGGCACGCTGCCTGCGCTGCGAGACGGTGTTCAAGGCGGTGGAGGGGCAGGGCCTGGTCAGTATGTCGGCCATCCGCGTGCTGCGCTGCCCGACCGGCTGCGGGCAGCAGTCGCTGAAGGGCGCGACCCTGCGCAGCTGGCAGCCTGCGCCTGAAGCAACCGCCTGAAGCGCGCACCGCCTTACAGGGCCCCGGGGTTGGCCTGCCACACCGCGTAGTTGAGTACGGCGGCGAACCCTACCCACAGCAGATAGGGCAGTAGCAGGATCGCCGCCAGCGTCCGGACGCGCGCGAAGGCAATCACGGTGGCGATGATGAGCGCCAGCAGGGCCAGGATATCCACGAAGGCGAGCGCACCCTGTTTCCATCCAAAGAACAGCCAGCTCCATGCGGTGTTGGCTGCCAGCTGCACGACGTAGAGCGCCAATGCCACCGTGTTGGGGCGCCGTTCCTTCTCGCGCCAGACCAGCCACGCGGCCACTGCCATCAGCGCGTACAACACCGTCCAGACCGGTCCGAACAGCCCGGCGGGAGGCGCCCACGCGGGCAGCGACAGGGTGGAGTAGAAGTCCGATGCCGAGATCGAGGCCCGTGCGCCAAGCGCCGCTGCCACGAAGGTCAGCGTAAGCCAGCCGGCCAGTCCAAGGGCCTGCGTTGTTCGTTTCATCGGGCATCCTCGCGTGGGTCTCGAACCAATACGAACGAGTGGCACGTTTGGATGCAGCGCCGGCCGTCAGTCCCCAGGCGCTTGTTGCGCAGGTGCCGCCGAGGCGGGCAGCAGGGAGGGGCGCTCATCAAACCACTCGCGGGCCTTTGCCAGGTGCCAGCGGCGCTGCTCGCCGTCGAGCTCGAGGCCGGCCCCGAGCACGCCCCAGCGCAGATAGAGATCGCCGCGCTTGTGCTGACCGGGAAGATCGAGGCGGGCGCGGACGGACCACCGGTCATTCTCCGCAGTCAGCTCGTCCAGGGTGAGATGCCCCGGCCGCCAGCGCAGTGCGGTCTGCGCATCGACCTGGCCAGCGTCGAGCAGCGACAGCACCCAGCGCGGATAGTCGCCGCGCTCGGCAAACACCGCCAGCAGGGGCGAGGCATCGCTCATTGCCACGGCGCCACGTGCGTCCACCTGGAACGGCGACTGTGCATCGATGCGCCCGGACTGGATGTCGATACGTCCGCGCCACGGCGTCTTGCGTGCGACACCGGCGATCTGGATGTTGCGCAGCTCGACGGTGCTGCCGGAGACGTCGAAATGGCGGTCAGTGAAGTTGCCGCGGCGCAGGGCTGCATCCAGCTGCACGTCGCCGGCCAGTGACAGCCCGGCGACCTGCGCACGTGCCTGCCGGCCCAGCAGGCGGGCGCTGCCCTGGCCGATGCGACCATTGGTGTCCAGCCGCATCTCGCCGCTCACCTGGCCGGTGCCGCCGAGCAGCCGTACCTGGTCCGTGCCCAGATAGCGGTTGTAGGCCGCCAGGTCCGGAATGGTGGCGTCACTGAAACGCAGGTGCGCGCGCACACCGTTGCGCAGCTCGCGGATACGGCCGTCACCGCTCAGCGTCACCTGCAGATCGCGGCCATCGAACAGCCGTGTGCGCGGCGCGTCCGTCGGGTTGGCAGTGAAGCGGGGCAGGCGTACCGACAGCTCGGCGCGGGTGGGCGATCCGTCCTTGAGCTCACCATGCGCGCTGGCCGTGCCCGCCATCGTCACGCCGGCAATACCGGCAACCGCTTTGGCGGAGGGAATGTCGACCGTGCTGCCCGCCACCAGTTCACCGTTGCGGAGCTTCAGATCCGCCTGCAGGACGCCGCCGCCATCGAGCTGCAGCCAGGGTTTGCGAACGAACAGCGCGGGGATCCAGTTGAGTGAGGTGAAGGTCCACTCGCCGCGCACCGTTCCCGAGGTCCGTTCGATCAACTGGTCGATCTGGCGGAAAGGAATCTCACGGCCAGCAATCCGCAGATCGGCGTCCAGCGCTGCGCCCGTTCCTTCCTTGGGAGGCAGCCGGGCCTGCAGCCGAATGTCGTCGGCGGTGTTGAGCTGCAGGGCCAGAACGCCACGGCCGGGAGCGCCGTCACCGAGCAGCAGGGGCACGTGCCACAGCGCGTGGCTGCCGGGCTGCAGGCGTCCATGGTCCATGCGGATGTCCATCTGCAGTCGCCCCGGCACCGGGGCACTGGCGATCCGCGGCTGCGCCAGGCCGGTATCCAGGCGCAGCCCCTGGCTTCGTGCGTTGACCTTGAGCGCAGCCCGCAACAGGCCCAGTTTGGCCAGGCCGGGCGCCTGGTCGCGGAAATGGCGGGGATAGCTGAAGCGGGACGTGAGTTCTGTGTCCCCCAGCAGCTGGACGCCGTCATAACTGACGTCGGCGGCATCGAAGCGGACCTGGGAATCGAACAGTTCCGACGGACCGCCGCGCAGTTGCTTGAGGAAACCGACCGTTCCGGCTCCCTTGCCGATGATCAGCAGCTTGCCCAGCCGGGCACTGCGGATGCTGTCGCTATGGATGGCGTTGAAGCGCAGCGTCCACCCGCGGGTGCCGCGGGGGGGCGAGGGGACGACCTGATCGACGCGACTGACGTCGGCCGAAACACCGGTCGCCTGCAGCCGCGGCACCCGGACTTCGCGCCGGAACAGGGGGAGGAGGGCAAGGCGCGCACTGGCACGTTCCGCATGCAGCACATAGACCGTGTGGTTGACGTGGCCGCGCATGTGCACGTTCCAGGCGATCACGTGGCCCGGCACCAGTGTGATCGCCGGGCCCGTGGTCATCACGAACTTCTGCGGCTTGCGGTTGGTGACGTTGTCGAACAGCGGCGTGTTGAGGAAGACGTTGCCCGCCAACAGATAGGCTGCGTAGAGGCCGAGCAGGATGTAGAGCGCTGTGCGCCACCGGCGAGGCAAATGCTTGAGGTGCGCGCGGACTGCTGCCATGAACGCTCAACATGATGACGAACTCCGGCCACTATGGCCGAGTACCGTGGTTCACCATGTGAAGCGGCAGACGACGCATCAGTCGCGGATGTCCTCCTGCGCAGCTTCGCCGACGTGGCGGTCGAGGAACCGGCGGACGACGGGGATGATCTGCGCGGCGTGCGTTTCCAGTGCGAAGTGCCCGGTGTCGTAGAAGTGGATTTCCGCTGCGGGGATGTCGCGCTTCCACGCTTCGGCGCCGGCCGGCAGGAAGTAGGGGTCGTTGCGTCCCCACACCGCCAGCAGTGGCGGTTGATGGTCGCGGAAGTAGGCCTGGAAGACGGGGTACATCGCCACGTTGGAGGCATAGTCCAGCAGCAGATCCAGCTGGATATCCGCGTTGCCGGGCGTGGTGACCTGCAGGCCCTCCAGGATGTATCCGTCGGGAGCGACCGTGCTCGGGTCCTTCACGCCCTCCAGGTACTGCCATTTGATCGAGGCCGGCGTCGGGAAGTCGGCCAGCGCCAGCCGGTTGGCTGCGGTCGGCTGCCGCCAGTAGGTCCGGATCGGGTCCCAACCCTTGGCCAGGCCCTGCTCGTAGGCGTTTCCGTTCTGGGAGATCAGTGCCGTGATCTTCTCCGGGTGCGCCACGGCCAGGCGCCAGCCGACGGGAGCCCCGTAGTCGTGCACCATCAGCGCATAGCGGTCCAGCTTCAGCTGCTGGGTGAAACGGTCGATGGTGGTGGTCAGGTTGTCGAAGGTGTAGGCGTAAGCACCACGCGCCGGCGCCCGGGTGTGACCGAACGAGGGCAGGTCCGGCGCGATCACGCGGTAGCGGTCGGCAAGCGCGCTGATGACGTCGCGGTACATGTACGACGATGCGGCAAATCCATGCAGGAGCAGCACGGTGGGGGCGGTTCGTGGCCCGGCTTCGCGATAGAAGACCTCCACATCGCCGACCTGCTCGTAGCGGTAGTGGATCTGGGCGTCAGCCGCATCGACGTCGCCAGCCAACGCGGCGGCCACGAGTCCCAGAGAGGCCAGTGCGTGTTTCGTACCCATGGCATGTAACCTGTTGTGTGTGTTTTTGAAGGTTACGAATGGCCGTGGTAACCTGTCAACAATTATTTGAGCGGTTACATATGCGCGACGTGCACCCGGCCCCTCCGCTGTTCGTGGGCAATGACCTCGCCCTGGATTTCATCAACACCTGCTACGGGCCGCCAGGCGCGCCCGAGGATGTGCTGGTCGATGACGCATCGGTGCTCCACTGGCTGGCGTCGGCCGGTGTGCTTGCAGATGATGCGGTTCCAGTCGCGCCAGGCCTGCTGGCACTGGCCATCGCGCTTCGGCAGGAGGCGGGCGACGCATTGGCGGCTGCGCGCAGCGGCGTACCGTTCCAGACCCCTGTGGTGAACCGGATCCTGGAAGAAGGGCGCCCGGTGCTGCGGCTCGAGGCGGCCTCTGGCGTTCCCCGGCTCCTGCAGCAGCGCCGTGACGGCAGTGCCGGGAGCCTGCTCGAACCTGTCGCTGCGGCCTTCGCGCGGCTGCTGTCCGAGGGAGATCTGGCGCATGTCCGCAAGTGCGAAGCACATGACTGCACGCTTCTTTTCCACGACACCACCAAATCCAGGCGGCGGCGCTGGTGCAGCATGGCCCAGTGCGGAAACCGCATGAAGGTGGCGGCGTTCCGCTCGCGCAGGCAGCCGCACTGAACCCTGTGCCGGACCTGCGATGGCTCAGAGCAGCAGCAATGCCCCGAGCAGCGCGGGCGGCATCACCAGTACGCCGATGCGCAGGAAGTCGAGCCCGCTGACATGTTCGCCTTCCCGACGCAGGGCCACCAACCACAGCAGGGTCGCCAGCGAACCGGTCACCGACAGGTTCGGGCCGAGGTCTACACCTATCAACAGTGCCGCGCGCGTCTGCGCCGGCAGGTCGGCCATCTGCCCCAGTGAGCCTGCGGCCAGGCCCACCGGCAGATTGTTGGCGAGGTTGCTGAGCAGGGCTGCGGCCGAGCCGGCCATCCACCCGGCCTGCTGCGGTGAGGTGCGGGCAAGGGACTCCAGCGCACTGGCCGCCATCTGTATCACGCCGGTCTGTGCCACGCCTTCGACCAGCACGAACAGACCTGCCACCAGCGGCAGCACGCCCCAGGACACGTTGCGCAGAAGCGGCAGTGGGCTCTGGCGCTGGCGAAGGGCGACGGCGACGACGCTCGCGCTGCCTGCGCAGAAGGTCACCACCCCCAGCGGGCCGTTCAACGCCGACGTCACCAGCAGCGCTGAGCCGGTGAACAGCACGCCGTAAGCACTCAGGCGACCGCCAGCAGACAGGGGGCGATGTTCCGGCGCCGGGGCCAGTGGCTGCGCGATCTCGCGGCGGTGCACCCAGCGCAGGACCAGGTAGGTCGCACCGATCGCCGCCAGCGACGGCAACGCGAACTGCGCCAGCCACTGCTGCAGCGGTGGCATGTGCCTGCCATACACCACCAGATTGGCCGGATTGGAGATGGGCAGCACGAAGCTTGCCGCATTGGCGATGAACGCACAGACGAACAGGTAGGGCAGGGGATTGGCGCGGGCCGCCCTGCACGCGGCATAGACCGCAGGGGTCAGCACGACCGCTGTCGCGTCGTTGGAGAGGAATACCGTCACCAGCGTGCCCACCAGGAACACCAGGTCGAACAGCCGCCGCCCGGAGCCCCCCGCGTGCCGCACCGCGTACAGCGCCAGCCAGTCGAACAGGCCTTCCCGCCGCGCGAGCTCTGCCAGAACCATCATCCCAACCAGGAACAGATAGACATCACCGCCTTCGGCGACCGCACCGAGGACCGTGCCGACCTGCATCACACCGGTCAGCGGCAGCAGCGCCGCCGCCACGACGGCCCAGACATACTCGGGCAGGCGGAAAGGACGGAACAGCAGACCCACGGTGGCGAGCGCCACCGCCGACCAGATGATGGCGGAGGAGTAGGAAGCGAGCATGGGGAGGGGGAGCAGGAAACGCGGCATCATACCGTGTGGGTCGCGCCGCGGCCGCGTGTGCGATGCGCACAAGGGGACTGCCGCAGGAATGATTTGCTGCGCTGCACGGTGACAAGCGGGAACCAGGGTGATTAGTCTGCGCCTCAACGCGATGGTAGCGCTACCAATAGATTCGGGGTTTTGGGTCCAGGGGCTGCCTTCTTTACCGCGTGTTCGTCCTGGCAGGCTTGAAAGCGAGTTTGAGTCGCGGCGCGTCCGGCGCCCGCGATGTTCGGTTTGGAATACGGGCCTCGCCCGTGCGTGCCCCTGGGAGGGGGCGGTACATCCATTCGATCGTATGTCATAGGGGACTTTCATGAGCGCTCGCAGTTTCCGTGCTACTCCAGACCCGAGGACCCGTCCATGAGCCGGACCTTGGCGAAGTTCCGCTCCAGGGCCATGTTCACGTTCGTCGGCGGCGTCCTGGTGATCAATCCCGCCTTCGCACAGGAGGCCTCCACGACCACCGCACAACCGCCTACGGCGCAGACGCAGCCCACGCAGCCTACTCAGCTGGACGCGGTGCAGGTGACCGGTATCCGCAACAGCCTCAGCCAGGCCATGGACATCAAGCGAGATTCGGCTGGCGTGGTGGACGCGATCAGTGCCGAGGACATCGGCAAGTTCCCCGATACCAACCTGGCGGAGTCGCTGCAGCGCATCACCGGCATCTCCATCGAGCGCCGTGACGGCGAAGGTGCGCAGGTCACGGCACGCGGCTTCGGTCCGCAGTTCAACATGGTGACCCTCAACGGACGCCAGATGCCCGGTGCCGATGCATTCGGTGCGTCCGGGCAGGTCGCCATCGGTGGCGTCGACGGTGGCACCCGCGCCTTCAACTTCGCGCAGCTGGCCGCCGAGGCCATCAACGGCATCGAGGTCTACAAGACCAGCCAGGCGCAGGTACCCAGCGGCGGCATCGGCGCGACGATCAACATCCTGACCGCGCGGCCGCTGGATCACGAAGGGATCATCGCCAATGCCGGCGCGAAGCTCGTCTCGGACCGCAGCCAGCCGTTCGACAATGATCTGACGCCGGAGCTGTCGGGCATCTTCAGTTACAGCAATCCGGAAAAGACCTTCGGTGTGAGCCTGAGCGCGAGCCAGCAGAAGCGCAAGGGCGGCTCGGTGCAGGCCACGGAGAACTACTGGAACGTGCAGCCGTGGACGGGCTCGATGCCCGGCAACCCGACGGTGGTCAACGCGCCGGAGATCGGCCAGCTCTATGCACGCCCGAACGACCTGCGCTATGCATTCTCGGAGTTCGAGCGGGAACGCGTGAACGGCCAGGCCGTTCTGCAGTTCGCGCCCACGGACAGCCTGACCCTGACCGTGGACTACACCTACTCGACCAACGAGATCACCGAGAACCGTGGCGAGCAGGGCATGTGGCTGCAGAACAGCAACTACACCAACGTCCAGTTCGATACCAGTGGTGCAGTGGCCACCCCGGTCTACATCCGCGAAATCGCCGGCACCAAGGATTTCGGGTTGGAACAGCAGCGCAGCATGCAGGAGTACAAGCTGGGATCGCTTGGCTTCAATGCCGTGTGGAATGTCACCGACCGCTTCAAGCTGAGCTTCGACGCACACAATTCGAAGAACGAGAGTCGTCCGAATGATCCGCTCACCGGCGGCGGCTCGATCTTCATGAGCATTGCCGGCACCAACAACTGTACCCGTGGCCCCCATTGCGGTGGTTCCTGGGTGCAGGAACTGGAGTTCAACAATGGTCTGCCGGTCGGCACCCAGACCTGGTATCCCAGCACGGCAGATGCGATCGCCGGCACCAACGGCGTGGTCAACCCGGGCTTCCAGGAGGGCGAGATCGGCACCCAGGTGCTGCGTGTCAACGCACAGTCGCAGGTGAGCGAGATCAAGCAGGCCCGCGTGGACGGCGAATGGAACTTCGACCAGGGGCGGTTCCAGTTCGGCGTGGATACCAACAAGTCGACCACGCACCGCATCCAGGCAGCCGAGGCCTACTCGACCCTGGGCGACTGGGGCGTGGCCAACGTGAACCGGGATACCGATGCAGGGCTCATGGATCTGCTGCGTCCGGTCAACATCGTCGGCCTGTTCGACGACTACAGCGCCAGCAGCTGGCCCGCATGGCGCGGCAACGCCGGCCAGCTCGCACAGTGGGCGGCGGACGAATATGGCGTGGGACTGGGAGTCAGCCCGCAACGCGCGGCCGACAACTTCGTGGAAGAGAAGACCAAGGCGGCCTACTTCCAGGTGGAACTGGATGGCCAGCTGGGCAGCATGCGCACCAATACCCGGCTGGGCGTGCGCTACGAGACCACCGACGTGGTCTCGACCTCGGTGATCGCCGTTCCCGAGTCCATCGAGTGGCAGGCCAACAACGATTTCCGCATCGTGCTGTCCGACGAGCAGCAGCCCTTCACCGAGAAGGCAAGGTACAGCTACATCCTGCCCAATCTCGATTTCAGCATCGATTTCACCGATGAGCTGAAGGGCCGTGCGTCGTTCGGCAAGAGCATCGCCCGCGCGCCCTACGGCAATCTCTATGCGGGCCCGGGCGCACAGCAGCCGTTCGGATCGGTGCTGATCGATCCGTCGTCGCGCGCCAGCGGCAACGCGCAGAATCCCAGCCTGAAGCCGCTGGAATCGGACAACCTCGACCTCGGGCTGGAGTGGTATTTCGCCGACGCCAGCTATGTGTCGTTGACCTACTGGAACAAGTCGGTCGACAACTTCATCGGCAATACCGTTGTCCAGGAGAGCCTGTACGGGCTGACCGATCCCACGTCCGGCCCGGATGCGCGTGCGGCTCTGGACTTCCTCACCAGTGCAGCCTGCGTCTCCCAGGTCGGTGCCGCCAATGCGGCCGCCTGCTCGGCCAACGACACCTCGCTGTTCACCGCGCTGGCGTTGCTGCGCAACAACCCCGCCGGACTGGCGGCCTACAACGGAACCGACGCGCAGGTGCTGGCCACCGAAGCGGCCTACGATCTGTATGGCCAGGCGGACGATCCGCTGTACCAGTTCAATGTCAACCGCCCGATCAACCAGAACAAGTCCAAGCTGCACGGCTGGGAGCTCGGCGGGCAGTACTTCTTCGGCGACACCGGTTTCGGCGTGCTGGCCAACTACACGATCGTCAGCGGCGACGTCGGCTACAACAATGGCGGCGATCCGGGCATCGACCAGTTCTCGCTCACCGGTCTGAGTGATACCGCCAACGCCATGCTCATGTACGAGAAGTACGGCTGGTCGGTCCGCCTGGCGTGGAACTGGCGCGACCAGTACCTGATCCTGGCCAACCAGGGCGCCAGCCGCAATCCCTACTATGTGGAGGCTTACGAGCAGTGGGATCTGAGCGTGAACTACACGCTGGACGACCACTGGTCGTTCGGACTGGAAGCGATCAACCTGACCGGCGAGGACGTACGCTGGCGCTCGCGCACGTCGCAGATGATCGTGAAGCTGGCTGACCAGAGCCCACGCTACATGCTGGGTGTCCGTTACAAGTTCTGAGTCTGGCGACGGACCCGTCCGGCGCGGTACCGTTGTCCCGGCAACGGTACCGCACGGGCCTGTCCTGACGCAGCACCTGTCGCACGTGCCGGCGGTACCCTGCCGGCCACTGGCCCCGCACCGGACTGGACGCCCTGATGGCCCGCTATGAAATGCTCAACAACATCGCCCATCGGGACCTGAGGGTCGCCACCGGCTTCGGCCCCGAGTTCGGCGACGCCGTGGGCATGGTGCCGGCCTATCCCAGCGAGTTCGCCGAACTGCAGCGGGAATATCCCATCTTCCTGCGCAAACAGGCCGGATCGGGCGAATGGCAGGCCGTCGCCCTGCTCGGGTTTGAACAGCACGAGAACCTGTTCCTGCAGGACGGCCGCTGGAACGCCTCCTATCTTCCGGGAGCCGCAGCGAAGGGGCCGTTCCTGATCGGATTCCAGGAGCATTACGTCGACGGTGTGCTCACCCGGGAGGCGGTGATGCATGTCGATCTGGACCATCCCCGGGTCAACACCGACGCCGGCGAGCCGCTGTTCCTGCCGCAGGGTGGGAACACCCCCTACCTCGACCACATCGCCGGCGTGCTGCGTGGCATCCATGATGGCAGCGCGTTCGGCGCCGCGATGTTTGCAATGCTCGACGAAAGCGGACTGATCCAGCCGGTCACGCTCGATGTGCAGATCACGCAGCATCACCGGGTGAGCGTGAACGGATTGCACGGCATCGACCGTGAGCGCCTGGCGCTGCTGGACGACTCGACGCTGGCCGCGCTGAATCGCGCTGGCTGCCTTGAGGGTGCCTACCTGATGCTGGCGTCGCTGCACAACATGCGCCGCCTGATCGCCGAGAAGCAGCGACGCCTGCGCGCGCAGGATGCAGCAGCGTCCACGGCCAGGAACTGAGGGCGGGCGATGGGGGCTACGATGCGGATACTGGAGGGCATCGATCCTGCTGCGCTGCCTCTGGCCTCGCTGGTCGAGGCCGGAGAGCCGGTAGTGCTGCGAGGCATTGCGTCAAACTGGCCGCTGGTCGAGGCTGGACAACGCTCCACGCTGGACGCGCTGGCCTACCTGGGCGGCGTCGACGCGGGCGTGCCCATCCAGTACTCGTTCGGCGGGCCAGACATCGACGGGCGCCCGTTCTACACCGCCGACTTCAGCCGGCTGAACTTCGAGGTCCGTCGGGCATCGCTCAGCGAGGTGCTGGACGGGATCGCCTCGACGCTGCATGAGCCAAGACCGCCCACCTACTACGTGGCGTCGCTGCCGGTGGAGCGGGCATTGCTGCCGGCATTCGCACAGGCCAACCAGGCAGGGTTGGCAGGGCAGGGCATCGACGCGTTGGCCAGCATCTGGATCGGCAACCGCGTCACCGCATCGTGCCATTTCGATACCCCCGACAACCTTGCGTGCTGCGCGGTGGGCCGACGCGAGTTCACGCTGTTCCCGCCCGAACAGATCGACAATCTCTACCCAGGCCCGCTGGATCCCACGCCAGGCGGCCAGGTGGTGAGCGTGGTGGACTTCGAACGTCCCGACTTCGACCGGTATCCCCGCTTCAGGGAGGCCCTGGCGAGTGCACGCAGCGCAGTGCTGGAGCCAGGGGATGCCATCTTCATTCCCAGCATGTGGTGGCACCATGTGCGCAGCCTGGCGCCGTTCAATGTGCTGGTGAACTACTGGTGGCGTAGCTCGCCGGCCTTCCTCGGCTCGCCCCTGCCGGCGCTGCACCATGCGATGTGGGCCCTGCGCGATCTGCCCGCGCGTGAAAAGAAGGCGTGGGAAGCGCTCTTCCAGTATTACGTATTCGGCCCCGGCGAGCGAGCGGGGCAGCACCTGCCCGACGATGCGCGGGGGGATCTTGCACCGTTCGACGAGCAGCGCGCGCGCCGCATGCGCGCGATGCTGCTGGGCAGACTCAACCGCTGAGGGGCACCGTGATCGATACCGCGAGCACAGCAGAAGGGCGCATCCGCAAGGTGGTCATTGCCGGCGGTGGCACCGCCGGTTGGCTGGCCGGATGTGCGCTGTCCCATCAATTCCGCGACCAGCTGGACATCACCCTGGTCGAGTCCGAGCAGATCGGTACGGTCGGTGTCGGCGAGTCCACCGTACCGCCCATCCGCACTTTCCATCACTTTCTGCAGATCGACGAGCAGGAGTTCCTGCGCGCGGTGGCCGGCACGTTCAAGCTGTCGATCTCGTTCGAGAACTGGCGCCTGCCGGGCGAGCGCTTCTTCCATCCGTTCGGCACCATCGGACATGGCACCTGGGCCACGCCGTTCCACCATTTCTGGCTGGACAGCCTCCGCCGCGGGATGCCATCGGATCTGGGCGATTTCTGCCTGGAGAGCGTCGCCTCGCGCGACGACCGCTTCTCGCTGCAGACCCAGCCGCAGCCCAGCTACGCCTATCACTTCGATGCCGGTCTCTACGCCCGGTTCCTGCGCCGCAGAGCCGAGGCGCACGGCCTGCGACGGGTGGAGGGCAGGATCGCCGAGGTCAGACAGCATGCGCATGATGGTTCGGTGCAGTGGCTGGTGCTGGACGACGGGCAGGTCATCGAGGGCGATCTGTTCATCGACTGCACCGGCTTCCGTGGCCTTCTGATCGAGCAGACATTGAAGACCGGCTATGAGGACTGGCACGAATGGCTGCCGTGCGATCGTGCCGTCGCGGTACAGACCGAATCGGTCGCTCCACCGGTGCCGTACACCCGGGCCATCGCCCATGAAGCCGGATGGCGTTGGCATATCGCGCTGCAGCACCGCGTCGGATGCGGGCTGGTCTATTCCAGCCGGCACATGTCCGACGACGAGGCGAGGGCGAAGCTGCTGCGCGACGTGGGCGCACCACCGCTGCGCGAACCCTGGCAGGTGCCCTTCCGCAGTGGACGCCGTCTGCAGGCCTGGAACAGGAATGTGGTGGCGCTGGGGCTGGCCAGTGGCTTCATCGAACCGTTGGAATCCACCAGCATCCATCTGACGATCAGCGCCGTGGTGCGGCTGATCCAGTTGTTTCCGTTCGATGGGATCGCGGCCTCACTGGTGCAGCTCTACAACGAGGTCAGTCGCCAGGAGATGGAACACGTGCGCGATTTCATCATCCTGCATTACCACGCCACCCAGCGCGAAGAGCCGTTGTGGAAGGCGTGCCGCGAGATGGCGGTGCCCGAGTCGTTGCAGCAGCGGCTGCGCGCCTGGCGTGAGCGCGCGCACGCGTGGCAGGACCCCGGCGAGCTGTTCCGGGTCGAGTCGTGGACCAGTGTGCTGCTTGGCCAGGGCATCCAACCGGGCCGCCCGCACCCGCTTGCGCGGGCACTGAGTGACGCCGACCTGCGCACGCTGCTGAAACGCATCCAGCAGCCGGTGCGGCAGGCGGCCACGCAGATGCCATCGCAGGCGGAATTCATCGACCGCTATTGCCGGTCGGGCCCCGAGGTATGGCACGCGAACAGGGCGGCGTCGTAACAGGTCTGCCTGCAGATGCCGCGACGGCGAGCAGGGTTTTGCGTTGCAGCACGCTTTTTCCGCCGCGGCTGGTTACAGTGCGGCATCACGGCGGGCGGCACGCACGCCGTGCAAACGAGGAGGCAGTGCAACAAGGCCTCCTTTTTTGAATGTCAGAAATGGTAGCGCTAACTTTTCGGTGTTCGGAGGCGGTTTCGATGGGTCTGGTTGCCGGTATCGACGCAGGAACGCAGAGTTTGAAGGTGCTGGTCTACGACCCGGAGGCGCGTGCCGTTGTCGCCCGTACCAGCGCGGCGCTGGAGATGAGTAGCGGCGCCGATGGCAGCCGGGAACAGGTGCCAGCGGACTGGGTGGCGGCGCTGCGCACCTGCTTCGACGGGATTGATCCATCGCTCCGGTCACGCATTGCAGGTCTGGCCGTATCAGGCCAGCAGCACGGCTTCGTGCCGCTCGATGCGGCGGGCGACGTGCTGGCGCCGGCCAAGCTCTGGTGCGATACCAGCACGTCGGCCGAATGCACCCGGATCATGGACGCCGCCGGCGGAATCGACCGGACCATTGCACTGGCCGGCAATCCGATCCTTGCCGGCTATACGGCCTCCAAGCTGCCGTGGACGAAGACGCATCGCCCGGCAGCCTATGCGCGGCTGGCGACCATCCTGCTGCCGCACGACTATCTCAATTTCGTGTTGACCGGGCAGCGGTTCTGCGAGCACGGAGATGCCTCCGGCACGGGCTGGCTTGATGTGCGCACGCGCACGTGGTCGCAGGCGCTGCTGCGCGCCACGGATCCGGACCGCGATCTTGCTGCCTGCCTTCCGCCCATCGCCCCACCCGACGCGCTGTTCGATATCGACACTGCGGCGGCCCGCATGCTCGGACTGCCGGTGACGGTGAAGGTGGCGGTCGGCGGCGGCGACAACATGATGGCGGCCATCGGCACCGGCTGCGTCATGGAAGGCCGCCTGGCGATGAGCCTGGGCACGTCGGGCACGTTGTTTGCCTACTCCGATTCACCGGTGATCGATCCGGACGGGGCCTGGGCCGCCTTCTGCTCTTCCACCGGCGGCTGGCTGCCGCTGATCTGCACGATGAACTGCACCGTCGTGACCGAGCAGGTAGCGAGCACCTTCGGTTTCAGTACGCGTGACGGCGATGCCCACCTCGACGCGACGTCGCCCGGCGCTGGCGGATTGGTCATGCTGCCGTTCCTCAATGGTGAGCGCACCCCCGACCTGCCGCTGGGCAAGGGTGTGCTGGCCGGCCTGGACACCCACAACTTCACGCCGGCGCACATCTACCGCGCTGCCATGGAAGGGGCGACCTACAGCCTGAAGTTCGGCTACGACGCGTTCAGACGCGCCGGCATGCAGTTCGACCGCATCGTGCTTACCGGGGGTGGCAGCAACAGTGCCGCGTGGCGGCAGCTGGTGGCCGATGTGTTCGGACTGCCGGTCGACGTGCCGGTGCAGGCCGAAGGCGCGGCATTCGGTGCGGCGCTGCAGGCCCTGTGGGCCATCGGGCGGTCGCAGGGTGATGCCGCGCCGATCAGCGAGGTCACCGCGCAGCATGTCCGCGTGGACCCGGCACTGTCCGCGCGTCCGGATTCCGGCCGCAGTGCGGCCTATGCCTCCGCCTATTCGCGCTTTCTCCGCCATCTCGAGGCCGTCACGCCGCTGCAGCGCGGCTGAGGTCCGCCTCCCTCCAACATCCCGCACAACGACAGGAGCACCTACCATGACCACGCAGCCCTTCATCGGCGCCAAAGAGTACTTCCCGGGCGTCGGCCGCATTCCGTTCGAGGGCAGGGACTCGGACAATCCGCTCGCCTTCAAGGTCTACGACGCGAACCGGGTCATCGGCGGCAAGACCATGCAGGAGCACCTGCGCTTCGCCGTGTGCTACTGGCACACCTTCTGCAACGCCGGCCACGATCCGTTCGGACCGGGAACCCGGCAGTTTCCGTGGGAGGCCGGTTCGCCGCTGGCCACTGCAGAGGCGAAGGTCGATGCAGCCTTCGAGTTCTTCACCAAGCTGGGTGTGCCGTACTGGTGCTTCCATGACATCGACCTGGCGCCGGATGCAGACGACATCGGCCAGTACCAGAAGAATCTCACGCACATGGTGCGCCTGGCCAAGGCCCGCCAGGACGCCACCGGGGTCAAGCTGCTGTGGGGTACGGCCAATCTGTTCTCGCACCCGCGCTACATGAACGGCGCATCGACCAATCCTGATTTCGCCGTCGTTGCCCGTGCCGCGGTGCAGGTGAAGGCCGCGCTGGATGCCACCGTCGAGCTGGGGGGCGAGCACTACGTGTTCTGGGGTGGGCGCGAAGGCTACGCGTCGCTGGCCAATACGCAGATGAAGCGCGAGATCGAGCATTTCGCGCGGTTCCTGACGATGGCCCGCGACTACGGCCGCAGCATCGGCCTGAAAGGCAACTTCCTCATCGAGCCCAAGCCGATGGAGCCGATGAAGCACCAGTACGATTTCGACAGCGCGACCGTGGTGGGCTTCCTGAAGGAGCACGGGCTGGACAAGGACTTCAAGCTCAACATCGAAGCGAACCACGCCACGCTCTCGGGGCACACCTTCGAGCATGACCTGCAGGTGGCCTCCGACCATGGCCTGCTTGGCAGCATCGATGCCAACCGTGGCAATGCGCAGAACGGGTGGGACACCGATCAGTTCCCGAGCGATCTGTACGACACCGTAGGCGCGATGCTGGTCGTGCTGCGGCAGGGTGGCCTGGAGGGCGGGCTGAATTTCGACGCCAAGGTGCGCCGGGAGTCGACTGACCTGGAAGACCTGTTCATTGCCCACATCGGCGGCATGGACGCGTTCGCACGAGGTCTGGAAGTGGCACACGCACTGCTCACCGAGTCGCCGTGGGAGCAGTGGCGCAGGGAACGCTACGCCAGCTTCGACACGGGGGCCGGCAAGGATTTCGAGCGCGGCACGCTGAGCCTTGCCGACCTGGCCACGCTGGCCGCCGATAACGGCGAGCCGCGCCAGACCAGCGGCAAGCAGGAACGCTACGAGAACCTGCTCAACCAGTATCTGCTGCGCTGAGCACGGCAGCGTCAAGGCGGCAATGGAGCGATCGAGGGGATGTCGATGAACCAGGCAGCAGATGGCGGAGAGAACACGCGGCTGATCGTTCTGATCAGCGTGGTGGCAACGATTGGCGGGTTCCTGTTCGGGTTTGACAGTGGCGTCATCAACGGCACCCAGGACGGCCTGCACCAGGCGTTCCGCTCCGGGGAATGGATGCAGGGCTTCGAGATCGCCTCGATGTTGCTGGGCTGCGCCGTGGGTGCCTTCAGCGCCGGCAGGTTGGCCGACCGGCTGGGGCGGCGCAATGTGCTGATCCTGTCGGCGGTGATGTTCCTGCTGTCGGCGCTGGGGGCCGGCGCTGCGGGTTCTTCCGCGTGGTTCATCGTCGCGCGGGTGATAGGGGGATTTGCAGTTGGCGCGGCGAGCGTGATTTCACCGGCCTACATCGCCGAGGTGGCACCCGCCCGTTACCGTGGCCGACTGGCTACGGTGCAGCAGATCGCGATCATCAGCGGGCTGACCGCAGCGTTCCTGTCCAACTACCTGCTGGCCGCCGCCGCCGGGGCATCGACGGAGCCTCTGTGGGCAGGGCAGGCCGCCTGGCGCTGGATGTTCTGGATGCAGGCGGTGCCCTCGCTGGTGTTCCTGCTGCTGTTGCTGACCATCCCCGAGAGCCCCCGCTACCTGGTGGTGAAGCGGCGCAAGGAGGACGCACTGCGGGTTCTCACCCGGCTGCTGGGCCGCGACAAGGCACAGCTCACGCTCGACGAGATCGAGGCCTCCCTGTCCACCGACCATCATCGTCCGCGGCTGTCCGACCTGAGGAGCAGAGCGACCGGGCGGATCCGTCCCATCGTCTGGGTGGGTGTCGGCCTGGCCTGTTTCCAGCAGCTGGTCGGCATCAACGTGGTCTTCTACTACGGCGCCGTGCTGTGGCAGGCGGTCGGGTTCTCGGAGAACGACGCGCTGCTGATCAATGTGCTGTCCGGCGCACTGAGCATCGGCGCATGCCTCGTCACCGTGCTGCTGATCGACCGTATCGGTCGCAAGCCGCTGCTGTGGATCGGCTCGGTGGGCATGTCCGTATCCCTGGCGCTGGTGGTGGCGGCCTTCGCCAGCGGCTCGCTGGCCGACGGGCACCTGCAGCTGCCGGGCCGCATGGGCACCCTGGCGCTGGTTGCCGCCAATGCCTACGTCGTGTTCTTCAATCTGTCCTGGGGACCGGTGATGTGGGTGATGCTGGGCGAGATGTTCCCCAACCAGATCCGGGGCTCGGCACTGGCCGTCGCCGGTGCAGCGCAGTGGACGTCGAACTTCGCGGTCACGGTGACGTTTCCGATGCTGCTGGCCGCGGCCGGGCTGGCGGCAACCTACAGCATCTACCTGGTGGCCGCGGTGGTCTCGGTCGTGTTCGTGCTGCGCCATGTGCACGAGACCAAGGGCAAGGAACTGGAGCAGATGGAAGGATGAGCGCCATGACATCGCAGGATTCCATGCGCCGTGCCGGCGCGCTGATCGCCGGACTGATGCTGGCGCTGGTCGGTTGCAAGGGGGGAGACCGGCCAGCGCAGGCCACCGCTACCGAGGCTGATCCATGGCCACAGGTGGCCTGGCCCCTGGCCGAGGATGCCGCACTGGAGAAACGCATCACCGACCTGATGGCCGGCATGACCGTGGAGGAAAAGGTCGGCCAGCTGGTGCAGGGAGACATCGCCAGCATCACCCCCGACGACGTGCGCAGATACCGGCTCGGCTCGATCCTGGCCGGAGGCAACTCCGATCCTGGCGGTCGCTACGATGCATCGCCCGCCGAGTGGCTGGCGCTGGCGGACGCGTTCTACGACGCCTCCATGGACACCTCGCAGGGTGGAAAGGCAATTCCGCTGCTGTTCGGCATCGACGCGGTGCACGGGCAGAGCAACATCATCGGCGCCACGCTGTTCCCACATAACATCGGGCTCGGCGCTGCTCGCAATCCCGAGCTGCTGCGCAGGATCGGCGAGATCACCGCGCTGGAGACACGCGTCACCGGCATGGAATGGACGTTCGCGCCAACGGTCGCGGTTCCGCAGGATGACCGCTGGGGGCGCACCTACGAGGGCTATTCGGAGTCTCCCACCGTAGTGGCCAGTTATGCGGGTGCCATGGTGGAGGGCCTGCAGGGCAGGATAGGGTCGCCTGACTTTCTTGATGGCCGCCATGTGATCGCGTCGGTGAAGCACTTGCTGGGCGATGGTGGCACGACCGGCGGGAAGGACCAGGGCGATACCCGCATCAGCGAGGCCGAGCTGGTGCGCATCCATGCGGCCGGCTATCCGCCGGCGATCGCTGCCGGAGCACAGACCGCCATGGCGTCGTTCAACAGCGTCAACGGCGAGAAGATGCACGGCCACCGGCACTACCTCACCGACGTGCTGAAAGGGCGGATGAACTTCGGTGGCTTCGTGGTCGGCGACTGGAATGGCCATGGACAGATCAAGGGCTGCACGACCACCGACTGTCCAGCCACCATCAATGCGGGCCTGGACATGGCCATGGCGTCGGACAGCTGGAAGGGCTTCTACGAAACCACCCTGGCGGCAGTGAAAGACGGCAGGATCACTGCTGAGCGGCTGGATGATGCGGTGCGCAGGATCCTGCGGGTGAAGTTCCGCCTGGGCCTGTTCGAGGCGGGCAGGCCTTCCACCCGGGCGGTGGGTGGCCAGTTCGCGCTGATCGGCGCCCCCGAGCATCGCGCGGTGGCGCGGCAGGCGGTGCGCGAATCGCTGGTGCTTTTGAAGAACCAGAACGGCGTCCTGCCGCTGTCGCCGAAGCAGCGGATCCTCGTGGCCGGCGACGGTGCCGATGATGTCGGCAAGCAGGCCGGCGGCTGGACGCTGAACTGGCAGGGCACCGGCACGACCCGCAAGGACTTCCCCAATGCGGATACGATCTTCGAGGGCATTGCGCAGCAGGCCAGGGCCGCGGGTGGCGAGGCCACGCTTGCCATCGATGGCAGATACACAGTGAAGCCGGATGTGGCGGTGGTGGTGTTCGGTGAAGATCCGTATGCCGAGTTCCAGGGCGACCTGCCCACGCTGGCCTACAAGCCCGGCGATGAAACGGATCTGGGATTGATTCGCCGGCTCAAGGAAGACGGCATTCCAGTGGTGGCGGTCTTCCTGAGCGGGCGACCTCTCTGGGTGAACCGGGAAATCAATGCCGCGGACGCCTTCGTGGCGGCGTGGCTGCCGGGATCGGAAGGCGGTGGCGTTGCCGACGTACTGCTGCGTGGTCCGGATGGCCGCATGCAGCACGACTTCAAGGGCAGACTCAGCTTCAGCTGGCCACGTACGGCCACGCAGTACGCCAACAACGTCGGCCAGAAGGACTACGCCCCGCTGTTCCCGTTCGGCTTCGGTCTGAGCTATGCCGACAAGGGCGATCTGGCGGCACTGCCGGAAGTTTCGGGCGTCACCGGCAACGAGGGGGCAACCGGTGTCTTCTTTGCCCGCGGCGATGCAGGTGCCGGCATGGCGCTGCGGCTGGAGGATGGTGCCGGGCAGGGCATGACCGTGATCAGCGTGCCGGATGCACTGGCAGATGACCGTCTGAAGATCACCGGTGTGGACCATCTGGCCCAGGAGGACGGCCGGCGTCTTGTCTGGTCGGGTCAGGGGGAAGCTGTGGCCGCACTGCAGTCGCACACGCCGCTGGACCTGCAGCGGGAAGCCAACGGTGATCTGATGCTGTTGACCACGCTGCGTGTCGACGTGGCACCACGTGGCGACGCGTGGCTGGCGGTGGGCTGTGGTGCCGGGTGCTCGGCCCGCATCGCCATCGGGCCCACTCTGGCGGCGCTTCCGGTCGGCCAGTGGACGCGCGTGGGCATTCCCCTGAAATGCCTGGCTGCGGCCGGAGCGAAGGTGGGTGCGCTGGATCGGCCGTGGTCGGTGGGGACGGCTGATGCAATGACGATCTCCGTGTCCCGCGTGGCGCTGGGCGCGCTGAACGAAGCCGAGACCACCCTCGGATGCGGTGCGTGATGGCATCCTGCCTGAAGGCCAGCGCGCTGGACACAGGCACCGTGCGGGTGCCGGCATGACACGGGCCTGTGCGCTACCGGTGCGTAGGCGGGGCCGCCACCGAATCGCGTGCGATCAGGCGATGCGGCACGACATGATCCCGCAGTACGGGGGCGTTTCCGGCCGGGCGACGGATGGTGCGCAGCAGGATATCGATGGCAGCATTGGCCATCGAGGCGATCGGCTGATGGATCGTCGTCAGTTCCGGCCACACGGTGGTCGCGGCCGATGTGTCATCGAAGCCCACCACCGACAGGTCGCGGGGAACCTCCAGGCCGCGTCGGTGCGCCACGGAGATGGCGGCTGCCGCCATGTCATCGTTGCTGGCGAAGATGGCCGTCGGTGGCCGACGCTGGGACAGCAGCTTCTCGGCGGCGGCCAGTCCGGACCGGTAGGTGTAGTCGCCGTGCTGGACCAGGCCGGGTTCCACCGACAGTCCGGCCTCCTGCAACGCGGTGACGAAACCATCGTAGCGACGCGCACTCGCGCTCAGATCCCGGCGCCCTCGGATGAAGCCGATGCGGCTGTGGCCCTGCCGGATCAGGTGCTCGGTCATTTCCTTGCCTGCGTTGAAGTCGTCGATGCGGACGCAGGACAGGGCCTCGCTCAGGCGCCCCGATGCGATGGCCACCACCGGGATGCCGGCCTTCACCAGTTCACTCACGGCCGCCTGCGATTCGCACAGCGGCGGCGGCAGGATCACCCCGTCGACGCGGCTGGCCAGGGCACGCGCTGCCGTGCGCTCGGACTCATCGTCAAGGTTGTCCCAGTAGTCGATGACCAGTTGGATGGCAGAGCTGGACGCGACGCGCAGCAGCCCGACCAGCAGTTCGCGCAGGTAGGCACCGCTGGGATTGGTATAGATCAACGCAATGCGCGTGTGCTGCGCAGCGGCCAGCGAACTGGCCGCCAGATTGGGCGTATAGCCCAGCTCACGCACGGCACGCATCACCCGCTCGCGGGTGACGTCCCGCACCTTGCCCTGGTTGATCACCCGCGACACGGTCATCGGCGAAACGCCGGCAAGGGCCGCAACCTCGTCGATCGTCACGCCCGCGGTTCTGCGGCGAACCGATTTCTTCGGCTTGTCCAATGCACGATCCCTTTGTTCTTGGTGGCGTTGCCGCGCAGGTGCGAGGGCAGATGATGAACCGTTCCGGCGCCGGTCGTAGTCTACAAAGTCGAATGTTAACGCCGTTGTTCCGTGCTGTCGGCGGACGGCTGTGCGCCGCCCTTGCCTTGCTGGCATGCGCCGGTGGCGCACATGCGGAGGATGGCTACGCATTGTGGATGCGCTACGTGCCGGCGGCCGTGGAGGTCGCTGCCGGCTATCGGCTGCAGCTGGGCGAGGTGGTCGCCCCTGACCAGACGCCTACCCAGCGCGCCGCGCGTGATGAACTGGCGCGCGGCCTTCCCGGGGTACTGGGAACGGCACCGCCCATCCGCACGGACCTCGCCGGTGATCACGCCCTGGTGCTGGGCACGCCGCAGTCCTCGATGCTGGTCGCGCCGTTCCGCGAAGACATTGCCACCTTGGGCGAGGATGGCTACCTGATCAGGAAGGTCCGCAGCGGAGGACGCGATCTTCTGCTGGTGGCGGCACGGCAGGACATCGGTGTGCTGTACGGCGTGTTCCACCTGCTGCGGCTGCTGCAGCGTGGCGCATCGCTGGAGTCGCTGGACGTGCGGGAATCGCCCCGGGTTGCGCTGCGGGTGCTCGATCACTGGGACAACCTGGATCGCTACGTCGAACGCGGCTACGCGGGCAGCTCCCTGTGGGACTGGCAGACCCTGCCGCAGTGGCGTGACCCGCGCTATACCGACTACGCCCGCGCCAACGCGTCGCTGGGCATCAATGGCACCGTACTGAACAACGTCAATGCCAGCGCCCTGAGCCTGTCGCCGGCCTATCTCGCCAAGGCCGCCGCGCTGGCGGACCTGTTCCGCCCCTACGGCATCCGTGTGTACCTGAGCGCACGCTTCAGCGCGCCCATCGAGCTCGGCGGCCTGGCCACGGCCGATCCGCTGGATACGGAGGTGCAGCGATGGTGGCGGAGAAAGGTCGAAGAGATCTACGCCCTCATCCCGGATTTCGGCGGCTTCCTGGTCAAGGCGAACTCGGAGGGCCAACCGGGCCCGCAGGATTACGGCCGCTCCCATGCCGCCGGTGCCAACCTGCTGGGCGATGCCCTGGCGCCGCACAACGGCGTGGTGATGTGGCGTGCCTTCGTCTACTCGCACGAGGTACCCGAAGATCGCGCCAAGCAGGCCTACGGTGAGTTCATCGGCCTGGACGGTGCCTTCCGCCGCAACGTGATCGTGCAGGTGAAGAACGGGCCGATCGATTTCCAGCCCCGCGAGCCGTTCCATCCGCTGTTCGGCGCGATGCCACGCACGCCGTTGATGATGGAGTTCCAGATCACCAAGGAGTATCTGGGATTTGCGACGCACCTGGTGTACCTGGGCACGCTTTACGAGGAAGTGCTGCGGGCCGACACCCGGGTACGCGGGCCGGGCTCCACGGTCGCGCGTGTGGTCGACGGTTCGCTGCACGGCCATGCGCTGACCGGCATCGCCGGCGTCGCCAACATCGGCGTGGACCGGACCTGGAGCGGCTCGCACTTCGATCAGGCCAACTGGTATGCCTTCGGGCGGCTGGCCTGGAATCCGCAGCAGTCTGCCCGCGCCATCGCTGAAGACTGGGCCGCGCTGACGTTCTCGCCGGACCCGCAGGTGACCGGCCCGATCGTGCGGATGATGATGGCCTCGCGCGAAGCGGCGGTGGACTACATGACCCCGCTGGGCCTGCATCACCTCATGGCCCGTGGGCATCACTACGGCCCCGGTCCCTGGGTGGATGGGGGGCCGCGCGCCGACTGGACGTCCGTGTACTACCACCGCGCGGACCGGCACGGCGTGGGCTTCGACCGCACCTCGGCCGGGAGCAACGCGGTATCCCAGTACGCCCCGGCGGTCGCCGCGGAGTACGGCGACCTGGCGCGGGTGCCGGAGTCGCTGCTGCTGTGGTTCCATCATGTGCCGTGGGATCACCGCATGCGTTCGGGGCGGTTGCTGTGGGACGAACTGGTAGGACGCTACTCGCGTGGCGTGCGCCAGATGCAGTCCCTGCAGGCTACCTGGGCAACCCTGCAGGGCCGTATCGATCCACAACGCTATCAGCACGTGGCCGCGTTCCTGCAGATCCAGCAGGAGGAGGCGCAATGGTGGCGCGATGCCAGCGTGGCGTACTTCCAGTCGCTCAGCGGCCGGCCGTTGCCGCCCGGCGAACCGCCACCGCCGCACCCGCTGTCGTATTACCAGGCATTGCAGTTTCCTTTCGCACCGGGGGATGGACGATGAGCATGATCGGACGGGCCGGGCGGGCGGCCTTGCTGCTGGCTCTGGCTGCAATGGCCGGGTCCGTCGCGGCACGGGAGCCGGCGGCGTTGCTGCATCCGCTGTTCCAGGATCATGCCGTCCTGCAGCGTGATCAGCCGATCGCGGTCTGGGGCCAGGCGCCTGCGGGGGAGGAGGTTTCCGTGACCTTCGCCGGACAGGCGGTGACCACGCTGGCGGATGCCACGGGCCGATGGCACGCCACGCTGCAGCCGACTCCGGCAGGCGGGCCCCACATGCTGCAGGCAATGTCCGGCAAGGACATCCAGATCGCCCGCGACATCCTGGTCGGCGATGTCTGGCTGTGCTCCGGACAGTCGAACATGGAGCTGCCCGTGTGGCGCGCGCTCAATGCAGGCAGCGAGATCGCCTCCACCACGCTGCCGACGATCCGCCTGTTCACCGTGCCGCAGGCCGCGGCGGTGCAGGCGCAGACGACATTCCAGAGCGCGGTTGCCTGGACGCCGGCATCGCCCGCCACGGTGCGCGACTTCTCCGCGACCTGCCTCTACTTCGCACGCGAGCTGCAGCGCACGGTCGCCGTGCCGATGGGATTGATCCAGGCCGCCTGGGGCGGCTCGCGGATCGAGGCATGGACCAGCGTCGAGGCGCTGCGCGCGCAGCGGGGCATGGCAGAGCCCCTGGATATCCTCGCGCTGTATGCCGGTGACCCCCTGGCGGCACGCGCACGCTGGGGGCGGTACTGGCAGCAGTGGTGGGTGACGCGCGATGAGGCTGTGCCCGGCGCAGCGCCGTGGCGCGCGGAGGCCAGCGACAGCGGATGGCAACCGGCGCCGGCAGCGCTGGGCGCATGGGAGCATTGGGACGTCCCGGCGCTTGCCGATTACAACGGCATGGTGTGGTATCGCACGCAGGTCACGCTGAGTGCGGAACAGGCGGCGCAGGGCGCGACGCTCGAACTGGCATCCGTTGACGAGACGGACATGACCTGGGTGAACGGTGTCGCCGTGGGCAGCCAGTATGGCGCCGGTGAGCGGCGCTATCCGCTGCCGAAGGGGCTGTTGAAGGCCGGGTCCAACAGTGTCGTGGTCAACGTGCTGGACACCTACGGTGAAGGTGGCCTGGCCGGCCCTGCCACCGCACATGCGGTGATCCTGGAGGACGGTCAGCGGGTGGTGCTGGATGCGTCCTGGCAGTACCGGATGGCACCTGGCGGACAAGCGCCCCCGTTCGCTCCCTGGCAGGCGGCGACGGGTCTGTCGACGTTGTACAACGGCATGATCGCGCCGCTGGGCGCGTTCGGACTGCGCGGCATGCTGTGGTACCAGGGGGAGTCGAACACCGGCGACGGCGCCAGATATGCGGCACTGCTGCGCTCGCTGCGGGATGACTGGCGACGCCAGTTCGGTGCAGGCACGCCGTTGCTGCTGGTGCAACTGGCTGGCTATGGCCAACCGCCCGTCGCCCCTGCGGACAGCGGATGGGCGCAGGTGCGCGACGCACAGCGCCGGGTCGCGGCCGAAGATCCCCGCAGTGGCCTCGGCGTGGCCATCGACATCGGCGATGCCTACGACATCCACCCACCGAACAAGCAGGAACTGGGTCGCCGTCTGGCCCGGGTCGCGCGCCACGTCATCTACGGCGAGCACACAGTGGCCCCGTCAGGGCCGGATGCGGCCAGGGCCCTGCGTGTGCCGGCAGGCGTGGCCGTCGAATTCGAGGATGTCGACGGCGCCCTGGCAGCAATCGGTTCGAAGCACCCCATCGGCTTTGAACTCTGCGATGCCGCTGCCCCGCGCTGTGAGTACAGCGACGCCGAACTGGATGGACGCCGGGTGGTGTTGCGCAGCCTGCCTTCCCTGCGCCCGACGCATGTCCGCTACTGCTGGGCCGATGGCCCGGTGTGCACGCTGCGTGACAGCAGCGGGGCGCCGGCCGGTCCGTTCGAACTTCCCATTGCCGACGCCGAGGCCCGACGATGAAGATGTTGTCCCTGCAGCACCCTTCTGCCCGGCGCGCCCGGGTGTCACTGGCGCGCCGGATGCTGGCAGCGATGTTCGCGCTGTCGGCGGCGACCGCCCATGCCGCCTCGCCAGAGGCCGCGCCGCCGGTGTACTTCGACTGGTTCGAGTACCGCGGTCATGACACCGCGTTTGAGGCGCCGCTGCCGGCGGGCCACTACCGCAACCCGATCCTGGCCGGCTTCCACGCCGATCCGAGCATCGTGGGCGCGAACGGGAAGTTCTATCTGGTCAACTCCAGCTTCATCTACTACCCGGGCATTCCGGTGTTCGAGAGCGTCGACCTTGTCCACTGGAAGCAGATCGGCAACGTGATCGACCGTCCGACACAGCTGGATTTCGACGGTCTGAGCGTCTCCCGCGGCATCTTCGCGCCCACCATAGAGTTCCACGAGGGAACCTTCTACGTCGTCACCACCGCGACCGACAGTGGTGGCAATTTCATCGCCACCGCGCGGGATCCGGCGGGACCGTGGTCCGATCCGCACTGGTTGCCCAGCATCGATGGCATCGATCCGTCACTGTTCTTCGACGACGATGGCAAGGTCTATCTGATCAACAATGATGTGCCGCCTGGTCCGGCGCGCTACGACGGCCACCGCGCCATCTGGATGCAGCAGATCGATCTGTCGGCCTT
Source organism: Stenotrophomonas maltophilia (assembly GCF_025642255.1). Classification (NCBI taxonomy): domain Bacteria; kingdom Pseudomonadati; phylum Pseudomonadota; class Gammaproteobacteria; order Lysobacterales; family Lysobacteraceae; genus Stenotrophomonas; species Stenotrophomonas maltophilia. The sequence goes on from NZ_CP106759.1 coordinate 2,038,830, forward strand.
CAAGCCGGTCGGCCCGCGCAGGGTGCTGGTCGATGGTGGCGTGGATCCGTCGAAGAACCCCATCTGGATCGAAGGGCCGCACATCTACAAGCGTGAGGGCTGGTACTACCTGTCCGACGCCGAAGGCGGCACAGGGCCGCAGCATTCGCAGGTGGTGCTGCGCAGCCGTGATGTATGGGGGCCGTACATCCCCTATCCGGGCAATCCCATCCTGACCCAGCGGGAGCTGCCGGACGACCGGCCGCTGCCGATCACCAATGCAGGGCACGCCGATCTGATCGAGGGTCCGGACGGCTCGTGGTGGGCAGTGTTCCTTGCCAGCCGCAATTACCAGAAGCGGCACTACAACACCGGGCGCGAAACCTATCTGCTGCCGGTTCGCTGGCAGGATGGCTGGCCGCAGATCCTGCCGACCGACCAGGCCATTCCCTATGTGGTCAAGGCACCGTCCTGGATGCAGGGGCAGGCGTCCCAGGCGCCGCTGACCGGCAACTTCGTCGACCGCGACACCTTTGATGGGCCGACGCTTGCCGCCCACTGGCTGCGCGTTCGGGTGCCCAAACAGGCCTGGGCCGACCTGGGTGACCGGCCGGGCATGCTGGCCGTGCACCCGCTTGCGGAGAATCTGGACACGCTGCGCAATCCGGCGTTCCTCGGTCGCCGCCAGCAGCATCTGCGCTTCGAGGCGAGTACCGAGATGTCCCGTCCGGCCATCGGCGTCGCGGCGGGCCTGGCTGCATTCCAGAGCGAGGCCTACTGGTACTTCCTTGGCGTCCGCAGCGTGCGCGGTGATCGTCTGTCGGTCTTCCTCGAGGGTCGCGACGGCAGCGGCAGCACGCGAACGCTGGCCAGCCGCGAGGTCCCCGCATCCGCGGTCCTGCGCCTGAAGATCGCCGGGGATGAGGCCGACTACGCGTTCTCGTTCGATACCGGTGACGGGCAGGGCTGGCAGACGCTGGCACGCGGTGTGGATGGCACGGTTCTGAGTACTGATCGCGCAGGCGGCTTCGTAGGCGCACTGCTGGGACCATTCGCGCGCGATGAGCGCGCCGGGAGGAGCAAATGATGATATCGACTTCGTCCAACGGCGCTGTCCACCGCGGCACGCGGCATGGCCGGCGGGTGCTTTACGCTGCGCTGCTGTGCGTGGCGACCGCCGCGTCGGCCGCTGCGCCGCGGCCATGGCTGGATGCTTCGGCCAGCTTCGAGCAGCGGGCCGCATCGCTGGTCGCCCAGATGACGCTGGAGGAGAAAGCCGCGCAGATGCAGAATGCCGCGCCGGCGATCGAGCGCCTCGGCGTGCCGGCCTACGACTGGTGGAACGAGGGGCTGCATGGCGTGGCGCGGGCAGGGCAGGCCACTGTCTTTCCACAGGCCATCGGCCTGGCGGCAACGTTCGACGTGCCGCTGATGGGCGAGGTGGCGACGACCATCAGCGACGAGGCCCGTGCGAAGCATCACCAGTTTCTCCGCGAGGGATCGCACGGGCGTTACCAGGGGCTCACGTTCTGGTCCCCGAACGTCAACATCTTCCGTGACCCGCGCTGGGGCCGTGGCCAGGAAACCTACGGCGAGGATCCTTACCTGACTGCCCGCATGGGCGTCGCCTTCGTACGTGGCCTGCAGGGCGATGACCCGGTGTACCGCAAGCTCGATGCCACGGCCAAGCATCTGGCCGTGCACAGCGGACCTGAAGCCGACCGTCACCACTTCGACGCGCGGCCCAGCCGGCGCGACCTGTACGCCACCTACCTGCCGGCGTTCGAGGCGCTGGTGAAGGAGGGCGATGTCGATGCGGTGATGGGCGCATACAACCGGGTGTACGGCGAGTCAGCCAGTGCCAGCCGGTTCCTGCTGCGCGACGTGCTGCGGCGTGACTGGGGCTTCAAGGGCTACGTCGTCTCGGACTGCTGGGCGATCGTCGATATCTGGAAACATCACCGGATCGTTGCCACCCGTGAAGCCGCCGCAGCGCTGGCGGTCAGGAATGGCACCGAGCTGGAGTGCGGACAGGAGTACGCCACGCTGCCCGCAGCCGTGCGCCAGGGCCTGATCACCGAAGCGGAGATCGACGACGCGGTGACACGCCTGTTCGCCGCACGGATGCGCCTGGGCATGTTCGATCCACCGGAGCGGGTGCGTTGGGCGCGGATTCCCGCCTCGGTCAACCAGGCGCCCGCGCACGACACCCTGGCGCTGAGGGCCGCCCAGGAATCGCTGGTCCTGCTGAAGAACGAGGGGGTACTGCCGTTGTCGCGTGACCTCAAGCGCATTGCCGTGGTCGGTCCCACGGCTGACGACACCATGGCGCTGCTCGGCAACTACTTCGGCACACCGGCCGCGCCGGTCACGATACTGCAGGGCATCCGCGATGCGGCGAAGGGTATCGACGTGCGCTACGCCCGTGGCGTGGACCTGGTCGAGGGGCGTGATGATCCCAGCGCGACGCCCCTGATCGAGCCGACCTTTCTGCGGCCGTCGGCGGCGTCGACCGAGCGTGGCCTGCGTGGCGAGTACTTCCGCACGGCCGACCTGTCGGGCACGCCGGCACTGGTCCGCACCGACGCGCAGATCGGCTTCCGCTGGGACCGCGGTTCGCCAACCGACAATCTGCTTGCCCGTGGTGAGGCGGCGCCGGGGCAGGGCATTCCGAGCGATGGTTTCAGCATCCGCTGGACCGGACAGCTGCTGCCGCCGGTATCCGGGCGCTATCGGCTGGAGGTGGCCGGCGACGACGGCTTCCGGCTGTATCTGGACGGCAAGCGCGTGCTGGACCACTGGGTGAACTCGGATCGTCTGCACGCCGAAGGTATCGACGTCGATCTGCAGGCGGGCCGCACCTACGAGCTGAAGCTGGAGTACTACGACGACGAGCGCGATGCGGGCGTGCGGCTGGGCTGGCGCATGCCGGGCGCCAAGGCACCCTTCGACGAAGCCCTTGATGCGGCCCGCGACGCCGATGTCGTGGTGTTTGTCGGCGGCCTGACCGGCGACGTCGAGGGCGAGGAGATGACCGTCAACTATCCGGGCTTCGCGGGCGGGGACCGGACCGATCTGCGGCTGCCGGCACCCCAGCGCACCCTGCTGGAGGCACTGCATGCCACCGGCAAGCCGGTGGTGATGGTGCTGACCGGCGGATCGGCAATGGCCGTTGACTGGGCCCAGCACCATCTGCCGGCGATCCTGATGAGCTGGTACCCGGGGCAGCGCGGCGGCACTGCCGTGGGCCAGGCGCTGTTCGGCGACGTCAACCCCGCGGGTCGCCTGCCGGTGACCTTCTACAAGGCCGGTGAAGCGCTGCCGGCGTTCGACGACTACAGCATGGAGGGCCGTACCTACCGGTACTTCCGCGGCACCCCCCTGTATCCGTTTGGCCACGGGCTCTCGTACACCCGCTTCGATTACGCAGCACTGCGCATTGATGCGGACAGGATCAATGCCGATGGCCGGCTGGGTGTGCACGTGGACGTGACCAACACCGGCACACGCAGCGGTGACGAGGTCGTGCAGCTCTATGTGCGCCGCCAGCAGGCCGGCAGCGACGAGGCCGTGCAGGAACTGCGTGGCTTCCAGCGTGTCCATCTCGCCGCCGGCGAACGGCGCACCGTGACGTTCTCGCTTGAGGCACCGCGGGACCTGCGCCGTTATGACGAAGCGGGCGGTGCCTATGCGGTGCCACCCGGGGCCTACGAGGTGCGGGTCGGCGCCTCGAGTGCCGATATCCGCGCGCGGGCCGGGTTCTCGGTGGAGGCCGTGCATGGCAAGCACTGAACACACCCTCACGGTGCGCGAGAAGCTGGGCTACAGCCTGGGCGATCTCGCGGCGAACCTGATCTTCCAGACCCTGATCACCTATCTGGCGTTCTTCTACACCGATGTCTACCGGCTGCCGCCGGCAACGGCGGCTACGATCATCTTCGTGGTCGGCATGCTCGGCGCGTTCGTTTTCACCCCGCTGATCGGCATCGCCGCAGACCGCACCTCGACGCGGTGGGGGCGGTTCCGTCCGTGGATCCTGTGGACGGCGATCCCGTTCGGCGTGCTGTCGCTGCTGGCGTTCAGCACGCCAGAACTGGGCGAGCGCGGCAAGGTCATCTATGCGCTGGGCACCTACGCTCTGCTGGTCTTCGTCTATGCAGCGAACAATCTGCCGTACTCCGCACTGAGTGGTGTGCTGACCGGCAGCATGGCACAGCGCAACAGCCTGTCGGCCTACCGTTTCGTGGCCGTGATGATCGCGCAGTTCATCATCCAGGTCCTGCTGATGCCGCTGGTGCTGATCCTGGGTGACGGTGACCGCGTGCGGGGCTTCGAACAGGTGATGACCGTGTTCGCCATCGTCGGGACGGTGTTCTTCCTGATCACCTTCGCCACCACGCGCGAGCGCATCGTTCCCACCCGCGAGCAGACCGGAGGCGTGCTGCAGGATCTGTCTGACCTGCTGCACAACCGGCCGTGGCAGGTGATGCTGGCCCTGACCGTCCTGGTGTTCATCAACCTGGCGCTGAAGGGTGGCACGTACATCTACTACTTCCAGTACTACATGAGCGACGCTGCGCTGACCGGCTTCCTGGAAAACTCAGGATTCAACGGCCTGATCAGCGCGCTGAACGCAGGTCTCGGTAGTGCTGGATTCGCCGGCTTCAGCTGGCCCAGGGACGCGGCAACCTCGGCCTTCAGCCTGTTCAATGCCTGCGGAATCATCTGCATGATCCTGGGCATCGGCGTGTCGCGACGGCTGGCAGACCGCTTCGGCAAGCGTGACGTCTTCGGCGGCGCACTGTTCATCTCAACCCTGTTCCTGCTGGCCTTCTACCTGTTTCCGCCGACGGCGGTCGGCGTGGCATTTGCTGCCTTCATGCTGCATGGATTCTGCTACGGCATCACCATCCCGCTGCTGTGGGCGATGATCGCCGACGTTGCCGACTACTCGGAATGGAAGAACCATCGCCGGGCCACCGCGATCATCTTCTCGGCGATGCTGTGCGGCCTGAAGATCGGCCTCAGCGTGGGAGGCGCCCTGGTCGCCGGCATTCTTGCCCACTACGGCTACCAGGCGGGCATGGCGACACAGCCCGAGGGCGTGGTCGAGGGCATCCGCCTGACCGTAAGCGTCTACTGCTCCCTTCCTTTCCTGCTCGCCGTGGCGCTGCTGTTCGCGTACGAAATCGACAAGCGCGCGGAAGCCCGCATCGAACAGGACCTCCAACTGCGTCGCCACTCGGCCGACGCATCCGCGTAACCCAACGATGACGACCATGATCGACCTCTCTCCAGGCGACGACGGCCGGGCCGACGACGCCCGCCTCGCGCAGCTCACCCGGCACGCCATCTCGCAGCCGCTGGTGACCCATATCTACACCGCCGATCCGTCGGCCCATGTCTTCGAGGGACGGCTCTACATCTATCCCTCGCACGACATCGACGGCGGCCAGCCGTTCGACGACGAGGGTGGGCACTTCGGCATGCAGGACTACCACGTACTGCGGATGGACACGCCCGACGGCGACGCCATCGATTGCGGCCAGGCGCTGCACCTCGACGATGTGCCGTGGGCGCACAAGCAGATGTGGGCGCCCGACGCCGCCTGCCGCGACGGGCGCTACTACTTCTATTTCCCGGCCAAGGATGCGCAGGGCCTGTTCCGCATCGGCGTGGCGGTCGGCGAACGGCCGGAGGGGCCGTTCATTCCCCGGCCCGAACCGATGCAGGGCGCGTACTCGATCGACCCGGCCGTATTCGAGGACGAGGACGGCAGCCACTATCTGTATTTCGGTGGGATCTGGGGCGGACAGCTGCAGCACTACCGGGACAATCGGTACGACGCCGCGCACGAAGAGCCGACAGGCAGCGCGCCCGCACTGGGGCCGAGGGTGGGCCGGCTCGATGCCGGCATGACCGAACTGGCCGAGCCCACGCGCGAGGTGCAGATCCTGGACGAGCACGGCCAGCCGCTGCGCGCGGACGATCATGCGCGCCGCTTCTTTGAAGGGCCGTGGGTGCACAAGTATCAGGGCCGGTACTACCTGTCCTATTCCACGGGCAACACGCATCTGCTGTGTTATGCGATCGGCGACAGCCCCTATGGCCCGTTCACCTATGCCGGCGTACTGCTGACGCCCGTGGTGGGCTGGACCACGCACCACTCCATCTGCAGCTTCAAGGGACAGTGGTATCTGTTCTACCACGATGCGCTGATGTCCGGCGGCGTCACGCATCTGCGCTCGGCCAAGTGCACGCCGCTGCACATGGAGGCCGATGGCCGCATCCGGACCATCGACCCCTATGGTGCATGAGCGCAGGCTGCCGGTGGACGACGCGCTCGCCCCGCTGCCGGCCGGTGAGCTGCACTGGCTTCAGGCAGGCGATCTCGAAGTGGCGCTGGCGGCCGGGGCAGGGGGGCGCCTGGCACAGATGCGCTACCAGGGCGTGGACTGGCTGGTGGATGCAGAGGAGGGTGGAGCGGCGACGATCGCCTGGGGCTGCTATCCGATGGTGCCGTGGGCTGGGCGCATCCGTCGTGGACAGTTCAGCTTCGATGGTGCACCCCATGCATTGCCGGTCAACTTCGGCGGGCACGCCATTCACGGGGTCGGCTTCTCCAGACCCTGGCAGATCGACAGCCTCGATGCGACGAGTGCTACGCTGACGCTTGATCTGCCGCGTGACAGGTACTGGCCCTTCGGTGGTGTTGCCCGACAGGTCATACGCCTGCAGGCACACTGCCTGCAGCTGCACCTCTCGGTGCAGGCTGCGCAGCAGGCCATGCCGGCAGTACTGGGCTGGCACCCGTGGTTCCGTAAGCCGGACCGGCTGCTGTTCAAGCCTCGCGCGATGTACCCGCGTGACGAGGAGGGTATTGCCGTTCTGCCGTGCGTGCCGCCCACGCCAGGTCCATGGGATGACTGTTTCATCACCGACCGTGATCGTGACATCGCGCTGGTGCGCGGCGGGCAGCGCCTGCGGCTGCGATCGGACGGCGACCACTGGGTTGTCTACGACGGTGCCCCCCACGCCACCTGCGTCGAACCGCAGAGCGGGCCACCTGATGGCTTCACGCTTGCGCCGCGCCGGCTGCAGCCCGGTCAGCAGCTGGCGCAGACGTTCGAGCTGGTCTGGGAGCAGGACGTCCCCTGAACTGCGGCGCGGTTCAGCGCAGGGCGGGAACTGCGACGGAACGGGCCATCACAGGCTCCAATCGATGCGCAGGCCTGCAATCAGCGCATCCGGCAGGTCACGCTGGCGCGCAGGTTCGTTGAACTGGTCAGGATGCACGATGTAGTGCAGGTTCGGCGCAATCCGCAGCTGTGGGGTGAGCTGGATGCCGTAGCTCAGCTCCATCATCACCTGGCTCCCATGCGGGGTGCCGCTGCCACCGGCTGCGGCACGCGCCAGGCGCAGGTTCTCCAGGGCGATGCCGCTGTACTTCTGCTGGGTCACAACGAAGGCGATGCTGTCCTGTGGACGGCGGGCGAAGGTGCCTTTCTGCACCAGGCCAGCCTGCAGAAAGTGATCCTCGATCAACTGGCCGGAGGTGCCCTTGAGCACAGCGCCGAAGACCGTCAGGCCGCGATCGCTGCCATCACCGGTCAGCTGCTGCTCGAAACGGGCAAATGCACCGGAGCGGCCGTGGCGGTTCGCGTAGTCCTGGCCACTGAGCACGGCGGGCATTCCGTTGATGTCGCGCAACGGATCACGATAGGTCGAGTTGTCCTGCCAGCCACCCAGTTCATACCGGGCCCGCAACCGCGCCGAAGCCGGGCTGCGCCAGCCGATCGTGTACGGCACGATCCAGCCGGTGGCCTGGTGCGTGCTCCATTTCAGGCCATGCTGGCCGTCTTCGGCCTGACTCGGATCGACCTGGTAGGCGCCGACGCGCAGATAGACATCCGGCGTCAACCAGGTGGTGGCATCGGCCATCCAGCTCGACACCGGCCACCAGGTGAAGTTGCTGGTGCGGAACACGTAGGTCGGGTTGCCGCAGGCCGAATTGCCCTGGAAGTACTGGCACAGTTCGGAGCCGAGGAAGTGGATGTTGGCGACGCTGCGTCCGGCTTCGAGCACCAGGCGGTCGTCGAGCAGTTTCTGTTCGAGGGTCAGATTGGCCAGACGCGTCCCCTGGCCACCGTAGATTTCCTGCACCGAGGTGCTGTTGCCGGTGCTGCTGGCAGCCAGATTGGTGCCATGGCGGTTGATGCCGTAGGCCTTGATCGTTGCCCCCTGCCACCCGAACGCGGCCTCCAGGTTCACGTCCGCGCCGAACATCAGCTGGCCGGCGTAGGCGGTGCCGCTGTTCTTGCCGCCGTCGAGCGTGGCCGCGGCTTCGCCGGTGTAGGAAAGCTTGGGTGAAACGACCTCGCCCCGGTCGGCGGCCGCGGCCAGCGAGGGCAGCGTCAGCAGGAGTGCGGCCAGCAGCAGGCGGCGGGAGGAGCGGGGCATGGGCGGAAGTCCTGTAGATGGGCAACGACGCCGCCCCGGAGAGCCGGGACAGCCGAGTGATCGAGGCAGGGAGAACGGTCAGGCCGCGGCGGTGACCGGCTTCTTGAGGAGACGCAGCGCGAGCGCCGTCACGGTGACGCCGGCCAGCAGCGCCAGCAGGTAGACGCCCAGATGGGTGACCGCGTTCGGGATCGGCAGCACGAACACGCCACCATGGGGGACCTTCAGTTCGACACCGGCGGCCATCGAGATCGCGCCGGCCACGGCCGAGCCAAGGATCAGCGCCGGAATGGTGCGCAGCGGATCGCGCGCGGCGTAGGGGATCGCACCTTCAGTGACGAAACTGAGACCGAGCACGCCGGCGGCTCCGGCAGTGCCGCGTTCCTCGGCCGTGAAGCGGTTGCTGAACAACCACGTCGCCAATGCGATGCCCAATGGCGGCGTCATGCCGCCGATCATCGTCGCTGCCATCGGCGTGTAGACCTGGCTGGAGATCAATGCAGTGGAGAACGCATAGGAAGCCTTGTTGACCGGGCCGCCCATGTCCACCGCCATCATTCCGCCCAGCAGCAGACCGAGCAGGATCGCGCTGCTGCCCTGCATGCCCCGCAGCCATTCGGTCAGCCAGGCCAGCAGCCCTGCGACCGGCGTGCCGATCACGTACATCATCAGCAGGCCCACCAGCAGGGTGCCCAGCACCGGCAGGATCAATACCGGCTTGAGGCCCTCCAGGCTGCGCGGCAGGCGCAGCGCTCGGTTGATCCAGTGCACGCCATAGCCGGCAATGAAGCCGGCCAGGATGCCGCCGATGAAGCCCGCGTCCATGTTGACCGCGACCAGCCCGCCGATCATGCCGGGCGCGATGCCGGGGCGGTCGGCGATGGAATAGGCGATGTAGCCGGCAAGTGCCGGCACCATCAAAGTGAAGCCGGCCTTGGCGCCGATCTGGAACAGGGACCAGGCCAGCGTGCCCTTGTGTGCATCGTCGAAGGCATAGATGCCGCCGAGGGCGAATGCCAACGCGATCAGCAGGCCACCTGCGGTCACGAACGGCAGCATGAACGATACGCCGGTCATCAGGTGCTTGTAGGGGCCGGTGCCCTTGCTCTTCTCGGGTGCGCGGCCCGGGGCAGACGCGCCGGCGTGGACATTGGCCTCGGCCAGCGCCTTGCGGAGCAGGTTCTGGCCATCGTTGATCGCGGGCTTGGTGCCACTCTTGAACAGGCGCTTGCCGGCGAAGCGTGACAGATCCACTTCACGGTCTGCGGCGATCAGCACCAGGTCGGCGGCAGCGATTTCCTCGTCGCTCAACGCATCCTGCGCACCGACCGAGCCCTGCGTTTCGACCCGGATTGCGTGGCCAAGCGCCTTGCCGGCCTGCTGCAGACCTTCGGCCGCCATGAACGTGTGGGCGATGCCGGTCGGGCAGGAGGTGACAGCGACGATGCGCTTGCGAGGGTCCGCCGCATCGGCCTTGGGCACAGCAGTTTCCAGTGATGCCAATGCAGCGAGTGGATCGTCCAGCACTTCGCCGAGGCCGGCGCGCACCACCGTCGCAGTGTCGAAGCGGGTCAGATCGGCCTCGCCGTCGCCCACCAGCAGGAGCGTCGTCGCGGTGGCGTGTGCGGCATCAAGTGCGCCGGTCACGCCCTGTTCGCTGCGGATCTCGATCACCAGTTCGAGGCCACGCTGGCGGGCGGCGCGGCGCAGCGCTTCGGCAGCGAGAACGGCCTCGATGCTGCGCGCGCCAGCGGCGATGATGACGGGGAAAGGGTGCATGGGAACTCCTGGAATTCTTCGGGTTCTGTTCTGCGTGAGGCGCTGGGGCGGGCCGTGGGGCCTGCAGCGCCGCCTGCAGGGTTTCAATCCAATCGTTCGATCAGTACATCGTCCGTCCACCCGCGGACCTGCGCCGGATCCAGCCGTCGCGCGTCGCCGCTGTGCAGGCGACTCATCGAAAAGGCCGTTGCCAGGCGCGCGCAGCTGGCCAGGTCGAACGCCGGCTCAAGCAGTGCGGCGGCGATACCGGCTACCATGGCGTCGCCCGCACCGACCGTGCTGCCCTGCGACAGACGCGGGGGACGCGCGATCAGGGCGCCGTTGCGATCCATGAACAGCGCGCCGTCGACGCCCATCGAAATCACCACCAGCGCAACCCCGCGTTCAAGCAGGCGCAGGCCGGCAGCGCGCAGGGCGCTCCGATCCGGCAGCGGCGTTCCGGCCCACGACTCCAGTTCGTGGCGGTTGGGCTTGACCGCATAGGGCACTGACGCGTGTGCGCTGCTCAGGGCAGCGGCGAGCGCATCGCCGCTGGTATCGAGCAGCACCCGCGCGCCCGCGCCGCCCGCCTGCGCCTGCAACCGCGTCCATGAATCGGCCGGCAGGCCGGAGGGCAGGCTGCCGGACAACACCACCGGCAACTGTGGCTGGAGCACGGCGGCGAGTCGTCGGCACACCGCATCCAGATCGGCGCCGTTCAAGGGCAGGCCGGGCAGGTTGATATCAGTGGTCTCGCCGTGGGTCTCATCCACAAGCTTGATGTTGGTGCGGGTCCGGCCCGGCACACGCAGGCAGCCGTCGGTGATGCCGCGCGCCGAGAACAGCGCACTGAACACGCCCGGGTTGTCCTCGCCGATCACACCCAGTGCGGCTGTTGGCACGCCCCAGTCGGCCAGGCAGGCGGCAACATTGATGCCCTTGCCCCCCGCGTCGTCGCGGCTGCTGGAGGCACGATGCACATGCCCCGGCTGCAGGCCCGCCAGGCGCACGGTCTGGTCGATCGCCGGGTTCAGGGTAACGGTGACGGCGCGGGGGTTCATGCGCGCGCTCCCCCAAGGGCACGCACCTGTTCGGTGGTTTCGCAGTCCAGTGCCTTGCCGGCCAGCGCCTGCAGATCGGCCAACCGGCTACTGCGCAGGCGGGCCTTCACCGCCGGAACATCGTTCGGGGTCATCGACAGCTCGTCCACGCCGAGACCGGCCAGCAGCATGGCGCCGAACGGGTCGCCCGCCAGGCCACCGCAGACGCCGACCCAGCGCCCATGCGTGCGCGCGCCGTCGACCGTGGCGCGGATCGCGCGCAGCACGGCGGGATGCAGGCTGTCGGCCTCGACGGCGAGTTCCGGATTCTGGCGATCGATCGCCAGCACGTACTGGGTCAGGTCATTGGTGCCGATCGAGAAGAAATCGGCATGGCGCGCCAGCACATCGCTCTGGGCTGCGGCTGCGGGCACTTCGATCATGATGCCGATCGGCACTTCGGGCGCCTCCAGCTCGATGCGCAACCGTTCGCAGATGGCACGCAGCGCGATCAGTTCCGGTACGGACGTGATCATCGGGAACATGATCGACAGGCGCGCACCGTCCCTCGCCGCGCGATACAGCGCCCGCAGCTGCGGCTCCAGAAGATCGGGACGGCGCAGCAGCAGGCGCGCGCCGCGCACGCCGAGGAACGGGTTGTCCTCATGCGGCAGCTCCAGGTGCGCAACCTGCTTGTCGCCGCCGATGTCGAGCGCGCGCACGATCAGCGGGCGGCCATCCAGGGCGCTGGCCATCGCCCGATACGTGGCGTACTGCTCATCCTCGCTGGGCGTGCTGCCGCGCTCGAGGAACAGGAACTCGGTCCGCATCAGGCCAACGCCTTCGGCGCCCTGTTCCAGTGCCAACGGCACCTGTTCGGGCAGGTTGACGTTGGCACCGATGTCGATGCGGTGGCCGTCGGTCGTCTGCGCTGGCTGCGCGCGTTGCGCGGCCTCGCGTTCGCGGATGTGCTGCTGCTCGGCGATCCAGGCGCGGGCCGAAGCGAGATCGGCATCGGACGGAGACAGATAGAGCCGCCCGCTGCTGCCGTCGATGATGGCCTCCACACCCGCTTCAATCGTCAGCAGATCCGCGCCACCGGCAACCAGCGCCGGCAACCCGAGCGTGCGCGAGAGGATCGCGGTATGTGAGGTGGGCCCGCCCTGTGCGGTGGCCAGACCGAGCACGCGACGGGTGTCGAGGTTGGCGGTGTCTGACGGTGACAGGTCGGCCGCGAGCAGGATGCAGGGGTAGGCGGGCAGGTCGGCGAGACCACCGCCGGCCGCAGACGGATCAAGCTGTGCCAGCACACGCCGACCCACATCACGCAGGTCGGCTGCGCGCCCGGCGAGCACCGGATTGCCCAGCGCCGCCAGCCCGGAGGCAATCTGTTCGATGGCCTGGTGCCATGACCACGCGACGCCATGACCTTCCACCATCAGCTGACAGGTACGGGTGATCAGGTCTGTGTCGTCGAGCAGCGCGGCCTGGGCCCCGAAGATCGCCGCATCGGACGCGCCGAGCCGGCGCTGGGTGTCGTCCTGCAGCGCCGCCAGCTGCTGGCGGGTGCGGCCGAGCGCGTCCTGCAGGCGTGCACCGCCTTCCCCGAGCGGGGCGGGGTGGTCGGCGACGTTGGTCTGCCTGCTGGCGAGCACATGGATCCGGCCGATCGCCAACCCGGGGCTGGCACCAATGCCGACGATCGCTGCCTGTGCCTCCGGTGGATTCCAGCCCGCGACCGGCGCCGCCTTGCGCTGTGCTGCACGTTCGGCATCGGCCTTTTCCTGAGCCACCAACCCCTCCATGACCCTGCGCAGTGCGGCCAGTAGTGCGGGCGCATCCGCGCCTTCGGCAGACACACTCACCGGGTCGCCATGACGCAGACCCAGCTGCAGCAGCGCGACCAGGCTCTTGGCATCGGCCGCCTGGTCGCCTGCGCGCACCTGGGCACGGGCGCTGAAACTGCGGGCCGTCTCGGCCCAGCGCGTGGCAGGCCGCGCATGCAGGCCATTGGGGTAGGCGATGGTCCAGCCGAAATGCTCGGCCAGATCCTGCGCTGGAACATCGTTGGCCAAGGTGGTGACGTCGCCGGCCAGCGCCGTCACGATCTCGCTCGTCTCGGCGGTCGTGAACAGACGCTGCAGCGTGGCGTCATCCTGGATGAGCCGGGTGAGCCGGCGCAGCAGGGTGATGTGGGTATCGGACTGGGCGGCGATGCCGACCACCAGCCGCGTCACCTGGCCCGGATTCCATTCGACACCGTCCGGCAACTGCAGCACGGCAATGCCATCGCGGCGCACCAGATGGCGGTCCTCGCCGAGCCCATGCGGGATCGCCACACCGTGGCCGAGGAAGGTGTTCGCCAGCTGCTCACGGCGGCCCATGCTGGTTTCGTAGCCCGGCGCAACGCAGCCGGCGGCCAGCAGCATCTGTGCGGCCTGGGCGATGGCGTCTGCCTTGTCACGGGCCCGTGCGCCGAGGCGGATCAGTTCGTGGCTGACGGGAGCAGGGGCGGGGAGGGAAGACAAGGCGGGCTCCGGGAAGGGTGTGCTGGTGTATTGGGAACGTTCCCAGTCCGCATTTCAATGTGCACTGCACAAAAATCCAATAGTACTTTGGCGTTAGCATTGTCCTGAACGGCCGTCGCGCTGCGGCCAGCACAGATGACCGGGAACGTTTCCAATCCAATGAGCATCAGCATCAACGACGTGGCGCGCGTGGCGGGCGTCTCCAAATCCACGGTGTCGCGCGTGCTGGGTGGCGGCCCGGTCAGTGGAGAGGTGCGCAGCCGGGTCGAGGCCGCCATCCGCCAGACCGGCTATCGCCCGAACCTGCAGGCCAGGCGCCTGCGCTCCCGGCATACCGGCATCATCGGGCTGGTCGTGGCGGATATCCGCAACCCCTTCTTTACCGCGCTGATCCGCGCGGTGGAGGAGGTCGCCTATCGCGAGGGCCTGCGCGTCACCCTGTGCAACACCGACGAGGACCCCGAGCGCGAGGCACTGTACCTGCAGTTGATGCACGAGGAGCGCATCAGCGGGCTGATCTTCGCGCCGACCCGGACCACGGTGGGGCGGCTGGAACGGCTCGCGCTGGACTATCCGACGGTACTGGTCGACCGCGCCGCGCCGGGCGGGGCGATCGACAGCGTGGTGCTGGACAATCCGGCGGCCATGGCCGGGCTGGTCGAGCATCTGGTTGAACGCGGCTATCGGCGCATCGGCGGCCTGTTCGGCAGCACCAGCACCACTGCGGCCGAACGTCGTGATGGCTACCTCGCGGCCATGCGCAGGCATGGGCTTGAACCGGACTACCGGGAAGTCGAACCCACGGCCGAGGCCGCCATCAGCACCGCCGGACAGTGGCTGGCTGGGCCCTCGAGGCCCGAGGCGCTGGTTACCAGCAACAGCCTGCTGCTGATGGGAGCACTGAAAGCGGCACGCAGCGCAGGACTGGCGATTCCAGGCGCGCTGGCGCTGGCGGGGTTCGACAACGAGCGCTGGACCGAACTGGTTGAACCGGGCATCACTGTCGTCGAGCAACCGGTGGAGGAGATGGGGCGAGCCGCGATGTCGCTGCTGCTGGAGCGCCTGCGTGCACCTGACATGCCGGTGCGCCGGCTGGTGATGACTGGTCGCTGCGTGGTCCGGGGATCAACCGCTTCGCGATAGTTTCCGGACGCCCGGGGCCTGCGGAACTGCCTTGCAGTCCGCCCCCAATTATCGTGACGCGTCACGCCCAATGTGTAATGGGATGCCTTGCTGACGGACATGGAGGGCGAAATGGACATTCGATCAGGCCTGGTTGTGGCGCTTTTGCTGCTGGCAACGGCGTCGCACGCGCAGGCTATTCGCTCCGCGACGGGTCCGCAGCCGCTGCCCAGGCATACGCCGTCGCCGGCAAAGCCGAACAATCTCGGCGCTGAACCACTCAGATGCCAGCAGCACATCGATCCGCGCGTGCGCCGCTACTGCACGGACATCGAGCGGGCGTTGATCCAAGGTGAGGCGCGTCGCCAAGGCATACCAACACCGTCGAGCGAGATTGTGCGCATGCCGGCTTACGGCAGCGCGGAGGCAAAGCAGTTGGGCGCTGCCTGCATGGGCGGGACCGCAATGCGGCGATTGAGCAACGGCTGGGAGCAGCTGCGCAACGCCAAGGGCGAGTGGCTGCGCTGTCGTGAGTAGCAGATGCTGAGCCTGCACGGACACATGCGAAGTCCTCAGGGAGCAGTTGACGACCCTCACAGGCGTGACCAGACGGCCGTGTAGAAGCCGGGACGTGGTAAGAGGTGTGCCGAGACACTCTTGCTGGAGCGGACTGAACATAATATACATTATGCGAAATGCTATGTCTGGCCTGATCCGGTTCGTAGGCTCGGCTTGGCAATGGCTCCGGCTCTGGCTTGGCTCTTGCCTGCCTGCTGGCTCCCCCGACAAGGATGAGCTTGCAGCATGGTCGAGATGGATCCGCACGACAGAATTGACCTGACCGGCCCTTGGGCCGGTTTCGGCTTCCAAGCTGGACACATGTTCACGCCCGAAGGTCACCAGCTGGAGCCCTGCGACATGGCCTGGTGGTCCCTGACCTGCAACATTGCGCGGGAATGGCGACTGATGATGGCCGAGGCTCGCGCAGACTTGGCTGCACGATCGGCTCCGGCCTCCACGGGATCCGCCAAGGCGAAATCCGGCGTGATCTACCTTGCCGAAGTCCTCAGAATTCGCCGAGAACGGCGGTTGGGCGTCGGTGATCCCGGCTCCGGCGCCGAAACCTCCAATGTGGTCTACATGAGCCGTGGGCCGAGGCCCCGCCAGCGCGTGTGAGGCGCTTCCGTAGGGGCGCCGCCCCTACACCCCGCCCCTCAGCCCACATTCCACCCACAGCACCCCCGCATTGCTGCGAGGGGCTGCGATGACCCGCTAGAACGACACTTCCGCATGGATATCATCAATGCACGTCGACGCAACAGAGTGATTGTCCGCGCTGTACCACGTGCCAGGTACTGCAGCCACGTTGCTGAGCTTACTTAGCTCAAGGCACCGCCAATTGTTTCGAGACGTCGGATCCTTAATCGGGCCCTTACTGGTTTCTCCCCCAAACTGATAGAACAGCGCCTGTTCCTTGCCATTCTTCTCGCCGATAGCATGGGGGCACATCTCCCGGTAGTACCCATCGTAGACAGCGGTTATCTGGTGCTTGTCAAGAATTGCTTGACGAACGATTGCATAGGTACTCATTGCGAATCTCTCCTTGATGCGTAATGGGCTTGCATAATGTGACGCGCGTCACTATGGCGATATAAACGACCGAGCTCGCGGCGTCAAGAGCCCCTCATGAACCTCCCCGAGTGCCTTCGATACAATGGTCCAAGGACGCCATCAGGGGGACGTATGGAGCGCGAACGACCGGAATACCTGCCGCCTATCCAGCGCAGCCGCTGGAACTTCCCGTGGCTGATCACCGGCTTTCTCACGATGTTGAGCCTTGGCGCCCTTGGCGTCTTCATGCTTGGCCGCACCAATGGTGCATGGAATGAGCGATTTCTTGGCGCCGGCCAGCCCGCAGAATCTCAGCGCACGCAACTGCCGGTGCGGGCCGAAGTTGAAACGCGCCCCACGGCTGCGGACCTTGCGGAAATCAGGGCACGGCGTCAGGAAGCTGAGGCCACAGTCAGTCGCCAGAGTGACGGGATGCGCTGCATCAACGGGATGATGTTCCGCCGAATCAACGGTGGCTGGGAGAACCTGCCCGGTTCCCGTTGCGGCGACCAGCCATCGGCCAACGTGCAGTGCTTCGCAGGCAGACCCTATAGACAAATGGCGGCAGATGGCGGCTGGGTGTATTCGCCGCGCGACCGCTGCCCGTGATGCGTCACGTTAATCAGAAGCTTGGCGGGTAGGGTTTGGATTCCGGGAACGTGCCCATGGGGCGCTCACCTACGCGCACGATGGCGCCCCCGCTACTTGCCGCCATGACCGCGCCCGCGCTGCCGCCGCTTCCACTCGCTGCGCTCGCAGAATCAGCGGCAGCACGGTCACTGTCCAGGCGGTACAGCGTTGGCTCTTCTTCGCGCCGGGGTGCTTCCCTCGGCCACGCCGTTGCAACCGTCTCAAAAGAACCCGCCGTGAGGCGAACTCCGTAGACGGCAACCCTGAGCCGGTAGCCCATCGCAATCAGTGCATCGAAGGTCAACTGATCGACCGTGTTCCCTGAGCCATCGACCCATTCGACCATTCCCACCGAACGATCTCCGAACTGGGCGGTAAAGGCCAGTCGAATCCGGTTGGCCTGTGTCATGGCGGCTACGTAGCGCTGTTCGACGGTCATCCCGGCAAGCGGATCGGCGGCGGGCACTGCAACAGCCGCGGCCGGCACAGTGCCGGTGCTGATGGGCTTGTGGGCGCCCTGCCCCTGCGTTGCCTTGGTGCCTGCCGGTGCCTCCACGGTCGCTTCCGGCTCGTCGCTGTGCATCATCCTGATGAAGTAGCCGCCGAATGCCCATATGCCAAAGATCAGTCCCACGGCTGCAATAGCAATCTTGGGTGCAAGCTGTTTCCAAATGTTGGTGCCGCCTTCCTCATACACCTCTGCATTTTCGGCGCCGACTGCATAGCCGTGGTACAGCGGATAGATGGCCGGATCGTACTTGAGCGTCTTCCCGCCAACGACCTCGAATTTGCCCGGGCTGGTGGTGTGGTAATACGTGACGCGATATCGGGATTTCAGGCCCACAGCCGTGAGCTTCTGGAAGACGTTCTTGCGCTCGATACGCGCCCTCACCGCCTGATGCACGCGGTTGATCCACTGCGTCATGATCAGCACGTCGCCGCCGTTCTGGCCGATCAGTGCGAAGAAGTTCTCCACTTCCTCCGGCAGCTGGTTGCGCTGTGCAACGTAGAACTCGTGCACCTCATCGATCACCGTGAGCGCATCCTTGAACTCATCGGGAATGCACCATTGGCCGGTTTCCGGATGCCTGGAGCATACGAAGGTTGTTGCAACGTCCTTGGTCTCCACCAGCGTCAGCAGCTTGTAGACCTCATCCACGGGCATGTTCAGATATTCGGCGATGCGCTCATGGTTCAGGCCATTGAGGCGCGCAAATACCCGGCGCCCCTTCTTGAGTGTGGGCAGAATGTGATTCTTGACCGCATCGTAGCTCTTGCCTGCACGCGGCACGCCCTCGTTGAAAACCAGCATGTCACCACTTCCCCAAGGTCAGAATTTTCCGGGTGATGAAGAACACGATTCCGAGCGACACCACGGTCATGCACTCGGGAATTTTGAAGATGTTGACGAACCACGCGATGGTCGGTCCGGCGTTTGCGAATAGGGTGCCGAGCTTGTACTCGGTCATGAACTCCGGTACCGGCAGCTTCTCCAGCGCGTGTGCGGCCAAGTCCAGGACTTGTTCAATCGCGTACAGCACGAGGTCACGAAAGAACTCAACGATGGCATTCCACAGGCGTTCCACCTGCTTGCGTATGTACTCGGTCAGGTCGTTGAGCCACCCAGCTTGCAGCGTCACGAATGCGATTAGATTGATCATGTGAGCGCGATCTTGATTGCGTGGAAGGCGGCGAACGCGAGCAGCAGCCAGCCCAGCAGTTGAAGGATGGCGACAATCTCAGGCTTGCACAGGAAATCGAACGTCATGGCGTCCCAATACGCCGTCGCCGGGAAGGTGAAGACCGGGCAAGAGGCGCTGACGCTGATCTCAAAGAAGCTCTTGGTGGCGTCAATGATCGGAGCCTTGCTCACCCGCTCGGCGAAGTCGTCATAGAGCTTCTCGACGGTCTTGCCTTCCGACTCATACAGCGCATCACCATCGCCGCCCGGCTGTCCGGGGCCGTCCCCATCACCATCACCGTCGCCGTGACCCGGTCCGGGACCAGTGCCGCCACCTCCATCCCCGCCATCACCGTCACCTTCGCCGTCGCCCGGCCCGGTGCCTCCGCCGCCGTCGCCGTCACCACCCCCGGGATCGGTACCGCCCCCGCCATCGCCACCGCCATCGCCACCGTCGTCGCCACCACCATCGCCGTCCCCGCCCCCGGCCTCGCCACCACCGCCCCCTTCCTCGCCGCCATCACCAACGGGCGTGGGTGCTGGTGCATCTGACTCAGTGCAAATCCCACCAGTGGGCCAGAAGCTGAAACCAGCCGCGCCTTCTGCATCCAGCGAGCTGCTGTACATGCAGCCGTTATGGCAAGCGTTGACGGTTGCAGCTGTATCGCCGCCTTGCCATCCAAGCTCTTCTGCGCGGTCCTTGCAGTCGGTGCCTTTTTTCCACCCGAAGTTGTCCCAGCGGACATCACGGCCAGTCTTATCCAACGCGGTGTAGTAGCCGCCACCCCCGTTATAGAGGCTCTGAGCGCAACGCATTGGCTGCCACGCAGCCGTGCCCTTCGGGATTGCAGCCATACATGCGGCGTAGGCGGCACCTTGATCGGCATACGTCGCCGCTAAAGCCGGTGTTGACGCAGTCAAGAGCATCAGGAGGACGCCGGCAATGAGCGTACGACGAATCACGCACGGATCCCCATGACGACGGCAATGCCGCACAGCGCGCTGATGAAGCCGGCGAACAGACAGAGGATCATTTGACACCCCGCATCAGGAACAGTCGCGCCACCTTCGGGCCTGCCCACAGGCCGAACTTCAACTGCGCAATGAAGGCGCAGCCGCCCAGCACTGCAAGAACCACCATGCCGACCTGGAGGCCGCCGATGATCATCTGATAGTCCATATCGCTCCCCTGAAATAGAAAGGGGAGGCATGGCCTCCCCTACCCCACCACTGCTCGGCTTACGACTTACCGAACAGGCCCGCCACCTTGCGGCCACCCCACAGGGAGAAGCCGACGACGGCGATCAGGGCGAAGCCACCACCCAAGGCGGTGAGCGCAGCAGCGACGGACAGGCCGGTCAGAATCGAATCGAAATCCATGTAAATCCCCTTTCATTGTTGAGTTAATGGCGGCCTACGATTTGTCGAACACAGCTGCAACACGGCCACCGATGTGTGCAGCCAAATACAAGGTCATGATCAGAATGAACGGCCCCGACGCCCATCCTGCGAGTAAGTCTTTGTCCGGCACCTTGAACGCCTCAGCGAACATGGCGACAGAGGAAGCCTCTGCGCTGCTCATCAGCACATACCCCGTGCACTGATCGACGGGCTGACCGGTTGGGATCAGCGTTCCGTTTTCCCCTAAAGCAACGCAGAGGCTCATGACTTAGGCCTTCGACGCGGCCGGCGCAGCCTTGAACCCGATGGGAATCAGGTCCACGTAGCGCTTCAACACGAGGTCGCCATAGGGCGACAGCGCGAACGACTTCGGATCGATGTCGTACTCGCCAGCCGGGTACGGCGGACGCTGGCCGAGGCCCACGCGGAACGGCAGTTCAAAGCCGTTACCCAGGTCGAGGCCGACCATCTGGGAACGGATGATGGAATTGGTCTTGGCGTTGTGCTGTTCATCGACAGCAGCCGACTTCACGCGGCAGATAGGCATAGTTCTTCTCTCACATAGCGATGGAGTGGTTCACCCTTGGCAATACCGCGAAACCGTCCGGGGTGACCGTCACGGAGGATGCGGCTCTCTGCGAAGTCGGCCCATGAATCGCCGAGCGCTCCGCGAAGGACGTTGAGGAAAGGCCCGACCTGTCGATGCGCCCACTCGATGCCGGCTTCGACGGAGGTTTCCACTTGCTTTTGCAGCGTGCGCAGTCGAGTGCATACGCCAGTAATGAGGTTCTGCAGGGCACTGTAAGAACCGCGCAGGTACGCGCCCGGGTTCAACAGCACATCCAGCGGGATTTCCATGTGCTTGCCGTACAGGCGCACTTCCGCGCGCACCCAGCGCGAGGACGGCAGGCCCTCAGCCTTCCCCTTCTCGTATACGCACAGCTCCTTGTGGCCTTTTCCGCCGACGTACAGCGTGCAGCCGGTGTTGTGGCCTTCATCGGAGATGAAGCGGTGACGCGGCGGGCAACCGCCTTCGGTGAAGCCGCCCTGAGCAGCAACCTCGCGGAGCGCATGCACGTCCAGGCGTTCGCCTTCGTAGTCGTCGTGCGCGCAGTCAACGCGGGTAATCTTGGCGTCGAGCATGGAGCACTGCTTGTAGACGCGCGGCCAGTCACGAATCCACTTGCAGCCAATGCCGGTCAGGCTGAGGCACACGGTGTTCTTCTTACCACCGATGCCAACGCGGCCCACTACCTCGTTCTCTCGGTCGATGAGCACTGCCGACTGCTCATAGAAGTTCCAACTCTTCTCACGGATGGCACCGGCAACGACCTCGCCACGGAAACCGAAGATGCGGAACAGCAAGAGGTCGAGCTTCTTGCAATTCACTTCCTCAAGGGCGGAGAGCGGGACCACAATGGTCAGGTAGTCGATGATCGCGTCTTGCTGACCCTTTTGGCCCGTGTTACTCCCCGGGCCAATTCCCGCCGCCGCCCGCTGCCCCTTTTCACCGGGCGAAAGCGGGGAAAAGCCCCCTGCCCCGCCAACGACAGCCATCCTGAAACGAGCGCGATCAACGGCCATCGTCCGCCCCCTCTCGCTCAACAGGGCGCCCCTCAAGCAACAGGGCATCCATGCACCACTTCCAGGCCTCCACGAATGCCCAAAGGCCGACAACAGCGCCGACGATCCCGCCGAGCGTGAGCCAGATCGCGCGAAAGCTAGTCCAGAAGTCATCGCCCAGCAGTGCGCACACGCCAGCGAATGCGGTCACGGCAATGCAGACAAGCATAAGCAGGCCCGCAGCCCCAGCTGTCTTGCGCGCGGCCACGTGAAAGGTCGAGCGATCAACAGCCATATTCCACCTCGTACATGCGGCAGGCGCGGTCGTTACCGGCGATGCAGGCGTTGCGCATTTCGCCGCGCTCGGCCATGACCGCGTTCCAGTCATCAGCGAATACGGTGCCAATCCAGAAGCCAAGCCCTGCTCCGCAGACCATGAAAAGGACGAAGGGAACAAGCCACCAATCGAACTTACGCATGGCGGGCCTCCTGCTGATTGATGAGGCAAGGCGGCGCCAGCGGTGCCGTGCGATGATTCGTGTCCAGGCAAACGGAGACACCCATGCGCACCCCGATGAAGTTCAGCGGCAAGCCGCAGTCGTACGTAAAACAGCTGGAGGCCCGTATTGCGGCACTCGAATCAGCAGTGACGGCACTGGTGATGGTTAACAGATCACCGGAATTTGCGAAGGCGCTGGGCGCGTCCGCAGACTGGAGCGAGGGATTCATGAGCGCCCCCGAGACGCGTGCAACTCCGGAGTTTGTGCGCGACTGGCGGACAGCTCTGATGCACGTTCTGACGGAGCCCCCGGCAGCAGAGGCCCACTCACCTGACGCCAATCGCGGCGAATCCGACGATCCGCAGGCGAGTTCGATAGATTGAAGTCTTTGCGAAGCCCGTCACGCACGGCGCGTCTCCTTTAGGTTCTTCAGGAAAACGCCCTGCTGGCCACGAACGGCTTGGAACGAGGCTTCGTCTTCAGCGGTCCAGCCCGTGGCGGCCAGTTCGGCGCGGGCCTGAGCGACGATAGCCGCTTCCTTGGCGCGCTGGACAGCGGCGCGATCGCGCCGATCCAGTAGCCACGAAACGATGCGAGCAGCGCCGATGGAGACGGCCACAATGGCCCCTATCAGAGAGAAGGCAGGCAGGGGCGAGGTCATGCCAGAATCCCCTCTGTCAACGAAACGCCACGGGGGGCGACATGGATGCTGGGAACCGGGATTTGATTACCAAGCGCGATGCCTTTGTGGCTTGCATGGCGGCTCTCTTGCTTGGAGCGATTCTTTCCGCGCTGGTGCTTGTCGGAAGTGATATTCCTCTCAAGTGCTTTGAGGGAGGAAACTTGGCCGATTGGCTTGCGGCACTGGGAACGTGGGTAATTGGCTACGGTGCATGGAAGGTGGCTAATGAAGCCCATCGGCACCGGACGCAGGAGTGGAAGGAGAGTCGGAGGGCTGAGGCGTCGCTTCGAGCTTCCAAGCTCAGGGCAATGAGCTACGCAAGCTTCGGCGCGACATCCCTGGAGAAATCTCTCAAAGATCTTTTGACGAAAGATCGACGCGTGAATTTGCCCACACTGAAGGCAATCTTTACTTCGAACGAAGAGTTCCTCAGGGACATGGCCTGGTCGGATGGCGATCGTGATGCTCTTGACCTGGACGCACTGTCGGCGCTGGCGAAGCTCAAGACGAGCTTTAGACAGTACTTGGCTACTGTTAAGACTTTCGATGCGCTCGTTTCGAAGGAGGCGGACACATTTGATGCACGAAGTTCGCGCGCTTTCGCTCTTCTTATTAGTAGAGTCGAAAATATGTCGAACGATGCGAAGATCTTTGTGGAGCATTGCAATCGCTTGACGGGAACCCTCGACCTTGAGTGAATTCTTGGTGCCTCCGCTAGCGTCGAACATCCGCGTTCCCCTGCCCCAAGCCCCAAGAAAACCCGCCAGCGGCCTTGGGGTGCCGGTGGCGGGACCGCCTACACCCGTAGGCAACTAGGGCTTTATACGCGCCTACATCCGTAGGCGTCAACACCTGTAGGCTACACCCGTACACGAACCCGAGGCGGCTATGGACTGGAATGACTTCTTTGAGCGGACCCGCGTGGCGGCCAAGGTCGAGAGCTATTCAAAGCTGGCGCCGCTGCTGGGGATTACGGATGGCGCAATCGGCCACTACCGCATGGGCAGGCGTGTGCCACAGGTGTGGGTGGTGGCGGATGCGCTCCGTATCCAAGGGCATCCGGAGCCTGAAAAGCAGGCGATTGAGATCATGAAGCGTGCCGCGCTTACTTCGCCGGAGCGCACCTTCTGGAAGCGCTTAGCGGCGACCGCGATGGCCTTGTGCTTGGCTGTTGGCTTTGCCCTACCCCACAAGGCTCAGGCCGCTGCTGCGGGCTTCGATAAGGCACAAGCTGTATACATTATGCGAAATGCTATATCGGACGGTTGCGGCGTTCGTGTCCTCGGCGTGGCAATGGCTGGGCCGTATGACGACAATGAAGTTCCCTCCTTCAAGCCAACAGACGCCCTTTTTCTGACCAACAATCGCCCCTGACCCGACGGGCGACCGAAAAGATGCCCTCTGGAAGCACAAACTGACTACAAGTTGCCCGAAATGGAAGGCCGAGGTACTCGCTCGCTTTGTGGCAAACCGGAGTTCGCGTGTCTGCGCGCTGCAAACGACCAATCACCTTTGATAGCAGCCTCTATCGATTCCGGTATGCTTGCCCTATGACCTGCCTGGCCTCGCTCGACCCTCGAATACCTGCGAGCGCAGGTGCGAGATGGTGAGTTCCCGCTCCGAAAGCCTCCATCCAATCTTGGTCTCCGCTGCACAAAGGCGCGCGAGGTTGGCGGAGCATTGGCTGACGGCCGAGGAAGTATCTAGGGTCGTCGATCCTGCCTATGAGAGCTCGCTGCCGACAGTGGCAACGAAGCTCCGCCAACAGTGGCGACTTCTCGCCGTATACATGGATCCGCCGTCATCCCACTACCGCTACCCCGCACGGCAGTTTGGGGAAGACGATCAGCCCGTCAGCCAGTTGCATGACATCCTAACGGTCATGCGTGGACTGAGGTCGTGCAGTCACCGTCCGCTGACCCGATCAAACAAAGATCTTTCCCCGACTTGCCGCTTGGTCGGACAATTGAACTGCGCCGGTAACCCAGCCGAGCAATGATGTCTGCCCACGCCAAATTATAAGGATTTACTCGTGCCAACTAATGCGAAAGTCCTCGAAGCGGTTGCGAAAACTGGGTTTGTTCTTGAGCACGAGGTGGTGACAGCGCTACAGAAGGCGGGCTGGAAGACTATCAATGGAAGCTATTACATTGATGACGCAAGCAATCAGGCTCGAGAGCTCGATGTTATCGCCTACAAGACAACAAAAATGGACGATGTACACGTACTCACTTGCGCTCTGATCAGCTGCAAGAAAATCGCAAAGGATGCCGCAGCCTTTCTTTCGCGCAAGCGCCCAGCCAAGGACCCAAATGCTGACTGGGAGCCTGCGCCACAGGCCACGAGACTGCAGCCGATGAAGGCCCATCTCTCCAGCGCGAACTGGAAAGATCGCTATTTTTCATCGATGAGCCCCGCAGTTAGGGCGATGCTAGTGGCGGCTCGGGACGTTTTTGCATTTCAGATGGTGGGCAATGAGGGGCAGGCTAACAATGACAAGCCTTACTACGACTCTTTTACTAGCCTAATCAAGGCTCTCGATCACGAACTCGGAAAGCGGGCCGGGGGCGATATGGCGCGAAGGAAGAGGATCTACAGCTACTCACTGCATGCAGTCTTTGATGCTCAAATGGTGGAAGTTCAATTCAATGAAGACAGGAAGCAGGTGCGCGAGGTCGATCGCATCACTTGCTTCGTTCGATATATGGTGAGAAGGAAAGACACGGCTGCGTCCGTGCATTTCGTGCAATCTTCCGCACTGAAGCAATGGATTGGCGATATCGACTTGCTTCATTCGCATAATGTTAAGTTCTTCTCAGATGAGGTCGGCAAGAGCTTTGCGGCCATTGCGACTTCATCTGAAGTGCGCAGTTACTTCAAAGAAGAAATTGGCTATATGCTCAGGCACTATCTGAGCAAGGCGGCTTCGAGGCTGAGAATTCCCATGCCAAGTGGGGAAGTCATCCTTAGCACTAACAAGCGGGGAATCGAGGTGTCGATGGATTTTTCTGAGAGTGATGCGGATAAGCTGAACAGTGACGCCGAGCTTCGAAGGGAGTTTGCAAGCATCTTTGAAAAAAGAGCTCGGTACAAGGGTGGGATAGAGGTCGGAACGTTCGACATACCATTCTAGGAGCTTGTCGCTTGCGATCGTTTCGCTTCAGCCGAGGGTCATTAGGCAGGCGCCTTTACCGAACTAGTCCGGGCGCAGGCAATGAATGCAAGAACCCATCGAAGAGCCTCCTATCAGTCGGTGAGTCTAAGATCGTTGCAAGTTGGCCAATGTTGTCCTGGGTGGCAAATGCACGCAGCGACGTAATCGTGCGGCCGATTTGATCAAGCCTAGAGTCGATGCCGCTGGTCGCTTTATCAAGATGGCGAGCTTCTTTGTCTGAAATTGTGCTTAGATCGCACTCTGCCAGTCTGTTGAGCGTCGGGTCGAGCTCGTTGAGCAGTCCCCTAAGCGCCTCCGCCTCGTTTAGTGCACTCACGCTACTGATGCGTCCAACAATCTCACTGACATAGTACGGCATGTCCCGCCTAGCCAGCCCCGACTCAATGGCAAATTCTCGCTCTTGAGGGGTCGCCTTTCTATTCTTGGTTATCGCACCGTCTCCGACACGCATCATATTCCGTACCGCGTCGGCTATCTGCCGCGGAACACCTGACCCCCTCAGACCCATAGTAGCTCTGTAAAGTGGTTTCGCGTGGTCCCGCATAGAGCGAAACTGCTCCAGGACCGCCGGCAGCCTACTTTGAAGTGCCTCCAGCCTTTCCCTTCTCTCCTTGGCCTTGAGGTCTCTGTCGAACGCTCTTCGCAAGTTTGTAAACGTAATTGAGAACGCCCGCTTACCGCAAATGCTTCCAATGTTTGTGACGATTCCACTAGTAGTAGTTACTACGTATCCATTGCCGTGGGGCTGTTTGCAGCTCTTGAGACCACACGCTTCTCTCGTTTGAAATGAGTAGACGCCAATGATCTCGCTAAGCTGGACTGACTTAGCGTCAAGCACTTTGACATAGCCAGGTGTCTCATAGAGCTCATCCCAAGAACTAAGGCGAATTAGACCTCTATCGAAACTTAGAGTGATCATTCGGCTTGAGCCTAGGTTAAGTTGAGTCGTAGGCGCTCTGGCAAGAGCGGCAGCATGCATTGACTGAACAATCAGTGTGTCTGCTGCAGTTGCAGATTCTATTCTAGAAAAGCGGTTCCCATCCACCAAGCTGTCCGTCGTTAGAGCCAACGCCCAGAAAGGTTGTCGCATGAGCTCTTGGTAGTGCGCGTATTTTCGTTTAGTTGGACAGACGGGGGCCGCCGCGGATAGAAGTAGCATCGCTTCGTCTATCCTCGATAAATCTTCCTTGTCGCGATTGCATCGGCTACACCCCACGCGTCCTCCTCCATCGATGCAAACCTGTCATATAGCAACATGCGACGCATCGCCCCAAAGGCTTTAATTCGATTAACGTGACGGATCACGGCCGTTTGGTGCCGCCTCATTAGCGCCCCGCCCCTCACCCACTCACAAGGATGAGGCGGCACGCACGACCTATATCGGAATCGGGCCCACGTACTGGCGGCCATTTGTTTCGCGGTGCACGCCATTCACTGGCGCCCGGCGGGTGAGCGCGCGACTCACTCAGTATCGATCCAGCCCGCATCGCGCGCACGCGCAAGATCTTCTGGCGTGTCGACATCCAGGCCCAGTTCCGGTGCCTGTAGGACATGCACCATATCGGCAGGAAGTTGCCGCAGGCGCGCTCCGAAGCCGCGGTCACCGGCTGCACCCACAGGGGTGAACCAGGCGCGCGGTACTACCGCGGGAACGCCAAGCGCACTTCCGTGACGGGTGCCCGCGCACGCTGACGCCGCGGTGCGGGCACCCGAAAGCAGCGCCCGCAGATGGGCGTGCTCGATTGCGGGCTGGTCGCATGCCACGACCATCACCGCGCTCACCGTCGGCAGCAGGTGTGCGCCGGCAACCTGCAGACTGCTCGCCAGGCCGCGTTCCCAGTGGTGGTTGGTTACCGGGGTGGCATCCAGCCCGGCAATGCTGGATGTCACTGCCTGTGCGTTCGCGCCTACTACGACCAGCACCTGCGCTGGCGCGAGCTCCAGCGCCAATCGGACCACGCGATGTACCAGGGTCTCGCCCTGCCGGGTTAGAAGCTGCTTGGGCTGGCCAAGTCGGGTGCTCCCGCCGGCAGCAAGCACGACGACCGCATGCGGGTCAGTCACCTGCCGTGCGCGCTTCGCCATTGCTGCAGCTGCGCGGCGATGCTGAGCGAAATCGCCTCTGGCCCTCGGCCGCCGATTTTCAGGCCAACCGGTGATCGAAGTCTCGGGGACAGGCGGTGGCGCTGATCCGGAGTCAGCAGTTTGAATAAGTCCTCGCGCCTTCGCTGCGGACCCAGCAGTCCAATGAACGCGACTTTGGTATCCGCCAGGGCCACCAGCGCCTCCCGGTCAAGTTCGAAATCGTGATGCATCACCAGTACCGCGTCGCACGGGTCGCCATGGAAGGCCTCGGCCGGGCTGGTCTGCAACTGTGCATCCGCGCCCTG
Organism: Stenotrophomonas maltophilia; assembly: GCF_025642255.1. Lineage (NCBI taxonomy): Bacteria > Pseudomonadati > Pseudomonadota > Gammaproteobacteria > Lysobacterales > Lysobacteraceae > Stenotrophomonas > Stenotrophomonas maltophilia. The sequence continues at coordinate 2,067,350 of NZ_CP106759.1, forward strand.
CCCCGCTGAGGCCCAGCGCGCTCGCCGTTCGGCCACGCTGATCCGCCACCCCAGGCCACGCAGCAACGGAACCAGGAAGGGCGTTTCAGGACCGCCCCCCAGGATCAGGGCCCGCGGAAGCCGGGGCAGCGTCAAACACCACGCCCCCTCACCAAAGGGCTGCATACCGTCCATCGGATGCAGCTGCCACGTCCGCTCGCGATGGCCCGCGCGGAAAACAATCTGCCCCGATGCGCGAAGCTCGCGCTGTAGTGGCACACCCTCGCGCAGCCATGCCTCGATGACAACGTCGATGCCGGCCATGGCACGTAATGGCAGGAGCGCAATCCGCAGCCGACCGCGGCACCCAAGCGCGGACCCACTCAGCAGGTCCTCGTCACTGCGCGTGTCGATCTCGATCCAATCGACCTGCCCTGCCACGCTTACCTGCTCTGCACGTCGCGCGAGCTCGGGCTCCAGGCATCCGCCGCTCAGCCAGCCGACCTGGCTGCCGTTGCAGAACAGCACCATGTCGCCGGCACCGGCGTAGGTGGAGCCATCGGTTTCCAGCACCAGCGCGAGCACGGCGTGCTGCCCCGCGCGCACGCGCGTCAAGGCCGTCTCGAGCACGCTCCGCGGGCTTCCTTCGGTGAGGAAGCCCGGCGCTGCCAACAGTTGCCCGGCAGCATCCCTGGGCCCTCCTCCACCCATCGCGGAGGCCTCCAGAGTGGCTGAAGCTGCGGGTTGGTCCATGCGCAAGGGTCAGCCCACGTCGGGCAAGCCGGGCAACAGCTTGTCCAGGGTGATGGGATAGTTGCGTACGCGCACCCCGGTTGCGTTGTAGACCGCATTGGCGATCGCAGCGCCGACCCCACAGATGCCCAGTTCACCCACGCCCTTGGCCTTCATCGGCGAGATCACCGGGTCCAGCGTATCGAGGAAGACCACTTCCTGGTACGGAATATCGGCGTGCACGGGAACCTCGTAGCCGGCCAGGTCGTGGTTGATGAACAAGCCAAGCCGCTTGTCGACCACCAGTTCCTCCATGAGGGTCGCCCCCGCGCCCATCACCATCCCGCCGATGACCTGGCTGCGCGCGGACAGCGGATTGAGGATCCGGCCGCCATCGCATACGGCAAGCATGCGGCGAATGCGCGTCTCTCCAGTGTAGGCATGCACGGCGACCTCGCAGAAATGCCCTGCGTAGGTGCCGACGTCGTAGCCTTGTTTGAAGTCGCCGAAGGCAATGCCGTCCTCCGCCGACAGTGTCCCCGCCTCCGCCAGCTTGATGGTCCGCCCACCCGCCTGGATGCGGCCATTGGCGAAGTTTGCGGTGTCGCCGTCGAAGCCCAGTTTCTCGCCCACCTTGCGGCGCAGGCTGACGCACGCCGCGTACACGCCTGCGGTGGAGCTTGCCGCGCCCCACTGGCCGCCGGAACCGGCGGAGGCGGGATGACGAGAGTCGCCGAGGGTCACCTGGACCCGGTCCAGCGGCACGCCCATGGTCTCGGCTGCCGTCTGCGCGATGATCGTGTAGGAGCCCGTGCCGATGTCGGTCATGTCGGTTTCCACGATCACGCCGCCTTGGCCGTCGAGCCGCACCCGCGCCGCCGACTTCATCGTCGGTGCGCCGCGATACCCCGCGGACACGCCCATGCCGACCAGCCAGTGCCCTTCCCTTACCTGCGCCGGCCTGGCATTGCGCTTGTTCCAGTTGAAGCGCTTGGCGCCTTCGCGCAGGCAGCGCACCAGGTTGCGGTCGGAGAACTTCTTGGACGGGTCGCCGGGTACGACCTCCGGCTCGTTGAGGATGCGGAACGCGATCGGGTCGAGGCCCAGCTTCTCGGCCATCTCGTCCATCGCCACTTCCAGCGCCATGTGGCCTGGCGCTTCGCCCGGCGCGCGCATTGCATTGCCTTCGGGCATATCGAGCGTGGCGATGTAGTTGGCCACCAGGCGGTTGGCGCCCGCATAGAGCTTGGGCGTCTGCAGGGTGCCGTTCTCGCCGTCCTCGCCGTTGATGTTGCCCGACCAGTTCTCATGGGCGATGGCGGAGATCCTGCCGTCTTTCGCGCAACCGATCCGGACGCGTTGAATGGTTGCGTGCCGGTGGGTGGTGTTGTTGGCCATCAAAGGCCGTTGCAGCGCGATCTTCACCGGTCGCCCGACCTGCTTGGCCGCCAACGCGGCCAGCACCGCGTCGGCACGGATGAACAGCTTGCCGCCGAAGCCGCCGCCGATATAGGGCGAGTCCACGCGCACCTTGGCAGGATCGATGCCGAGGATCGCCGCCATGCCCTGCCTGGCCCAGTCGATCATCTGGTTCGCCGTCCACAGCGTGAGCGTGTCGCCCTCCCAGGCGGCGATGGTGGCGTGCGGCTCCATCATCGAATGACTTTCGTCGGAGGTGTGGTAGGTCTCGTCGAGTTTGACCGCGGCGCTCGCGTAGGCGGTGTCGAAATCGCCCAGCGCCTGCCGGTCGGGCTTGCCATCGCGCCCCTTTGCCAGCGGCGCGGACGGCGCCAGTGCGGGAAAATCGAAGCGGCCCTTGCCGCGCTCATAGCGGGTGCGGATCAATGCCGCGGCGGCGCGGGCCTGCTCGAAGGTCTCTGCCACCACGCAGGCGATGGCCTGGTGATAGTGGGCAACTTCGGGGCCGCCGAACAGCGGTGCATTGTTCCAGTTCGATTTGCCGACCGGCTTGGTCTCCGGTGCGGTGATGACCGCCAGCACGCCCGGGGCGGCGCGTGCGCGGGAGGCATCCATCGAAATGATGCGCCCCTTGCCGATGCCCGCGCCGACGATATAGCCGTAGGCCTGGTTCGGTGCCACGTCATGGCGCTCATACGCATAGGGGGCGGTGCCGGTGGTCTTGCGTGGGCCGTCGATGCGCGTCGTCGACTTGCCGACGACCTTCGCTTTGTCGAACAGGTTGTCACCGGCGGGGGCGTTGAATTCAAGGGGCATCAGTGCTCTCCTTCCACCAGCACGGCTGCGAGGGTGCGCTCGGCGAGAGCGATCTTGAACGCGTTCTCCCGCGTCGGACGGGCGCCGGCGAACACCTGCCGGGCCGCGGCCTTTACGCCGTCGCGCAGCAGGGGTTCGGCTGCCTCTATGCGCCACGGCTTCGGCGCAACTCCACCGAAGGCGAACCGCGCCGAGCCGTCTTGCTGCACGACCGCGGCGACCGACACCAGTGCGAACGCATAGGACGCGCGGTCACGTACCTTGTGGTAAACGTGCCGACCGCCCAAAGGTTCCGGCAGCGTGACGTGGGTGATCAGCTCACCGCGCTGCAGCACGTTGTCCTGCTGCGGCCTGTCGCCGGGGGAACGATGGAAATCGGTGATCGGGATGCTGCGCGTACTACCGTCACCCCTGACGGTCTGGATCGAGGCGTCCAGCACCCGCAGGGCCACCGCCATGTCGCCCGGATAGGTCGCGATGCAGCTGTCCGAGGTGCCGATCACGCCCATCTGCCGGGAGAATCCTTCGAGCGCGCCGCAGCCTGATCCGGGCAGGCGCTTGTTGCAGGGAAGATGGGGGTCGTAGAAGTACGGGCAGCGCGTGCGCTGCAGCAGATTTCCGCCGGTGGTGGCTTTGTTGCGCAGCTGCCCGGAGGCGCCTGCCACGATCGCGCGGGTCAGCACCGCGTAGTCGCGGCGCACGCGTTCATGCGAGGCCAGTGCGGTATTGGTGACCAGCGTGCCGATGCGCAGGCCGCCCTCGTCGGTGGGTTCGATCCTGTCCAGGCCGATGTCCTGCACGTCGACCAGGTGCGTTGGCGTCTCGACCTCCAGCTTCATCAGGTCGAGCAGGTTGGTCCCTCCGGCCAGGAACTTCGCACCCTCGGTACCGGCCACGGCTTTGGCGGCCTCGGCCGGGGACTTCGCGCGTTCGTAACTGAAGGCCCTCATGAGGGCCTCCCTGCAGAGGTCACGCCAGCGACCTCTTGCATTGCCTCGGCAATGTTGGAATAGGCGCCGCATCGGCAGAGGTTGCCACTCATGCGTTCGCGCATTTCCATGCTGGTGGCCTGGGGCAGTGCGCTGACGTCCGCCTGCACATGGCTGGGGACACCCCGCTTGATCTCGTCCAGTACCGCTACCGCCGAACAGATCTGCCCCGGCGTGCAATACCCGCACTGGTAACCGTCATGCTTGATGAAGGCGGCCTGCATCGGATGCAGGTCATCGGGGGTTCCGAGGCCTTCGATGGTGGTGATGGCATCGCCCTGGTGCTGCACCGCCAGGCTGAGGCAGGCATTGATGCGCTCACCGTTGACCAGCACGGTACAGGCACCGCATTGACCGTGGTCGCAGCCCTTTTTGGTCCCGGTCAGCTCCAGATGTTCGCGTAGGGCATCGAGCAGCGTGGTTCGCGTGTCGAGCTCAAGCTCCCGGCGCGCGCCGTTGACGGTCAAGGCCACCGTGCTGATGACCGGCGGCCTGGGCGGCGGGGATGCCGCCAGTTCGGCGGCGAGCGATGACGCCCCTGGTGCGGCGGACATCGCCACGGTCGTGGCGCCGCCGGCGATCACCTGGCGACGCGTCAACTTCATTCCTTCATCCCAACTTGGCACAGTGACCTCCTGGCGTTCGGGGAAACCCCGTGGCTGGATGGACGCGCTCACACTACTCAGAGGGCACTATGCCCGTCTTCGGGGTACAGATTTGTGAAGCCGGTCGGAGGCATGCCGGCATCATCGGCCGAGCGTACTGGCCGGTCATCTTCAATGCCGTGTCTGGCAAGCGTGCGCCACAGACACTGATCTGCGGCACTGAGAGAAGGAACTTTCCTACCAACCCCAGCAAGGAGGCACGATCCACGCTGAATGCGCGAGAGCTTCCGTTGGCAGCGCATTGTCCGGCCAACGGGGCCTGACGGTCCGCCTTCGCCCTCGCGCAGCGCACGAAGTGCTTCGACGTGAGCTACCACAGCTTGCTTGAGCGAAAGTCCACCGCGGCCTACCTCCTGGATAGTGCATGCCGCGGCGTCAAGCAGGGCCAGCCCCGGCGCTCAGGCAACATCCGCGCTTGGCATCCGGAACGTGAACACTGTTCCGGCACTTTCACTTGACACCACATCGAGTATCCCGCCGTGAGACTTGGCAATCTCCGATGCGATATAGATGCCCAGACCAAGACCTGGCCTGGGAAGCTCGCCCTTCTCACGCGAGAACGGGTTGAAAATGGTGCTGAGCCTGTCGGGCGCAATGCAGCCTGCGTTGTGCACATCCAGCGTGAGGCGATTGGATGCAGCATGCACCCTCAGCGTGACAGGAAGCGACCGCTCGCCATGCTGCACTGCGTTCGTCAGCAGGTTGGCCAGCAGCTGCGACAGCCTGCCGGGATCGCAGACCACGCTGCCCTCGATCCGCATCTGCACATCGATGTCCTCGCGACCGGTGGCGATCGCCACTTCCGCTGCAACTCGTTCAAGGTCAGCTTGCAGCGTATCGCTTTCCCGGAGCGAGATCGGGATGCCTCCACCCAATCGGCCCCTGGCAAAATCAAGTACATCGTTTATGAGCCCATCCATCCGGGTCACGCCAGATGCGATGTGCGCAAGCATCTGCTGCTGACGCGCGGACGTCGCCTCATCCTCAAGTGCATCTGCTGCTACGCTGATTGCCTGGAGGGGGCTGCGAAGATCATGGCCCAGTACCGCGATGAACTGATCGCGCAAGTCGGAATCCCGCTGCGCGTCCGAAAGCGCCGTCTCCGCTTCCTGTAGGCGGTCCTCCTTGTCCAGATAGTTGCCGACGAGCTCGGCAAGCAGCTCCATGGACCGTCGGACATGGGCTTCATCGAAGTTGCCCGGCGAAGAATCGATGGCGCACAGGGTGCCGAAGAATCTGCCGTCCGGCCGATGAATCGGAACCGACGCGTAACTCTCAAGCCCGTAGATCCGAGGCGTGTGGTGCTTGGAGTACAGCGGGTGGGTACTGGCGCGTGCGAAAACCACGGAGGTTGATGACTGCCTGATCTCGTCACAGATGGTGGTTTCCAGGACCAGCTGCCCGCCTGGAACAAGCCCGAACCCGAGCGTGTCCAGGGTGGCGCAGGCCGTCCAGGTCGTCTCTGTAACCCTGGCAATCGCCGTGAATCTCGAGCCCGTGATATGGGCTACGGTTTCGAGGATGCGCGGCACTGCCTCGATACGACCGATCTCAGCGACGTCATTGAGAAGGTGGGGATCAGTCAGCGTATGCATATGTTGGCAGGCGGGCACAGTGATGCATCATCCCATGAAACCGCCATCGCAAGCCGGCTCCGTTCAGAAGGGGGCGTCCAAAGCGGGCAAACGGGCGATGAGCCCGCAGCCGCGAGCATGCGCCTGCTTCATTGACAAGTGAATGGCCGCAATCCCTAATCGGGCGGCAGATCGCCGTCCGCCTATCGACCCCTTCATCATGTCCAGAGTATCCACCACTGATTTCGCAGCGCACGCGAGCGTCGACAGCCTTCACCAGGCAGTTGTAGCCGTTACTGCCGCTTCGGTGGCGCGGGACTGGGAAAATGAGCGCCACCAGCACCGCAAGGCACAGCTGATCTATTCGGTTCGCGGCGTCTTGACCTGTGAGGTGGAAGATGGCGTCTGGATCGTTCCTCCGCAGTGCGCAGTCTGGATACCGGGCGACCTTCCCCACTCGGCAAGGGGAGCGGGACACACAGAATGCTACTGCCTGTTTGTCGAGCCGGAGGCCGCACCGGACCTCCCAACGTTCTGCTGTACCGTTGCGGTTTCGCCATTGCTGCGCGAACTGCTGTTGAAGGCGGCTGATTTTCCTGAGCAGTATGCAGCTGGAGGCAAGGAGGAGCGCCTCATTGCCACATTGCTCGACCAGCTGGCAGAGGCCCCGGTTGAAGATCTGCATCTGCCGATGCCGCGCGATGCAAGACTCCGTCGCCTGGCCGAGTGCCTGCTGGTCGACCCGACCGACAAGACCCCGAAGGGCGTATGGGCGAGCCGCGTCGGCATGAGCGAGCGCAGCATGAGCCGCCTCCTGCAGGACGAGATCGGCATGGGCTTTGGGCGTTGGCGCCGGCAGCTGCACGTCATCCTTGCGCTCCAACGTCTGGCCCAAGGTGAAAGCGTTCAAACGATCGCACTGGATCTGGGGTACGGCAGTGCAAGCGGCTTTGTAACCATGTTTCGCAAGGCGATGGGAAAGCCACCTGGGCGCTACCTTTCAGAACGCTCCATGCTGGCGCCGCAGATCGCGCCGCCCACAATCACCTTGCCCGGCCATCTGCCGGGCTGAACGGGCTGGCCAGCTCCCGCCCCCCCCCTGGCCTGCTCCACCTCCGGCCCGGTTCGACCTCGCTCCTTCGTGTAGCCGACTCTCGCCTGCCGCCTGCCGCCTGCCGCCGCCGACCTGGCCTGACTGAACAATAGTCTGGCCTGGGTTCGCCAGTATTCCCCTGGAATTCGTTGTTAAATGTGCCGCCCAAACGCGAATGACTATTATTTATGACTGGCCAGCAGAGCGCCGATGCTCCCCATTACCCGATCAACGTGCTTGCCGGTGCGGATGGGAATTCTGCTCTGGAGTACAGGCGCGGGCGCCCGAGGGACGCCCGATACGCTGGTCTGACCGTGGCAGTTGCATGGGCCCTGCTGGGCGCGCCGACCGCATTTGCAGGCGAATCCGTTCCGTCCGATCACGCGGACGAAAGGACAGCGCGGGAAGAGACCGCGTTACCCACGGTCACAGTGCTGGCTCACAAGGACAAGTCGGCCACAGAGGACACAGGATCGTATACGACGCGGGAGTCCTCTGCCGCCACGCGCATGCCGCTGTCGCTCAAGCAGACGCCGCAGGCACTGACTGTACTGACGCGTCAGCGCATGGATGACCAGCACCTGGACTCGGTGCAGGCAGCGCTGGAGAGCACGTCCGGAATCGCCACGTACCAGTCGGACAGTGAGCGTACCAGCTTCTATGCGCGAGGCTTCCTGATCAATAACATCCAGTACAACGGCATACCCACGGTGGTCGGCAGCACCGTCAATGGAAGTGGAATCGGCGCTGTTGATACAGCCTTCTACGACCGCGTGGAAGTCGTGCGTGGTGCATCGGGCCTGCTGACAGGTACCGGCAACCCCTCAGCCGCGATCAATCTTGTGCGCAAACGACCGACACGTGATTTCTCGGCGAGCGCTTCGCTGGGGGCTGGCAGCTGGGAGACCTATCGGAGCGTCGGCGACATCTCCACACCGCTGACCGCGGACGGTCGGATCCGGTCGCGACTGGTGGGGACATACCAGGACGGACATAGCTACCTTGATGGTTACAGGCCGCAGAGGAAGTCGCTATATGGCGTCATCGAGGCCGATCTGACCGCCGACACGACCTTCCGCCTGGGGTACGAATACCAGGACATCACGCCGAAGGGATCGACCTGGGGAGGCCTGCCACTTTGGTTCAGCGATGGTACGCAAGCGGAGTATCCGCGCTCCAGGAACTACGCGCAGGACTGGAGCTACTGGGACAACACCCTCAAGACGGCCTTCGCCGAAATCGAGCATCTCTTCGGAAACGGCTGGAAGTTCCAGGCCACCGCGAATCAATATCGGACCGAGCATGCCGCCGAGCTCCTTGGCCTGATCGGCCGACCTGATCGTGCCACAGGCCTGGGCGTGTTCCCCAACGGGGCCTATCCGGTAGCGCTGGCGTCCGAGGGGCGCAGTCGCCAGAACACGTTCGACGTCATGGCCGGTGGCCCCTTCCAGCTGTTTGGCCGACAGCACGATCTGGTCGTCGGCGCCACCCGCTCTCGGCGCAACGCATATCAGGAGGACGTCGCCCCCTTCTATGCAGGCATCTGGCCGGTGAACGTGTATGAGTTGAGCCCCTCATTCCGCAGGCCTGACTTCGATGCGATGTCCACAACGCCGACGCGAACCCGAATCAAGCAAGGTGGCGTCTACAGCGCGGCGCGACTCTCGCTGGCTGAACCACTGAAGCTGATCGTCGGGGGGCGCCTCAGTACCTATGAAATCGACGATGCGGCCGGTGGAGCACCGGTGCACTACAGAAAAAGTGGCGAGTTCACCCCGTACGCCGGCCTGATCTACGACATCAACGCGACGTACTCGGTCTACGCCAGCCACACAGGAGTGTTCAACCCCCAGACCGAGTATCGGGACAGCAACGGTAACGTGCTGACCCCTTCAAAAGGCAGAACAAGCGAAATCGGGCTGAAGGCAGGGCTTCTTGACGGGCGCTTGACTGCATCGATTGCCCTCTTCCACACCGAACTGGACAACGCCGCGCAATCGGTCGCCGGCACCTACACACCCAGCGGAGCGCAGGCTTACCGCGGCGCCGACGGGACCAGGTCTCGCGGTGTCGAGCTGGATCTTCAGGGAGAGCTGTCCCGTGGATGGAACGTCTACGCGGGTGTCGCGCACTTCACTGCGAAGGACGGTGCCCACGAGCGCTTGAACACGCAGTTGCCCCGCACCACAGCGCAGCTTTTCACGACCTATCGGTTGCCGGGCCAATGGGACCGCTTGACGCTGGGCGGCGGCTTCAAATGGCAAAGCCGCTTCTACAACGCGCCCAACACAGGAACCAGTTCCCTGGGTGGAGAACAGGGATCCTATGCACTTCTCTCGGTAATGGGTCGCTACTCCATCACGGACAAATCCAGTGTGGCTATCAACGTCAACAACGTCCTGGACAGGAAGTACGCGCTTCAGAAGGGAGATTTCGACACCGTCGGCTATGGCGCGCCGCGCAATGTGATGGTGACGCTGGACTACAGATACTGATTCATCACTGTACCCGACAAGATCCATAGAGGCTCATCAGAGAACAATCCGCCATGCCCACTCAGCCCTCCTCGCCCACCGCCCCACCCCGGCCCGGAAGTGTTCCAGACAAAGTTGCATTGCTGTGGCTGACAACTGCCGCTGGCGCCATTCTCTTTGTCACCTTCCAGCTGTTCTTCTACGTCAACGACTTCGCCAGGGCCAAAGGAGCGGCACCGGCGATCACGTTTGATCACGATGCGCTCTGGGCATTTCCCGCCTATTACGGGTGCTGGATAGTGACAGTGCTTCTCGCACTGTCAAATACCCGAAGATCCTGTTGGATTGCGCTGATACTGGGGAGCGCACTTGTGCTGCTGAATACGCTCGGCGGCGTCTTCGACGGTTTCAGGGACGGTTGGCACGTCACCTTTTCCGCAATCTTCTTCATCACGCTGCCGGGCCTGTTCGCTGCAGCGACCACCTGGCGACACATCAAACTCAAGGAAGCCGCCCATGTCGATGAACAGCAGTGATTTTCCCCTGGTCTGGATGGACCTCGCGCAAGGCCCCGAACACGAACATCAGGATGACTTCGACGCATTCGAGGAAAATCTGCGCCGGGGGGAGCCCTTCGTACTTCTCACTGATACGGCGCCATCGGAGGAGCATGACCACTCGCCAGCGGAGAAGAAACGCATGGCGCTGTGGATGAAGCAGCACAAGGCCGAGCTTCGCAGGCTGGTTCTGGCGATGGTCCTGGTCGAGCCCAATCCGGCCAAGCGCGTCGCCTACAAGGCGTTCTCGGTACCCTTTTCCAAGTTCTGGGGCTACCCTCTCCACATTGTCACCTCACGCGAGAAGGCAATAGAAGTGGCGAGGAATCTGCTGTCTCAATTAAACGAGACGCCCTGAGCCGCCTTCGTTGGGCGCTGTACCTGCGGCGCCTCAGCGCTCCTGACAGCATGCCTCCGAGTTCTTCAATGGAAGGTCCTGCTGAGCGCGCGAGGCCGATCAGAAGTAGAAACCGAGGTTCAGATTCAACCGAGAATGCCAGCGCGAAGGGCCTCCCTCGCTGATGCCGATGCCGTCGCCGCCGGCAAACCACATGTTGCGGCCGGCGATCCAATCGACATAGGTGAGCATGACGCCCTTCTGCAGGCTGCAACCGGTCACGTTCTGCCACGAGTTGCGTAGGCCCGCGCGGTGCCCGACCGGGCGGGTCATGCTGAGGTTGTTATAGCAGGTGATGTCATCCAGCCAGCCCTTCTGGCCGAACGAATAGGCGATGTTGGCGCTTGGCACATCCGCCTGCGCTGCAACCTGGAAGGGGGATTGGAACGCCGACATTGCGATGCGATCTCCGGGCACGTCATACCGGTACCGCGCCCACTGCAACTGCGCGGTCCAGCCATCGCGCGTCCACTGTGCATGCAGAGCTGCACCCTGGTGACCGTAATGGCGTCGTGTCTGTGTGTTCTGCACTTTGCCGGCGAACGCGGATGCGCCCAGCAGCAGGTCCCCGCCAGCCCAGTCGCGCGCATTCTCCACGCGTGCATGCAGCCGTTGCCGCTCGCGATACGGCAACGCCTCGGTCTGCGCGACATCGAAGGAGTAGCGATCGTAGCGAGCACCCGATCCGTATTCGTCTCCGGAGAACCAGCCGAGATGCCAGGTTGTGCTGCCGCTGCGGTGAATCACTACAAGGCCCGGATCGTAATCATCCTCGATGCCCAGGTAGTAGCCGGAGCCGAACCAGAAACTCTGCGAAACGGTAGGGAGCAGCCCGAATGGGACTTGCTGGATACCTCCCTTCAGCTGGGTAGCATCGGAGAACTGCCAGCCCGCGTAGGCGTGATGCACAGCGTCGAAACCATCGTACCAGCGGTATTGGGCAGAGAAGGAAAACGGCCCGGTCCCAGCGTCGAGGTCTGCACGCAGCAGTTCAAGCTGGAGGCGGCTGGTCGCGCCGTAGTCGAGCCAGCCGTAGTTGAACCTTACCGCGCCGCCCGGCTCGAAGTAAGCGCCGCCGTTTTGATCGCGTTCCGATGCCTCCGCTGTCAGCGAAGCGCTGACGAGCACGGCAGCGGCAATAGAGGAAATGGCTCTCACGTTGGGGTTACTTGCCTCCCTGTTCCGCATGTGAAAGCGCGCAAGTGTAATGTCGCGGGCAGTGAAGAAGGCGTTGGTCGATGGTCGGCGCGGTGCAGGCCCGCGCCTTCAGGAAATGGCAGAGCCCCCGGCCAGCGGCGGCACGCCATCATCAGGCAGCGGCAACGATCCTCACGTCAACGATTGACGTTGACCACGACGCGTCCGCGGATGCGTCCTGCCATCAGGGCTTCGGCAGTGGCTACAACCTCTCCCAGGCCGATGTGCTGGGAGATGGCGTCGAGCTTGGCCATATCCAGGTCCTTGGCAAGCCGTTCCCACGCCACGAGCCGCTCTGCGGTGGGCCGCGTGACGCTGTTGATTCCCAGCAGGCTCACACCGCGCAGGATGAAGGGCGCCACCGTGGCAGGAAAGTCCATGCCCTGAGCCAGCCCGCACGCGGCCACGGCGCCATCTTCCTTGATGGCGGCACACACATTTGCAAGTGTGTGGCTGCCCACCGAGTCAATGGCGGCACTCCACCGCTCCCGCTGAAGTGGCTTGCCTGGCTGGGACAGCACATTGCGATCAATAACCTCGCTGGCACCCAGGGACTTCAGGTAGTCGGTCTCGTCCAGCCGTCCGGTGGACGCCACGACGTTGTAGCCACGATCGGCCAGCAATGTCACAGCGAAGCTGCCTACGCCCCCGCTCGCTCCGGTAACCAGCACTTCACCGGCATCCGGAGAAAGGCCATGACGCTCCAGCGCGATCAGACTCAGCATGGCGGTATAGCCGGCCGTTCCGATAGCCATGGCCTGCTCGGGTTGCATGCCCTTTGGAAGCGGGATCAGCCAGTCGGCGTTGACGCGTGCCAGCTGCGAAAGCCCTCCCCAGTGCCGCTCACCCACGCCCCAGCCATTGAGAACCACCTGGTCGCCCGGTTGATAGCGCCGGTCCACCGACTCGAGCACAGTGCCGGCCAGGTCGATGCCGGGCACCATCGGAAAGGACCGCACCACCGCACCGCCCTGGCCGGTGATTGCCATCGCGTCCTTGTAGTTCAGTGTGCTGTGCGAAACCTGGACGGTGACGTCGCCCTCCGGCAGGGCCGATTCAGGCACCTGCCTGACGTCGACCTGCAATTCGTTTCCCGTCTTGTCTATGTATACGGCGTTGAACATGGCCTTCCTCCTGGGGCAGCGGCAAGGTTGCTGCATGATTTAGACTGATCGGCTACAAGCCGGCAAAGGAACATGGACTCAGCGGGGCAAGCCCGCCAGGAACGCATTGGCGAAGATCGTGAGCGGCGCAGCGCTGCGCTCAAGCCGTGCTCGTTGGACAGCTCCCTCCCATCCGATCCAGAAGGCGGTGGCGATCTCGGAGCAGCGCGCGTCGGACGAGAGCTCAGCGCGCCCCCGGGCCAGTTCAAGGCACGCGGCCAGCCGGGATTCCCATCCGTTGAACACCTCGATCAATCGGGCACGGTAGGCCTGCGGCAATGTCGAGATCTCCTGGCCAAGGTTGCCGACCAGGCAGCCTCGCCGGAAGTCGAATCGTTCCAGGCCACTGCAGGCGTCGGCGACAAATCCCAGGATCCGCTCAAGCGGATCGCGTTCTTCGTCCAGCAGATGCCGGTCGAGCTTGCGGCAGAAATACTCGTCGTAGGCCTCGAGCACAGCCAAGCCGTAGGCCTCTTTGCTGTCGAAGTAGTGGTAGAACGACCCCTTGGGGACACCCAGCTGCCTGACGATTGCGTCGATGCCCGTTGCAGAGAAGCTTCGCTCCGTCAACAACGCGATCCCAGTGCGCACCAGCTCGCGCCGGGTGTCATCAAAGCCGCGATCCGCCCTCGGCGGGCGCCCCCGGCGGCGCGTAGTCGTAGTGACAGCAGGAGTCATGCCGCACATTTTAGACCGACCGTTTTCTAAATTCAAACGGGCAGTTCTGAACCCTCCGGAGCTGCCAGGCTTCGCCATTCTCAGAGCTGGAACCAGCACCCTGCCGATCATGATTGGGATCATGCGCTCGGCATGTCGGCCGGAGCGAGCACGAGCAACAGTGCTGATGCGAACAGCAGCGCGCCCATCACCCTGTCAATCCAGTTGCGTGCCGCGGTTGTGTCCAGATGGCGCATCATTGAAACGCCCATCGCGCACCAGAGTGCGAGACAAAGTGCGGAGATCACCGTAAACGCTGCCGCCAGCACAAGGGAGGTCCGCAGGGGCTCGGCGCCATTGCCGACGACGGCAGTCACCGTCAGCACCAGCACCCAGCTTTTAGGATTGACGAACTGAAAGCAGAACAGCGCCACCACGCTGCCGTGCCGGACACTGGTCGGCGTGGGCACGTGCTTCTCAGGTGGCCGGAGTGTTTCCAGGACCAGGCGGGCGCCCATCCAGCACAGGTACGCCCCGCCAGCAAGGGTCATCAGGGCGTACAGGTGCGGCACGGTTTGGAATGCGGTGCTTGCTCCGGCCGCCACGAGCGCCCACATGCCCAATCCTCCGGCAACGATGGCGGCGATCGCTGGCAGCGCGCTCACGAATCCGGTTCGCGCGGCGATGCGCATGACCAGCAGGTTGTTGGGACCTGGCGTGATGGTGGCAACGGCGATGACACCTGCGCCGATCAGGAGGGCGCTCATCGCACAGCCTCTCCGCGCTGAAGCGTCATGGGATCGACCTCAATCGCTTGCCCGGAGGCAAGCGTCACCCGCGCCGGTCCGAAGCGCTCGCGACCGTGCGCAGCCGACCAGTCCGCATCGGGTGCGGCGGCAATGATGCCGAACGGGTTGACGCTTCGATCGTGCCAGTAATACCCGTTGCGAATCACGTCGAGATCGACCGTAGCCGCGACACCGCGCCAGGAGTACAGGTCTCGCGCGTAGGCCCACAAGTGCGGGTAGTCGATCAGTCTCCGACGTGCACATTTGAAGTGGCCGTGATAGACGGCGTCGAACCGGACCAAAGTCGGGAACAGGCGCCAGTCCGTCTCGGTGATGATCAGGCCAAACAGATAGCGTGCATTCGCAAGACGCCGCTCCAACTGATCCAGCATGGCGAACACACTCTCGACAGCTTCTTCGTAGGCGTCCTGCCGTTGCGCGAAACCGGCGCGATAGACGGCATTGAACAGCCCGGCCTGAAGCGCGGCGTTGAGGGCATCGATCCGGCCGCGGAAGGCGGGCGGGACGAGCGTGAACGCCCCCGCGACGTTCGCATCGGCCGCATCGAACGCGCGCATGATGTGCGACGACTCATTGCTGACGATCCTGCAGGCCTGACTGTCCCACAGCACCGGCACTGTTGCCCGGCCGGTGTAACGGGGTGCCGACAGACGGTAAATCTCGTGCAGGTGCCGGACCCGCGAGCCGCATCCCGGGACGACCCAGGAGGCACCGCCGGCCACCGCGTAGCCCTGCCTTCGCTCACCACCCGCGATCTGCACCGGCACTGCATGCTCCAGGCGCTTGAGGGCACGCAGCAGCAGGGTGCGATGCGACCACGGACAACTGGACGACGCAATGAGCCAGTAGCGACCCGGTTGTGCACGCAGTCGGCCCGCAATGCCATCCAGACCCTGCCGGAACATGCTTTCCGGTCTCACAAAGCGACCATCGATCATTGTCGAATCGGCATCGACCCAGCGGCCATCGACCAGCATTCCCATGTTCATCCTCTCCGATCTGGACTCGATGCAACATCGTGTGATGGCAAGCTGGTCCAAGGAACGCCGCTTCTGGTCTATTATTGAGTCCACCATGAAGATGCCCCTCAACGGACTTCGGGCGTTCGCCACCGTGTATGCCCACGGCGGGATTCGCTCGGCCGCGCGCGAGCTCGGCATCGTCCACTCGTCGGTGAGCCGCCATCTCGCGGAGCTGGAGCTCTGGCTGGGTGTACGGCTGGTCGGCGACGCTGCAGGCCGGCGAGGAATCACATTTACACCGCAAGGCGAGGCATTGGGCCGAGCCACGCTGTCGAGCTTCCGCGATATCGAGCGCGCAATCACCGCAGTGCAGGAAGCACGCTCCGGGCGATCGGTGACCGTATCGACCACACCTTCATTTGCGGCACGCTGGCTGCTTCCGCGCCTTCCGCGACTCGAGCAGGCGCATCCTCATCTTGAGGTGTCGGTGGTTGTAGACCAGAAGATCGACAACCTGCAGACCGGCGACATCGACCTGGCCATACGCATGGGCCGTGGGCCCTGGCCCGATGCCAGGTGCGAGCCGCTGATGGACGAAGTCCTGTATCCGGTCATGAGCCCGGCGCTGTTCGAAGCTTCCGGCCAACCGGCGCAGCCGGCCGACCTGCTCGGGACGCGGCTGGTGCATGATCGTGATCCACATGCATCGTGGGAGGCATGGCGGCAGCTGTACGGTCCGGCCTCGATGGATGTGACTGCCGGCCCGCGCTTCTCATCGTCAGACCTCGTGCTTCGGGCTGCTGTGCAGGGCCAGGGCGTCGCGCTGGCGCGCCATCGCTTTGCATTCGATGACATCGCCTCGGGCGCGCTGGTAAGGCCATTCAAAGATGCCGCTGTAGTGCTCGGCCCGGCCTACTGGATTGCGCTTCCACTGCACCGCGATGTGCGCAGCGGCGCATCGACGGTGATCGCATGGCTGAAAGAACAGGCGGCGTTTAGCGATACGGTGATCTGAGTGCCCAGCACCTTCAGATCCCTTCTGCCGCGCGTCGTGATTGCCCTGAATTCCAGGCTCCGGGACTCGAGCCATCACCACCACGACAGCCCACGCCTGAAATCAGGCCAAACCCTTGCACGATGGGCGCCTCCCTGCCCCGGCCAGCTATGCAACAATGCCGAAAGCGTCGAGGGCGTTGTCGGCATCAGCCCCAAGCCCTTGGCTTCCCGCATGACCGGGAGTAATTCTTGGCGCGCCACCGAAAACGGCTGGCCGGGCTTCGAAACCCCGGTTCTACGCTGAAGTACAGGCTTGCCAGCCAGCATCACCCATTAGGTGGTGCCGGCTGGCAATCCGTCGGCCGGCTATGGCGGGCGGTGCGCGGAGGCCTTGTGCCTGCCGGTTTAGCGTAGACCGGGTTTCGAACCTCGCACCGTCCGCCACCTTCATCGGTGGCGGCTTCCGTTTATCTGTTCGGAGCCCTGCCATGACCAACGCCTACCCCCCTTCTCCGCACCCGATCCGCCTGCATCCCGCCAACGAGCCCACACCGGATCCCAACGCCTTTGTTTCACTGCTGCACAGCATCGGCGCAGGTGCCGCGTCCAACGGCCGGCCCTGGCCGGAAGGCCATCTTCCGCCAGGGCGACGCATGGCACTGTCCGACGCCGACTGTTCTCTCAATGGCCTGCGCGTGGTGATGGAAATTCTGCTTGCCGCAGAGCGCGCCCGCAAGAATGGAGAGCCTGACCAGTACGTCGGCGACCGTGTGCTGGAAGGGCTGGTCATGGCCGGCCTTGGGCTGACCGCACACGCCAGTGAACGCCTGTTGCCGGAAGGCTGATGCCTCGTCCCGCGGGCGCTGGCGCTCGCGGGACACACAGCCACTCCCGTTGACCGCAGCGTCCGTAGATGTGGGCCCGCCCTGACCGGCGGGCGGCACTTACTAACGTGACGCATCACACCCAACCACGCACCGTTAACAGCCGCGCACTATCCTCGAAGCCCCTGAACCTTCACGAGGCGAGTCCATGACCAAGCTCCACACCGTGCTGATTACCGGCTGCCTGCTGGCCCTGAGTCCGCTGGCCTCAGCCGAAACCGTGAACCTGACCAACAGCGCCGAAGGCGCCAACCGCGATGCCGGCATTGCTGCGGTCAAGAAGAAGCTGCAGGACGCCTGCACCGATCGCAAGGGCTCGCCGGATACCGACTCGTTCGAGGTGGTCTTCGAGAAGACCAGCGACAACCCCAACGTGCCCAAGCCGTACTACGTGGACGGAAAGATGAAGTGCGAGCTGCCGGGTTGAACCCGGCGACCGCTATCGACCGGCGTCGTCCCCGGACATGACGCGGTCGATCCAGCCGGCGTAGCGTGAGATGCGCACGTTGAACACCACCTGGCCATAGAAGCCGGCCTCAAGGGCGTGCTCGGGAACAGCGGTGATCCAGGAACCCAGGCCGACCAGCTGCCAGTGGTCCTGCACATTGATGACCAGCGGGCCACCGCTGTCGCCGTTGCCGAGCACGCCTTCAAGCGGCAGGCCACGCGGCGGCGGATCGAAGCGGTACCAGAGATAGCGGTCGTTGCCGCCGGTGATGGCGTTGAACGCACGCCGCAGAGCGGTGCGATGCGACCCTCCGGGGATCAACCCCTCGGCGCCATTCCCGGTGGCGCCCTTCCCTATCAAGGTGGCCACCTGCGCAACCTCGCCCGCGCCCCGATAGAGGGCGACGGGCTCGACATCGGCAACGGGCGTTGCCAGCCGGATCAGCGCGATGTCATCCGATGCCGCCAGGAACGCGTGGATCTTCCCTGCACTGCCTGTTGCCAGGGCCTCTTCGCCCAGCGCGGCCGGCATCGGCCTAAAGCCGGGGTGCAGATACACACGCGCGACGGCGTAGTTGCGCCCACCGACGGTGACTTCGGCACCCATGCCGTCCATCGGTGCCGCGTGCGCGGCGGTGATCACCCAACGCGGAGCGATCAGTACGCCGTGCCCCTCTCCCGGCAGGTCGGCCAGGGCCGGGAAGGCAGATCCATCGATGCGGTAACGGGCATCGTCCACGTCGTCACGGATGACGATGGCCCCGGCAGCAAACGGGACCGTTACAAGCATCAGGAAGAGCCAACGTTTCATGTATTTCTGCATCCCCGTGTTCAAGTGCCCACGCTAGCCGAAATGCACCTGCCTGGTGAGCGGCATGCGACCAGAGCCCGCGCCGGCCGACGAAGGCCGGCAAAGCGGGCGCGGAATCAGGGCTGCGCTGGCCTGCCAAGGGATTCGATCTGCGCCCCGCCCAGCTCCACCACCCGATCGGCGTCGGTGACGACACTGCGCCGATGGGTGATGGCCAGCACGGTCACCTCGCTGACCAGCGCCCGGATATGACCCATGATCTCGCGTTCGGTGGCCTCATCCAGGGCCGAGCTCGCTTCGTCCAGCAACAGGATCGCGGGCTCGCCATACAGTGCGCGTGCGATGGCGATGCGCTGCCGCTCACCGCCGGAGAGCTTCAGGCCACGCTCCCCGACCGTGGTCTCGAAGCGCTCGGGCAGTGCCTCGATCAAGGTAAGGATGGCAGCCTTGCGTGCGGCGTGCCGCAGCCGCTCGTCATCGCGCGGGCGCCCCAGCAGGATGTTATCGGCCACGCTCTCGTTGAGCAGCATCACGTCCTGCGGCACGACGGCGACGGCCGCGTGCCACGTCGCGCGATCGATCCGTGCCAGGTCGGTACCGTCCACCCGTATCCGGCCGTGCTGGGGCTCGATGGATTTCAGGGCCAGCTTGAACAGTGTCGACTTGCCGGTACCGGTCTCTCCCATCAGGAAGGTGATGCCGCCGCGTCCGGCGTGGAAGGTCGCATCGGTGACGCCGCGACCATTGTCATAGCGATGGCTCACTGCGTCGAACTGGAGCAGGCCGCTGCGGGCGGAGAACCGTTCGGCATGGGCCACCTGCGGTTCCTCGGGCGCGGCCCACAGGGCAGAGAGCGGCGCCAGCATGCTCCACGAGCGCGCGACGTCGTCGATGGAGCGCGCGATCATCTCCAGCGGCAGGTTGAGCTGGAGCAGCAGCAGATTGAACAGCACGATGTCGCCTACGCTCAGCTGCCCGTTCTGGTAACGCGGCAGCAGCAGGGTGAAGGTGACGATGAACTCGATGGCCAGGCCGATGCCCAGCAGGGCGATGAAGCCTACGCGCTGCAGCACGTAGGCACGCCAGCTGTCGCGCACGCTCTGCGCCTTCTGCTCGAAGCGCTGCACCATCCAGCCGCTGCCGCCGAACTGCCTGAGCGTTTCCATGGCATTCATGGCATTGCCGACGAAGCGGGCGTTCTGCTGGCCGGCCTCGACGGCCGCTTCGCGGTGGATGCGTGCACGTCGGGTAGCGAGCGCGGAAAGCGCGACGGCCACCGTGCCGTAGCCCAGCACGATGGCCACGATCTGCAGATTGATCAGCGCGCCCAGGGTGACCAGGGTCAACACGATCTGCAGGGCACTGGGAATGAAGGCCACCAGGCCCAGCTGCACGACGATCTTGAGCGCCCCCCGCCCCTTTTCGCCGGCCACCTGCAGTTCCGCTGCGTTGTATTCCACGAAGAAGCTGCTGGTCTTCTTCAGCAGGCGCGCGAAGTAGCGGGTACTGGTGATGAAGCCCAGATTCTCGCCGCTGAGGAATGACAGGTACTGCACCGTGTTCTGCAGCACGCTGCCCACCCCGAGCAGCACGGCGTAGAGAACGAACCATCCGGCCAGGACGGCTGCGCCCTGCCCGGGGAGGCGGTCGATCAACCGCGAGAACAGATAGGGCGCCGCAACGGTGGCCAGGCCGGAGAGCAGCACGGTGCCGGCGATGAGCAGCAGCAGCGTGCGATCGGCTTTCCAGTAGGCCGTCAGTATCTCGCTGACAGGCGCGGGCACAGCGAACGGCTTCATCACTCTCGGTCCCCGGCGTCTCGGCGGTCCACAGGGCAAGGCAGTCCCTGTATAGTTGAATGATATGATATAACATCGCCCTCAAATGCACGTGACAGTGCTGCAGGCCGATATCGGATGAGAGTGATGGACCGGGGAATGGAACAGGTATTCAAGGGCGGTAGGCGCGCGTTGCTGGCCGCGAGCATCGCTGCCGCGCTGCAGATCGGAGCACCAGCCCAGGCACAGAACGCGGGCACCGACGACGATGCACCCACGGCCACCCTGGACAAGGTGCTGGTCATTGGCAGCAACATCCGCGATGCCGTCGGCGGTGGTGCGTCGCCGGTCATCGTGATCGACCGGGAGGCCATCGACCGCACTGGCGTGGCCTCCCTGCAGCAGCTGTTCGAGAAGCTGCCGCAGAACTTCGGTGGCGGCGCCAATGGTGCCAATGTGGCCAATCTCGGTGTTGACCGTGATACCGGCAACAACTTCGGCCAGGGCACCGCGATCAACCTGCGTGGCCTGGGTACGGGCACTACGCTGACCCTGGTCAACGGCCATCGCGTGACCTCATCGAACCGCTACCAGTATGTCGATGTATCGCTGATTCCACTCAGTGCGGTCGAACGCGTGGAGATCCTCACCGATGGTGCCTCTGCCATCTACGGCACCGATGCCGTCGGTGGCGTCGTCAACATCATCCTGCGCCAGGACTTCACCGGCTATGAGTCGTCGCTGCGGTACGGCACGGTCACCACCGGCAACATGGACGAGTACCAGGTGTCGCAGTCCGCGGGGTGGGCGTGGGACCGCGGCCGTGTGCTGGCAAGTTACGAGTTCCTGAAGCAGGGCAACCTGCCCGCCGCCGACAAGGATTTCTCCCGGAACGTCACGGTCAGGCCCTACGATCTCTATCCCGGATCGAAGCGGCACAGCCTGTATGTCGATGGCGTGCAGGAGCTCAGCGATGTGCTGACGCTGAATCTCACCGGCTCGTTCGCCAAGCGCGAGATGGACACCACCATCTCCGGCACGGCCGACGAAACCCGGTTGTTCCCGCACACGCAGCAGTTCGATGTGTTCGCAGGCCTGACCCTGGAGCTCCCGCGCCAGTGGCAGGCGCGCCTGGACGCTGGATTCGGCAGGAACGAGGTGTCCTACGAGCGCACGACCATTACCGGCAGCACCGTCGGCACGGCGCCACCGACGGATACGAACTCTGAATCGCGCTACCTGGACGTGGTGGCCGACGGCGAGGTGTTCAGCCTGCCCGCCGGCCCGGTACGCGCAGCGGTCGGCGTCGGTTACCGCCGCGATGGCTATGAGCTGCTCGATCACCGTGGGCTGGAAAAGCCGCTCGATCTGCAGCGCACGATCAGGTCCGCCTTTGCCGAGCTCAACATCCCGCTGCTCAAGGAGATGCCCGGCGTTCGCAGCCTGTCGCTGACCGCGGCGGCGCGCTACGACGACTACAGCGACTTCGGCTCCACCTTGAATCCCAAGCTGGGGCTGCTGTGGGAAGCCACCGAGGGACTCTCCTTCCGTACCAGCTACGGCCGCTCCTACCGCGCGCCGGTCTACCAGGACATGCAGCTGAACAACACCGTGGTCGTGGCGAACGTGCCGAACCCGAACGCGGCCAACGGCAGCACCGTCCTGATGATGCTCTCCAACGGCAATCCCGATCTCGGCCCCGAGCGTGCGAAAACCTGGACCGGCGGGTTCTCGTTCGCGCCGCCCTCCGTTCCCGGCCTCACGGTTGATGCCAACTACTATCACATCGACTATGCGGACCGGATCGGCAGCGGCTTCGGCGGCAGCTTCCCGTCCCTGTTCCTGCAGTCCACGGCCCCCTACGCGGACATCCTGACCGTCGATCCATCGCAGCAGCAGATCCAGCAGGCGCGCCAACTGGGCGTGTCGGGCCTGGGGCTGTTCGTCTCACGTGTGGGGCCGTATGCACTCCCTGCCGGTCTGGATGAGACCAGCAGCCAGGTGATCCTGGACAACCGCTTCCGCAACAACGCATACACCTCGCAGCGCGGCGTCGATCTCAACGCGTCCTATCGCGTCGATGTGGGCCAGACGCGGATCGCGATGAACCTGGCCGGGCAGTACATCCTCGAATCGACGCGGCGCGTGACCAGCACATCGCCCGAGCTGGACGCGGTCAACGCGGTGTACTACCCGGTCGACCTCAAGCTGCGCGGCGGCCTGACCCTGGACCGGGGCCAGGCCGCAGGCGGCGTCTTCGTGAACTACGTGGACAGCTACCGCGATCCGGCCAACATCGCCCACCCACACGTCAGCTCCTGGACGACCGTCGACCTGAACCTCAAGTACCACTTCGGCGCCCCGGCCGGCGACCACGAAGGCACGTCGCTCGCCCTCAACGTGCAGAATCTGCTCGACCGGGATCCGCCCTTCATCATCAACAGCATCAACACCGGCTACGACCCCACCAATGCGACCGCGCTGGGGCGCTTCCTGTCGGTGACCCTCACGCATCGCTGGTAAGCCGGATGAGCCCGCCCTCCCCCGCCCGCTTCCGGCCTGCGTCGACGCTTCGGCAAGCTGCCGGTGTCGCGGCAACCCAGCTGACCTTGATGTGGCGTGAGCGGCGCCTGCCGTGGCTCGCCCTGGTCCTGCTGCTGCTTGCGGGCGCATCCGTTGCCACGGGTGCCGCGCGCCTGTCCCTGCAGGCGCAGGAGCGCCAGGCCATAGCAGCGGAGGAAGCGCGGCTGTGGGACGGCCAGGGCGTGATCGATCCCCATGCCGCGGCGCATGTGGGACGCGCCATTCCCGCACCGGTGCGCCCCCTGGCCGCGCTCGATCCGGGACTGACCGATGTACTGGGCACCTCGGTGTTCATCGAAGGTCACGCACAGAACCCGGCCAGGCATCGCGCGATGGACGCGGGTACCGCCCTCAGCCGGTTCGACGGTTTCTCTGCCGCCTGGGCGCTGCAGGTAGTAGCGCCGCTGCTCATCATCCTTGCCGGCTTCGCCACGCTGTCCGGTGACGTCGCCCGCGAAACCCTTCGCCAGGAACTCGGCACCGGGGCGTCGCCTGCGGTGCTGATCATCGGCCGATTGATTGCTCTGGCAAGTGCTTCCCTGCTGCTGGTGCTTGCCATGCTGGCGGCGACGGTTCCCGCTGTGGCGGGACAGAACGCCGGCTGGATGGACATCGCCGCGCTGCTGGCCATGTGCGCGGCCTACGGACTCTATCTGCTGGTGTTCTGTGCCCTCACGGTCGGTGTCTCGGCGTTGTCCAGCTCGGCGCGGACCTCGCTGGTGGTGCTGCTGGGGTTCTGGGTGGTAGCCACCGTGCTGGTGCCACGAATGGCGCCAGCGGTGGCCGAATCGCTGGATCCCACGCCCAGCGCGCCGGCATTCAGGGCCGCCGTGACGGAAGAGGCGGAGAACGGAGTGGATGGCCATGACCCTGCGGACAAGCGGCTGGACGCCCTGCGACACGCGCTGATGGCGCGCTACCAGGTCGACACGGTGGAAGAGCTTCCCGTCAACTTCCGGGGCGTGGCCCTGGAGTTCGCAGAGAGGAACTCGACGGACACCTACAACCGCCACTTCGAGCGGATCCATGCGACCTATCGGCAGCAGCAAGCAACACAGCGCGCATTCGCCTTCGTTTCTCCGGCCATCGCGCTGCAGTCATGGTCACGCGCATTCGCCCGCACCGATTTTGCGGCGCACCTGGCCTTCCTGCAGAGCGTGGAAGACTACCGCTACCGCCTGATCCAGGCACTCAATGCGGAAGTGAAGCAGCACAAGGCGCCGCAGGGGGAGAAGCATCGTGCCGACATCGCGACCCTCACCCGGTCCGTGGCCTACACGCCGGGGCAACAGTGCCTGGCCGGCATTGCCGCGGCACAGGCGGCGAACGTGGCCATTCTGCTGGGCTGGGTGCTGCTGGCGCTTGGACTGGTGTTCTTCTCGGCCCGGCGCCTGGGGACGACTCCATGAGCAGTCTTTCCGTTGCCGGCCATGAGGTGCGCAGGCTGCTGCGCGATCGGGCGCTGCCCACCCTGCTGACGCTGCTGCTGGCGCTGGCCGCCTACGCCGCGTGGAATGGCAGGGCGTGGGTCGAACAGCGTAACGCCGCCATCGGCGTGATCCAGCTCGAAGAGCAGCACACCCATGACCGCAGCCGGGGGTTCGTCGGCAAGGCGCCCTCGGTGTTGCCGCGCGTCCAACCCGTGCTACCGCCGGCTGCGATGGCGTCGGTGTCGATCGGGCAGGCGGAGGCCTATCCCTATACGGCGGATGTGGTGGCGCTGGGCGATCGCACCCAGCTTTTCAGGAACGTGTGGGCCGACATCGGCAATCCGGCAGCGCGGGCCGCAGGCCGGTTCGATCTGGCGTTCGTCATCGTCTTTCTGCTGCCCTTGGTCATCCTGGCAGCCAGTTATGACCTCTGGGCCCGCGAGCGCGAGCGTGGCATCGCTGCGCTGGTACTGTCGCAGCCGGTCGCGGCGGGACGGCTGATTGCGGTAAAGGCGCTGGCCCGGGGCGCAGTGGTGCTGCTGCCTGCGGGAGTGATCCTGGTCGGCGCGGCGGCGTGGTCCGGTGCGGAGAGCCTTGCCGGCCTCGGCCTGCTCTCGCTGGTCATCCTCGCCTATGGCGGCTTCTGGCTGGCGGTGGCGGTGCTGATCGGCTGTTTCGCCCGGCGCACCACGGAGGCGGCCATTGCGGCCGGCGGAGTGTGGTTGCTGATCGTGGTGATGGCCCCGTCGTTGACCCTCGCCGCAGTGAATCTGGCCGTTCCGCCGCCATCACAGATGCAGCTCGCGACCGACGTGAAGGCGCGGCTGGCCGCAACGGCCAGGCAACAGACACTCCATCGCCGCAGTGCTTCAACGGCTGTACGTTCTTCGACACCGGTGATTCCGGACCATGTGCGTGAGGCCTATGCCGACCTGCTGGCGACCGATCTCGACCTTGCGCCGCTGATCGAATCGCATGAGCGGGCGCAGGATGCACGCCGCCGGGTGCTGGACAACGTGCGGTTGCTGATGCCCGCGGTCGCAGTACAGGACGCGCTGGACCGCATCGCCGGCTCGGACGCGGATCGCGCGCTCGCCTTCCAGGACCAGGTTCATGCGTTCTGGCAGGCCCGTCGGTTGCTGCACAAGGCGTACCTGGATCGCGACGCGCCGCAGACACTTGCCGAATATGAAGCCCTGCCCCGCTTCCGGTTCGTGGAGCCGGCCGGCGTGGGCCGGCGTGGAGTGCGTGCCGATCTCGCGGCGTTGCTCGCCGCCACCCTGATTCTGCTGATCGCCGCCGGATCGATGCGTCGCCGGTTGGCGGCCCCTTGAGGAGCCCACATGCTTTCTGCAAAGAACCTGGTCAAGGAACACGGCACCCACCGGGCACTCGACGACGTCAGCTTCGAGGTGGGACCCGGCGAGATCTTCTGTCTGCTCGGAGCCAACGGTGCGGGAAAATCGACCACGATCAAGCTCTTTCTGGGCTTCCTCACCCCTACCTCCGGATCCGCGGAAGTCGATGGACTCAGCGCGCACCGGCACCCGCAGGAGGTGCGACGCAGGCTGCTGTACATCCCCGAGACCGTGGCGCTGTACGACGAGCTGTCCGGTCTTGAGAACCTGGACTACTTCGCGCGTCTGGCCGGCGTGGACGACCGCTCACCCGCCCGGCTGCGGGATGCACTGAGTACAGCGGGCCTGGCGCCGGATGTCTTCGGACGACGCGTGGGCCTCTACTCCAAGGGCATGCGGCAGAAGGTCGGCATTGCCCTGGCCATCGTCAAGGACGCCAAGGCACTGCTGCTTGACGAGCCAACCTCCGGCCTCGACCCCACCGCGTCGGCCGAGTTCCATGACCTGATCGTGCGGCAGCGTGATCGTGGCACCGCCATCCTGATGGCCACGCACGATCTGTTCCGCGCCCGCGAGGTGGCCACCACGATCGGCCTCATGCAGGCCGGGCGGCTGCGCAGGACATTGGATGCCACCACCATCACCGCCAACGATCTTGAGAGCCTGTACCTCGAGGAGATGAGCCGGAGCGCCTAGGCGACTCCGGCTCCCTGCCCTGCGGGCCGCTCTGCCCAGCGCCTGAGCCAGGCTTCGATGTTGACCTGCGGGCCGAAGATGCCGAGCACCTGCGACGAATGATCCGGGCCGACCCGGCGGATGCCAGCGTCGGCCGAGGCGCTGTCGATGTACCCACGCCGGGCCAGCAGCCCATCGACAAGCAGGCTGCGGATGAACGCCTGATGGCCCTGGGTGACCGCGACCGAATGATCGTCGAGGTAGGACTTCACCTTCCGCGACAGCAGAGCGTCCGGCAGCAGCCCCTGCAAGGCACGCCGTGCGATCGTCCGGTCCTCCGCGTCCGCCATGAGCAGACGCAGCGGCATGCGCGCGAACAGTTCGACCAGCGGTTGTGCGCTGATCGGAGAGACACCGTGCCAGCGACCCGCTCCCTCGAACGGATCAAGGACGCTGGTCGGAAACACCATCCGGCTGATATGCGCAAGCTTGTACGGTGACACCTCATGGCCTTCGTTGCGCGCATGGCGCAGCCAGGCCGGTGGCGTGACGTCCTGCTCGGTCGCGTCGACCTTCACCCATTCGCAGGGGTTTCCCCAGCGACCGTTGATGCTGGCCGGCCGCCTGAGCAGCCCATGGATCACCGCATCCTTGAGGACGCCATAAAGCGAATCGCCCGACTGTGCGGTTTCAAAGGCGACCCGGAAGAAGTGGCGGTCGATGCCGCGCCGCCAGGCATGGTCGATCGCCGCAGCGTTGCCCTTGAAGCGCAGGAAGACCGCGTCGCCGCCGACGCCGGTGAACTGCACGGTATCTGCGTCAAAGGCGACATCACGGCGATGCAGAAGGTAGCCCGAGCAATGTGCCGGCCGCGCCGTCCGCGGGAAGGTCATGATTTCTTCCAGCGCGCAGTGGGGTTGCCGCCGGTACTCGACGAACCCGCAGCGCCGGCCCGACGACTCACTGGCACCGGCCACCGCCATGCGGGCGAACATCCGCTCATCGGCACCGATGCCGTCGTCATAGTGGTGGACACAGTCCACTTCCGGCATGGAAGGTGCGTGCAGCAGGCCGGCGAGGATGATGGAGGAATCCAGCCCACCCGACAGCTGCAGCTGGATACGCCGGTGCCGGCTGGCCAGGGCACCGATGCAGCCCAGCAGCGTGGAGCGCGCGAGCTGCACCGCCTCCTGCAGGTCTTCGATCGGTTCGTCGCGGGCCAGGCGCACGATGTCCCAGTGGCACTGCCGGCTGACCGGCTCGCCATCGCGGATCGAAACGGCCTCCCCGGCCTCGATGGCGGTGACCTCCCTGAAGCCGGTCTGCAACCCGTCACGGAACGGAAACAGCAGCGAGTAGGACAGGAAGGGCCAGTCGATGCTGAAATCGCGCAGGCCCAGTGCAAGGCAGTCTTCCATGCTGGAGAAGACCACCGTCAGCTGATCCGCCGTCGTCATGTAACAGGGAATTTCAGCGGTGGGATCACGCAGGACGAACCAGCTCAATGACTGCGGCTGGTAGCCGAACGCTACATAGCGGCCCCAGTAGTGCTGCACGAGGGTTTTTCCCTGCGTGCCGCAGGCCGCATCGGCGGCGGCCGCATCCAGTGGCACGCGCGCGGGCACGGTATCCCGGCCGAAATTCCTGTCGAACAGCGCGCCGAGCACGACCAGCGAGCCGCAGCGGCTGCAGTCCAGGTAGCCCGGGTTGTCACTCTGGACATAGATCGCGGCGCCGTGGTCGTTCATCACGCAGGTGACGCCGGCGTGCATGGCCTCGATGCGCTGCATCGCCTGCTGCGCCCGGGCGGTTGCGGAGTCGCAGGAGGTGTTCCAGAGCACGGCGATGTATCGATACATGCGTGAGGCGCCTCTACAGCACCAGGATGGGAACCATCCGGCGCAGGTTGAAGGGGATATCGGTCAGGACCTGATCGCCGTGCTGTAGCCAGCAGTGCGCCGCGAAGGGCTGGGTCCTGACCGCGAACACCCAGTCCGCGACGATTCCATGCCTGAACAGGAATTCGCGCATCGCCAGGCAGTAGAGAAAGCACTCGTCCGTCTTCCTGAAGGCCAACGGCCGCAGCCAGTCGAACACCCGGACGCGCAGGGCCAGCTCCTGCACGCCTACGTCCGTGCGCTGTGATCCCTGCGCACGCCTGCGCGCCGAGGACACTGTTTGGCTGAAAGGAAGGAACGTCCTGCTGCATCCGGCACGCATGCACGCAGCCATGAATCTGCGGACGTCACGTGCGGTGATGCGCGGACAACCGCGAGGTTCACCGTCGCGTATCCAGTGGCGCGGCAGCGCGATCGAAGCACTGGTCGCGGCTTTGCCTCGCTGCGGATCGTCGGTGATCAGCCCGCGTTGCAGCAGCGACTGCAACAGATCCGGCATCCGCCGGCCGTCTGCCGGCAACGGCCAACCCAGCACCAGCCCGCCCAGGCTGGCAGCACGATGGCGGTCGAGCGACAGGTATTTTCCCGTCGCCTGGTCCAGGATCACCATTGCATCGCCGGTGACACAGACATGGGCCTGCTTCGACAGGAAATAGCGCGCCGCAGGCTGTTCCATTACGTGATCTCTTCAGTCCAGGCGGAGAAGCGGTGCATGCGCAGGGCATGCACCGCAGGTCATGCATGCCGCAGTGGATCAGGGCGAGGTGGTCGGGAACACGCCATCCCACAAGGTGCCGTGGTTGTGTGCCTTGGTTTCCGAAACCACCGAGCCCAGCTCGATCAGATCACCGCCCACACCCTGGCCTTCAGGGTTCTGCTGTCCTGCCACTACACCCAGCTCAATCAGCTCGTTCATGAACATCTCCTCTTGTCAGTGGATGTATCCGGGCGTCGTGCCACGGATACGGAGCAGCCAAGCCACCATCGCTGCGCGTGTTGCTAAGCGATTGCCGTCAAGGCATGCAAATGTTACGATATAACATATTATTTCAGTGTGACGACTGTCGCTGTCCGGCAACGTCGACACGCCTTCTCGAAGGGGAAATGGATGAGCGACCCGACCAGTGACGATGGCCTTGAGCCCACCCTTCTGCTCAAAGGACCGTTCCCGCTGCCGAGGTTCATCCGCTTCATCAGAGAGCGATGCCCGCCCGGATGCTTCGATGAGGCGATGCTGGTGGAGGAATGGAAGAACGCCCGCGCCGACGCGCTGCGCCAGCTGAAGGAAGAGGCCAACGACGCCGACGCGGTCGAGGTGCATGCACTTCCTGCGGAGATGGCGGCGCTGGCCGACCACGCGCCACGCCAACCGTCGATGCACCGCATGACGAACAACGTGCCGCGCGCATGGCAGATGATCGAGATCGACCGGCTGGTGGTCTTCCAGGAGTGCATCAACCTGCGCCATGTCAGCGAGCTTGCCGCGGCCTTCCCCGCCTCCCCCACGGCACAGGACATCATGGAGCTGGTTGCACGCAACGGGCGGCACGCTCACCCGCCGGTCCGCGCGTCCCGGTCCGAAGGCAGCTACACCTTTGCGTCCAGCTCCAACGACCTGCGCTTTCTGGACGTGGCGACGATCGACCCGTCCGCCATCGCCGGCTACGAACCCTTCGGTGCAGCCAGCCACGCGCTGGTCATCTATCTGGGTTTCAGCGACAACCTCGTCAGTGCCACCCGGATCGGCAACCGCCTGATCCTGACCAATGGCTCCCATCGCCTGTACCTGCTGCGCCAGCTTGGGCTCCGCCATGTACCGTGCCTGGTGACTGACGCCTCCGACAGCGACTTCAGTGACGTGCTGTTGCCGGCAGCAGTCAAGCAGGACCGTGCGTTCTATCTGGGCTCGGCACGGCCGCCGTTGTTCAGGGACTACTTCGATCCACGCCTGACCCGCATCGTGCCGGTGATCCGCAAGAACTATGCGCTGCGGGCCACGCTGGACCTGCAGAGGATCACGGTGCCGGCGGTGTAGCGCAAAGCATCGGAACAATCCGGCACCTCCCACCTCCAGCCCTGCGGCGGCGTTTCATCACAGCCGCGCGGCCGCCCTGGCGCCAGACAAGGCTGCTGAAGAAGCGTGAGAGCATTCGACCGCCGACGCAATCACTTCACCCCGACTCCGCGCCCGGACGGCGCATCCAGCAGCGGCATGCCGTCCTGGCTCCAATGCACCGGCTGGATGCGCGGCGAGCGCCTGGCGGTGCAGCCCATGTCCGGCCCCGGGTTGGCGTGGTAGATGATCCACGGCGCACCGTCGGCCATCTGGAAGAAACCGTTGTGCCCCGGCGCGTACACGTTGCCAGCAGGATGCTTGGCAAGGATCGGCTGCTTCGCCTTGTGCCACGCGCTCGCATCCAGCGGATCGGCGCCCGCCTTGGCGTGCAGCAGTCCAATCGCGTAGTCATCCGACCAGCACGCACTGCCCGAATAGGTCAGGAACAGATCGCCGCGTGGGCCCTGCAGGAACTCCGGCCCCTCCAGGATCTGCCGCCCGCCCTGTCGCTCCCA
Source organism: Stenotrophomonas maltophilia (assembly GCF_025642255.1). Lineage (NCBI taxonomy): Bacteria > Pseudomonadati > Pseudomonadota > Gammaproteobacteria > Lysobacterales > Lysobacteraceae > Stenotrophomonas > Stenotrophomonas maltophilia. The sequence continues at coordinate 2,098,264 of NZ_CP106759.1, forward strand.
CGCCTGGTCGGGCCGCGCAATGATGGTTTCGCTGCCCCGCAGGGTCCAGGGGTTGGCCATGGCCACGATGGCCAGCACGCTGTCCGGTCCCACGTAGGGTGAATACACGAAGTAGCGCTTGCCGCCGGTTACGAAAGTGGTGCCGTCGATGCCGGGGTGTGCCGTGGCCAGCCGTCCGCGATCGGTCCATGTACCCCGGGTCGGATCGGCATTGCTGTTCTCCAGCACGAACACCCCCCGATGGGCGTCTTCCTGGCCTTCGGGTGCATCGCCCGCTGCCGCCGTGTAGTAGATGTACCAGCGCCCATCAATGCGATGCAGTTCCGGCGCCCAGATCGACTTGGCATTCGCCCCCGTTGCCGGCGGACGCCACACCGTGACTTCGCGTGCGTCAGCCAGGTGCGCAAGGTCGCGGGTGGCGCGGATGGCGAGGCGATCACCGTGCGTGCCCATGTAATAGAACACGTCCCCATCGCGGGTGATCCACGGGTCCGGCCCGGAGTCCAGCAGCGGATTGTCCACCGCCGGCGTTGCGGCGGACGCGTTCGTCGATACCTGAAGCAGCGCTGCAAGCGCCATGGAAAGCGTGCCGTTCATTGCGTTCCCCTCCCGACTGGAACTGCGCCGGCAGGCTTGCCAGCGAGCGGCAACCAAACCATATAATCAGACAATAGGCAACACCACCGCCGCCAAGGAACCACCATGCAGCAGGACCACCCCGACAGCATCATCGGCATCAACTGGGGCAGCAGCAATCTGCGCGCCTATCTGATCAGCCCCAACGGTGAGCGGCTTGATGCCCATGAAATGCCTGCGGGCGTGGCCACGCTGGACCGTGACGACATGGTGGTGGCCGCCAACACGATCCGCGCACGCTGGCCGGCTGCACGCCACGCCTATGCGGCCGGCATGATCGGGTCGAATGTCGGCTGGATCGATGCCGGCTACGTGGAGTGCCCTGCAGGTGTTGCCTCGATCGCGCAGCAGCTGGTGCCGACCCGTATCGGCGAGCTCTCCGTGAGCATCGTGCCCGGCATGGCCTGCGTGCGCCCCGTGGATGGCATGCCGGACGTGCTCCGCGGTGAGGAGACCGAGCTGCTGGGGCTGCTGCGCGGCGGCGATGTCGGCCCCGATGCCATCGTGGCGCTGCCGGGTACGCATACCAAGTGGATCCAGCTGATCGACGGCCAGGTGCAGAGCTTCATGACCTCGATGTCCGGCGAACTGTTCGATCGACTGGCCAGTGGCGGCCTGCTTGCCTCGGTGCTGGACGGACCGGGTGAGCCAGGACCGGCCTTCGCCGAGGGTGTGCATGCAGGCGCCGACCGCCGACTGGGCCTGGGTGCGCTGCTCTTCGGCGTGCGGGCACGGATGATCCGCGGCACCCTGCCGCGCACGGCGACCAGCGCTTACCTGCGCGGACTGCTGGCCGGTGCGGAGATTGCAGACGCATTGGCGCTGTTCCCCGGGCTGAGGTCGGCGTCGGTGCCACTGGTGGGCTCCGGACCGGTCACCCGGCTGTACCAGGCGGCGCTGTCGGAAATCGGCATCGCCACGCACGCGGTGGCGTCCGCCGACGCCGTGGTGCGCGGCTTCTCCGCACTGCACGCGATGACCGCGACTGCGCGTTGACCCCAGCCGAACGCGGCGGTCCGATCACGTGCTGCGTCGCAACGTGCGTATTGTCTGATTATATGTTTTTGTACGCATCACGACATCGAGAGGGGTCTTGAGCAATGCGTGCTGGCAAGGGGAAGACGGCAGGGCTGATCGGCGTACTGGCACTGTCTGCAGTGGGCGCAGGTCAGGCACAGGAACGCGCTGTGGTAGGCCGGACGGCCGATGGCACCGTGGTGGAGTCGATCCTGCTGCGTGACGGCACCGGCATGCAGGCCACGGTACTGACGCTGGGCGCTGCACTGCATTCACTGGAAGTGCCGGACCGTGATGGCGCATACGCGGATGTACTGCTTGGCGACGCGACGCTCAAGGCGACGCTCGACAATCCGCAGTACTTCGGCACGATCGTCGGCCGCTTCGCCAACCGCATCGCCAAGGGTCGCTTCACCCTGGATGGCAGGACCTATCAGGTACCGGTCAACAATGGGCCGAACAGCCTGCACGGCGGCACCCGCGGCTTCGACAAGGTGGTGTGGAAGATCGTCGACGCCGCCGCCGATCACGCCACCCTGCAGCATGTCAGCCCTGACGGCGACCAGGGCTATCCGGGCACGCTCACCGTCACCGCAACCTACGCATTGAAGGGCAATGGCCGGCTGGAGGTGGAGTACCGCGCCACGACCGATGCACCGACCATCGTCAACCTCAGCAACCACGCATACTGGAATCTGTCCGGCGAGGGTTCCGGCTCGGCGATGGATCACGAATTGACCATTCCGGCCAGCGCCTATACGCCGGTGGATGCGAGCCTGATTCCCACGGGCGTGCTGCAGCCGGTGCAAGGCACCGCCTTCGACTTCCGCACGGCCAAGCCGATCGGGCGCGACCTGCGCCAGGGCAATGAGCCGCAGCTGCTGCATGGTCGCGGCTACGACCACAACTGGGTCATCAGCAGATCGCCCACGCGCGAGCCGCGTGAGGTCGCCCGCGTGCACGACCCGCGCTCGGGCCGCGTGATGACCGTGCTGTCCACGCAGCCTGGCCTGCAGTTCTATTCGGGCAACTTCCTCGACGGCAGCACCGTGGGCAAGAGTGGCCGTGTCTATCGCCAGGGCGATGCCATCGCGCTGGAACCGCAGCTGTTCCCGGACACACCGAACCAGCCGTCGTTCGGCTCGGCGCGGCTGGCCCCGGGCGAGACCTATGTGAACCGCATCGTCTACGACTTCTCGACCGACCGCACACCGCCCGCCCGCTGATCCCGCGCAGCTGGCACGCCGGTCGCCCACGGCACCGGCAATCCGACGCAGTACGCACCGCCCGCCTCCTGGCTCACGCCAGGACGGGCAGCTCATGAACCAAGGAGATGCATCTCATGCGAAAGTGGCTTACCCCTTTGCTGGCAACGCTGCTCGCCGTCGCACCGATGGCGCATGCGACCGACGCCGCACGCTGGACCCCGGCCGAAGCCGACGCGTGGTATTCCAGACAGCAGTGGCTGGTGGGCGCGAACTACACCACCTCCAACGCCATCAACCAGCTGGAGATGTTCCAGGCCGAGACCTTCGATCCGGCAGCCATCGACCGCGAACTCCGCTGGGCGCACGAGCAGTTCGGCATGAACACCATGCGCGTCTACCTGCATGACCTGCTGTGGCAGCAGGACCCGCAGGGCCTGCTGAAGCGCATCGACACCTTCCTGTCCATCGCCGAGAAGAACGGCATCCGCCCGATGCTCGTGCTGTTCGACAGCTGCTGGGACCCGGATCCGGTGCTCGGCCCGCAGCGCCGCCCGATTCCCGGCGTGCACAACTCCGGCTGGGTGCAGAGCCCGAGCCGCCACATGCTGGTGGACCGCGCCAACGACGCGCACTTCCAGGCCTATGTGGAGGGCGTGATCGGTCACTTCGCCAACGACACGCGCGTGCTGGCCTGGGACCTGTGGAACGAGCCGGACAACCCCGGGGGTGGCAACTACATGGACAAGCAGCTGCCGGGCGAGCAGGAACGCATCGCCGAACTGCTGCCGAAGATCTTCGACTGGGCACGCGCGAAGAAGCCGGTGCAGCCGCTCACCAGCGGCGTGTGGATCGGCGATGACTGGTCGCCGGGCGCCGCATCGCTCACCGCGATCCAGCGCACGCAGCTGGAGCAGTCGGATGTGATCACCTTCCACAACTACGAGCAGCCGGAGGCATTCGTTGCCCGCATTGCACAGCTGCGCAGGTACGGCCGCCCGCTGATCTGCACCGAATGGCTGGCACGCGGCGCAGGCTCGAACGTGGACACGATCCTTCCGATCGCCCGCCGCGAGAACATCGGCATGATCAACTGGGGGTTCGTGGACGGCGCGATCCAGACCCGCTTCCCGTGGGACAGCTGGCAGCGCCCCTACACGATGGAAGCCCCCACCGTGTGGTTCCACGATCTGCTGAATGCCGACGGCACGCCCTACCGGGCACGCGAAGCCGAGCTGTTCCGCAGGCTGGCCAAGACCCCGCGCACCTCCGTTCCCGCTTTCTGACCCTACTGGCGCCCGCCTTCGCATGAAGGCGGGCCACTCAACCGCGACTGCTTTCCGGAATCCGGAGATACCGCCATGACCGCTCGTTCTTCCCGCACCGTGCTTTCCCTGGCCATCCTTTCGGCCCTCGCCCTGCCCTCTCTGGTGCAGGCGCAGGAGGCCGGCTCGCAGGAGGCCGTCAACCTGGACACGGTCACCGTGACCGCGCTGCGCCAAAGCCTGCAGACCGCCCAGTCGATCAAGCAGGAGGCGGAGATGGTCGTCGATTCGATCGTTGCCGAAGACATCGGCAAGCTGCCCGACAACAGCGTGGCCGACGCCCTGCAGCGCGTTACCGGCGTGCAGGTGGCGCAGGGCAACCAGGGCGAGACCACCGGGGTGGTGATCCGCGGCCTGCCGAACGTGATCAGCACCCTCAACGGCCGTGAGATCTTCAGCAGCTCCGGCCGCGGCTACGCCTTCCAGAACCTGCCGGCCACCGCCATCAAGAGCCTGAACGTCTACAAGAGCAGCGAGGCGAGCCTGCCACTGGGCGGCATCGCGGGCCTGGTGGACATCCAGCTGCGCCGCCCGCTGGATTTCGACGGTGCGGAGATCGCCGGCACCGTGACCGGTACGCACAGCAAGTACGGTGGCGACATCGATCCCTCCGCCAGCCTGCTGCTGAGCAACCGCTGGGACACCGATGCCGGCGAGATCGGCGCCATGGTCAACTTCGGCTATGTCGGCAAGCGCTATGCGTACGATGCGGTGTGGGGTGACTTCCCGAAGGTGCTGGAGAATCCGGATGGCACGCCGGCACGTACCGATGACGGCAACCTGATCGCCGCCCCCAATGGCTGGGGCACCAACTACAACCATGGCGACCGCAAGCGCAGTGCGTTCAACTATGCCCTGCAGTGGAAACCCAGCGAACGCACCGAGGTCTATGTCGAGGGCCTCTATGATTTCGTGCGAGACGACTATGACCAGGCGTTCCTGTTCAGTTTCCCGGTCGGGGTGGTGCCGCCGACGGGGCTGCAGGTCGGCGACAACTGCTATGCCAACCGCCTGGACGGGCCGCTCTCCGGCCAGACCATCTGCGACGCCACCGCAGGTACATGGACCGGCGACAGCTATGCCGCCAGCAGCACCCAGGCGCACAAGCAGCGCGGCCAGGACATCCAGAACGCGCTGGGCTTCAAGTGGCGCGGCGACCAGCTGCGGCTGTCCACCGAAGTGGCCCGTACGTCTGGCTACTACCGCGATGAGAACTTCATCATCGACACCTTCCTGGCCGGGCCGATCACCACCGTCTGGGACGGCACCTCGGGCAAGCACCAGAACTGGTACCTGGCCGGCAACCCGGCCATGGACCCGTCGCGCTTCTACCTCAATGGCCTGTTCCAGACCTGGGGCGAGTCGCGCGGCGAGGAAAACAGCTGGCGCGGCGACGGAACGTTCGAGTTCCTCGACGGCCCGATCGCCAACCTCCAGTTCGGCCTGCGCTATGCCGACCGTACCGCCAGCGCAAAGGGCAGCGTGGAAATCAGCACGCCGCCACCAGGCGGTGCCGGTACGGGCAACATCACCGCCTCGCCCAACCCGGCCAACCAGGTGGTGGGGCTGTTCCCGGCCAGCAGCTTCTTCTGCAGCAAGCGCGGCAACTCCGCACTGAGCCAGTCGTTCCTGACGCCCTGCTACGACTACCTGATCGACAACGCCGACGCGCTGCGCCGTTACTACGGTCTGCCGGACGGACTGGCGGCGGAGAATCCCGGCCGCTTCTTCGATATCGAAGAACGCAAGAGCGCCGGCTACCTGCAGGCGAAGTACGACTTCGAGCTGGGCGGCCTGCGCGTGGATGGCCTGGTGGGCGTGCGTGCGGAGAAGATCAAGCGTGAACTCAACGCCTTCTCGTTCGACGCGGGCACGGGTGTCTACAGTGCCATCACCCGCAGCACGCAGGACACCAATGCCCTGCCCAACGCGAGCCTGAACCTGCACTTCAACGATGCCTGGCAGCTGCGCGTGCTGGCGGCCAAGACACTGAGCTATCCGGACTTCGGTGCCTTGAATCCGTCGATCTCGCTGAACCCCGGCACCGTCAACCGGGCGGGCGTGGCCAGCAGTGGCAACCCCGACCTGAGCCCGATCAAGTCGACCAACTACGACATGTCGCTGGAGTGGTACTTCTCCCCGGTGGGCTACGTCAGTGCGGGCGTGTTCTATCGTGACATCGATGGCTACATCCAGAACTACATCACCAATGTGGTCATCGCCGGAGAGGACTACGAGCTGTCATCCCCGCAGAGCGCCGGCAGCGGCCATCTGCAGGGTGTCGAGCTGGCCTACCAGCAGACCTTCGACTTCCTGCCCGGCGCCTGGAGCGGCCTGGGTGCGCAGTTCAACTACACCTACATCGAAGGCGATACCAAGTCTCCGGAGTTCCTTGGCGGGCCCGTGATCTCGCGGCCGCTGCAGAACGTCTCGAAGAACAACTACAACGCCGTGCTGTTCTACGAGAACTTTGGCCTGAGTGCGCGCCTGGCCTACGGCTACCGCAGCCGGTACATCGATTTCTTCACCCAGCCCACGGTCGCCGGAACGGAGGACCAGGTCGAGCCGGCCAGCTCGCTGGACTTCTCGATCAGCTACGACGTGACCCCGCGCACCACGGTGGTGTTCTCGGCCACCAACCTGCTGGGCAACAACCTGCACCAGTACTGGGGCAGCGGCAACACGCGGCCGCGCGACATCCGTTACCAGGACAAGACCCTGGGCATGGGCTTCCGGTTCAAGCTCTGATGAGGACGCTCCCCCACATGCCTCACACCCCTCACCCATCCTTTTGTCGGATAATAGGAGTGACCGCAGCCTGCGGTGCACCAAGCCAAAGGGATGCCTGTGAAACCGATCGAGGTACGCAACCTCTACGACCAAGTGGCCCAGGAGATCGGGCAGCGGATCATCAGCGGCGCACTTCAGCCGGGCGAATTCCTGCCCAGGGAAGAGCTGCTGTCACAGACCTTGTCCGTCAGCCGCTCCGCCCTGCGCGAGGGCCTGAAGGTGCTGGGCTCCAAAGGGCTGATCGAAACCCGGCAGAAAACCGGTTCGCGGGTGCGCGACCCGCGTCACTGGAAGCAGCTGGACAGCGACATCCTGGCGTGGCGCTGCGCGCTGATGCCCACCCAGGACTTCGTGGAAAAGCTGGTGGAGATGCGCGAGGTGATCGAACCGGCGGCCGCGGCTTCCGCAGCCGAGCGGCGTTCGCCCGCGCAGCTGGCCAGGATCAAGAGCGCGTACCAGGCCATGGCCGATGCACCGGACCAGGATGCGTGGGCCAAGGCCGACCTGATGTTCCACGAGAGCGTGCTGGAAGCCACCAACAACGAACTGCTGGCATCCCTGTTCTCGGTCATCGACGCGGCGCTGGGCACCTTCTTCCTGCTCTCGGCGCAGACCGCGCAGGACTTCAAGTACTCGCTGCCGCGCCACTTCGACGTGTACGACGCCATCCGGCAGAAGCAGCCGGACGCGGCGCGCGCCGCCATGCTGGACATGATTGCCGACTCCCGCGCCAATCTGAAGGGCGCGCGGCTGTCCAGAAAACCCCCACGCTGAAGGAAACACCATGAGCACCGCCTGGATGCAACCCCTCCCCTTGGTTGCCATCCTGCGCGGGCTCACCCCGCAGGAAGCGCCCGCCATCGGCGCGGCGCTGGCCGAGGCCGGCTTCCACATCCTGGAAGTCCCGCTGAACTCGCCGCAGCCGCTGCAGAGCATTGAACTGCTCGCAAAGCAGCTCGGCGATCGCTGCCTGATCGGTGCCGGCACCGTCCTGTCCACCGCGCAGGTGCAGGACGTGAACAATGCCGGTGGCCGGCTGGTGGTGATGCCGCACGCGGACGTGGAGGTCATCGCCGCCGCCCACGCCAGCGGCATGGTCTGCACGCCCGGCGTGGCGACGCCCACGGAAGCCTTCGCTGCCCTGCGGGCCGGTGCGGATGCACTGAAACTGTTTCCCGCCGAACAACTGCCCCCCCCGGTGCTGAAGGCGTGGTCCAGCGTGCTTCCCGCCGGCACGCCGCTGCTGCCCGTCGGCGGCATCACCCCGGAGCGCATGGCCGCCTACCGCCAGGCAGGTGCCGCCGGCTTCGGTATCGGCTCCGCCCTGTATGCCCCCAAGACCCCCGCGGACGACGTCGCACGCCGCGCGCGTGCGTTCATCGACGCCTGGAACAGAACGAACACGGACTCCCCCGCATGAAGATCACTGCCATCACGACCTACCTGGTGCCCCCGCGCTGGCTGTTCGTCCGCATCGATACGGACGCCGGCATCTGCGGCTGGGGCGAGCCCATCGTCGAAGGACGCGCGCACACCGTGGCGGCGGCCGTGGAAGAGCTGTCCGACTATCTGGTCGGCAAGGACCCCCGGCACATCGAAGACCACTGGAACGTGCTCTATCGTGGCGGCTTCTACCGTGGCGGTCCGATCCTGATGAGCGCACTGGCGGGCATTGACCAGGCGCTGTGGGACATCCACGGCAAGGCACTGGGCGTGCCGGTGCATGCCCTGCTGGGCGGCCCCGTGCGCGACCGCATCCGCGTGTACTCATGGATCGGCGGCGATCGGCCGGCCGACACCGCCCGTGCCGCCCGCGACGCCGTGGCACGCGGTTTCACTGCGGTGAAGATGAACGCCACCGAGGAAGTGCAGTTCGTCGATAGCCATGACAAGGTCACGCGGGTACTGGAGAACGTACAGGCCGTGCGCGATGCGGTGGGTCGCGATGTGGGAGTGGCCGTGGACTTCCATGGCCGCGTGCACAAGCCGATGGCCAAGGTGCTGATGCGCGAGCTGGCGCCCTTCGGGCTGATGTTCATCGAAGAGCCGGTGCTTTCCGAGCACCTGGAAGCCATCCCGGAACTGGCCGCCCTTTCGCCTGCGCCGATCGCGCTGGGCGAACGCCTGTACTCCCGCTTCGACTTCAAGCGCGTACTGCAGACCGGTGGCGTGGACATCCTGCAACCGGATCCATCGCACTCGGGTGGCATCACGGAAACCCGCAAGATCGCGGCCATGGCCGAAGCCTACGACGTCGCCATCGCTCTGCACTGCCCGCTCGGTCCGATCGCGCTGGCGGCCAACCTGCAGCTGGATGCGGTCTGCTACAACGCCTTCATCCAGGAACAGAGCCTGGGCATCCACTACAACGCCAGCAACGATCTGCTGGACTACCTGGTGGACCGCGCGCCCTTCGAGTACAGGGAAGGCTTCGTCAGGATTCCCGACGGCCCGGGGCTGGGCATCGAGATCAACCAGGCCTACGTTGACGAGCGAGCCGCCGAAGGCCACCGCTGGCGCAACCCCATCTGGCGCCATGCCGATGGCAGCGTGGCCGAATGGTGAGCGCCATGACCGATCAGGCACGTTATCCCAGCCTTGAGAACCGCGCGGTGCTGATCACCGGTGGTGCCACCGGCATCGGCGCCGCCTTCGTCGAGCACTTCGCGCGGCAGGGTGCGAAGGTCGTCTTTCTCGACATCGACGACAGCGGCGCCCAAGCGCTGCTGGAAAGCCTGCGCGACGTTGCGACTGCCCCGCGCTATCTGCATTGCGACATCACCGATATCGAGGCACTCCGGTCCGCCATCGCCCACGCGCGCATCCTGGCTGGACCGTTCTCGGTGCTGGTCAACAATGCCGCCAACGATGCTCGTCATGCCCTGGCCGACACCGGCATCGCGGACTTTGAACGCAGCATGGCGGTGAACCTGCGCCACCAGTACTTCGCCATCCAGGCGCTGGTGCCGGACATGCGCGCCCTCGGCGGCGGTTCGATCATCTGCCTGGGTTCGACGGGCTGGATGATCAAGAACAGCGGGTATCCGCTGTACGCGGTGGCCAAATCCGCGGTCCACGGCCTGGTCAACGGCCTGGCCCGGGAACTGGGGCAGGACCGCATCCGCATCAATGCGCTGGTACCGGGCTGGGTGATCACCGAGAAGCAGCAGCGGCTGTGGCTGGACGCGGAGGGCGAAGCACAGCTGCGTCGTGCGCAATGCCTGCCGGGCTATCTGCGCGCGGATGACCTGGCGCGCGCCGCCCTGTTCCTGGCCGCCGATGACAGCCGCATGTGTACCGGCCAGGACTTCATCATCGACGGAGGCTGGGTGTGAGCGGGTCCGCCACTGTCGCGGTGCCGGCCGCAAACACCCTGGGCGAAGGCGTGCTGTGGTGTGATCGCGAATCGGTGGTGTACTGGACCGACATCGCGCAGGCGCAGCTGTGGCGCTATCGCCCCGGTGACGGCGCGCTCACCCGCTGGCCGATGCCGGAGCGGCTGGCCGCACTGGCATTGTGCGAGGCCGAAGGCTGGCTGCTGCTGGCGTTGGCGTCGCGGCTGGCATTCTTCCATCCGGCGCGCGGCGAGCTGCGTGACGTGCTTGTGCTGCCCGACACAGGGGCGCGTCTGCGCGCCAATGATGGCGCCTGTGACCGCCAGGGCCGCTTCGTGTTCGGCATGCTGCATGAACCCACGAACGGTCCGAAGCAGGCCGTCGCGCCCTTCTACAGGCTCACCGCCGATCTCGTGCTCGAGACGCTTCCGCTACCGACCGTGGCGATTGCCAACAGCGTGGCGTTCAGCCCGGACGGCCGCACGATGTACTTCTGCGACTCGCTGCAGAAGCAGATCCTGCGTTGCGATTACGGCGACAGCCCGGGTGCGGTAACAGTGTTCGCCGATCTGCGCGCCGAGAATGGCGAGCCCGATGGCAGTGTGGTCGATGCTGAAGGCGGACTCTGGAATGCCCGCTGGGGCGGTTCGCGCGTGGTGCGCTACCGGCCCGATGGCCGGCAGGACCGCACGCTTTCCGTCCCGGTCGCGCAGCCCACCCGCCCGGTCTTTGGCGGCAGCACGCTGCGAACGATGTTCATCACCAGCGCGCACGACGGCCTGGACGCGGCCGCGCGTGCGCGCGACCCCTTCGCCGGCCATCTGTTCGCCACCGACGCCGGCATCGCCGGCGTTCCCGAACCCCGGTTCGCCGGCAACCCCAATGACGTGCCGCCGTGCCCACAGCGCGGACCCATCGCGGAGCTTCCATGAGCCTTTCCCCCCTGGATATCAGCATCGTGCTGGCCTATCTGGCCGGCATCTTCATCCTCGCGCAGTGGGTTTCCCGCGAGAAGGCCGGCCGGCAGAAGTCGGCCCAGGACTACTTCCTGGCCAGCCGCAGCCTGCCGTGGTGGGCGATCGGTGCCTCGCTCATCGCGGCCAACATCTCGGCCGAACAGATCATCGGCATGTCCGGCTCGGGCTATGCCATCGGCCTGGCCATCGCATCCTATGAATGGATGGCGGCGATCACGCTGCTGATCGTCGGCAAATGGTTCCTGCCGATCTTCCTGCGCAACGGCATCACCACCATGCCGCAGTTCCTGCAGGAGCGCTACGGCAACCGCATCCGCACGCTGATGGCCGTGTTCTGGCTGGGCCTGTACGTATTCGTCAATCTCACCTCGATCCTGTGGCTGGGTTCGATCGCCATTGCCGGCGTGGCAGGCCTCAACCAAGACGTGGCGCTGGTGCTGCTGGGCGCCTTCGCACTGGCCTACCAGCTGTATGGCGGCCTGAAGGCGGTCGCGCTGACCGACATCGTGCAGGTCTCGCTGCTGGTTCTGGGTGGCCTGCTGGTCACCTTCATCACGCTGGGCCAGATCGGCAACGGCAGCGTCACCGACGGCTTCATGCAGCTGTGGCAGCAGCATCCGGAACGCTTTGAAATGATCCTCAGCAAGGACAACCCGTTCTACAAGGATCTGCCCGGGCTGTCGGTGCTGCTGGGCGGCATGTGGATCGCCAATCTCAGCTACTGGGGTTTCAACCAGTACATCATCCAGCGCGCACTGGCCGCCAAGGATCTGCGTGAGGCGCAGAAGGGCGTGGTGTTCGCAGCGTTCCTGAAGCTGCTCATTCCGGCCATCGTGGTGCTGCCCGGCATCGCCGCGGTCATGCTCGCCCCCGGCCTGGAACGCCCGGACGCGGCCTACCCGACGATGCTGGCGCTGCTTCCCAGCGGCATCCTGGGCCTGGTGTTCGCCGCGCTGGTGGCCGCCATCGTTGCGTCGCTGGCATCGAAGATCAATTCCGTCGCCACCATCTTCACGCTCGACTTCTATGCCAAGCGCGCGCCCGATGCCTCGGAAGCCAGACTGGTGCGTGTCGGCCGGTTCGCGGCGTCCGTCTCGATCATCGTGGCGGTGCTGACCGCGCGCCCACTGCTGGGCGGGTTCGACCAGGGCTTCCAGTACATCCAGGAGTTCACCGGCTTCTTCACCCCCGGCATCGTGGTGATCTTCCTGCTGGGCCTGTTCTGGAAGCGTGCGAACGAAGCCGGTGCGCTGGCTGCGGCGGTCGGCTCCTTCGTACTGTCGCTGGCCCTGAAGCTGCTGTGGCCCTCGCTGCCCTTCATGGACCGCATGGGCGTGGTGTTCCTGGTCACGCTGCTGCTGGGCGTAGGCGTCGCGCTGGGCACCCGCGCCAGTGGCGATCGTGATCGTATCCGCACCGACGATGTGAGCTATGCCACCGCCCCATCGTTCAACATGGCTTCGCTGGCGGTGCTGGCGATCCTGGTGGCCCTCTACGCAACCTACTGGTGACCTCGATGCGCCTGACTGTCCGACACGCATTCGTTCTGCGCAGTGGTATGCGCTGCCTGGCCCTGCTGGCCCTGACCGGGTTCGCCTCTGTGCTGCACGCAGCGGAGATCACATGGACTGGCACCGCCACCGTGGCCGCCCGCAACGCGGGCTGGGGGCGATTGGCGCAGCTGCCGGATGGCCGCTGGCTGGCAGTGACCACGCGCTTCAATGAAGGGCAGCCGACCACCCTGCAGCTCTCGATCAGCAGTGACCGGGCCCGCAGCTGGGCGCCCTGGTCCGACGTGGCCGAGCCCGGCCGGATGATCGACAACGGCGAACTGCTGGTGCTGCCGGAGGGGCGTGTGCTGCTGGCGATGCGTTCGCTGGTCGAAGGCGTCTCCTACCGGCTGCATCTCTATGCCAGCGACGACCTTGGAGCACACTGGACCTTCCTGAGCACCCTCGCCGGCAACGAGGCACCGAACGGGCGCAAGGACCGCGGCGTGTGGGAGCCGGTGTTGACGCGCCTGGACGACGGCACGCTGTCGGTGGTGTATGCCGATGAAACCCGCGCCGATGAGCATCCGTCCTACAACCAGGTCGTTTCACAGCGACTGTCCAACGATGGCGGGCGCACCTGGGGACCTGCGATGACGATTGCCGAACAGCCCGGCGGTGGGCAGCTCCGGCCCGGCATGCCCGTCATGGCACGCCGCCCCGCCGGTGGCTACCTGATGGTGTTCGAGACCTGCGGCGATGATCCGCAATGCCCGGTGTCGTACAAGGTCTCGACGGACGGGCGGACCTGGCCGGCCGGCCTCGGTACGCCGCTCGCCGACCAGCGCTGCGGCCCCCACGTCATGACCAGTACGCGCGGGGTGATGTTCGTGACCTCGTGCCTGAACGAAGTCAGCTGGAGCGAGGACAGCGGATCGAGCTGGCGCACGGTAACACCTCCCGCATGGCCGCTGGGTTTCCGCCATTCCTGGCCCGCCGTGGTCGAGCTCGGCCCGGCGGAGATCGGCGTCGTGAACGTGGTGGACGGCGCAGTGCAGATCCGTTTCGGGAGCTACTAGGGGACGCCCCATCACTTCTGCTTGAACACACTCCTGCGCCCGATGACCACATCCTTGCCCGTCGTCGGCCTGGCCAGGCCCGGAATCAGGAAATCGGTCGCGCTGCGACCGTGCCGGGTCTTGTCCGCTAGCCAGCGCGGCATGCGCCCGCGACCGGTCCAGGTATTCCGCCGGTTCTCGGGGTCGCGATATTTGGGTGCGACCTTGCCTGTCTTCCGGCGCCTGCGGGAAGCGCCGCCCGCAGGCACGGACACCGCGCTGGCGCCGGCGAACAGTTCCTCGATTGAATAACCGCATTCTGCGGCGGCGGCGACCAGCTCACGCCTGACGACGGCCGCGGAACGTCGCTGTGCGAGCAGCTGCAGCCGCCGCTCGGCGGCCGCGATGAGTGCCTTCAGCTGCCGCTCGTCCAGCGCCTTGATATCGATATGCATGGCACGCAGCGTGGTGGTGGCGCCGTGGCCTGTCAAGGGATGCTCCGCGGGTGCCGCACCCGGATCGCCGACCGGGCTCAGAACGAGACCTGCGCCCGTACGCCGACAGTATTGCCGGAATCCGGCCCTTGGGCATTGCCCACCTTGTTGTCGGTCTTCCAGTGAACGTAGTTCAGCATCAGGCGTGACCAGTTGTTGAGGTACCAGTTCAGCCCGAGCGTCCATGCCGTGCCCTCGCCACCGCGGGCAGCATCAAGGAAGTCGTAGCGGTCATAGCGGGCCGCCAGCTCGAAGGCGCCGATGCCGCCTTCCTGCACGGGGCGAAGTACGCGCGTGGTACCCCATACCCCGGAGCGGCTGCTGAATCCAGGGCGCTCACCGGTGATCAGCCAGCCTGCGTAGATCGATGTGGCCTGCTGGTCGACCGGGTCGACCGTGCGCGACTCGATGGTGCGCGTGGTGTGTTCGGCAAAGGCCCACACCGGGCCGTACACCCCACCCAGTTCCAGGCCCCAGGCGCGGTTGTCGGTGACGTTGGCGATGGAACTGGCCGATACGCGCACGTTGCCGTTCCAGCCCAGTGCGATCGGCGAGGTCTTGTTGATGCTGCCGACGTCCTGGCCGAGATCCTCGTACCAGTACCAGCCGCCCAGGTGCAGGAAGCCGGCCTGGCCACGCAGCGGGTTCCAGTGCGCGCGCAGCAGATACGCAATCGTGTCGCTGGCCGTGCTGTCATTGCCGATATCGTCGCCGGTCACCGCGACGCTGGCATGCCAGCCATCGCCGATCACCTTGGTGGTGACGCCCAGTCCGTAGTACCCGCTCTGCTGGGCGCCCACCGAGGCCACGGCATTGCGCTGCATGAAAGGCGTGTTCACTCCACTGGTGCCACCGTCGAGGCCACGGTCCTTGAGCTTGTTGCCCACGTAGATCTCTGTCGGCAGCCCTCCCATCCGCGTGTCCCAGGACAGGTAGGTGTCCTTCAGTGATACCTCGTTGCCAGCAAAGTCCGCATCGATCTTGTAGCCCAGCGGTCCCATCTGTCCCTCTGCACCCAGGCGGCCGCTGGCCAGATCGGTGCCGGTGACGTTGCGCGCGTCGAATCCGGATCCGTGGGTGGTGCTGAAATCCACCAGCACGCGGCCACGGGGATGGAAAGTGAACCGGCCATCACCGCTGCGCAGCTCGGGGCCACCCTTGCGCCAGCGCACATTGCCATCGCCTCCCCCACCGGTCGCGGCAAGCTGGGCCACCTGTGCCTGCAGAATGGCCAGGTCGTCCTGCCGGGTGTCGGCGATTGCGGCGGCTACCTGCGCGTCAACGTTGGCGTCGCTGCCGGGCACTGCGGCAGCGCCCTGCGTTCCCCCTTCCAGCGCAGCCAGGCGTGCGCTCAGCTGCTGCAGCAGGGTTGCCTGTTCGCGCAGCTGTCTGGCCTGCTCCTGCACCTGTGCACGCAACCCGGCTTCGGTATCGCTGGCCGCGGCCAGCACGGAGGGTGACGCCAGCAACAGGCCGCCGCCGGCAGCCGCGGCGAGCGCGGCACGCTTCAGTGAATTCATGGAGTTCTCCCGAATGAAGTACGGTGCGCGGCTCAGTCGCCCGCGCCATCGTCGTCCAGCGCAGGCTGGGGCTGAGGTGCAGCGGCCGGCATCGCCTGGCCACCGTTCGGGGGCAGCCGCGCAGGCGCTGGCCCGAGGTAGCCGTGGCTGCGTGCCCAGTTGGCGAAGAGCCGCGGCCACTGCGCCACCAATGTGCCGGGCCGGCCCAGCCCCCAGCTGTGGCCTCCGGCCTCGAACAGATGCAGCTCCACCGGAATACCCGCTGCATGCGCGGCCTGGTACATCGCCACGCTGTGGCCGACATCCACGATGCGGTCATCCACGGCCTGGGCCAGGAACACCGGCGGCATGTCCTTGCGGATGTGTTCTTCGACCGAATAAGCCTGCTGGGCGTCGTTCTGGCTCGCCAGCTCCCGCTTCGACCGGGTCTGGTCCAGCGGCGCACGCATTGAAACGACCGGATAGATCATGCCGAGGAAATCCGGCCGCGCCGACAGCTGGTCGGCCGCATCCACCGGCGCATACAACGGGGCATCGAAGCGCGTGGCGACGATCCCGGCCAGGTTGCCTCCAGCGGAAAAGCCCAACGCGCCGATGCGCTCCGGATCGACCCCCAGGCTGGGCGCCTGTGCGCGCATCAGCCGCATGGCGCGCTGGCCATCCTGGAAGGGCGAGACAGGTGCCCATCCATCGGCAGGCAGCCGGTAGTAGACGACCGCAGCCGTGACCCCCAGCGACTGCAGCCACTGCGCCGTCGGCTTGGCGGCGCTGCCGATCTGGATCCGGAAGTAGCCGCCACCGCCGAAGATCACCACCGCGGAGCCGTTCGGCTTCAGCGGGCGATAGATTTCCATGCGCGCATCGCTGATGCCCGAGACCGCGCCCTTCGCACTGCCTTCGATCCCGATCCGTTCCGGGCCACGCGCGCGTTGCTGCCAGTGGTCCTGCGGCCACAGCGGAACCACCTCGGGTGCAGGCACCGACGATGCCGCCGGCGCCGCACCCGCAAGCAAGGGATTCAGCAGCAACAAAAGCACTGCCAGCCTGCGCAGTCTCCCCATGTACAGACTCATCTCACGCCCCTCCCGTAGGCCTTCACGGGACGAAGTGTGCGTCGAGCGGCGCTGGGCTCCTATAGCCGGATGGGACTAGCTGTGCTGCGTACTTCTGTGTGCACTGCAACATCATCCTGCGCCCCGCCGATGCCCGTGGCGGGCGCAGCCAACGCAGGCATCGACTTCGCCAGGCGAATGATCTCCGCTGGAAACGTGGCGTAATCGTCGACCGGGAAGGCATGGCTTTCCCTGCGCTGGATCAGCCGGACCGCGACGATGCGCTGCTCCGGTACGACCACCAGGTGCTGGCCAAGATATCCATTGGCGGCGTAGGCGCTGACCGGACCACGCTGGGATTGGAAAAGATCGGCGATCTTCAGCCCGCGGCCGGTGATCTCGGTGGCGTACAACGGCTGCCAATCGTCGCCCAGCTGCTGGCTGAGATGCGCCATCAGCGCCGACTTGCTGGCAAAGGTGCTGCCTTCCGCCGCCAGCAGCGCATGCTGAAGCCGGTCAGATACGCCGCGCTCCCGGAGCGTGCGCTGCGCATCATTCAGCAGCGTGTATCGCTCCCATTCCGGCAGCCGCCACCACAGTAATCCGACGTCCGCAGACTGCGTACTCTCGACGGTCATCAAGGAGATCGCGTGTTCGCTCATCAGGCGCGTTCCGTCCTTGGCCACCCCGCCATCGAGCATCAGCTGACCAATGGCGGCCAGGTCCCGGGCTGACAGGGAGAGCCCGGCCATGCCCAAGGGCGTGCCCGCTTCATCCTTCATCCAGTCGTAGCGCGTGATCCCCAGGGGCCTGAAAAGGCGCGCCTCCAGATAGGCATCCACGGGCTGGCCGGCCAGGCGGGCAATGATGCCCGGCAGAAGATTGGTGGCCTTGTTGTTGTAGGAGAACGCGCTGCCGGGCACGGACGTGATTTCCGCTGCGAGCGCGAGCTGCACGAGATCCGGCGCAGATTCCAGCTCGACCCCCGCGTTGGGAACGTTCTGCAGGCCGGAGGTATGCTCCAGCAACATCCTTACCGTGATGTCCCGCTTCTGGCCCTGGCGCCATTCCGGATAGATCGCACTGACCGGTTCGTCCAGCGACGCAAGCTTCCCGTCATCGAGCAGCAGGCCGATCGCCAGCGCCATGATCGACTTGGTGGCCGACATGAGGTGAATCGGCCCGCTGGTCGAGGCCACATCCAGCAGTGGAACACCGTCCTTCTGGATCAGCACAGCGTCGGAATGGGCAGCACGCCCGTTACGCTCGATATCCGCCAGCACATCGGCAGGCGACTGCCTGGCCTCGGCGAAAGGACAGTACAGCGCGAACGCCAGCAATACGGACGCCACGTGTCGGATGGCAGACAAGGCAATGCTCCTTCCTGGGACATGCGGTCAGAGTGGCGATGGAGGCAGATCGCCTGCAGTGCCTGAAGTCATGGCTTCAGCACGACCTGCCTACCGCGCCCCGGTACTGCCGGGAACGCACGCCGGCGTCCAACCACTGGCGCTGAACAGCGCCTCTGCGGTTTCGGGCCTTACATCCAGCAGCTCGGCGATGGCCTTCTGCCTGTCGTCGGCGCGGTTGACGTACGCCCGCGCGATGCGCTGCCCGATCCAGTAACCCAGATCGCCGCGGCGGGTGTCGTCGCCAGGGCCGTTGTACAGCCACCGCGACAGGTCGGTGCTGTCGCGCTGCGCGACGAATTCCCGTTCCAGGGCGCATTCGCGCCCTGCGGTCCAGCGCTGCAGATGGCTGTTGGCGGGCTGCCCGGAGATCAGTTCACCCACATACTCTGCACCGCCCTCCAGCAGCGTCTGATACAGCAGCGTAGGCGCCGGCACTTCAACCGCGGCACCGTGCTGTTGCACGTGTACATACTCGTGCGCAATCAGGTGCACGAAGCGTTCCGTCACATCGGCCTGCATCCAGTCCGCGTTGCAGAGTGTCTCCAGGCCGATCACCACGCCGTCCGGCGTGGTCACGCCACCGGTGGTGCCCCGTCCGACGAGGAGGGTGACCGGAGGAAAACGGGCCGACGGCACGATATCGCCGAGATTCCGCAGCGCACGGGTCACTCCGCTGCGGATGCCCGGCAGTGCCGCAGCACACGTGCGCGCCTTCACATACAGCGCCGGCTTCTGCTGGATTGCATCGGCAAGCCGCTGCATCGAGCCGATACGCAGTTCGCTGAACTGATGCAGCGCATCGCTGCCCGGCTGCAGATAGCGGCGCTGCAGCAACAATGCATCCGGCCTGCCACCGCTGGCGTCCATCACCGCGAAGAAGCGTGTCACATCATCGGTTCGCACGATGGGCGCGCGCGCCCGGGTCTCCGCCTGTGCGGCCGTCGCCAGCAAGGCTATTGCCAGCCCACCGGCGATCCATCTGCAGATGGCCGATGCCATCGACCGCCGCGTCCGGCGTCTACTGCGCGCCGGCTTCCGGGGCCAGCGTATGCACCACCCTGCCCTGTGCATCGAGGAACTCGATGGCACCATGGCCTTCGGCAGTGACGGTGAGGCGCAGGCGGGTCCGGTCCTGCTTGTCATTCAAGGCGATGGCCGGCGTGCCGTCGGCGCCCACCACCATCTGGATACGCGTCGGAACCTGCACCCCCGGTACCAGCTTGTTGCCCAGTGCGGCATCGCGGATCGGTGGCGGTGCCTGATTGATCGAGAAGCGGACATCGCCATCGGGCGATACCCGCCAGCCGATCGCATCCATCGCCGGGTGATCCAGCGCCAGCACGGCCATCCCGCCCTCGATGTCAGCGGTGCCGAACCCGCCGCGTTCACTGCCTTTGTCGTCGTACAGCACCATGCCCGCGACGTTGAACGCGCGCTTGTACTGGATGCCATCGATGATCGGTGCCGGCGTCTGCCCCGACAGCGTCATGCGGATCACGCCCTTGTCATCCACGATGTCGATGCGGCGGGCTGTGATCCGCTCGCTGTCAGGACGTTCGACGCGAGTCTGCGGCGAGCGGTCGACAATCAGCCGCTGCAACTGCTCGGCCGACGGGCGCTTGGTGCTCTCGTCTGACTCGGCCCAGGCATTGCCGGTCAGCATCGCGGCCAGTGCAAGGGCAAGGCATCCAATCGGTTTCATGCGAGTGTGGTTCATGGCCTGCGCTCCCCGCGCAACTGGTGAATCCAGCTCTGGAACCCCTCCAGGAAGCGGTGCAACCGCTTGCGGGTGGCGTCATCGAAGTCATTCGTTGCGGTGTCGAGTGCCGATGCCGCCTCGGCAATGTACAGCTGCGGCGAGGTCATGACGAGTGCCCCCATCGCGGCCAGCGCGTGGCGCAGCTGCGATTGCGCCAGCCGTGTGCCCCACTGCCCTGGGGTGGCGCCCATGATGGCGACCGGCTTGCCGGACAGCACCTCACCCAGCGCGGCATCGTTGCGCGACAGCCAGTCCAGGGTGTTCTTCAACACGCCCGGCAGGGACTGGTTGTATTCGGGCGTGGCGATCAGCACGCCGTCGGCCGCCGCAACCGCAGCACGCAGGCGCATCACGCCGTCCGGACCACCCGCAGCGTCTGCTTCCAGGTCTTCGTTGAACAGCGGAATGTCAGCGATGCTGTCATGGATGGTCAGCGACAGGCCGGCCGGCGCCGAGCCTGTTGCAGCGTCGATCAGGTGCCGGTTGTAACTGTTCCGGCGCAGGCTGCCGGCGAAAGCGAGTACGCGCAGGGGGGCGGAATTGTCAGGCATCAGAGGTTCCCAGGAAGGACCGGATGGAGAGCACTCGTCCGAATGCTCTGCCGATGATGCCAGACACCACACGTCGCAGCGCTATGGATCTGCGTCGAACACCACGGTGACGCTGCCCTGATACGTGGTGCCCGGGTGATCCAGCATCTTCCGTACCGGCTCGCCGTTCACGGCGAACCGAAGCGTCGACGAACGCCCGATGATGACGGCATCGGCGGTGAATACAGGCGGAGGCTGGTTCACTCGCAGCGGCAGATCCACCACCTGGCGGCCGCTCGCGCGATCACGAAAACCTGGCAATGTCAGGCTGACATCCAACGGAACGTCATCGGCATCAACGCTCGTATTGCGGATCCCGCAGCGCCCGTCTCCCTGCAGGTGCTCGCACTGCATCGAGACACTGAACTGGCCGGAACTGCTGATGTGGAACGGAACTTCCTGCTGCAGCCGCGCCGGTGCGATGCCATGGTCGGTCCACTGGCTCCACCCGCCTTTGGGCGCCAGCACCGCGTGATCCATGCCGGGGGCCACATCCAACCGGAACGCATGGCGCACCTCCAGGCGGAAATGCACGTTCACCAGGCTGTCGGACAGGGATACCCGGTGCCCGAGGTCGAAGTCACTGCCCTGCCCGGTTCCCCCGAACGAGAAGCGGGTCGAACCGGTGTAGATGCCACTGCGCATCTCCAGCGGCGCCGGGGTTTCCAGCGCATAGACGAAATCCAGTGCTGGAATGGCATAGTTGTTGGTGTTCACCCAGTGCAGGCCGCAGGCGACGGCGCCCTGTCCATCGTCGCGGCGCAGGAGCATGCGCATGACAGTATAGGCACTTGATCCTGTCACCCCATACGAGCAGTTGTTCGGTCCGCCGCTGGAGTAGAACCCGCTCGACGCCCCGTCCCTGTCCTCGTCGGTGAACCGCATCGCCGCGCCGATCACCCGCAGGGTGAGGTCGAAGCTGCTGGCGCCATCCTCGGACGTGACGGTCACGATGCGCGGTGCCGGCATCGCGATATAGAAGCCGTCCGGGCCGTAGTCCGCATTGCGGATCACCTCCTTGCTGCCACGGACGGTCGTATCGATGCTCCACCAGTTGTTGGCGATGCAGGTCGCCATATGCGCATTGGCACAGACCCCGCTCCACGGCGTGGTGTTGACGAATCCCCGTTGGTTGGGGTTTGTCAGGTCCGGCTTGAACTCGGCCGTGATGTACACGTCGCCCGCCTGCGCGACCAGGGCGGGCAGCAGCATCGACACGCCGAGCGTGAGCCGGCGAAGGAAGCGGCACAGCAGATGGAACATCATGGCGCTTCTCCAGCATGGCCGGCCGCAGCCTGTGCGGCCACGGCCGAAGGTGGACATCTGAGGATGCCAGCCATCCACATCTCCCCACGCGGGCGGGTTGTGCGGCCATCCAGCTCGAAACTGCATGCGCTGATGTCCGGATGACGCACCACCAGCGTCGGCATCCGGCTGTTCATCTCCAGGGCGAAGAAGCCATCGGCCTCGGCGACACTGCGCCCGGCATGATTGACCACGTGCGCACCCGCGAGCGGCCGCCCCTGCGAGTCCTGCAGATGGCCCATCACGGTGATCGTGCTGACGACATCGACCTGGTTGTAGGCGATGCCGCCCTTGTTGAGGTGATAGGGCAGCACCGACGGCTGGATCGCGGCGGCCGGCGCATGGTGATCATCGAAGTCGAGCTGGATCGACCCGGGCCTGTAGGCGGACACCGGCAGCAGATTGCGGCCGGGGCGCAGGATATGGGAACCGCCACGGCTGTCGTGGGCACGGATCGTGGCGCCGGCCAGGTCCGAACGCACATCGATGATCATGCCGGTGTCAACCATGCTGGCCTGGCCGGCGCCTGCGATCGCCAGGGAGCCTCCGCCCACGGCAAGCGTGCTCTCCAGATTGACGCCCCCGCTCACACCACCGTCCAGCGAAGAGCGCTGCAGATGGAGATCCCCGCGCAGTGCAGCCGACTCGAAGTGGGCGTTGCCGCCCAGGCCGATGCCGGTGCTGTCCACGGTGACCTGCCCGGCGACACTGTGCACGATGCTGTCTGCGAAGCGCTGTTGTACGCCTGCGCTGGCGTAGACGTCACGGCCACCCCGGGCCCCGGTCCGTGAGCCAAGGCTGCCACTGTAGCGGCGCCCATCCTGGCCGAGCGCGATGTTCAAGGTGAACTCCACGCCACGATTGCGTCGCAGGCCCGAGCTGATGCTGCCGGGGCGATCGAAGACCGAGGCCCGCCAGTTGGCGTCACTGCCGAACAGCGTCTGCCGACGGCTGAATGAAAGGTCGAAGCCGGTGCCGCGGCTGATGCCCTGGCTGTGTGAGATCCGGGCCGAGAGCTGGCCATGCCGGCCGAACCCGTGATTGACCCCGACTGCGGAGGTGCGCAACCAGCCCTCGCGCACGGGCGCGCTGGTGTACCCGGGAAACGGCGGAGGTTCGATGAGGTCGCCCTGCGCCTGCCAGCTCCGCGTATGCGAGGCGACCACGCTGCCATTGCGGTAGCGCAGCAGGCCCTGCAGGTCCACGCCCTTGCCGGTCCGGTTGGAGGTATAGGCATTCGTGTAGACATTGGCCCAGTCGTTGACCTGCCAGTCGACTGAACCGGCAAGCGAGCGCTCGTCCCCGATGGATTGCACAGCAACGCCAAGCACCGCACGTGGATGCGCAAGATAGTTGACCACGCCGCCCACGGCAGGCCGGCCCGCGCCGGGATCATCGAAGCTGTCCAGCAGGCTGTCCTGCACGCCGGCAAAGGCACTGTAGCGCCAACGCCGGCTGGGATCGCGCCACTGGGTGGGTTTGTGGATGATGGACGTTGTCCGTGACGTCTCGCGTCCGTCCTCGATCACACGCAGTTCCACTTCATAGATGCCGCTAGGCAGACGTCGCGTCTCCACCTGCTGAAGCCCCGGACGGACCGCCTGGGTCAGGATCAGGCTGCCGTCACGGTAGACCTCGACGCTGCCCTCGCGGTTGGCAGTCACGTGTACCGGGTACAGGCTGGGCGAACGACTGTCCACCAGCAGCGTATCGGACGAACCGGCCATCACCCCGAAGGTGGTGAAACGGGTGCGTCCTGCGCCACGGGGCTGCCGCGTAACGCCGTCGAAATTCGGGAGGAACCATCCTGCACGCAGGAAATGGTCCTTGAACTCACGCTGCGCGTGCAGTGACTGCAGGACATGGCGGACGCGACGATCATCCTCGCCGCTGCGGTCCGCCTGGTAGCTGGCGTCCAGTGTCCAGTTGCCGACGCTGCCCTGTGCGGCGAGCGCGTAGCGACCGGCAGCCCGCTGGCCCTCTCCGCCGTAGGCATTCAACTGGTGGCGCAGGATCAGGCCGCTGCTGCCGGAATCGGGCAGCGACAGGTGGCGCTGCACCGCCAACGCCTGGCCGGCCGCTTCGGAGGCGATCGAAAGCAGGGAGCTCTCGAGGCTGTAGTGCAGGCCGGCGAGCCCATCGCGGCACGGCTTGGTGCACGGGCCGAGGGCATGAGGGGAGCCCAGCACGGCCAGCCAACGCTCGCGCTCGCTCTCGGGCTGGGTGCTGCCGTGCGCGTCGGTGAACTCCAGCAACGACACCGCGTTGTCGCGGGTGAGCACGGCGCGCGCGTCACCCAGGTACTCGCCGTCCCGTTCTACCCGGACCACCAGCGGCACATCGAAGAAGTGATCGCGGAAGTCGTCCGGCAGGGCATCGGACTGCTCCAGCAGGTTCAGTGTGTCCAGCGCGCCCTCGGCAGCCAGCACGGCAGGCGCGGTGCAGAACAGCGCGAGGGTAATGGCGAGAGGGAGGGTGCGCGGAGACATGATGGCTTCTTGTTGAGTCAGAATGAGGCGCGCGCCCGCTCTCCGGGGGGGAGCGGGCGCGCCCGGTCTGCACAGGACTGTGCTTACGGCGAACGGCTTTCGAACATCATCGAAACGGTGCCGCTGTAGTTGCCCTGCAGGTAGTCGCCGCCGGCCGGCGCCGCTGCGATGGACACGAGGGCACGCTTGCCAGCCGCAGCCTCGACTTCAGTCGCGACTTCAACGGCGGCGGCCGGGCCCACGTCCAGGGTCTTGCCGGCCACGGAAACCGTCATCGGCATTTCACCGGCGTCTGCCGCCAGCTTGGCGTCGTAGGCAAGGTGCGCAGTGATCGCGCCCAAGCCGCTCTTCATGTCGATCTGCTTCTGCACCGGCTCCAGACGCTGCGTGGTCATGTTCCACGGCAGGTCCTGGGTTTCGCCGGCCCAGTCACCCACGGGGGAAATCTGCAGGCCGGTCGGCGACGGCACGGTGGCCGTGACGTTGATCTGCAGCGGGAACTGCTCCGGATCGGCGAAGGCGACGGCCGGCGACAGGGTCAGGGTGGCCAGGGCGGCCACGGTGATGGACTTCAGGTTCATTGCAATTGCTCCAGGGTTGGAAAATGCCGACGTGTGCGGCGGTGGACGCAGCTTCAGAGGAAGCTGCTAGTCGAGCAGGACGGATTTGCGGGATTTCCCCTCGACGATTTCAAAGCGATGGTCTTGGCCAGGCAGATGTGCGAATGCCTCGCTGCGTCCGGGCAACAGATGCACCCTGCGCGACGCTCCGCATTGCCCGGGCTGGGTGCCGGTGCTGCACTGGCGCACGTTGTCGAGCACCACGGTGCTGTTGCCCGCGTTGTGCACCACGGTGCGGTCGGCCTGTCGATCAGTGCGCAGATCAGACAACGGCTTTTCCGGATGCACGATGACGAAGACGCCATAGCCGGTGAGCACGTTGACGCCGGCCGCGATGGAACGGCGATAGTCCTCGGACTGCGCCTCGGTCAGTGCGAACTCGTCCTCCTTCTTCGGCAGCACAGGCACGAAGCGGACACGGTAATAGCGCTCCTTGTCACGATTGCCGTGGAAGAGCAGCCGCGTGGCCTGCTGCCCTTGGCGCGGAACGATGAGGCGCGAAGGGCTGGCAATCAGGGCATTGCCACCACCGCCATACACACCCGGCTCCACATCGACCTCGTAAGGCGTGTTGTCCTCCGTGTAGCGCACCTCGGTGACCTGCACACGCACGAATGCCGTGGCGTCACCGCTGTTGCGGACACGCTTCAGCAATGCGCCCTGGTCGGGCAACAGGTACTCGTACATGGCGCCGACGTGGATCGACGGCATTTCGGCGCTGGCGAACGTGGGCAACAGCAAGGCTGCGCCCAGCAGAATGAGGCGTTTCATCGGAGCTTCCTTGAGGTCGGGGTGCGGCGTTGCCGACACCCTCTTCATCGAAGGGCGCTACGATAGGGACGGATACTCTGCCTGGGTATGCAACTATTCCGAATAATTCGAAATCCCGGGCCGCGCGGATGAACGGCTCAGCTTCGTGTACTGCGCACGCTGTAACAGGGAATCAGCGGGTCGCGCCGCAGCTGGAACAGTGGTTCGACAGGCCCATCAGAGCGATCACATGCTGGCGGACCGCATCGTCGGCGCACAGGATCATCACGCCTTCGCCATCGGGCACCGAACGGAACATGCCGTGCAGGGTGATCGGAGCGGCGGTGCGTGTGGATATGGCAACGGTATGGATGCGACCGCGGCCGCACGCGCTGCGCAGCGCACGCTGCTCTGCCCCGGTGGCCTGCCTTCCTGCGTGACCGACGCCACGGGGCTCCAGCCCGATGCTTACCGTCAGTGACCGGCCCATGAACCGGCTGGTGATCACCGGCACATCGCGATCGGGGAATCGGCACAGGAAGGCAATGTGGCTGCGCACGCCTGCCTCTTCCGATGCAGATGACGGCCCCGGGATGGCACCTTCATCATGGGGCATCGTTGCGGAGTCCCGGCACAGGCAGTGACGCAGATCCGACAGTACTCCGGCTCCCGCTGCGAACATCGTCTTGACCCCCTCGACATGGTCCATGTAGGTAACAGCCCCCTCGCCGCTTCCTGCGCCGGCGCGCCGTCCATGCTATGTCCGCCGGCT
The DNA here is from genome assembly GCF_025642255.1 of Stenotrophomonas maltophilia. Lineage (NCBI taxonomy): Bacteria > Pseudomonadati > Pseudomonadota > Gammaproteobacteria > Lysobacterales > Lysobacteraceae > Stenotrophomonas > Stenotrophomonas maltophilia. Next base: position 2,124,860 of record NZ_CP106759.1, read on the forward strand.
GGAGCACTCAATCGAACAACTCCGAAGTTCAGCGCGGATCGCCCTGTCCGGCCAGCTCGGCAACGAATGATTGATAAAAGTTCTATGGAAAGAACGCGGACTTGATTGCACTGTTGCCATATTGCACTGCAGCGAAACCCGCTGGAGTTGCACTGTCGGCGCGATGGCGCGCCGTTTGACCCGGCCGGAGATGCGGTGTTCGGATGCGTGTGTGCTTTCTGATGAAGTTCGACCTGCGGCGTGATCGCCATGGCCTCGCGCCCCCGCTCTACGCCTACGTCTGTGCCCATGCGACATCGCGGGAGATCGCACTGCGCAAAGCCTCGCGCGTGCTGTCGAGAATCGTGATGGACGACAGTCAGACGAAGTGGATGATGATGGAGTGCAAGGACGTGGTGCAGGCATGTCGCTCCGGGCTTCTGCCCGTGGAAGAGACACTACTGGAGCAGGCAAGCGCGGCGAGGTCCGGCGTTGCTGCACTGTATCGGGAATCGGTGCAGATCGTGGGCGTCACGGAACAGCGATGATGTGTGCGGGCGCCCCACTCCACACGCGTGGCCGCCTAGGCCTGCCGGGGCACGGCGCTGCGACCGCCCACCTCGTCGTGACGATGGTTCTCCCACGTGCTGCGCAGCTGCCTCCGCTGCGGCGCGGACGCATACATGTAACCGTTCAATGAATCAAGGAACCACCGCTGCTGCTCGACATCCAGTGCAGCGAACCGTGCAAGCACTCCGGCTACGCAGGCATCCAGTTCAATAGTCATTCCGCTCCCCCGGACTACGAGTTAAGTTGCAGTCACTGTATGGATGGCAGTTCACTTCCACAATCGAACTAGTTTGCAAATGCCGCAGGCCTATCCGCCATCGGCACAGGTCACCCAGCCATTGGCAGCAGCATAGCGATGGACATCGATGGTGCTGTTGAGGCCGAGCTTCTTCATCGCCGAGCGCTTCTGTGCACTGATGGTCTGTACGCTGCGGCACAACTGGCGGGCCACCTCGCGCTGGCTGTAACCTTCGACCAGAAGGCGCAGGACCTCCAGCTCGCGCCCGGACAGCACCACGCCCGGCAACTGCTCATGCAGCGAAGCGAGTTCGAGCATCCGCGGCGACAGGTGGTTCCTGCCGACCGCCGCGGCGAGAATGGCCGGTGGCAGGTACTCCAGCGGATCGGACTTGGCAACGATGCATTTCACGCCGGCCCGCTGCGCATGCTCGATGATGTGGCTGCTGTCGTTCCCGGTGAGCAGGACGAGCGCCGTGCGAGGAAAGCGTCGCAGGAGGAAGCGGATCAATGACAGACCGTCTCCGTACTCGCCACCCGGCATCGAGTAGTCGATCACCGCGACCTGCACGCTGGTGGTGGCCAGCAGGTTGACGAGCTCGCTCGAATTCCTGGCACACCCCCGCAGGGACAGGTCCGGGTGTGCGGCGATGAGCCGGGCAACGCCGATGGTGACCACGGGGTGATCATCGGCGATGATGAATTCGACAGGCATGTTTCGCGCCTCCTTCTGTTGACGCTTGTCAGGTTGGCCGTGAAGTTTCCTGTTCGCGAAAACGCAATGCGAAGGAAAACACTATGAAAGACCGAGTCGAGGATGTTGTCATTGCCGACGATCATCCGATCACACGCTTTGCGGTTGAGGCGATCGTCGATGAGCAGGCAGGATTCCAATGCCTGGCCAGCGTTGCAAACGGCGTCGAACTGCTGGACCTCCTCGCTGTCCAGCCTGCCGATGTTGCCGTCGTCGACTACTCCATGCCCGCTGGCGACGGCTGCGATGGCCTGGCGTTGGTGGATACGTTGTGCAGCAGGTACCCGGCACTGCGCATCGTGGTTCTCACCGCGCTGGACCAGTGGCCGATCATCCAGGTTCTGCTCACGCGCGGGGTGGCCGCGGTGGTCAGCAAGTCGGATGACCTGCGGCATGTCGCCAGAGCGTTGCTGGCCGCATCCCAGGGACGCCGGTATTTCTCACCCGCCATCCTGGCCAGCCGCGATGTGAACGGATTCGATTCCGCCGGCGAACTGCTCTCGCCTCGCGAAGCACAGGTGGTACATCTGCTCCTGGCGGGCAAGGGCGTGAATGAGATTGCGCTTGAGCTGGCGGTCACCAAGCAGACGGTCAGCACCCAGAAGCGTGCGGCAATGCGCAAGCTCGGCGTGAGCAGCAATGCCGAACTTTTCAGGTTCGCATCGGAGTTGGGACTGGAATGAGCGCGTCTTCCGACGGGCGCGCCCAGGGTCGCGTTGGCACCTCGTGTAGTGGGAAGGCGGCAGCGGGCCGGGGCAGGAATGATGTACGGCTCGTTCAGGTTCTCCAATACAATTAGTTGCAAAGACGCATCGGGCACTCTTTGCTAGCCTTCCAGCACCGAAATGGAGGAGCACCGCGGGGTGACAGCACCGCGTCGCCACGGCTTCTTCAGCACAACGTCCCGTGAGATCCGCTCACGTGCTTTGCCCGCCTCTGGAAGGCCGATGAAACGATCAACAGGAATGGCCGGGCTGCTGGCTGCAGCCGCGCTTCTGCTCTGCGCGCTTGCCACGGGAGTCCATCACTCCTCCCGCAACCACGACGCCACGCAGGCGCGCATCATCCGTGTGGCCGCCGATCCGCAGTTGGATGGAGGACGTGCGGTTGGCTTCGCCACCGGGAAAGGTGCTTCCGCCTATCGCTACATGATGCACATCGCCGGGCTCGCGGGCGTCCGCTTCCAGTTCGTACCCACCCGATCACCTGCGGACGCCTATCGGCACCTTCAGGCAGGCACGGTTGATCTGGTGCCTTCGGTCATGGACCTGGATCTTCCGCAGGATGACCGCTTCCTGGTGTCGCCGCCCTACTACGAGGGCAGGACACTGCTGTTCTCGCGCGCGGCGGGGCCCGGATTCGCTACGCTGGGCGCGCTGTCCGGCCACGTGGTCGCCGTACGCGAGGGCAGCCAGTACGTCGACTGGATCCGGCGCCATCATCCGGATATCAAGGTGCTGGAGTTCACGGGAGTGCCGCAGATCCTCGGTGCGGTCGAGTCGGGAACGGCGGATGCGGCGCTGGGAACCGATGCGCTGTACAACCCGGTGATCCGCCGATACTTCCAGCATACCCTGGTCGCGTCCGGTGCGGTCGCGGAGCTGCCGATCGTGGTGCGTGCGGTGGTCAGGCGCGAGGACAAGGCGCTGCTGGACACCATCGACAGCGGACTCCGCGCGCTTTCGGTCGCCCATCACCGGGATGTGATCGATGGCTGGCTGGAGACGGTGTACCGCACGCCGCCCTCGGTCGGCGCAATCCTGCTGTACTACCGGACGGAAGCGATTTCCGCCGCCCTCGTCCTGCTGGCGCTGGCGTTCGCGGCCTACCAGATGAAGCGATCACGGGATCTGGCCAAACGCGCCGCGCAGGAGAAGGCAAGGATGCTGGCCGTGGTCAGCCATGAAATCCGCAACTCGGCCAATGCGCTGCTTTCGGCAACCGACCTGCTCGGCAAGGGACCCGTGCTTCCGGAGCAGGAAGAGGCCCTCGATGCAGCCCTGGCCAGTGCCTCCAGCCTCAGTCTTCTGCTGAACAACGCATTGGAGTACTCGCGATTTGAAGGAGGCAGCCGCGCAGCGGAGCCAACGCGGGTCGCGCTGCGCCCCCTGATCGAGGAGTCGGTGCGCGCGTTCCGCCCGCAGGCGCGCGAGCGCAACGTGACATGCCATGTGGAACTGCCCTGTGGCGAGCCGGGCGATCTGTGGATCGATCCCATCGTGGTGCGGCAGGTGGTCGTCAACCTGTTGTCCAACGCGATCAAGTTCACACGCAACGGTGACGTACGTGTACGCCTGTGGGTGGAGGCCGGCACGTCCGGGCACTGCACGCTGAACATCGAGGTCATCGACAGCGGTATCGGCATGAGTGCCGAGGAGCGCGACGCCTTGTTCTCCGACTACTGGCAGAGCCAGCAGGGACGCGCCCTGGGCGGTGCTGGCCTGGGCCTGTCCATCTGCTCGCGCATCACGCAGCGGCTGGGGGGTTCCATCCAGGTGGAGAGCAGCCCCGGAAAAGGCAGTCGCTTCCACGTCGTGCTTCCCGCACGTCACGCGCGAGCCTGCGAACCTTCCGCTCCCACGCTCGCACTCCAACAGCAGGCGACCGCCACGCACGGAAATCCATCGGTACTGATCGTGGAAGATCACATCTACAGTGCACGGATGTTCAAGGCGCAGATCGAGGCGATGGGGCTGTCGGTGACCTTGGCGACGGATGCTGCGCATGCCCTGCGCGTGATCCGGACGGCTCCTCAGTTCGGCTCGATCCTGCTGGACTGCAACCTGCCCGACATGGATGGCTACGCACTGTGCCGGCGGATCCGCGCGATTGAGCACTCGCGGCGGCAAGGACGTGCCAGCATCCTGGCGATCTCAGCGATGGAGGGCGTTGAACATGCGAAGGAGTGCGCCGAGGCGGGGTTCGATCACGTCGTGACCAAACCTCTCCCCACCTTCCAGCTCAGGGCCTGGCTGGGCCGCGGACCGGGGGACGAGATCGCACGCGGAATGCTGGAGATCTTCTGGGAATCGTATGACAGCGACCTGCAGGATCTCCAGGTCGCGGTCGAGGCGGGCGTCTGGGGCAAGGCCAGCGACATGGCCCACCGCATCTGCGGCAGCGCGGCCATCGCTGGCGAGCGTGGCATCGAAGCCATCGCGCGGGCCCTGATGCCGGCACTGCGCCAACGCACGGCAGACCCGGCGTCGGCCAGTGACATCGCCCGCCTCATCGAAGACCTGCGATGGTATGCGGCGCATGGCACGCGGATGCAGCAGGCGCCGCTGGCAGCGGCGCCGTGCGCTTCCTCCGCCGCACGCGGCCGCGTCCCCGTCGAGGAACGCGGCATCGCCTCAGTGCAAGGGCACCCGCAGGACTGAAGGTGCGTTGGCCGGGGAACTGAAGGTGACCGTTCCGCCAAGCTGGCTGACGCCGGCATAGCGCAGGTCCACGGTGTCGATCACCAGGGTCAGCCGGCTTCCGGCCGGGATGTTCCAGCTGCTCGCTTCAAGACGCAGATCGAGCGTGCTGGCCTGCCCTGGGGTCGCGCTGCGCAGGGTGTACGGCTTGTGGCTGATCAGCTGCCCGTTGCCGAGGACGTCCTCGACGAACAGATACGCATAGAGCGTGGTATCGGCCCGGCTGGGGGTGACGGTGACGCGCACTTCCGGCATGCCGTCCAGGCGACGGGCGCTCCAGTAGACCGGGCTCTGCCAGACGCCGGCGGCATTGCGGCCGATGAAGGGCACGTAGGCGCCAGGCGCAACGTTGATCATCTGCAGGGAGCCGGACACCATCGCGACACCGGAGTTGGCAGCGGTCGGCAGGCCACTGCCGATGCGGTAGCTCCAGCCACTGCTGCGCCCGTTCTCGACCAGGCCGCCCGTGGGAAGCAGCAGTCCGCCCGGCGCGGTCAGCGCGTACTGGGTCGCCCCGGCACGGGTCGCCTGCCAGTCTGCATAGGTGTTCCAGCTGCCCTTCTGCGACTTCAGCTGCACGGCCGGGGCACGGTCGATGCCGTTCGCCACGCCCTTGAGGTAGTGATCGAACCAGTCCCCCACCGAGGCGTAGACCTCATTCGGCACCCCCAGCGCACCCAGCGCCTCGTTGAGGGCATGATCGCCATGACGCAGCTGCAGCTGCTTGGGGCCAGTCAACGCATTGAAGAAGTCCACCAGCTGGCCGGGCGGGAACAGGCTGTCGTTGAAGGCATTGGCCAGGAAGATGGCGGGGCGGTTGGCGTTGATCTCCGCCACGCTGGCCGATGGGCTGCGCAGTGCCGCAACCGGCAGCAGCGATTCGACCGCGCCCTGGAAGTTGCCGGTCACCACCCTGCGGTTGATCGTGGCCAGCTCCTCACCGGGACGGCCGGTGGCCAGGCCAGCGGCCACCAGCAGGGCAATGCCCTGCGCGCTGGGCGTGTTGTTGCTGTACAGCGCCGCCTGCAGGTCGGCCCAGCCGCTCAGTGCGGCCACCGCCTTGATGCGCGGATCACGCGCCGCCGCCAGCAGACTGGTGCCGGCGCCGTAGGAGATGCCGGACACACCGATGCGGGCGGGATCGGCCCGGGTGTTGTCCAGCGCCCAGTCGATCAGCGCGCTGACATCCTCCACGGTGGCGGGTCCGGCGATGTCGATTGCCCCACCCGACTCCCAGAATCCGCGCGAACTGTAGCTGAGCACGATATAGCCACGCTGGGCCAACGCCTGCGCGACGCCGACATATTCCACGCTGGGAACGGCCCAACTGCTGGGCATGACCAGCAGCGGAAGGCGTCCCTCGCCCTGCCCCTGCGGCTGGATGACGAATACCCCGAGCGGTGTTCCGTCCCAGCTGGGTATCGTCTGATGGGTGGTGGTAACGGTCACCGCCCAAGCGGCAGGTGACAGGCCGGTCAACAGGATCAACAGCAGCAGCATCTTGCGCATCGTCGTTTCTCCCCGTCGCTGCAGTGCGACGAGCCGGACCGTACCAGTGCGAATGGTGGGAGACACCTTGCGACGCAACATGGCGGGAACGCCCCGTCTCGCCGGGCTTGAACATGAATGCGGCGTGCTAGGCTCGAGCGTGCCGATGCAGGCATACAGACAGCTCCCTCCCCGTGCCGGTGGATCCGGTTGCCAAGAAGAGGTCGATGGTGAAGTTCCCGTTCCGGCTGGCCGCGTGCGTGGCCGCCCTGCTGGTCCTCCTGGCGATGACGCTTGTCGTCGCCTCGCGGCGGTCTGCGGACAGCACGCAATCACCCACGGCCACTACCGGAGCCGAGGCTGCGCTGCACGGTGCGCCGGCGTCGGCAGCCGCCGCAGGTACCGGACAGGCCAAGCCCGTGCTTTCACCCATGGCGCGCTACCGCGAGGCGGCCCGCCTGGATCTGCTCATCGCCGACCTGGAAAAGCGCTCGCGCAGCGGCGACGCCGACGCCAGCCTGGCCCTGAGCCGGATCTACGACGAGTGCACGATGTTCCTCGACCCTGCGGCAATCGCGACGATCGACATCCCTCCCGAGCGCCGTGCGGCTCTGATACGCAGCCACGCATGGTTGCAGAGGCGCTGTGCCGGGTTCTCGCCTGGCATTGTCGAGAGCATCAGGAACGTCCGGCACTACCGAAGCCTGGCCGCCCGGCAGGGTAGTCTGGTGGCCCAGATAGAAGAGCAGATCAGGCATGCAGGTTTTGACCTGCCCCTGGCCGATCACAGGACACTGATTGAAGCCGTCCTCCTGCAGGACGATGGCGAGGCGTATCTCGCCCTTTCCAATCTGATGGGTTCAACGGCGGCCGACCGACGCCAGCAGCTGCAGGCCGTTCCCGCCGGCAGCGAAGTGGCCGCAGCGGCGTGGATCCTCGCAGGATGCCGGCTCGGCGTCCCCTGCGGAATCGACTCTCCGCTGCTCAACCGCCTGTGCAGTCAGGCAGGCATGTGCGGGCCGGAGTCGGTCGAGGACCTGTTCACCAGCCACCTGCAGCCGGAAGACAGGGACGCTGCCCAGGCCGGGGCCGATGCGATCTTCGCATTGGCGCACCGCATGGGACGGGAACCGGGCCTGTAGTCGACGCGCCCTCGGCATCCCATCCGCAGCCCGGCAACCCGGCGCTGCGCGAACCGGCGATAATGATGGGCTTTTCACTGGCAGGAGTTGTCGATGTCCCCCTACCCCTTCGATGCGGTGCTGTTCGACTGCGATGGCGTACTGGTGGATTCCGAGCCGCTGGTGGCCCGCGTGCTCTCCGAGATGCTGAGTGCGCGCGGCTGGCTGCTGACCCCCGCCCAGGCAGGCGAGGTCTTTCTCGGCAAGTCCGTCGCCGGATTGGCCGGCCTGATCGAGGAGCGCACGGGAAAACCCTTCACCGCCGAATGGCTGGAGGAGTTCCGCCAGCAGCGCAATCGTGCCCTGGAGCGGGACCTGACCGCCATCGCAGGTGCCCCTGAAGCCGTGCGGGCCATCCACGCAGCCACCGGCGGCCGCATCGCCTGCGCGTCCGGCGCGGACCTGCACAAGGTGGAACTGCAACTGCGCAAGGTCGGGATGTTCGACGCCTTCGAGGGCCATGTCTTCAGCGGCCAGGACATGCCGCGCAGCAAGCCACATCCGGATGTCTACCTGGCCGCTGCCGCTTCGCTGGGCGCTGAGCCGCGACGCTGTGCGGTGATCGAGGACACCGTGACCGGCGCTGCGGCCGGCGTGGCCGCGGGCGCGACCGTGTTCGGCTTCAGCGAGGGCGGGCCGCACCACAGCACCCCGGAGGCACTGCGCGCCGCAGGCGTCCATCGGGTGTTCCAGCGCATGGACGAGCTGCCGGCCCTGCTGGCCGCCCACGCGGCCGGCGCCGTGGCGTGATGGGGTCAACCGGACACGGCATGGCGGCGCCGCCCGGTGTAGTGCAGCGCAAACAGATACAGACCGGTGAACAGCTGCAGGAACAGGGGCGGCAACGGTGAGTATGTGATCCACGGCGGCGGTTCGCCGCCACCGAGGCCCCTGGCGACGAAGTTGGCAATCACGGCCACGGTGAACACGATCAATGTCCAGCGGTGCACGGGGCGTGCCCAGCGCCCGCGGGTCATGCCCGGCGCCTCGCATCAGACCGGGCCTCAATCATCTTCCAGCCATTGCCGGAAGGATCACGGAATCCGGCATCGACCGCGCCGTAGCGCTCGACCGGTTCCTGGGTGAACTCGACCCCGCGCTGTCGCCAAACTTCGTAGGTGGCCCGGCAATCATCCACTGCGAGCACCAGGGGCGGCATCGCGCCCTTGGCCAGCAGCTGCTGCAGGCTCGCTGCGGTGGCGGCATCGTGGACCGGCGGACCGGGCCGGAACAGGCCAAGCTGGACGCTGTCCTGCCCGGGGCTGCGGACCGTCAGCCAGCGGTAGTCACCGTTGCGCACATCGGTATCCACCTCGAAGCCGAGCTTGCCGACGTAGAAATCGAGTGCTTCATCCTGGTCGCGCACGTACAGGCCGACCACATTCACGCTGTTCGTCATGGGACCTCCCTGAGTCGGGGGCGACGTTAGCAGCGCTGTCGCGTCGCCGCTTCTCCAGAACTGCGCTCTTCAGGTCCGGGCGTCGCGCCGCACGGGCGTGGCACTCCGGCACCAGACCCTGCGCTGCCCCCTTCGCTTGCTCGCGCTCGCGGAGAGCACCCGGGCTGGCGCCGGTGATGTCACGGAAGACGCGACCGAAGGTGCCCAGGCTGGCCCAGCCGGTCGCCAGTGCGATCTCGGTGATGGGCAGGTCTGTCTCGCGCAGCAGGGCAACCGCCCGCTCGATGCGCCGGCTGAGCAGGTAGCGATGGGGCGGTATGCCAAACGCCTGCTTGAAAGCGCGTGCGAAGTGCGCCACGGACACTGCGCTGACGTCGGCCAGACGGGCGACCGGCCACGGTTCGTGGCTGGCGCGGTCCATGCAGTCGCGGGCGCGCAGCAACCGGCGCAGCAGTTCCGGGCTCTGGTTCATGGCCTCCCCGCATGCACGAGGCAGGGCCACGCATCCTCCGCGCACGCCACCCCTTCAATGGCGTGCGGGGATGCGGACAGGGGCGATGGGTGTCGGGCGGCCATGAGCCGGCCCAGCCTGCGTCGCCGACTGTGCGCGGTCAATCCCTGCCGGTCGCCGGCGCCCTGCGGCATGATGGGCGCCTTGTCCCCAGCGGAAGCAGTCATGCCTGTCGGATTCATCGGGCTCGGAGTGATGGGAACGCCGATGGCGTCGCACCTGGCGCGGACGGGAAGCCAGGTACTGGGATGGTCGCGCTCGGGCCGCAACGACGCCGAGGCGGTCGCCGCCGGTGTCGAAGTGGCCGATGGCGTTGAAGACGTGTTCGCTGCCTGCGGCACGATCATCCTCATGCTCGCCAACGACGCGGCGATCGACAGCGTGCTGGCACGCGACAGCCCCGAATTCGCCGCGCGTGCTGCCGGTCGCCTGCTGATCAACATGGGGACCAGCTCCGCGTCCTATTCGCAGACATTGGCACAACAGGTGCGCGCAGCCGGCGGGCGCTATGTGGAAGCCCCGGTGTCCGGCTCGCGGGTGCAGGCCGAAGCCGCGCAGCTGGTCATCCTGCTGGCAGGTGAAGACGAGGACGTCGCAGAGGCCTCCGCGCTGGTGGCGCCGCTGGGCAGGCAATGCGTTCCCTGCGGCAATGTTCCCGCGGCACTGCGCATGAAGCTCGCCGTGAACCTGTACCTGATCACGCTGGTGACCGGCCTGGCCGAGGCCGTGCATTTCGCCGAAGCGCACGGCATTCCGCTGGAGCGCTTCGCGCAGGTGCTCGATGCCGGCCCGATGGCCAGTGACGTTTCGCGGATCAAGCTCGACAAGATGGTGCGCGGCGACTATGCGGTGCAGGCGTCGATCACCGACGTGCTGAAGAACAGCCAGCTGGTGGCTGCGGCGGCGCGCGACGCCGGCATCACGGCACCGCTGATCGAGGCCAGCGATGCTCTCTTCGCTCGCGCCCAACGGCTCGGCCTGGGCGGGCTGGACATGGCGGCCGTGCTGCAGGCGCTGCGAGGACCGCCCGCCGCCTGATTCAGCAAGGGATGGCACGCCCGCCCCCGCCCGCTGCTATATTCAGGCGGGCTCGACAGGCATGGTGCCTGTCCACGCAACAACAGGGAGTTGGCCATGGGTCTGGTACAGGCGGTGAAGGGTGCGGTCGGTGGTGTGCTGGCCGACCAGTGGAAGGACTTCTACACCGTGCCCACCGGCCTACCGGCCACCGCAGCCCTGTTCGCTGCGGTCCCGCAGGGCACCAATGCCGGGCGCGGCTCCAATACCCACGGGTCGTCCAACATCATCAGCAACGGCTCGAAGATCGTCGTGCCCGAGGGCTACGGCCTGCTGCTGTTCCAGGACGGTGCGATCACCGCCTTCGTCGCCGAACCGGGCGGATACGAATGGCGCTCGGACGACCTGAACTCGCAGTCCCTCTTCGCCGGCGATGGCCTGGTCAGCACCTTCATCAAGCAGAGCTGGGAGCGCTTCAAGTTCGGTGGCCAGCCGGGAAGCCAGCAGGCCGCCTTCTTCGTCTCGCTGAAGGAACTGCCGGACAACCGTTTCGGCACCCAGTCGGAGATCTACTGGGATGACGGTTTCCTCAACACCCAGGTCGGCGCGGTCACCCGCGGTTCGTACACGTTGAAGATCGTTGATCCGATCCTGTTCGTGAAGAACTTCGTACCCGCAGCCTACCTGCAACCAGGCAAGGTGTTCGACTTCACCGACCTGGACAACGCTGCCGCCACCCAGCTGTTCAATGAGGTGGTGGGCTCGCTGGCGCCGGCCTTCAGCCTGTACACCAACGATCCGGGCAAGGGCAACCGCATCACCCGGCTGCAGCAGGATTCGATCGGCTTCGCGCAGAGCCTGTCGGCCGCCGTCGAGCAGGCCTACCAGTGGCAGAGCGATCGCGGCCTGGCCATCGTCAAGACGGCGATCGTCTCCATCGAATACGACGCCACTACCCGCGAACTGCTCAAGACCGTGCAGCGCGCCGACGCGCTGGCCGGATCGCGCGGCAACTCCAACCTGCAGGCCAGTGTCGCCCAGGGCATCCAGTCCGCCGGCGAGAACGGCGGCGCGGCAGGCCTGGTGGGGGTCGGCATGGCATCGGGCATGTTCGGTGTCGGCGGCATGCAGCAGCCGGCCACCCCGGCCGCGGATGACCCGGTGGCCAAGCTGAAAAAGGCCAAGGAGATGCTGGACCTGGGCCTGATCACCCAGGATGACTATGATGCGTTGAAGGCCAAGGCGCTGGGCCTGTAACCCGCAGGACGCGAACCGCACATGTCAGATCCACGCAACGGACCGCCTCCGCTGCCCGCTTCCGGCCCTGTGACACCGCCGCCGTTGCCGGGGGCGGCGTTGGACGGTCCGGGCTCGCCGCGGGACGTCCCTCCCCCACCCGGCAGCTTCTCGCTGGACACCTCGCAGCTGCCGCAGGCGATCCGCGACGAAGTGGACGCCCCGGACCCGCTGGCCATCGACACCTCCGCCACCGAGTTGAAGGACGGCCTGAACCGGTGCCCGAAATGCGGCGCCACCGACATCCGGCCCAAGCTCGGCACAGACATCCTGGTCTGCCTGTACTGCCGTCACGAATGGCATGGCGCCCGGGTGGAAGAGGCATTCGGTCTGGGCGAGAACATCGACCAGCTGCGTGGCACCATCATTGCCAGCGGTGCACGCGACATCGATGCCGATGCGTCGGCGCTGATGAGCTTCAAATGCACCGGCTGCGGTGCCGAAGTCACGGTCAACACCGAGAGCACGATGACGGCGCGCTGCCACTGGTGCCGGCATGTGTTCGGCGTCAACGAGCAGATCGCCAATGGCGCGGTGCCGGATGCGGTACTGCCGTTCCACATCAGCAAGGACGATGCGGTTGCCCGCATCCGCCAGTTCGTCGACAAGCGCCGTCTGTTCGCCCTGAAAGCCTTCAAGGATCAGTTCACGCCCGAGAACGTGGTCGGCGTGTACCTGCCGTACATGATCGTGGACAGCAATGTCAGCGCCGCCGTGGCGGGCAAGGGCGAGATCCAGACCCGCCGATACACCGTGGGCAGCGAGAAGAACAAGCGCACCGTATACGATGCCGATGTCTACCAGATCGAGCGCCAGGTGAACTTCACCGTCGACGATCTGCCGCTGGAATCCTCTGCCGAGCGCGGCAATCTGGACATCAGTGCCAACACCAACAACATCATCAACACCATTCTGCCGTTCGACACCAAGAACGCGGTGAAATGGAACGCGTCCTACCTGGCCGGCTTCACGTCCGAGAAGCGCAATCTCGATGTCGAAACGCTGCGCCCGCGGCTGGAGGACCAGCTGCTGTCGATCGCGCGCGCACAGGTGGAAGCGTCGGTGCGCGGCTACAACCGGGGCGTCCGCTGGGAGCAGGAACAGCTGGACGTGCATGGCACCCGCTGGGTATCCATGTACCTGCCGGTCTGGCTGTACTCCTATCATCAGCCCGGCCGCAACCGCGGCATGCTGCACTACATCGCGGTGAACGGGCGTACCGGCGAAACCATGGGAAGCGTGCCCGTGCAGCAGTGGAAGATGCTGCTGGCAGCCCTTACGGCCGGCACGATCATCGAAGCAGTGGCAATCCTCATTCTGATGGCGACCGCATGAGCGACGACAGTGGCCTCTGGCTGTTGGCGGCAGGTCCGGCCGGCGCGACCGCGCTGTACTGGGCGCTGTACCGCTACTACCGCAATACCGACAAATCACACGCCTTCGAGCATGAAACCGAAGTGCAGGCCGCGCCCGTCAGCGGCTCGGACCAGAAGGTGGGCCAGGTGCGCGGCACCGAGGCCACCCGCATCGAGGGCGACAACGTCTACCAGTACCGACGACGCGTGGCGCGGCTGAAACCCAGGCCCTGACGGCCGGGACCGGGGCGACGGGCACCGCCACGGTGCCCGCCATCGAGTGCCGTTGCGCAGCCGGCATGGCACCATCACGCGGTCTCCCACCCTGCCGGTCTCATGCTTTCCGGGTCGCCCTCCCGAGCATCCCGCCATGATCGCCCTGCTCCCGCGTACCTGCCTGGCCGCGCTGTGCTGCCTGTCCCTTCCCGTCATGGCCCAGGATGCATCCTTCGGCTTTGGCCAGCAGAGCACCGAAACCTCGCAGACTACCCAGACCTCGACCACCCAGAGCCAAAGCCAGCGCAGCGATGACACGGCCTTTGGCAGCAGCGGCTCGATGACCTCGCAGTCCAGCACCCATTCCCGGACGCATTCCGAATCGAACAGCGAGAGCACCGGCGTGGATCTGGAGATCGGCGTCCCCGATGACACCGATCGCTGGGGCCAGGAACGCCGCCATCCCCGCGATCTGCGTGACAGCGACCTGTTCGGCACGTGGACGCTGGGCGAGGAGAACGGGAACACCTGCACGATCGAACTGAAGAGCATGGAGTGGTTCGGCGGCTACAGCGCCTATGTGCCGGCGGGCTGTCCAGAGGGATTCTTCCCGGCCAACCGCTGGGTGCTTTCCGGTAACCAGTTGCTGCTGACCGACACCAGCAACACGGTGTACGGCCGTTTCCGTGCATCGGGTGGCGGACGGTGGTCTGGCTTTCGCGAGTCCGACGGCGCGCGGCTCTACCTGAATCCGAAGGGTCGCTGACGGACGCCCTGCACGCCCCGCGGACGGCAGCATCAGGAAGATCAGGCAACCTTCCTTGAACCGCCCTGCGATGTCCGCCCCCACCGGTCCCCGCCTCGTCATCTATGCCGCCCTGGCCGGCAACCTCGCCATTGCCGTGGCCAAATTCATCGCCGCTGGCATCTCCGGCAGTTCAGCGATGCTCAGTGAAGGCGTGCACTCGCTGGTCGACACCCTGAACGAAGTGCTGTTGCTGTACGGGCTGCGCAGGGCCGGCAAGGCGCCGGACACCGTGCATCCATTCGGCTACGGGCGCGAGCTGTATTTCTGGAGCTTCATCGTGGCCTTGCTGGTGTTTGCGGCGGGCGCGGGCGTGTCGGCATACGAGGGCATCCAGCACATCCGCCAGCCGGAACCGGCGACCCACCATGTGCTGAGCTACAGCGTGCTGGGCATTTCCATCCTCTTCGAAGGCGCGTCGTGGTGGGTGGCGCTGCGCGAGTTCCGCCGCACCAAGGGCAGGCTCGGCTACTTCGAGGCGTTCCGACGCAGCAAGGACCCGTCCACGTTCACCGTGCTTCTGGAGGACAGTGCAGCCCTGCTCGGTCTCGGATTCGCGCTGGCCGGGCTGGTCGCGGCGCAACTGCTGGACATGCCGGTCCTGGACGGCGTGGCCTCGCTGTGCATCGCCGCAGTTCTGGCGGTGACTGCGTTCCTGCTGGCACGCGAGACCAAGGGCCTGCTGGTGGGCGAGCCTGCCCATCCAGCGGTGGCCGAGCGCATCCTGGCCGTCGCCGAAACCGATGCCGATCTGCGCCGCGCCAATGGCGTGACCACCATGCAGATGGGCCCGGAGCAGGTGGTGGCCATGCTCAGCGCGGAGTTCGAGGATGATCGGCATACGCCGCAGATCGAGGCCTGCATCACCCGCATCGAAAACGCCGTCAAGCGTGAGTACCCGGAACTGGTGGCGCTGTTCGTCAAACCGCAGACGCCGGAAGTCTACGCCGCCCGGCGTGCGGCGCTTCGCGCGCCGCGTTCACCGGATTGACGCCGCGTCCGCATCCGCTTCACCCTGCCAGCGCCAGACTGATCCCCCGTTCGCCGACCCGCTACCGCCGTGCCTGACTGGCTGCCCGATCACTGGACGCTCCTGCCGCGCAGCTTCTACCAGCGTCCGCCGCAGGAGGTCGCCCCCGAACTCCTGAACGCGCTGCTGGTGCGCAGCGATGGGCGGGCGGCCCGCATCGTCGAGGTCGAGGCCTACGGCGGCAGCCACGACCCGGCCGCGCACTCCTACCGGGGGACCGACGCCGCGGACAGCCAGTATGTTCGGGGAGGCCGGGCACCTGTACGTGTACTTCAGCTACGGCATCCACTGGGGAAGCAACGTGGTGTGCGGGCAGGAACACGAGGGCGTGGCAGTCCTGCTGCGCGCAGCGGAGCCCGTGCAGGGCATCGACAGGATGCGGGAACTCAGGCCAGCCGCACGGCACGACCGCGATCTTGCCAGCGGCCCAGGCAAGCTGTCCCAGGCATTCGGCCTGGACAAGAGCTTCCACGGCGCCGATCTGGTGACGGGCAGCCACGGTGTGGTCATTGCCCGCGACGGCACACCTCCGCCGACGGACCCGGTCATCGGCCCGCGGATCGGCATCAGCCGCGCCGTCGACTTTCCGTGGCGCTGGCATGTCCGCGGCCATCGGCACGTCTCGGCACGCGCCCCCCGGCCTGCATCGGCAGCACGCAGATGACGCCGCTGGACCGGCCACTGCGGCGTGAACTGGAGATCGACGGCCAGCACTACACCCTGACGCTTGATCCGCAGGGCCTGAAGCTGGTGGAAAAAGGCCGGCGCAAGGGTGTGGTCCTGCGCTGGCGTGACCTGGTGTCAGGTGATGCTGCCCTGGCCGCCGCCCTGCAGGCATCGTTGCAGACGCGCTGAGCGGACGCCACCACAGTGCCGACGGACAACGCCGGATCCGGATCAGGTGCGCACCGTCACCCACGTTGGCGCGTGATCGCTGGCCTTGTCCTGCAGGCGCACCCAACGATCCACGCCTGCATCCACCACGCGTGCCGCCAGGACCGGGTTCAGCAGCAGGTGATCGATGCGCAGTCCCCGGTCGCGCTCGGCATGCTGGCGGAAGTAGTCCCAGAATGTGTAGATCGTGCTGTCACCGTGCACGCTGCGCAGGGCGTCGGTCCAGCCCTGCGCGAGCAGATGCTCGAACTGCTCGCGCACCTCCGGCTGGAACAGCGCGTCGCGGCGCCATGCCTTCGGGTCGTATACATCGGCCTCGGTGGGGATGACGTTGAAATCGCCCAGCAGCACTGCAGGGTGCGGGAGATCGACGAGGCTGCGCGCGTGACGGATAAGGCGTTTCATCCAGCGCAGCTTGTAGTCGAACCTGGGGCCCGGCTGGGGATTGCCGTTGGGCAGGTAGAGACCACCCACGACGATGCCGTGCACCGCCGCTTCCAGATAGCGGCTCTGCGTATCCGCCGGTTCGCCCGGCAACCGCCGCCGGCTTTCCACCGGCACCGAATCCCTTGCCAGCAGGGCCACGCCGTTCCATCGCGCTTCGCCCAGCCACAGCGCACCGTAGCCGGCCTGTTCCAGCGCATCGGCCGGGAATGCCGCATCCGTGGCCTTCAGCTCCTGCAATGCGACCACGTCCGGTGATGTCCTGTCGAGCCAGGCAAGCAGATGGGGCAAGCGCGTGCCGATACCGTTGACGTTGAACGTGGCGATGCGCAGCGTCTTGCGACGGGCCATGCAGCACTCCTGAAGCCGGCGGGCAGAGCCACCACTGTGCCTGCGCCGTCATGCAGGCGCCGTCGACGTCATCGAAACGACGCCCGGCGATCATGGCGAACGCGCCCACAGCAGCCTGCTGCGAGCGCTACCCGGCCCCGCGCCCGCCTGCCAGAAACAGCGCCATGCGCTGCAGCTCGTCCTCCAGCGCACTGCGGAACAGCCGGTCGCGCGACAGTGAGCGCCCCGCATAGCCGATCGATGGCTCAAGCTGGCCGTCGCGGACACTCACATTGGCCCACCCCACCACCTGCTCGTGCCACAGCATCGGCAGCGCGTAGTAGCCATACTGGCGCTTGGGCGCCGGCGTGTAGGCCTCGAACCTGTAGACCCAGCCCCACAGCAGCTCGAACCGCCGGCGGTCCCAGACCACCGGGTCGAACGGCGCCAGCAGGCGTACCTGTTTGTCCGGCGCATGCCGTCGTGAACGCGGATTCTCGTCCGCCGGCCAGTACCACGTGGTGCCCTCCACGGTAGCGCTCGCCAGCTGTTCCTTCGCCAGCTTCAGCGCCTGCCGGGTCTGCTCGGCCAGATGCGGTGCGCCGTAGCCCAGCAGCCGGACCAGGTAGGTCATGCTGGCCGATGGAAGCGGCGCGTACTTGCGCACGATCAGCGCGACCAGTGCCGCCGCGCGCCCGTCCTCGCTGTCCTCCGCCGGCGCATGCTCGGCCACGCTGTAGATGCGCGTTCCGCTGTCGCGTCGCTGCACCCGCAGCAGGCCGCGATAGTGCATGCCCTCCAGCAGATGCGTGCTGGCGTTGCTGGTGCCGCCCCAGTAGTTGGTCACCCGCCCGTGCGCGAACGCCTGGTCGACCTCGCGCGGATGCACGCTGCCACGTTCGCGCACGAACGCCAGCACATCCGCCGCACGGCGTTCGGTGTCCGCGTCCCATGCACGCCGGGCCACGCGGGGATGCATCAACGCCAGGTACTCGCGCGGCAGGAAGCCGTAGTTGACCAGGCAGTCCTCCTCTACCGGCAGGCGCGGGTAACGCCGCTCGAGGTCACCGGCCCGATAGTCCTTCACCCGATGCCGCAGTGTCAGATCCTGTGCCCGGGCCGGCGCGCGGATCGGATCGGCCTGTACGAAGCCCAGCCGCCGGATCGCGGCCATCAACGTTGTCGGCGGGAACAGGGTGCGCGCCACCGCGTAGCGGCGCAGGTCGTCGAGAGTGGGCTGCCTGGACATGACGCCATTGTAGGCGCGCGCCGGGGGTATGCTGTCAGGCCCCGGTCCACTGACGTCCATCATGCGCACGCTGTACCCCCCGATCACGCCCTATCGCGAGCACACCCTGCCCGTGAGCACGCTGCACACCCTGCATGTCGAAGAGTGCGGGACGCCCGACGGCATTCCGGTGGTGTATCTGCATGGCGGTCCCGGTGCCGGCATCTCACCCACGCATCGTCGCTTCTTCGACCCGGCGCGGTACCGCATCGTGCTGATCGACCAGCGCGGCAGCGGCCGTTCCACCCCGTTCGGCGAACTGCGCGACAACACCACGCAGGAACTGGTGGCCGATATCGAGAAGGTACGTGAGCACCTCGGTATCGAGCGCTGGCTGGTGTATGGCGGCTCCTGGGGCTCGACGTTGTCGCTGGCGTACGCGCAGGCCCATCCCGCCCGCGCCACCGGCCTCATCGTGCGCGGCGTGTATCTGGGGCGGGACATCGAGAACCAATGGTTTTCCGAGCCGCAGGGCGGTGCGCGCTGGATATTTCCGGAGCGCTGGGACCGCTATGAAGCGCACATTCCCGAAGATGAGCGCGGCAACCTGCTGCAGGCGTACTGGACACGCCTGGACAGCCCGGACCCCGCCATCCGCATTGCTGCCGCAATGGCGTGGCTGGGCTGGGAGGACAATGCTGCGACCCTGCAGCACGAGGTGTCCGCCGAATCCAGCAGCGACCCGATGGATACCCTGGCCAAGGCCCGGATCGAAGCGCACTACTTCCGCAACGGGGCCTTCCTTGAGCCCGGCCAGCTGCTGCGCGATGTGGAGCGGATCCGCCACCTCCCGGCGGTGATCGTACAGGGCCGCTACGACATCATCTGTCCGCCACGCAGCGCGTGGGAACTGGCCAAGGCGTGGCCGGAAGCCAGGCTGGAGATGGTGATTGCCGGCCACAGTGCGAACGAAGCGGCCACGACCGACGCGCTGGTACGCGCGACCGACGACTTCGCCGACCGTTTCGGCCAGCCCGGCTGAATCGTTCCTTCACCGTGCCACGGTGAAGCCGACCGTCGTCAGACCGTCCGAACTGGCCACGAACACTTCGCCGCCATGGAGTGCGGCGATGGCCTTGACGATGGACAACCCCAGCCCGTGATGGCGCTCGCCCCGATACTCACGGGCCTGGTCGACCCGGTAGAAGCGCTCGAACAGCAGGGGCAGATGCTCGGCGGCGATGCCGTTGCCTTCATTCAGCACGGCCACCCGCACGCCGTCGCCTTCGGACTGCAGCTGCACACGCACGTCGCTGCCTGGACGCGCATGCTGCACGGCGTTGTGCAACAGGTTGGTCAGCGCGCGGCGGAACAACGACGGATCGATGCGGGCGGTGGCGTCGCCTTCGACATGCAACGTCAGCTGGGCCTCTTCGAACAGGAATTCCATGAATTCACCGGCGGTGGCGACCTCGTCTGCCAGCTGGACCTGACGCGTTTCCACCGCGATATCGCCCTGGCCGGCCCGCGACAGGAACAACATATCGTTGACGATCGCACGCAGGCGCTCCAGTTCCTCCAGGTTGGACTGCATGACCTCCTGCAGCGCCGCCACATCACGCGGACGGGACAGGGCCACCTGGGTCTGTCCCATCAGATTGGCCAGGGGGGTGCGCAGCTCGTGCGCGACGTCCGCGTTGAACCCGTCCAGCCGCGTGTACGCTGCTTCCAACCGATCAAGAGCGCCGTTGAAGGCATGCGTGAGGTGGCCCAGTTCGGCCGGCAGTCCCTGCGCGGCCAGGCGCTGCGACAGCCGCTGCGGGCTGAGCGAGCGTGCCTCGTTGGACAGCGCCCGCAGCGGGGCCAGCCCCAGCCGGGCGATCCAGTAGCCAAGCCCGGCCACCAGCAGCACGCCCAGCCCGCCGGCCACCCACAACGCAACGCCGAAGCGCTGCAGCGCCTGCGTGTAGGGCTCCGAGTCGATGCCGATCCACAGGTCCACATCCGGTCGCGCACCCTTGCCCGGCACCCGTTCATACAGCGTGCGCAGCGGGTGCCCACCCTCACGCGGCAGCGTACCCATGCCGTTGTCGCCCTTGCCGGGGGCCTGCACCTGCGGCTCTGCCTGGCCGATGCGGAATGTGGGGTTCTCGCTCCATGCCCAGACCAGAGTGTCGCGGTCCCCGGAGATCAGGTTGCCGACCTTCTCGCGCACCTTGTTCCAGCGCTCGGTGCTGTCGCACATCGCGACGCTGCCACTGACCGCGTGCAGCTTGGTCTGCAGTTCCGCATGCTGGTAGCGCACCACCTGCCGCTCGAGCACGCCATAGACGCCCACGCCCAGCAGAGCAAACACCAGCAATGCGGCCAGCGCGAACATCGCCGACAGGCGCTGGGCGATCGACATCCTCATCCCCGCCCACCCTCGTCCTCGCGCACTTCCAGCACGTAGCCCATGCCGCGCACGGTATGCAGCAGCTTGCTCGGGTAAGGGCCGTCGATCTTGCCGCGCAGGCGCTTGATCGCCACTTCGACCACATTGGTATTGCTGTCGAAATTGATGTCCCAGACCTGGGCGGCGATCACCGTCTTGGACAGGATCTGGCCCCGCCGCTGTGCCAGCAGCGCCAGCAGCGCGAACTCCTTGCCGGTCAGGTCCAGCCGCGAGCCATCGCGGTAGGCCCGCCGGGCCAGCAGGTTCACCTGCAGATCGCCCACCTGCAGTTCGGTCGGCTCCTGCTGGCGCCCACGCCGCACCAGGGCCTGCAGCCGCGCCAGCAGTTCGATGAACGAGAACGGCTTGACCAGGTAGTCGTCGGCGCCCTGCCCCAGGCCGTGCACGCGATCATCCACGCGGTCCCGCGCGGTCAGCATGATCACCGGTGTCTGCTTGCTGCGGCGCAGCTCGCGCAGCACGCTGAAGCCATCCATGCCCGGCAGCATCACATCCAGCACGATCACGTCGTAGTCGAACTCGCGCGCCAGATGCAGGCCGGTGACACCGTCCGCAGCCAGATCCACCGCCCAGCCCTGCTCGCCCAGGCCGGTGCGCAGGTAATGGGCGGTCTTGCCTTCATCTTCCACGATCAGCAGTTTCATCCAGGGTCCGCCAGGGCAGCGCCCGCCGCCTCCCTGCGCTCGCGGCGACGCTGCAGGAACAGGCGGTCCAGGGCCAGGTAGATCACCGGGGTACTGTACAGGGTCAACAGCTGGCTGATCAGCAGGCCACCGACCACCGCCACGCCCAGCGGCTGGCGCAGTTCCGAACCCGTACCGAAACCGATCATCAGCGGAATGGCACCGAGCAACGCGGCCAGCGTGGTCATCATGATCGGGCGGAACCGGGTCAGGCAGGCCTCGTGGATCGCCTCCAGCGGCGCCAGCCCGCGGTTGCGCTGTGCGTCGAGGGCGAAGTCGACCATCAGGATGCCGTTCTTCTTGACGATGCCGATCAGCAGCACGATGCCGATCAGCGCCATGATCGAGAAGTCCAGCCCCCACAGCCAGAGCATCAGCACCGCGCCGATGCCGGCCGACGGCAGAGTGGACAGGATGGTCAGCGGGTGCACGAAACTCTCGTACAGCACGCCGAGGATGATGTAGACCGCCAGCAGGGCCGCGAGGATCAGCAGCGGCTGGCTGGCCAGCGACTCCTGGAAGGCCTGTGCCGTGCCCTGGAAGCGGCCGCTGATGCTGGCAGGCATGCCGATCTGCGCCTGCGCCTGCTCCACCAGGCCGACCGCTTCGCCCAGTGAAACGCCGGGGGCCAGATTGAAGGACAGGTTCACCGCCGGCAGCATGCCGTTATGGCTGATCGACAGCGGACCATTGCCCGGGGGCTGCACCTGGGCCACGGCCGACAGCGGCACCATCTGCCCGGTCAGCGGCGAACGCAGGTGGAAGTAGGACAGCGCATCGACCTGCCCCAGCATGCCCGGCGCGATTTCCAGGATGACCCGGTACTGGTTGGTTTCGGTCTGGAACTCGTTGATCTGGCGCTGGCCGAAGGCATCGTAGAGCACCTGGTCGATGTCGTTGGCGGTCAGGCCGAAGCGCGCCGCTGCCGTGCGGTCGATCTCCAGCCGGGTCACGCTGGCGCCGACCTGCTGGTCATTGGACACGTCGCGCAGCTGCGGCAGGCCCCGCAGCCGCTCGGTCAGCTGCTCGGCCCACTGCGACAGCTCGCGGCTGTCCTGTCCGCGCAGGGCATACTGGTACTGCGTCCGCGCCGGCCCGGCGCCGAGATTGATGTCCTGCGCCGCGCGCATGTACACGGTGATGCCGGGCACGCTGGCCATCTTCGCCCGCACCCGGTCAATGAAGCCGTGCACGTCCACATCGCGGTCGCCGCGGTCCTTCAGCACGAACCAGAAGCGGCCGTTGGACAGCGTCTGGCTGCCGGCAGTGGCGCCGACCGCGTGGTTGTAGGCCTGCAGGGCCGGATCATCCGCAACGATGCGCGCGAGCTGCTGGTGCTTGGCCACCATCTCCTCGTAGCCGATGTCCTGCGCCGCCTCGGTGGTGGCGAACACGAAGGCGGTGTCCTGCAGGGGAAAGAAGCCTTTGGGAATCACTATGTACGAGGCCACCGCCACCGCCACGGTCAGGCCGAAGCCCGCCAGCACCAGCCGCTGGCGGCGCAGGGCCCATTGCAGGCTGCGGTCGTAGCCGGCCAGCAGGCGCCCGGCCAGGGTCCGCTCGCTGTCCCGGTGCGCCGGCATGCGCTTCATCAGGTGCGCGGCCATCATCGGTGCCAGGGTCAGCGAGGCGACGATGGAAATCAGGATCGCCACGGTGATGGTCAGCGCGAACTCGGCGAACAGGCGCCCGACCACCCCGCCCATGAACAGCAGCGGGATGAAGGCGGCAATCAACGACAGGCTGATCGAGACCACGGTGAAGCCGATTTCGCCGGCGCCCTTCAGGGCGGCGTCCACCGGACCGAGCCCGGCCTCGCGGTGACGGTGGATGTTCTCAACCACGACGATCGCGTCGTCGACCACGAAGCCGACCGCAACCACCAGTGCCACCAAGGTCAGGTTGTTGAGGCTGAAGCCGGCCACGTACATCGCGGCGAAGGTCGCCACCAGCGCGACCACCAGTACCGCGCCGACGATCAGCGTGGCGGAAAGCTGGCGCAGGAACAGGCCCATCACCAGCACCACCAGCACGATGGTCAGTACCAGGGTGAGCTCCACCTCGTGCAGCGACGCGCGGATGGTGCGTGTACGGTCGTTGAGCACCTCCACATCGACGCTGGCCGGCAGGTTCGCGCTCAGTTCCGGCAAGGCGGCCAGCACCGCATCGGTGGTGCGCACGATGTTCGCGCCGGGCTGCCGGCTGATGATCAGGCCGACCCCAGGCTGGCCGTTCGGCCACGCCTGCACGTAGGCATTCTCGGCGCCGTCGATCACCTGCGCGACATCACCCAGCGCCACCGGTGCGCCGTCACGATAGGCAACGACCAGGCGCCGGTAGTCCTGGGCACTGAACAGCTGGTCGTTGGCTTCGAAGGTGGACGTGCGCTGCTCG
Source organism: Stenotrophomonas maltophilia (assembly GCF_025642255.1). Taxonomy (NCBI): domain Bacteria; kingdom Pseudomonadati; phylum Pseudomonadota; class Gammaproteobacteria; order Lysobacterales; family Lysobacteraceae; genus Stenotrophomonas; species Stenotrophomonas maltophilia. The sequence goes on from NZ_CP106759.1 coordinate 2,148,545, forward strand.
CCCATCAGTGCACCCTTGGCCTGGTTGAGGCTGGCGTTCTGCGCCACGCCACGCAGGTCGGACAGGGTCAGGCCCATCGCCGCCAGCCGCTCCGGCTGGGCCTGGATGCGGATCGCCGGACGCTGCTGGCCGACGATGCCGACCTCCGAAACGCCGCTGATCTGGCTGATCGAGCGTGCGAGGCGGCTCTCGGCCAGATCGCTCAGTTCGGTCATCGACATCTGGGTCGACACCACGCTGAGCACCAGGATGGGACTGTCGGCCGGATTCACCTTGCGCCAGGTCGGCATGTTCGGCAGTTCACTGGGCAGGCGGCCGGCGGCGGCGTTGATCGCCGCCTGCACTTCCTGTGCGGCCGTGTCGATGTTCTTTTCCAGATCGAACTGCAGGGTGATCGAAGTGCTGCCCAGTGCACTGGTCGAGGTCATCTCGATGATGCCGGGCACGCCCGTCAGCTGGGTTTCCAGTGGCGTGGCCACCGCCGAGGCCATGGTCTCGGCGCTGGCACCGGGCAGATTGGCATTGACCCGGATTGTCGGGAACTCAGCCTCCGGCAACGGCGCCACCGGCAGGCGCGGCAATGCTGCCACGCCCAGCAGCACCACCGCCAGGGTCAACAGGGTCGTGGCGACCGGGTGATGAACGAACCAGCTGGACAGCGAGGTGCGCGCGCTCACGGTGCCGCCCCGCGCCGGACCGCTGCAGGCGCCGCGGCGGGTTTGGCCTCGGCCACCACCGTGCCCGGCCGCAGCCGCGACTGTCCATCGCGTACCACCACATCGCCGACCCGCAGCTCACCCTGCACGACCACCTGCCCGCCGTCCTGTTCGCCGACCGTGACCGGCAGCGATTCCACGCTGCCATCAGCGACCACGCGGTAGACGAAGCTGCCCTGCACGCCACGCTGGATCGCCGCGGCATCCAGCACCAGCGCGCCCGTGCTCTGGCCGGTGCGCACCCGCACGCTGACCAGCTGTCCGGGCCACAGCTGGTCGGACGCATTGCTGAAGCGCGCGCGCAGCCGCACCGTACCGGAGGCCTCGTCCACCTGGTTGTCGATCACCTGCAACGTGCCCTCAGCCAGCAGCTGGCCACCCTCGCGGTCCAGTGCCTGCACCTGTGCGCCGCCTGCGGCGAGCGCCTGTCGCAGCTGCGGCAGCGCGTCCTGCGGCAGCGCGAACACCACCGAGATCGGATCGGTCTGCTGCACGGTCACCAACCCCTGCGTGTCACTGGCGCGCACCAGATTGCCCGGATCCACCTGGCGCAGACCGATGCGGCCGTCCATCGGCGCCACGATGCGCGTATACGAGAGCTGCACCTGCGCTGCGTCCACCGCAGCCTGGTTGCCGCGGCCGGTGGCCTGCAACTGCTGCACGGTGGCGGCCTGCTGCTCCAGCATCTGCCGCGACACCAGCTGGTCGCTGGACAGATGCTGCAGCCGTGACAGATCCGAGCGCGCCGCGTCCAGCGTGGCGCGGTCGCGCACCAGCGCCGCCTGTGCACCGCCCAGACCGGCACGGATGGCGCGATCATCGATACGCGCGAGCAGTTGCCCCTTGCGCACCTTCTGCCCTTCCTCGAACAGCACTTCGGTCAGCACGCCATCCACCTGCGGGCGCAGCACGGTGCTCTGCAGCGACTGCACCGTGCCGACGCCGCTTCGCCAGTGCGGGACATCACGCTGCTCGACGCGCGTGGTGACCACCGGTACCGGTGGCGGTGCCGCGCTGGGCTGTGCGTCGCCGCGGGAAACGCCGTGGAACAACATCGCCAGCAACAGGGCAACCAGCAGTGCCGCTCCCAGCGCGAGGTGGCGGCGGCGCAGCAGCGCAGTGACATCAGGCAATCGCATGGCAGGGGGTCCAATCCGGTGCCCGCGCCGGTCTGCGCAGGCCTGCCGTCATCCTGGGTGGCAACCTCCGGCACCATGCTGTCGCCTGCCTGACAATTCCGTCAGCTTCGACTGCGGCCGCTATACCAAGGTATAGCGACGCTAACCCACGGGCCTCTAGGCCGTGCCCGGCCAGCGGCCGACAATGGCACCACCGCCGGGAAACGCGCCCGGCAGCCCCTTCCCACCTGCACGGAGACGCCGATGGATCCCGACCCTGCCGGGCGCAACGCGCCCCTGCCTGCCTGCTTCCGCCCGTACCGGGCGCCTGGCGGCCGGTCCCTGCCTGCGTGAGTGCGGGGGGCCGCCAGGCGCACCTGCCTGGAGAGTGCCCCCATGTTCTGCAAGACCCTCTACATCACCCTGCGCCGCCTGATGGGTACGCGCGATGTCACCGCCCTGCGCAGCCAGCTGTGGGTGCATGGCCCAGTGCTGTTTGCCCGTTCGCTGGCGCTGGGCTCGCCACGCGTGGTGGCCGACGTCCTTTCGTTGCTGCCGATCAGCGAGCGCATCAGCGTCCTGCGCCATCTGCCCTACCCCCTCCGCGACGCGATGAAGCCGCTGTGCATCGGCGGCAGCCAGCGCCTTCGCATGCAGCCCTGGTCGCCTGACGTACTGGCCCTGCGCTCCGCCTGACCGGCGAAGCGACGCCCTGCCCCCTGCGTGCCGGTCCTGCGCCGGCCCCATCAAGGAGTTCCCCATGAGCCTGCTCAATGCCTGGTTCAACGCTTTCCTGCGCAGCCGGCGCGCCGGCAACCTGTTCCGGCGCCGGGCGATGCCCGAAGCCGGCTTCGGTCACGGCAACAGCGGGAGCGTACCGTTCAACCTCACCGCCGGACTGGTCACCTTGGCGCAGCTCGATGAAGCGCACCTGCTGAGCAGGCTGGACTCGCACGCCGATGGCCTGGGCCAGCACCAGGCGGACGAACGGCTGGCCGCCCTCGGCCCGAACGAAGTCGATCACGAAAAGCCGCTGCCGTGGTGGCGCCACCTGTGGCAGTGCTACCGCAATCCGTTCAACCTGCTGTTGACCGTGCTGGCAGCGGTCTCCTGGCTGACGGAGGATGCGAAGGCCACGGTGGTGATCGGCGCGGTGGTGCTGTTGTCCACCCTGATCCGCTTCGTCCAGGAAGGGCGTTCCAACCGCGCCGCTGAACGGCTGAAGGCACTGGTGGGGAACACGGCGCGTGTACTGCGGCGCACCCCTGGAACGGAAGCGGCAGACCTGGCCGATCAGTACTTCGGTGCGCACCTGCACAGCCGGCGGCCCTCACGGCTGCTGGACCTGCCGATCCGCGAGCTGGTACCCGGCGATCACCTCGTGCTCTCGGCCGGCGACATGATTCCGGCCGACTGCCGGGTGCTGTCGGCCAAGGATCTGTTCGTGGCCCAGGCGGCCATGACCGGGGAATCACTGCCGGTGGAGAAGTTCGCCCATCCGGGCGATGCGCAGGCCGGCCTGCTCGATCAGCACAACCTGCTGTTCATGGGTACCAACGTGGTCTCCGGCACGGCCACCGCTGTGGTACTGGCTACCGGCAACCGCACCTATTTCGGCACTCTGGCCGAGCGCAGCATCGCCAGCGACCGTGCGCCCACGGCCTTCCAGGCCGGGGTCAACAGTGTCAGCTGGCTGCTGATCCGCTTCGCCCTGGTGATGGTGCCGTTCGTGCTGCTGGTCAATGGCTGGACCAAGGGTGACTGGACCGAAGCCTTCCTGTTTGCCTTGTCGGTGGCGGTCGGCCTGACCCCGGAAATGCTGCCGATGATCGTCACCTCCACCCTGGCCAAGGGGGCGGTGCTGCTGTCGCGCCGCAAGGTGATCGTCAAGCGCCTGGACGCCATCCAGAACTTCGGTGCCATGGACGTGCTGTGCACCGACAAGACCGGCACGCTCACCCAGGACCGGATCGCCCTGGAACGGCATACCGACGTGTTCGGCCGTGACTCGGAAGACGTGCTGAAGTTCGCCTATCTCAACAGCCACTTCCAGACCGGCCTGATCAATCTGCTGGACCGCGCCGTGCTGGAGCACGTGGAACTGCAGAGCTCGCTGCGCCTGAGCCAGGACTACCGGAAGGTGGACGAGATACCGTTCGACTTCGAGCGCCGCCGCATGTCGGTCGTGGTATCCGAATGCGGGAATCACCATGAGCTGATCTGCAAGGGCGCGGTCGAGGAGATGCTCGCGGTGTGCTCCACCGTGCGCGAGAACGGCCACGACATGCCACTGGACGAACGGCGGCTGGCGCGGGTCCGGCAGACCACCGAGGAACTGAACGAACAGGGCCTGCGGGTGGTGGCGGTGGCGATGAACGAAACCAGCGCACAGCAGGCGACCTACACCCAGTCCGACGAATGTGGACTGACCCTGATCGGCTACGTGGCCTTTCTTGATCCGCCCAAGGAATCGGCTGCACAGGCACTGCAGGCACTGGCGATGCATGGCGTCGAGGTCAAGGTGTTCACCGGCGACAACGAACTGGTCACCGCCCGTGTCTGTGCCCAGGTCGGACTCGACGCGGACACGATCCTGACCGGCCCGCAGATCGAACGCATGGGCGATGAAGCGCTGGCACACGCCCTGCAGCACCACCGCGTGTTTGCCCGCCTGACGCCGCTGCACAAGGAACGACTGGTACGCCAGCTGCGCGCGCAGGGCAAGGTGGTCGGCTTTCTCGGCGACGGCATCAATGATGCGCCCGCGCTGCGCGCCGCCGACATCGGCATCAGCGTCGACAGCGCCGTGGACATCGCCAAGGAAGCGGCCGACATCATCCTGCTGGAAAAGAACCTGATGGTGCTGGAGGAAGGCGTGATCCAGGGCCGGCGCACCTTCTGCAACATGCTCAAGTACATCCGCATGACCGCCAGCTCCAACTTCGGCAACGTGTTCTCGGTGCTGGTAGCGTCCGCCTTCCTGCCGTTCCTGCCGATGCTGCCGCTGCAGCTGCTGGTGCAGAACCTGCTGTACGACGTTTCGCAGATTGCCATTCCGTTCGACAACGTGGACGAGGAACTGGTGCGGCAGCCGCTGAAATGGAACCCGACGGACATCGGCCGCTTCATGGTGTTCTTCGGACCGATCAGCTCGGTCTTCGACCTCAGCTGCTTCGCCCTGATGTGGTATGTGTTCGACGCTCGCACACCCGCCGACCAGGGCCTGTTCCAGTCAGGCTGGTTCGTCGTCGGCCTGCTGACCCAGACCCTGATCGTGCACATGATCCGCACGCCGAAGCTGCCGTTCCTGCAGAGCATCGCCGCGCCACCGCTGCTGCTGATGACGGGACTGATCATGGCCCTGGGCGTGATCCTGCCGATGAGCCCGCTGGCCACCTACTTCAGGCTGCAGGTACTGCCGGCAGGGTACTGGCCATTCCTGGTGGCGATCCTGTTCGGCTATGCCGCACTGACCACTGCACTGAAGAAGCTTTACATCCGTCGCTACGGCTGGCAGTAGGCGTTGCCGGCCGTGCCTGGGGAGATCCTGATGTCCGCCATCAACCTGAACCTGCCCGCGTTCAACGCCGGCGCCACGCTCGGCTCGCTGCTGAGCCTGTCCACCGCCTTCGTCCTCGGTGCCGCCATCGGCCTGGAGCGCCAGCTGCGCCAACGTACCGCAGGGCTGCGCACCAACACGCTGGTAGCCGTCGGCGCGGCGGTGTTCGTCGACCTGGCTGTCCGTTTCCACGACCTGTACGGCGGGCCGCCGTCGCCGCTGCACGTGGTCGCCTACGTGATCTCCGGTGTCGGCTTCCTGGGCGCGGGCGCGATCATGAAGGAGGGCGCGCAGGTCTCGGGCCTGAACACCGCCGCCACCCTGTGGGGCTCGGCGGCAGTGGGGGCCTGTGCCGGCATCAAGCTGTTGCCGGAGGCGGTGATGGCCACGCTGTTCGTGCTCGCCGCCAACACGCTGCTGCGGCCGGTGGTCAACCGCATCCAGCGGCAGCCCTTGCCGGAGACGTTCAGCGAAGCCGTCTATGCCATCAATGTCGTCTGCCAGCGCGAACAGCAGGCCGAGGTACTGGATCGCCTGCTGCTGTTGCTGGAACAGGCCCAGTACCCCGTGCGCGCGGTGGACCACCATCCGTTCGGCGAGCGCGATGTGGAGATCGAAGCGGTGCTGTATGCCACCACCGCCGATGGCGACGAGCTGGATGCGGTCCTGGCGGCGTTGTCCACCACGCCCGGCGTCCTGCAGGGGTTCTGGAATGCCAGCCTGGAGGAGTGACGCGAGATCATCGCGCGCACGTGCAGCGCGGCAGCCGCTGCCGTCCAGGTGCACACGCCCAGCCACGGGAGGCAGAGCCGGCTTTGCTATCCTTTCCATCCCGCCAGGGAACTGTCCCGATGCCTTCGCTGTCGTCCCGCCGTCCACTGGTGCTGCTGGCCTTGATCGTCTCCGTAGTGGCGATCTTCCTGCTCGACACGTTGACCGACTACGCGGTGGCAGCCGCCTGCTTCTATGCAGCGGTGATCCTGGCAGCCTCGCGGGTGCTTTCGCCGCGCGGATTGCTGGCCCTGGCCGTAGCCTGTGTCGCCCTGACCGGCCTGAGCTTCGTGCTGACGCGTTTCGGCACCTACCGCATCGGTCTGGTCAATTCGGTGATCGGTATGCTGGTGATCGCCATCACCACCTGGCTGACGCTGAAAATGGAAGCCGCCAAGGCCGCCGTGCAGGAGGCGCAGGCACGCCTGCTGCGGGTCGCCCGCGCGTCCACCGTCGGCGAGCTGACCACGTCCATCGCGCACGAGGTGAACCAGCCGCTGGCGGCCATTGCCAGCAGCGCCGACGCCTGCCAGCGCTGGCTGGCGCAGGAACCGCCGAATGTTGACAAGGCACGGCAGGCGCTGTCACGCATCCTCGCCGACGCGCATCGTGCCGGCGATGTGATCGCCCGCATCCGCGGACTGACCCGGGGTGCGGCACCCCAGCGCGACACCTTCGACCTGAATCAGGCCGTGGAGGAAATGCTTGCGCTCTCGCGCAGCGAACTCGATCAGCATGGGGTGACCGTGGCCCTGCTGCTGGAGCCGGACCTGCCGCCGGTGCAGGCCGACCGCGTGCAGGTGCAGCAGGTGATCGGCAACCTGATTCTCAATGCCGTCGATGCGATGGAAGGCGTAGCGGTGGCCGAACGCCGGCTGTCACTGCTGAGCCGGCGCGACGGGCAACGGATCACCCTGAGCGTGCGCGACCGTGGCATCGGCCTGCCGGCGGAACAGCCGGAGCGCGTGTTCGAGGCGTTCTGGACCACGAAGTCGAGCGGACTCGGCCTGGGCCTGAGCTTGAGCCGCTCCATGATCGAGGCCAATGACGGCCACATCCGCGCGGAACGCGTTGCCGGCGGTGGCGCCTGCTTCGTGTTCGACCTGCCTGTTGCCATCGGGGACCGCCATGCGTAGACCCGCTGCACCGGCCGTCGAGCCGGCGCCCATCGTGTACGTGATCGACGATGATCCCTCGGTGCGCGCGGCGCTGGAGGATCTGCTGGCCTCGATGGGCCTGCAGGTACGGGGCTTCGCGTCCACCCAGGCGTTCCTCGAACAACCGCTGCTGGATGCGCCCGCTTGCCTGGTGCTGGATGTGCGCATGCCGGGCCAGAGCGGCCTGGAATTCCACCGCGGCATGCGCCAGCGTGGCCTGCACCTGCCGGTGGTGTTCATCACCGGCCACGGTGACATCGCGATGGGTGTCAACGCGATCAAGGACGGTGCGATCGAGTTCCTGACCAAGCCCTTCCGCGACCAGGAACTGTTGGATGCGATCCACAAGGGCATCGGCATCGATCGCCAGCGCCGCCGCGAAGGCGACGAACTGGGCGCCCTCCAGCAGCGCTGGGAGTCGCTGTCGGCCGGCGAGCGCGACGTGGTGGATGGCGTGGTCCGGGGCCGGCTCAACAAGCAGATCGCTGCGGACCTGGGCGTCAGCGAGATCACTGTGAAGGTGCGCCGCGCCCAGGTGATGCGCAAGATGGGCGCGCGTACGCTGGTCGACCTGGTCCGCCTGTACGACCGGCTGCGGGCCGGGCTCGCCTAGCCTTATGGGAGCCATGAAATCTATGCGGAACGCGACCGACGAGGCCCATGCTAGTTTCTGCGCCTCCTCCCAGCGAACCCTCACGATGCGCTCTCTCCTGCCTGCCCTCGTCCTTGCCGTGGCGGTCCCGCCGGTACACGCAGCAGAGCCGCCCCTGCCCCAGCTGCGGGCCTACACGGTGGATGCTTCATGGCTGCAGCCGATGAGGCCGCTGCAGATCGCCGACCACACCTGGCAGATCGGCACCGAAAACCTGACCGCACTGCTGGTACAGACCGACGACGGCGCGGTGCTGATCGATGGCGGCATGCCGCAGATGGCCGATCACCTGCTGGCCAACCTGCAGCAGCGCGGCGTCGCACCGCAGCAGCTGCGCTGGATCCTGCTCAGCCATGCCCATGCCGACCACGCCGGTGCGGTGGCCGAACTCAAGCGCCGCACCGGCGCGCAGATCGCCAGCAACGCCGAAACGGCCGTCCTGCTGGCGCGCGGGGGCAGCAACGATCTGCACTTCGGCGATGACATCACTTTCCCTCCGGCCAATGCCGACCGCATCCTGATGGACGGCGAGGTCGTGTCGCTGGGCGGAATGCACTTCACCGCGCATTTCATGCCGGGTCACACACCGGGCAGCACCGCCTGGACCTGGAACGACACCCGCGATGGTAGGCCGGTACGCATCGCCTATGCGGACAGCCTCAGTGCGCCGGGCTACCGGTTGCAGGGCAATCCCCGCTATCCGCACCTGATCGAGGACTATCGCCGCAGCTTCGCGACCGTGCGCCGCCTGCCCTGCGACGTGCTGTTGACCCCGCATCCTGGCGCCAGCGGCTGGGACTATGCCGCAGGCGCCAAGGCCAGTGCTGCAGCGATGCGCTGTAGCGCCTACGCGGATTCAGCCGAGCGCAGTTTCGAGGCACAGCTGGCCAGGGAGCGCGACAACGCGCACTGAAGCCGTGGCGGCCTGTGAGCCGCCACAGCAGCAGCGACCCTCAGCCGCCCTGGCCGTGGTGGGCGAACGGCTCGGTGCTGCCGTCACCGCGCACCAGTTCCACCGTGTACGGCTGCACATAACCGTCGGGCATCTCCATGCCGGGCGAACCGGCCGGCATGCCCGGCAGCACCAGTCCACGCGCCGCAGGACGCTCCTTCAGCAGCCGCTTGATGTCCTCGGCCGGAACGTGCCCCTCCACCACATAGCCGTCGATCTCGGCGGTATGGCAGGACCCCTTGCCGACCGGCACACCCAGGCGCTGCTTGATCGGGTTCATGTCATCGGTATCCCGTACGTCCACCGCGAAGCCCGCGGCCTGCAGGTGTTCGATCCAGACGCCACAGCAACCGCAGCTGGCGGTCTTGTGGACGATGGCGGTCGGCAGCTGCGCATCGGGGACGGAGGCGGCATCGGCCGCTGCGTGGGCATGGCCCGGCGCCGCGGCCACCTCTTCGGCTGCACGGGCGCAGCCGGCGCCGGACAGAATGCTGGCCAGCAGCAGGCCGAGAGAGAGAGAACGGTTCATCGTGTTGGTTCCTTTGTGCATGCGGGCGGAACGCCCGCGACCCACGCATCGAAGGCGCGGGAAAATCGGGAATGGGACAGGCAGGACAACAGGCGGCTGGCGCCTGCAGGCCATCACACGATGGGAGGTCGCAACGCGTCGGTCAGGGGCGGCGGCACAGGCCGTCGTGCAAGGGCAGCGCGTGGCGCCTCACGCCAGGGTGTGATCGCCACGGCGGAAGAGGTCGCAGGCACGCCGGTACACGCGGGAGGGCACGGACACTCACTGGCTGCGCAGTCGCCCGATGATCGATCGCCGCAGCATCCGGCCCGATCCACGGCCGTCTCATGCGACGCGGCGCAGTACTCCGTGTCGCCCTGTCCACCGTCGCCCGATGCAGCCCGCGCCAGCCCCGGTGCGGTCAGCACCAGGGCAACGAGCAACAGCCAGCGCAGCAGGAGAGCAGCAGCATTCATCGCAGGCATCATAGCCGATGGGCGTGGCAGGCTGGGCCGCCGCCCGACCCTATGCGGTGTTCGCGCTGCCTGTGTCTGCCCGCATGCGTACCGGAATCGACTTCGCCGCAGGCGTGCCGCTGAGGCGATCGTAGTAGTCCAGCGGCAGCAGCGCATTCAACTCAGGGTAGTAGCCCGCCAGCGCGCCCCGTGGCATGGGGTAGTCGAGCACGGTCAGCCCGTCGATGCGACGCCGCACGCCATCTGCGCTGAGCGTCTCCAGGCTGACCCGCGCCTCCTTCTCCAGACCGCGTGCCAGCCGGTCTTCGATGTTCATGAACACCACCCTGCGATCGTTGTATACGCCGCGATAGCGGTCGTTGTAGCTGTAGATGGTGGTGTTGAACTGGTCATGCGAACGCACCGTGGCCAGTCGCAGCATGTCAGGATCATCCACCGGGTCGTCCACATCCAGGCCCGGCATCACCAGGATGTTGGCCTTGCCGTTGGCGGTGGGCCACACCCGGCGGCGCGGTGCAATGTCCAGATGGAAGCCGTGCGGCTGCCGGATGCGCTCATTGAAGCCTGCATAGATCTGCGGGTACACGGCAGCGATCAGGTCACGGATCCGCGCATAGTCATGCCTGCAACCTGCCCAGTCGACCCTGCTGTCCGGCAGCGTCGCCATCGCCATGCGACAGACGATCTCGACCTCCGGCAGCAGCTGGTCGCTGGCCGGCTCAAGAACACCGCGCGAAGCGGTCACGTTCGACATCGCATCCTCGATCGTCACGAACTGCTCGCCTGCGGGCGTGACGATACGTTCCGAGCGCGCCACCACCGGCAGGATCAGCGCATCGCGCCCATGCACCAGGTGCCCGCGGTTGAGCTTGGTGGCGATACCCACCGTCAGCTGCAGGCTGCGCATGGCTTCGTAGGCCCGGGGCGTGTCCGGCACGGCATGGATGAAATTGCCGCCCAGCCCGACGAACACCCTGGCGCTGCCATCGAGCATGGCCTCGATCGACTCGACCACATGATGCCCGTGCTCCCGCGGCGGATTGAAACCGAACACCTCCTGAAGGCGATCCAGATACGCTGCCGCCGGCTTCTCGTCGATGCCGACGGTACGATCGCCCTGCACGTTGGAATGACCCCGGATCGGGCCGATCCCCGCCCCCGGCTTGCCGAAGTTGCCGCGCAGCATCAGCAGATTGGCGACCTGCTGCAGCAGCCGCGAACCATACTGGTGCTGGGTCAGGCCCATGCCATAGCAGATCACCGTGGCACTGGAGCGGATGTAGATCTCGGCGCAGCGCCGGATCTGCGCCTCCGAGATGCCGGAGACCCTGACGATGTCGTCCCAGTCCTGCGCCATCACGTCCGCGCGCAAGGCCTCCAGGCCGACCGTATGTTCATCCAGGAACCGATGGTCGAGCACGCGCTGGCCCTGTGCCTCGCGCTCGAACATCACCTTCATCATGCCTTTGATCAGCGCCAGATCACCGCCGATGCGGATATGCACGAATTCGCTGCTGATCTCGGTGGAGCCGAAGGTCGCCATCTGCACCACATCCTGCGGCTCGGCAAACCGGATCAGGGCGCGCTCGGGCATCGGGTTGACCGCCACGATCGGCACGCCGCGCCTGCGCGCCTCGACCAGGTTGCCCATCATCCGCGGCGAATTGGTGCCGGTGTTCTGGCCGATCACGAAGATCGCCTCGGCGTGCTCGAAATCCTCCAGGACGATGGTGCCCTTGCCCACACCGATGGAAGGTGGCAGGCCACGGCTGGTCGGCTCGTGGCACATGTTCGAACAATCGGGGAAGTTGTTGGTGCCGAACTCGCGTACGAAGATCGAATACAGGAACGCCGCCTCGTTCGGCGTGCGGCCCGACGTGTAGAACTCGGCCTGATGCGGGCTGTCCAGTGACCGCAGGTGACGGCCGATGAGTGCGAACGCCTCGTCCCAGCTGCATGGCACATAGTGGTCGGTGGCTGCGTCGTAACGCATCGGCTCGGTCAGCCGGCCCTGCATTTCCAGCCAGTAGTCGGTCCGCTCCATCAGCTCGCTGACGGTATAACGCGCGAACAGCTCGCGATCCGCCCGGAACCGGGTCGCCTCCCAGGCCAGTGCCTTGGCCCCGTTCTCGCAGAACTCCAGTTTCCTGCGCTCGTCGGCGTCGGGGAAGGCGCAGCTGGGACATTTGAAGCCAGCGGGCTGGTTCATCGCCAGCAGTGCCCTGGAGCCGTTGCCGATCACGCTCTGCTGCAGCAGAACCCGGGCGGTGGCGCCGGCCGCACCCCAGCCGCCTGCGGGCTGGTTGTAGGGCTTGTAACGGGGTGGTTTCTGCTCGGACATGTTCGAAGACCTGGCGCCAGGAGACGAGACTGCGAAGGGCACGACAGACAGAGTCAAGCACGGCCGGGACCACTTCGCCAGAGCCGCCCCGAATCTTCCGGCGCGCCCCCTCCGGGTCGACGGAGTCTGCTGCATTGCCACGGACGCACTGCGCTATCCTCGGGGCGTGGGGCAGCAGCCCATGACACGCTCACTCTGTCCGGACACTCTGCATGGCTGACTCGCCCCCGCCGCCCTCTCCGCCTGCCGGCACCGCGCAGCGCACGTTGCAGCGCTGGCGCGAGGGCGGGCTGCAGGTGCAGGCGCAGGCCGACGTGGTCGCCGAAGAGGTGCCGGTAGCGCTGCACTACAACGGCACCGTGTTCGCCGTGATGATGGCCACGCCCTGTGACCTGGAGGACTTTGCGCTCGGTTTCTCGCTCAGCGAGGGCTTGATCACCACGCCGACGCAGCTGCTCTCGATCGATGTGGCGCCGCAGCTGGAAGGCATCGAACTGCGGATGACGGTTGCCGCCGAGGCACCGGGCGCCGGTCTGGATCCGGCCGATGGCCGCCTGCTGCCCGGCCGTGGCGGCTGCGGCCTGTGCGGAACACGGCAGCTCGAGGATGTGCTGCGGCCCCTGCCCCCGGTACGCGAACGACGGACCTACGCGCCGGCGGCCCTGCAGCGGGCACTGGCCACGCTGTCGCAGCACCAGCCGATGAATGCGGCCAGCGGCTCCACCCACGCGGCCGCCTGGGCCGACGCCAACGGGCGCATCGGCTGGGTGCGCGAGGACGTGGGCCGCCACAATGCACTGGACAAGCTGATCGGCGCCCTGCATCACAACGAGCACGCCATCGACGGTGGACTGCTGCTGATTTCCAGCCGGGCCAGCTACGAGATGGTCAGCAAAGCAGTGCGCGCCGGTACCAGCGTACTGGCCGCCGTGTCCGCGCCAACGGCGTTGGCGATCGATCTGGCGCGCAGCGCAGGGCTGTGCCTGGTCGGCTTCGCCCGCGGCAGTGGATTCAATGTGTACACCCATCCAGAGCGGTTGCGGCCGGAAGACATGCCAACGGCATGAACGCGGCCATGGCGGGACCCGCCATCGTCAGTGGGCAACCCCCATCATCGGCCGGGTGACAACAGGCCCGCGATGCGCTCGGCCACCTGGGCGCGCACCGCGTCGTCCAGCTGTCCTTCGTACATGGCCTCGTAGATCCACAGCCCATCGGCCGCCAACCGTGCCACGAAATTGTCCAGCGCCGCAGGATCAACCACGCCGGCCGGCGGCGGCGATGGCGCCCAGCGCTGCACGGCCGGGCTCCATGGCCGCTCACCGGCCTCCGGGTCCACCGATTCGAGCATGAACATCAGCTCGGCGCGCGTCGCGCTCTGCGCCGACACGCGGACGAAGGTCTGATAGCGCTCGAGCGCCGTGGCCTCGCTGGCACGCTTTCCGAGCAGCGCTTCCATCGATGCCTCCCAGTTGTGCACCAGGTGCTCGTCGATGCCGCGCAGCAGTGCCTCGCGCGACGGGAAGTGATACAGCAGGCCGCCGCGCGTGAGGCCGGCTTCTGCCGCCACCGACTCGAAGGTCACCGCGCGCACGCCGTCTCGATTGATCACGTTGACGGCGGCATCGAGGATGCGCTGGCGCTTGCTGGTTCTCATCGCACTACTTTACGCGATCGGCCGCTCCCTCGCGGCTCCCCGCCCGCCCGCGCAGCAGGCGCGCGATCAGCGCTGCACCCACGGCCAGCACCGCGGTGATGACCAGCAGCACGATCTGGTAGCTGCGGTCATAGGCGGCGGTGGCGCCGGCGAACCACTCGCCCGGGCCGGCTTCGCGGGCGACCTGCTGCGCCTGGGCGAATCCTTCCCGCGCCAGTGCCGGAACATCCGCCGATACCGGCAGGAAGGCGCCGTACATCGCTGCGCCCAGGCTGCCCAGCATCGCCACCGCCAGCAGGCCGCCGAATTCGTAGGAGACCTCCTCCACGGAGGACGCCATGCCCGCACGGTGCGCAGGCACGTTGTTGAGGATGGCGGTGGATGCGACCGAGATTGCCGAGCCCATGCCGAACCCGGTGATCGCCATGCCGGCGACGACCCAGCCCAGTCCGTGCGGAAAACCGAATGCGACCACGCCCACGCCCAGTGCCCCCGCGGCCAGTCCGCCGCAGATCAGCGGACGCAGGCCGACGCGGTGCAGGATGCTGCCGCCGAGCAGCGCGCTGGGCAGGCTGCCCAGCGCCGCCACCGATACCAGCAGGCCCGCCTGCAATGGCGTGAATCCGGCGACCAGCTGGAAACGCTGGGTGGTCAGCAGTTGCAGGCCCGCCATCGCAAACAGGGTGAACACCGCAGACAGCGTACCGGCCAGGAATGCCGGATTGCGGAAGATCGCGAAGTCCAGCAGTGGATGCGGCAGGCGCTGCTGGCGGCGGGCAAAGGCGGCGCCCGCCATCAGCGCCAGCACCGATGCCGCCGCGCCGAGGCCATAGGAAGGCGGCGTGGCGATCAGCGATTTGATCGCCAGCACCAGCCCCGACAGCGCCGCCAGCGCCAGCAGCGAGGACAGCAGATCCCACGGCCGGGACGTGTCGCGCTGCCCCTCCGGCGCCAGCAGCAGCGTCGCGACGAAGGCCACGATCACCACCGGCACGTTGACCAGGAACACCGATCCCCACCAGAAATGCTGCAGCAGCCAGCCACCGATGATCGGTCCGAGCGCGGCGCCGACGATCGCCACCGAGCCCCAGATCGCGATGGCGATGTTGCGCTCACGCTCTTCATGGAAGCTGAGGCCGATCAGCGCGAGCGTGGCAGGCATCATCGCCGCGGCGCCCACGGCGAGCAGCGCACGGGCAGCGATCAACTGCGCTGCGGTGACAGAGAACGCTGCCGCCAGCGAAGCCACGCCGAAGACCACCAGGCCGATCAGGAACATGCGACGGTGACCGATGCGGTCGCCCAGCGTGCCCGCACCGAGCAGCAGGCCAGCCATCACCAGTGGATAGGCATTGATGATCCACAGCGCCTGACCCGCGCTGGCGGAAAGTTCTGCCGTCAGCGTGGGCAGCGCCGTGTACAGCACCGAGTTGTCCAGCGTCACCAGCAGCAGGCCGGCGGCCACCGTGAACAACAGCGACCAGCGCCGGGCACGGGACAGAGCCGGAGCATCGGCCAAGGACTGGGACAAGGCCATGGGAAACAAACCTGGGCAAGAAGGTTCCATTAACTATACCGGATGTCCTGTATAGTTATAGCGCTGCAGCGACACGTTCAGGTTTCGACCCAGGCGCTGTTCAGCCCCGGCAGGCGCCGCTGGTGCTACCTGCAGTCCACCGGTAACGCCGCCACCGCCGCGACCACCTGTTCCTGCATGCCCTGCCCCACGGCCATGTCGAGTTCGCCCGCGATGTCACCGTGCTGGCGCCGCAGCTCGTCCTCGCACAGGCTGCGCACCCGGGCCCGCGCGTTCGCCCGCAGCGACGCACAGCGCCAGTCCGCGTCGCCGAGCGGCAGTACCGAATAAACCACGCTGTTGCATGCGTTGGAGGCCCGCTCGCGCAGCGTATGCCCACCGAAATCCCGCGGCGCCCTGCTGCGCGTGGGATCGAAGTAGCTGTCCGGGAAGGTGCGTGCATACTGCTCGATATCGACGTGCAGCACGCGGCCACCGGCCGCTGCGAGGGGCAGCGGATCCGTGCAGCGGGCACTGTCGGCGCGGTGCTGGATGTAACGGTAGATGGGACGGTCAAGGCCTGGATCCTCCGCAGTCACCGCACTCACCGCGGCCAGTACCGGCAGCGCGGCACGGTTGGCCATGCGCGCGAGCAGCCCTGCCTCTGCCGGCCGGCAGCGGTCGCGCAGGGTTGCCACCAGCAGGAATGCCACGTCGTTGCGGAAGGCCGCATCGTCCCCCATCCGCCGCTCGATCCGCTGCCGCATCTCGTCGGTGGGCGCCACGGAAGTGGCCTGCGGCGGCTGCGGCTGCGCTGTCCGCAGGTACAGCCACCCGACCGCCGTGGCTGTCACCGCCAGCAGCGCCATCGCCAGTAGTGGACGCCCGCGCATCAGTTGTGGATCGGCGTCAGTGTGGCGGCCGCCACATCGTAGGAAGCGCTGGCGATGTCGGCGTCGAAGCGCTTGACCTGCACCCGCCCGGCGAGTCGATAGGGGTCCCACAGCGCACCCAGCGTGATCGGCGTGGCCAACGTCACGTGGATCATCTGGTTCGGCGGTGGTGGGGGTACATGGATGCAGGCACCATAGAACGGGACGAACAGCACCTCGTCCACGCGTCCATCGTCGGTGGTGCCCAGGGGCACGACGTAACCGTCCAGGTCCACCGCACGTCCATCCACCGATGCCACCACGCGCGAAGAGCCGAACTGCCGGGCGCGCTCCGGACGGGAGTGGTCGATCGCCTGACCGGGCGGCGTGCCGGCGCCGCTGTCGTCAATCAGGCCACCGACGCCGGCCATGCCGTCGCGTGACAGGCCGATCTGCGGCGGCGGTCGCTGGAAACGGTCCTCGTCCGGCATCAGGGCGTCCCAGCGGTCGATCGGGCGTGCCGACGGAGACGGCGCCGCCGCCGGCAACGGTGCAGGGTGCTGTCCGGCACCGTCGGGCACGCGGGCGCATCCGGCCAGCAGCGCGCATCCGGCGAGCCATGCAAGGCAATCACGGCGCATAGGGTTTCAGCCGTGCATCGCGCATGCTGTAGGCAGAGCCTGCCAGCTCATCCTCCAGGCGCTCGGCGTGCAGGTTTCCGGCCAGGAAGAACGGAGCGTACATGTCAGGCATCTCGATTGCCCGGTCCAGTACCACGTGCACGATCTGGTTCGGCGGCGGTGGTGGCACATGGATGCAGGCGCCGTAATACGGGACGAACAGGAATTCACTGAGCCGTCCTTCCGCAGTGCTGGCCAGCGGCACCACGTAGCCCGGCAGGCGCACCGGGCGCTGCAGCACGGCGTCGACGGTGCGGAACGTGCCGAACTGCGGCATGCGTCGGCTGCCGTTGTGTTCCACCTCAGGGCCTTCGCCACGTTCCAGCGCCGCCAGCTCGTCGGCGGGCATCATCTGCAGCCAGTCCAGCTCCTGCTCTTCCACGGTCGCTGCGTCCTGATCCGCCACCGGTGGCGGCAGCGCCTGCACGCCGGTGTCGACCGGCCGCTCGCAGGCAACCAGCATCAGCAACACTGGCAAGCCACCCAGCCGGCGCATGCTCATCCCGGCGACGCCAGACCGTCGGCGAGCGTGCGCCGGTAGGCCAGCGCGGCCGGCACCAGGCCCGCCACGGCGCTGACCAGCAGCAGGCCCGCCACCCAGCCCAGCTCGCGCGCATCCGGCCAGACGTGGGTGATCGACAGGCCATACTGCGCCAGCGCCCAGCTGCGTCCCACGGCACTGGCCAGCACCAGCGCCGCCAGTGCCAGCCCGCACGCCAGCGCGCTGGTCGCCACCGCCTCCACCACCAGCAGGCCGGCGATGTAGCGCGGGCGCGCGCCGACCGCGCGCAGCACCGCCATCTCGCGGCGCCGTTCCTGCAGGGTTGATACCAGCAGCGCCACCAGCGAGACCATTCCCAGCAGCACCACCATCGCGCTGATCAACCGCAGTGCCCGCTCGGCCGTGCCCAACGACTGCCACAACTGCTGCAGGGTGACGCCCGGCAGGATCGCCAGCATCGCCTCCTCCGGATAGTCGTTGATCGTGCGCTGCACGGAGAACGTCGCGATGCGGGTATTCAGGCCAAGCATGAAGGCGGTGATGCTGGTCGGGGTCAGATCAAGCCGCCGCGCCTGCTCCGCGCTGACATGCTGGCCGGGCAGCTGCACGCCGGAGCGCCAGTCGATGTGGATGGCTTCGATCGCCGGCAGCGATACCAGCACCGACGCATCCACCGGTGTTCCGGTGCGCTGCAGGATCCCCACCACGCGGAACGGCTTGTCGGCATGCGTGGCCAGGGGCACCGCCCCGGTGCCATGCGCCAGCACGATCGGGTCGCCCGGCGTGATGTTCTGCGCCTGCGCCACCTCCGCGCCGATCACCGCATCGTACAGGTCCGAGAAGGGCCCGCCCTGTGCGAAGACCAGTTCATGACCGGCACCGTAGCGGTAATGCTCGAAGTAGCCGCCGCTGGTGCCGACCACGCGGTAGCCCCGCCAGGAATCGCCCAGCGAGAGCGGCACCGACCACTTCACCTGCGGCAGCGCCGACAGCGCCTGATAGGACTGCCAGGAGACATTGTTGGTCGGATCGCCGATATGGAACACCGAATAGAGCAGCAGGTTCACCGGTCCGGAGCGCGCACCCACGATCAGATCGGTTCCGGACACGGTGCTGGCAAAACCTTCATGCGCCTGCGTGCGGACCCGCTCCACGCCCAGCAGCAGAACCACGCTGAGGGCGATCACCAGCACCGTGAGGGCAACACTGAGCGCGCGGCTGCGCAGGCTGGCCCAGGCAAGTTCAAGCATGGGCAGCTCCGGCATGATTGATCTCGGCCAGGACGATGACCCGGTCGAACAGAGGCTGCAGGCTTTCATCGTGGCTGACCACCAGCGCGGTGGTGCCGCAGGCCTGGCATTGCCGGGTCATCAGGCGCACGAACGCGTCCGCCGCGTGCCGGTCCAGTGCCGAGGTGGGCTCGTCGGCAAGCAGCACCTGCGGCCGCCCGATCAGTGCGCGTGCCGCTGCCACGCGCTGCTGCTGGCCGACACTGAGCCTGCCCGCCGGACGGCCCATCAGCGTCGGGTCGATCTGCAGGGACTGCAGCAGCCGTGCGATCTCCTCGTCCAGCGCTGCGCCGACGCGCTGCCTGCGCAGCCGCGAGAAGCGCAGACCCAGCGCGATGTTCTCACGCACGCTGAGGAACGGCAGCAGGTTGAACTGCTGGAAGATCACGCCCAGCTGGTCGGCACGGAAGCGGTCGCGGGCCGGACCGTTCATCGCATGCAGGGAGTGTCCGGCGACGTCGACCCGGCCCTGGCGAGCGCGCAGCACGCCGGCCAGCACACCCAGCAGGGTGCTTTTGCCACCGCCACTGGCACCGCGCAGCAGCACGCTGCTGCCCGCATCGACGCGCAATGCCGGAATCTCCAGTACCGGGCGATCGCCGTAGGCGAAGCGCAGGTCCTGCACATCGATGACCGCCGCACTCACGGCGCAAGTACCACGCGCAGAGTCTCGGCTGTCAGCACGTGCCGTGCCTGTCCGGCGGGCGTGGTGCTGTTGACGATGACCTCATGCAGGCCAGGGAACAGCACCGGCAGGCGGACCACCAGCACCCGCAGCGCGGACGGATGCGCGCACTGGAAACGCAGTCCGGCACTGAAGCCGGCATGGCCGTGGTGCCCGGCGTCGCGCATCGGGTCTGCAGCGAATCCGTCGGCGGCCACGCTGCTGGCGGCAAGGCGGCACTGGGCCGCAGTCGGCAGGGTGACCCATGCGCCTTCCTTCAGCAATGCCTTCGCACGTGCGAGCGCGGCGCGCTCCTGCGGGGTGGCGGGCGGTCGCTCGAAATCGAGCAGGCCGATACCGGGGGCCTGCATTGCCAGGTCCAGTGTTCCCCGTTCGAGCGCCACATCGACCGTGGCCTGGCCATGCACATGCGCGCCCTGCTGGCGCACCTCATGGGCGTGGGCGGACGCCGCAGAAAGCAGCAGCAGAAACGTGGCGGGAAGCTTCATGAGGGTACCGTTAGTGTTACTATGTAACATTATGGACCACATCCCCACCGTTCCTGCAAGGGGTCTGCCACAGCCGCCAGCATCGGCACGCTGGCATCCCCGTTTCGATCTGGCCGGCGCAGGGCTGTCATTGGCCTGCGCAGCGCACTGCATCGCGCTGCCGCTGCTGCTGGCCTTCGTCCCGGCGGCCATGATGGCGTTGCGCTCGTTCCAGCACCCCGGCCATGCCCTGATGACCACCCTGCTGCTGATGTCACGCTGGGAGTGGGCGTTCGCGTTGCTCGCCTCGCTGCTGGCGCTGGCCAGCACCGCTGCGGGCCTGCGCCGGCACCGCCACTGGCTGCCGATGCGACTGGCCCTGGCTGGGGCTGGCCTGCTGTTGTCCGCATCGCTGTATCCACCGCTGAAGGAATCGCTGCTCTGGCACGGCATGGCCACCGCCTGCGGCGGTGGGCTGCTGGCGATGGCCCACCTGTGCAACCGCCGCGCCCTGCGTGCCTGCGCACGCGCGCGCCGATGATGGGAAGGGCGGGTCGGCCCGGCACCGGCCAACCTGACAGATCGGTAATGTCCGGGTCAGGGCCACGAAAGGTGCCCGCCGTCAGCCTGAGCGCCCCATTCCTGCAGGCACCCACCATGTCGTCTTCGCTCCGCCGCTCCGCCGCTCTGCTCCTGCTGCTGCCGGGCGTCGCCGCCGCTCCGCTGGCCCTTGCACACCCCAGCCTGGTGAAGGCAACGCCCGCCGCCGATGCCAGCGTCGCGCCTGCCAACCGCATCGAGCTGACCTTCAGCGAGCGGGTGATGCCGCGCGCCACCCGCATCGAACTGAGCATGGCCCATGGCCGCACCCTGATGGCGATGCCTGCCCTTTCCCAGCAGGTGTCGGACGATGGTCACCGGCTGGTCGTGAGTTTCGCCAAGCCGCTGCCTGCCGGAGACTATCGCCTGCAGTGGCGCGCCGTCGGCCAGGACAGCCACCCCGTCACCGGCGACTATCGTTTCAGCGTGAAGTAAGCTGCGGTGGTGATCGAACTGTCTCCCTATGCCCTGCGGCTGGCGTTGTACCTGGCCTTGATGCTGCTGTTCGGCAGGATGCTGTTCATCCGCCCTGCGCCTGCGCGTCGCATCTTCCTGCCACTGGCCGTGATCGCGCTGGCAGTCGTGCTGCTGGACGCGGCGGTGCGGGTGACAGGCGTGCTGGGGCTTCCGCTTGCCGCGGTCGATCAAGCGACCGTCGCATGGTTCACCACCGCCACACCGGTCGGCGAAGCGGCACTGGTGCGTGCGCTGGCGCTGCTGGCAATGCTGCCGCTGCTTGCCGCAAGCGCGAAAGTGGCCGGGGCACGCCGTGTCATCCTGCTGCCGCTCTCGGCGGTCGCCCTGGCAAGCCTGGCCTGGAACGGCCACGCCGCCGCCGGCGACGGCATCCGCGGTGCGCTGCGCCTGGCGGCCGGGACCGTCCACCTGCTCGCCGCAGGCGCATGGGTCGGCGCGATCGCCGCGGTGCTGCATCTGGCCCTGCGCACCCAGGGCCCTTCCCTGCGTGAACGCACCCATGAACTCTGGCAGGTGGCGCATGGTTTCGCCCTGCCCGGTACGGTAATCGTGGCCCTGCTGGCGATGACCGGCACCTATACCTACGTGGATCTGCAGGGCTCGCTGCAGACCCTGTTCAACACCGCGCACGGGCGCTGGCTGCTGTTCAAGCTGGCCCTGGTCGCGGGCATGCTCGGCCTGGCCGCGCTGCACCGCTGGCGGCTGGTGCCGGCACTCGCCACCGCCATCCGTGGCGGCTGGCAGTTCCGCCCGCTGCGCTCGCTGCGTCACAGCCTCACCTTCGAGGCCGCACTCGGGCTGCTGGTACTGGCCTGCGTGGCCGTGCTCGGCACGCTGGACCCACTGGCATGAGGGCGGCGCTGTGCGGGCCGGCATGCACACGATGAAGCTGCTGATCGTCGAAGACGAGCCCAAGACCGGCAATTACCTGCGACAGGGCCTGATCGAAGCGGGCTACGTGGTCGATCTCGCCTGCGACGGCGTGGACGGCCTGCATCTGGCGGCAGGCGGCGAGTACCAGCTGGTCATCCTCGATGTGATGCTGCCCGGTCTCGATGGCTGGAACGTCCTGTCGCGCCTGCGCGATGCGGGGTGGCAGGTGCCGGTGCTGTTCCTGTCGGCGCGCAGCAGCATTGCCGACCGCGTGCAGGGGCTGGAACTGGGTGCCGATGATTACCTGGCCAAACCTTTCGCCTTCGCCGAGCTGCTGGCACGCGTGCGTACCCTGCTGCGACGCGGCCAGGGCCAGTCTCAGCCTGACCGCATCGTCGTCGCCGATCTGGTGGTGGATACGCTTCGCCGGCGCGTGGAGCGCGGTGGCC
Organism: Stenotrophomonas maltophilia; assembly: GCF_025642255.1. NCBI lineage: Bacteria > Pseudomonadati > Pseudomonadota > Gammaproteobacteria > Lysobacterales > Lysobacteraceae > Stenotrophomonas > Stenotrophomonas maltophilia. The sequence continues at coordinate 2,170,862 of NZ_CP106759.1, forward strand.
AGCGCATCACACTGAGCCCGAAGGAATACGCGCTGCTGGAGCTGCTGGCACGACGGCGCGGCGAGGTCCTGCCACGCTCGTTGATCGCCTCGCAGGTGTGGGACATGAATTTCGACAGCGACACCAATGTCATCGATGTGGCGATACGCCGCCTGCGCGCCAAGATCGACGATGGCTTCGCCGAAAAGCTGGTGGTCACTGTGCGCGGGATGGGCTACGTGCTGGAGGCACCCGAGGTCGAAGCAGCGCAACCGCAATGAGCCTGCGACGCTCCATTGCCGTCCGCCTCACCGTGCTGTTCGCCACGGTCGGTACGCTGGTGCTTGCTGCACTGGGCGTGGCGATCTATCTGAGCGCGCGCCATGATCTGGTCGCACAGGATTTCGCCGAACTGGAGAACAAGGCCGCGTTGATCGCCGACCTCGCCGGCAGCGGCACGTCCGATGAGCGCGCCCAGCGCCTGGGCGATGCGCTGCGCCACCATCCCGATATCGCCTTCCACATCGTCGATGAGCAGGGCGGCGTGCTCTTCTCCACCGCGCCGGAGGCCTTGCGCGCGCATGCGCGGACCCAACCCGCCGACACTGAACCGCGCCGCCATGACTGGACGCTGGCCGACGGAAGCCGCCTGCACGCCCTCAATCTGCGGCAGACGCTGGCCGATGGCAGCCGCCTGGCCACCCTGCTGGCGATCGACGATGCGCGCCATGCCGACTTCCTGCAGCGCTTCCGCCACCTGCTGGCCGTCGCTCTGGTCACTGCTGCCGTGGCCAGCAGCCTGCTGGGGGGCTACGTCGTGCGGCAGACGCTGCGCCCACTGCGCACGCTGGCCGACGAGGCCCGCCATATCACCGCCGGACGACTGCAGCGCCGGCTCACGGCCGAGCACGTGCCCGTCGAACTGGAACAGCTGGCGCAGAGCCTGAACGGGATGCTGGCGCGGCTGCAACAGGACTTCGAGCGCCTCAGCGGGTTCTCCGGAGACCTCGCCCACGAACTGCGTACGCCGATCACCAACATGCTGACCCAGGTGCAGGTGGTGCTCGCGCACCCCCGCAGCAACGAGTCCTATCGCGAGACGCTGCTCTCCTGCGCGGAAGAGCTGCAACGGCTGGCACAGACCGTGGGCGATCTGCTCTATCTGGCCCAGGCCGAAGCACCCGGCGCCCTGCCCTCGCGCGAGGGGGTGGCGCTGGATGCGATGGTCGATGCGCTGCTGGAGTTCTACGATCTGCTGGCCGAGGAGCGCCAGCTCACGCTGCGGCGGGAAGGCAGCGCAGAGGCCAACGGCAACCGCCTGATGCTGCACCGGGCGGTCGCCAACCTGCTTTCCAACGCCCTGCAGCACGCCACGCCGGGTACGGAGATCGTGGTGCGGCTGGACGGCACCGGGCCCACGAGCCGGATTGCTGTCCACAACCTCGGTCCGCCGATTCCCATGCAGGCACTGCCCCGCTTGTTCGACCGGTTCTTCCGCGGCGAGCGCGGCCGGCACGAGGGCGCCGGGCTGGGATTGGCGATCACCCGCGCCATCGTGCAGGCCCATGGTGGATCGGTGAGCGTGGTCTCCGACGCATCGGGCACCGTGTTCGAGCTGGCCCTGCCGGGCGCTAGCGGTCCGGCGCAAACACGCCGGCAATCCAGTCGATGAATACCCGCAACCGCGGCGACGGCGTGCGGTTGCGCGGGTGAACCAGGCTCAACGGGCTGGGTGTGGGCGGCGATTCCGCCAGCAACTCCAGCAACTGACCACGTTCGATATAGGGATCCAGCCGGTAGCGCGGCGCCTGGATGATGCCGAGCCCCGCCAGTGCCGCCCCCAGGAAGGCATCTGCGCCGGATACCCGTACGGTTGCCGGCAGAGGCACATGGCGCACCTGCCCGGCCTGCTGGAACTCCAGAGGAATCAACTGTCCGCTGGCACCGGAACGGAAACCGACCATCCGATGACCGGACAGCAGCGCGTCGATACTGTCCGGCAGCCCATGCGAACCCACGTAGGACGGTGAGGCAACGGTGACTTCGCGCAGCAGTGCCAGGCGCCGCGCGACCAGATCGCTGTCGGCCAGGGTGCCGACCCGAAGCGCGGCATCCACGCCTTCGCGCAGCAGATCCACGTAGCGATCCCCCTCGCTCACGTCCAGCTCGATGTCGGGATAGCGCTGCAGGAACTCGGGCAGGTGCGGAAACAACAAGTGCCGACCAAGCGTTCCGTGCACTTCGATGCGCAGCGTGCCGCGCGGCGGGACATCACGGAATGCGGCTTCGGCATCGTCCATGTCGGCGATCAGGCGCAGGCAGCGGCCATAGAAGGCTTCGCCCTCGAGGGTCGGCACCACCCGTCGCGTGGTCCTGTGCAACAGCCTCACCCCCAGCCGCCGCTCCAGCGCCTTGATCGCGTCGGTCACCGTGGCCCTCGGCAGCCCCAGGTCCTCTGCAGCGCGGGTGAAGCTGCGACGTTCGACGATACGGACAAAAGCGCGCAGGGCGGTGAATCGATCCATTGTTCGAACATCCGGATGATGTTGTCGGATTCTCCATGATTATCCGGGCGGCAGGAACCAGCAAGATGATGGGGCGCCACGCGGGCGCGTCTTCGAAGGAAGCCTTCATGTCCAGCTCCTCTCCCCGTACCGTCGCCCTGGTCACCGGCGGCTCCCGCGGCATCGGCGCCGCGATCTCGCGTCGGCTGGCGGCCGACGGCCATGCGGTTGCGATCAACTATGCCGGCCGCCGCGAAGAGGCTGATGCCCTGGCCGCCGAGCTGGTCTCCGCCGGCGGCCAAACCATTGCGCTGCAGGCCGACGTGGCCGATCCGCAGGCGGTGAGCCGCTTGTTCGATGCCGTCGAGGCTCGATTCGAGGGCATCGATGTGGTGGTCAACAGCGCCGGAGTGCTGCAGCTTGCGCCGCTGTCAGCCACCGACGACGCGTTGTTCGATCGGGTCACCGCCATCAATCTCAAGGGCGCCTTCAACGTGCTGCGTGAGAGCGCGCGACGCGTCCGCGACGGCGGCCGCATCGTCGCGCTGTCCACCAGCGTGGTCGGCCTCAAGCTGGAGAACTACGGTGTCTACGCCGCAAGCAAGGCGGCCGTGGAAACCCTGACGGCGATACTCAGCAAGGAGCTGCGTGGCCGTGGCATCACGGTCAATGCCGTGGCACCCGGCCCGACCGCGACCGACCTGTTCCTGGAGGGCAAGTCGCCGGAACTGATCGAGCGCCTGGCGCAGATGAATCCGCTGGAGCGGCTGGGCACGCCGGACGACATCGCCGGCGCGGTGGCTTTCCTGGCTGGCACCGACGGCGGCTGGATCAATGGCCAGGTGCTGCGAGCCAATGGCGGGATGGTGTGACAGCAAAGCCGCCGGGCATGGCCCGGCGCTACCGTTACGGCGTTGACATCGAGTACGGCGCCTGCGCGCCCTGCCCGGGCCAGTCCCTGTTCGGCTCGGCCTGCATGGTGAAGCGCAGCTCGCCCCCGGCCATGATCTCGTCGTGGCGCAGGAAGGTGCGCTGCAGCGGTTTGCCGTTCAGGGACACACTGCCCACATAGGTGTGCCTGTCATCCAGCCCCTCGGCCACGATGGTGAAGGTCCTGCCGTTGGGCAGGCGCATGGCGGTCCTTGGCAGGAACGGGCGGCCCAGGATGTACTCCCCCGAGCCGGGCGCCACCGGATAGAAGCCCAGCGCGGTGAACACGTACCACGCCGACATCTGGCCCACGTCATCGTTGCCGGCCAGGCCATCGGGACGGTCGGCGTACTGGGTGTCCATGATCTGCTTCAGGCGCGCCTGCGTGCGCCAGGGCTGACCAGCGTAGGCGTAGAGGTACGCAACGTGATGGCTGGGCTCGTTGCCATGCGCATACCAGCCGATCAGGCCGGTGATGTCTTCCATGTGCTCGAAGACCGCCGGATCGACCGTGGCGTTGAACACCTCGTCCAGCCTCGCCAGCAGCCGGTCGCTGCCGCCATGCGCGGCGGCCAGGCCCGCCACGTCCTGCGGGACGTACCACGAGTACTGCCAGGCATTGCCCTCGGTGTAGTCGGTGCCGTAGCCGCTGGCGCTGGGATCGAACGGGGTGCGGAAACTGCCGTCGCGCTTGCGCGCACGCATGAAGCCGGTGTCCTTGTCGAAGGCATTGCGCCAGTTCGCCGCACGCTTGTCGAATGTCGCCGCGATCTCGCTCCTGCCCATCGCCTGCGCCATGCGCGCGATGGTCCAGTCGTCGAACGCGTATTCCAGGGTCTTGCTGGCCGCTTCGCCCTCTTCATCGATGGGCACATACCCCAGCTCACGGTACTGCGCGATGCCGTCGTAGGGACCGTAATTGGCGGTCTCCACCATCGCGTCGAGCGCCTTTGCGGCGTCGAAGCCGCGGATGCCCTTCACATAGGCGTCGGCGATGACCGGCACCGCGTGGTAACCGATCATGCACCAGTCTTCCAGGCCGTGGAACGACCACACCGGGAGCATGCCGTACGGGCTGTGTTCGTGGTGCGCCAGCATCGAGTTGATGAAGTCGCTGTTGCGTTTTTCCGGCTGCACCAGAGTCAGCAGCGGATGCAGCGCCCGGTAGGTGTCCCACAACGAGAACGTGGAATAGTGGGCATACCCCTTGGCGACATGCACGGCGTTGTCGGGGCCGCGATACTGGCCATCCACATCCATGAACAGCGTCGGCCCCAGCATCGTGTGGTACAGGGCGGTGTAGGCGCTACGCCGCGCATGCTCCGGCGCATCGATGTCCAGCACCGATAGTGCCTGCGTCCATTCCTGCCGGGCCTGCGCACGCACGCGGTCGAAGTCGAAGTCGGCGACCTCGGCATCCAGGTTGGCGATCGCACCGGCCTCGCTCACGGGCGAGATCGCCACCTTCACCACCAGCGGAGCATCCAGCCTGCCGAAATCGAACGTGCCGACCAGCTGGCGGCCTTCGATCTGTGCGCGCTGTGCCGGATCTTTCTCACCCGGCGGCGGGAAGCCCTTGTACACGATGTCCTGCTCGGTGTTGTGCAGCGCATGGCCTGCCAACGGTTGCGAGAAGCGCATGGCGAAATATAGCTGGCGCCCCGGCGCCCAGCCGCGGGTCTCGCGGAAACCGGTGATGGTGCCGTCCGTACGCACTCGCACCCGCGACCACAGCACCTTGCCCGGGTAGTCGTACATGCTGGTCCGCATGTCCAGCAGTACCTTGGCATCGACGCCCTTGGGGAAGGCGTAGCGATGCACACCGACCCGGGCGCTGGTGGTCAGTTCGGCGCGCACCTTGTAATCGTCCAGGGTCACCGCGTAGTAGCCCGGTTCGGCCTTTTCGTCGTCATGGCGGAAGCGCGACGCATAGCCGCTGCGGGGCCGTTCGGGGTCGCCGCGTTCCAATCCCGGGTTTCCGGTGAACGGCATCACCAGGATGTCGCCGAGATCAGAATGCCCGGTGCCGGAGAAGTGGGTGTGCGAAAAGCCGACGATGCTGCTGTCGTCATAACGGTATCCGGCGGCCCAGCCGTAGGCCTTCTCACGCGGCTGGATGCGCGTGTCCGGGCTGAGCTGGACCATGCCGAAGGGTATCGTCGCGCCGGGGTAGGTATGCCCTTCACCACCGGTACCGATGAAGGGGTCCACCGAGGCATACGCCTTGTCGGCGGCGGACTTCGAAGGCGCTGCCCAGGCCGCGCCGGAGGCGAGCATGGCGGTGGCGGCGAAGGCGATCAGGAGACGACGGTCCAGCGTGGGCATCGGCATTTGGATCGATTCAGATGGTGTACCGATGCTAGCACCAGTGCCCGTGCATCGCATGCTGCAGTGCGGCCGCAGTCCCCGGTGCAGCGTGCCCTCAGTCGGGCAGCGCGCCCTCCAGCGCGGCGAGATCGGCACGCACGCGCGGACGCACCACGCGTGCCACTTCCCGGCCGTCGTGCAGCAGGATCACCGTGGGCCACAGCTTCACCTGGAACGAGCGACCGAGCGCCCGCCCTTTCCCATCCTCGATCTTCCAGTGCGCCAGATCATGTGCTTCCACGACCTCCTGCAGCGCCGGCTGTGCCGCCTGGCAATGGCCTCACCAGGGCGCACCGAATTCCAGCAGCTGCCAGCCGTCGCGCGCCTCCACTTCGGCGCGTGACGGCTCGCTGGACAGGTGCGTGCGCATGAAGGGCACCGAGGTTACCCCGCCAGGCTGCGCTGGATGTCTGCCAGCGGCGCGTTGGTCAGGTCCTTGGCGATGTCGCCCAGCAACCGTGCCTGCGTCTCCTTGTGCAGCAGCGGACGGATCCGTCCGAGCGTGGTGGGGTCGGCCACCAGCAGCAGGTGGGCATAGCGGTTGTTGAGCGCATCCTCGTTGAGCTGTTCGGCCACCTGCTTGGCGAAGGTGGCTTCGTTGAGCTGGGCGATGGACATGTCCTTGGGAACGGCACCGGCCGGGCCCTGCCCGGAGACGCCCGTCTCGCTGATGTCCTGCAGCCGCAGTTCGCCCTCCTGCTTCAGCGTGAGCTGCTGCGCGCTGCCGACATTGGTGAACACCCGGGCCGAACCACCATCGGCCACCACCACCAGCGTCCCCTCGGGAATCGTTCGTGCCATCGCTGCCTCCTCGTACGGGTTTCGAATGTTTCTGCAGCACCACCCTAGGTCGCCCGCCGTAACCGTGGCGCGCACACAATGTGATCCATTCGTTGGAATGGAAGATCGCGGCTCAACTTGCCCCGGCGCCGGCCGCTACCCACGGCATCACCGCGAGGATCCCCCCATGCATGCTGCCTCCCTGCTCCATGTCTGCTTCGCCGTTGGCCTGGCCGTCGCTGGATGCGCCGGCTGCATCCACCAGTTCCTGCAGGGCCAGCCGGTGCTCGCGCTCGGCATTGCCCTGGCTTCGCTGATGACCACGGGCACCGCGCTGGCGACGCGTCATCTGGCGGTACCGGTCGCGATGGCGCTCGCCTGCACCCTGATCGGCGCAGCCGCCACGCACTGACCCGGCCAGCCATTGAAGGAACGCAGGCGCTACCCGCGCGGCGGCGACAGGCTGGAGGTGGCATCGGTCTGCAGCAGGCTGTCGCGCTCGCGCAGCGGCAAGCGGATCCACGCATCCACGCCCTGGGGTGAGAACGCAAGTTCGCCGCTACCGCCAAGCTCGTAGGGAATGCGCTGTTCGACCAGCGCCCGACCCAGCCCGCGATGCGAAGGGACGATCCAGTCGTCGTTCACCGCGCGCCGCTCGCACCAGTGCAGGTCCAGCCAGGCTTCACCGTCGATGTCCTGCATCGACCAGGACACCTCGATCCGCGTATCGCTGTGCACCGATGCGCCGTGCGTGAGCGCGTTGCTGGCCAGTTCATGGACCGCCAGCGACAGCACCTCGGCCGCCTTGGGCGGCAGCAGCACGTCCTCCTCGCCCTGCAGAAGGAATCCGTCGGGCGCGTGTCCCTGCACCGCGATCTCCTGATCCAGCATGCCACGCAGGCTCACCCCGGCATTGGCGCTGCGGGTGAGCAGGGTCTGCGTGCGAGAAAGCGACATGAGGCGTGCGCACAGGCGGTCAGCGTACTCGTCCACGCTGTCGACCGACTCGCGTGTGCGCCAGGCGATGGCGTGGATCGTGGCCATGATGTTGCGCACGCGGTGCTGCAACTCGGCCAGCAATACCGCCTGCCGCTCGGTGGCACGCTTGAGATCATCGATGTCCACCGCGATGGCGAACACGCCCGTCACCTCGCCGTCGACATCTCGCAGCGGCGCCGCCGCGACCCGCGTCCAGCGGACACACCCATCCTCATGGGTGAACTGGAACTCCAGTCCGGGCACCACGGTTTCTCCGCGCAGGGCCCGTGCGATGGCGAAATCCTCGGGTGCGATCGGGCTGCCATCGGCATGCCAGCCCTGCCATCGGTGCTGGTTGACCGGATCGGCCGAGGGCACCTGGCTGCTGGGAAGATAGGCGCGCATCTGGTCGTTCGACAGCTGCATCCGCCCCTGCGCATCGACAATGCACAAGCCGACCGGCAGTACCTTGAACGCCAGCGCCAAGCGCCGGTCGCTCTCCTGCCGCCGCCGCTCCTCGCGCTCACGCGCGGCCTGTGCCACGTGCGCTGCCGTGGTCTCGAACATGGTGACCAGCACACCGCCCACCTGCCCTTCCTCGCCGCGGAGCGGACTGTAGGTGATGGTGAACCAGACGTCCTCCAGCCGGCCCTGCCGGGCCAGCGGGTACAACTTGTCCTCGAACGTGACGGTCTCACCCTGCCAGACCCGGTCGTAGATCGGCCCGTTGATGTGCCAGACCTCGGGCCAGCAGTCGCGGGTGGGCTGCCCCAGGCCAGCGGGATGCTTGTCGGCAAGGATCTCGGCATAGCCGTCGTTGTAGAGCTGGATGAGCTCCTGGCCCCACAGGATGATCATGGGAAACCCATGAGCCAGCATCATGTCCACGGTGGCGCGCAGATGCGCCGGCCACCGCCCAGTCGGGCCAAGCGGCGTCCCTGACCAGTCATGGCGCGCGATGCGCGCATCCATGCCGTCATGCAGTCCACCCAGACGATGCGCCGGAGGTGCTGTGCCGCGCACGGACGAGGGAGCAGCGGTATCCAATCGCCGGCCCATGCCGCGCAGTCAGACCTTGCCCGCAGCAGCCCGCGGTGCGGCGACCAGTCCGGCCAGCTGCCGGGCCAACGCGTCGATATGGTAGGGCTTGGGGCAGCGCGGCGCGCTGGCGAAGCGGCTCGGCAGGTTGTCGTCGTAACCGGAGGTCAGCAGGAACGGCGTCCCCGCCTCGGACAGGCGGTCGGCCAGCGGGTAGACCTGCTCACCTCCCAGGTTGATGTCCAGCAGGGCGACGTCGATCGGGTGATCATCGACCAGACGCGCCAACTCGCGCAGGTCACCGGCCGGGCCCACGACGTGTGCGCCCTTCAGCTGCAGATAGTCGGCCAGGAACATCGCAATGGCGAATTCATCTTCGGCCACCAGCACCCGCACCCCCTTCAGCCCCTCCCGTTCATCGCCCGACTCCAGCACGCTGTACTCCCTGACACGCGCGGCCCATCCGGCCGCAATGCCCGCAGGATGCGCGAGTTGCCCTACAAGAACGCGTGATGACGGATGAAGACAACAGCGAGATCGCATTCACCTCGGCCAAACACGCTGTGTGCCCGGCCCGCGGTCAGAACGCACGCTCCCATTTCAGGCTCAGCAGGCTGCGGTCATGGCTGTACAGCCAGTCCACATTGCTGTCGATGCGGGTGTAGCGCAGGCTCAGGCTGGGCACCAGGCCTGCCACCGCCAGCCGTTCGCTGCGTACCAGCGCGATGAGGTTCTGCTCGTCGTCGTGCCGGCGCGCTTCCAGCAGCGGACTCCAGGCATCGTAGCTGCGCTCGCGCAGCGAAAGGAACAGCGTGGCAGTCGTGCCGCTCCACTGCCGCGCCGCGCCGACGCGCAGGCCGCGCTGGCGATAGGCATTGGCTGCGTCGGCCGCTCCGCTGTCGGCCAAATCGATGCCGGCGAAGACGGTCCAGCGCGCAGTGAGCGCACGGAACCAGGTGGCGTACAGTGCTCCCATCGCGCCATCGTAGTTGTCGGCCAGCCCCGGTTGCCGATAGCGCTGGCGCTTCCAGTCCGCCTCCAGCTTCAGCAGGCTGCGCGGGTCCAGTGCGTATTGCCATTCCGCATGCGCGCCTGCGGCGCCCTGCAGGGTACGGTTGCCCAGTGCCTGATAGTCGTAGCCGGGGGCCAGCAGCAGGGTGTGCCGCGCACTGCGCCAGCTGTAGCCCACCTGCACAGTGGCGTTGAGTTCGTTGTAGGCGCGGTTGTCTTTCCATGCCTGGCCGAAGGCCAACCCGCGCACATACAGGCCGTGGTGGCCGGCCAGTGCCCAGCGGCGTTCCAGGCTGCCGTCGTAGTCCACCCCCGGTGCGCGCTGGGCATCGGGCAACCTGCGCTCGATGATGCAGTCCTCGCCCACGCCGAACAGGCAGGTGCGGCTGGCCGAACTGCGGTTGATGTTGTCGCTCCATGCAGGTCCGGCGGACAGTGCGCCCTTCCAGCGCCGCCGCGCCTGTAGCGCCTGCAGATACCCCTGCACCCGGCCGCGCACGCCGGCGGTGGCAGGGTCGCGGTCATCGATGTCGGCGGCGATCGCGGTGAACAGCGACGTCGCCTCCCGGTCACGCTGGTCCTCGGCGTAGACCCGCGCCAGTTCAAGCCGCGCAGGCAGGAAATCCGGCTGCCGGGCCAGCAGGGCCTCGTACTCAAGGGCCGCGCGATGATGCTCGCCCGCAACCCGCGCCAGCGCGCCCTGCGCGTAGTGGCGCAGCAGCGGGTCATGGCCGGGAAGTTCAATGTACTCGTGCAGGAAGGCCTGCGCGGCGGGCCATTGCTGGTGCTGCAACGACAGGTACAGCGCCTGGCCCAGGTCGTCGACCGTGCGCTCCACGCGCAGGGTCCGGCCATCGAGGGTGACGGTCGGCCGATCCGGTTCGGCCTGTTGCAGCCGCTGCTGGTCCTGGCGTTGATGGCGCACGTCGTTGCCCTGCTCCAGCACGCGGCGCAGGTCGTCCTGCTGGGCGTGCGCCGTGGCGGTCAGCGCCAGCAGAAGGAGGCAGAAAAGAGGGAGGCGCATGGTCGATCCGGTGTGAAGCGATGCAGCGGGCCGAAGCAGGGACTGGCGGATCGCGGCTTGTCCCTGCCCTGCCCCGTCAGGGGCGTGGCGATCAGTTCTTGCTGCCGCCGAAGGCGGTGTCGTACTGGCTGTTGCCGGCGAAGGTGGCGATACCGGCCAGGGTGGCGGCATTGGCACCGAAGAACTGGCCCTGGGTGGTGCCACTGACCGAACCGTTGGCGGTGGCCGCGCCTGCGAACGAGGCGGTGGCGCTGTTGATGGTGGCGTTGATGTTGACCGACAGGCCACCGCCGCTGAGGCCGCCCAGCAGAGTGCCGGTGCCGAAGTTGGCGCGGAAGGTGCCGCTGAGCAGGTTGCTGCCGTTGAACTTGTTCAGGCCAGCCACGCTGTAGGTGGCCACGCCGGCCGGCAGGGTGGTGCCGGCACGGTCGCCGACGAAGTACACCTGGCGGTTGTTGAAGCCACCTGCGGCGCCGTCCTTGGACCATTCACCGAACCAGACATCGCCACTGCCGACCTTGACGAAGTTGAAGTGGCCCATGCCCGCGTGGCTGCCCGGCGCACCGGTGATCGGCATGGCCAGCGTGCGTACGGTGGTGCCATTGATGGTGGTCGGCACCGAATAGCTGGCCAGGCCCTGGAAATCGACGCGACGGGCGTTGGACACGGTGCCGACGCCGATACCGGCCTTGCCGGCCGAGTGCGGGCCACCGTTGACCTGGGAATCACCGACGGCGACATACAGCTCGGCATCGGTCACCGGGCTGGCCGCACCGACGATGTCGGCTGCCTGCGCCGCGCCGGCCAGGGCGAAGGAGGCGGCGACCGCCAGGACGGAACGGGAGATCATTTTCATGGTGTTGCTCCTTGGGTTGAGGGAACTACGGGTACAACGCTTGAATGCAGGTGTTCAGAAGCGTGCGGTGATGCCCAGCTTGAGGGTGCGACCCGGCGCCGGCAGCGTGGACCGCGTGGCCGGGTCGACGTAGTAGCGGTTGCCGAGATTGCTGCCGACCAGCTCCACGCTGGCGTGCTCGTTGAAGCGCCAGCGCGCATACGCATCCACCGTGGTGATGTTTCCCCAGGTGAACGGCACGTTCTGCCAGAGCAGGCTGCTGCCACCGGCCAGCAACCGGTCGCGGTAGGCCTGCAGGTCCGGGTTTTCGTGGCGCCGGTAGTGGATGATGCGGCTGCCCAGCTCCAGTCGTTCGTCGAACAGGCGGGTGCCCAGTGACGCGTTGACCGACAGCTTCGGAATCGCCTGGGTGAGCAGGTAGCCGCTGACGAACCCGTCCTGCACGCAGTTCGGGACCAGGCCACGGTTGGCATCCAGCAGCACGGCACTGCTCTCGTCGCAGACCTCGTTCTCCAGCGTGCGGGCGATGCCCAGATCGGTGAAGAAGCGGCGGTTGTCGAAGCGCGCCTGCAGTTCGATGCCGCGGATGGTCTGCTTGTCGATGTTGTCGAACAGGAAGTAGGCATCGCGCTCGATCACGTTGCGGGTCTTGTGCACGTAATAGGCCAGCTTGACGTCGGCGTCGGCGGTGTTTCCGAACAGCGCCGACAGGTCGTGCACGTAACCCAGCTCGTAGTTGTAGGCATGCTCCGGCTTGAGGTCATACAGCGGGTTGAGGCTGCTGGAGAAGGCGATGGTGCTTTCGAACATGCTCGGGAAACGCACTGCTTCGCTGTAGCGCAGGTAGATGCGCGCGGCAGGCGACAGATGCGCCGTCGCCGAGAAAGTGGGCAGCCACGCGTGATCGCGCTGGCGCCGGTTGCTGCCATCCACCGGCCGCGCCTGCACGGTGTTGCCGATGCTGCAGACCAGGTCGCTGCCGGCGAACAACGGCAGCACGCCCGGGATCGCAGCCACCTCGCCGTTGAGGCACGGGTTGGTGGCACGGGCATAGTTGCCGTTGGCGTCGGGCAGCCACGCGATGTTGTGCTCCACTGCCTGCGGTGTTTCGTAATAGGCCAGCAGTCCCCGGATCGAATCATCGATCACCGAGCCCATGCCGATGCTCTCCCAGAACTCGCGTTCTGCTTCCAGCGCATCGATCTCTGCCTGCAGGCTGGCCGGTCGCTCGGGCAGCTCGTTGACCCGATAGGTAGCCTGCTTGCTGCCCACCCCCTTGGTCAGAAGCTCCGGGTGCGCGTCGAGGAAGTCGTCGAAGGCCCAGTAGCGGCTGTAGCGGACGCCGGCGTTGAGGGTGAGGACATCGAGCGGCCGCCATTCCAGGTTGAGGTAGCCCTCGCCCTCCTGGCGGCGGCCGGCACGCGGAAACATGCGCCAGCCATCAGTGGTGCCGAAGTAGGGATCGCGCGAACCCAGGCTCTCGTACTGCCAGTTGCCCCCTACGGTTAGGTCGAGGCTGGAGTGCAACGCGAAGCGGTTGCTGACCGTCAGGCCGGTGCGATCGTTGCGCGCGTTGGCCAGAGCGGTGTTGCGCAGGATCGGGCTGGCTTCAGGGTCCCATTGCGGATTGCCCGGCGCGAAGTTGGGGAAGCCGCCCGCGGTATAGGTATCGCTGTCGGTCTCGGTGCGCCACAGATTGGCATACAGATCCAGCCAGCGGCTGCCGGCCGGCTGCCAGCGATACTCCAGGTTCCAGGCATCCGAGTCGACGCGGCTCAACGGCCACTGGATGCGGCCGTAGTCCGGCGCCGACAGGATGCGCGAAGGCATGATCTCGCCGTAGTGCGAGAGCGTGTGCCGCCAGCTCGCCTTCAGCTGCTGGTCGTCATTGATCTGCCACGTCGCCTTGAGCAGCCACGACTCCTGTTCACTCGACGTATTGGGCACTTCATCACCCGGCTTGAAGTAGCGGGCCAGCGTGGTGATGTAGTCGATGCCCTGGTACTCGTACTGCTCGCGCGGGTCCTGGTCGTAGTAGTCGCTGCCCTGGCTGCCGGAGAAATAGTTGCCACGCCGGCGCCACGCATAGGCCGCCATCACGTCCACCGTCTCGCCGCGCAGGCCCAGCGCCAGTCGCCATGCCTGGTCCTCGCCATCGAATGGAGTGTTGCCGCTGCGCGACTGCACCGGCACCACCAGGGTGCGGTCGTCATAGGGCGAGTTCGGCGACCCCTGCGGGAAACCCGGCACCGTCCGGTAGTCCTCGCCGCTGTGGAGGCGTGGCAGGCGTGGCGCCACCGCGTTGCTGCTGCCTTCGATCTTCAGCTCCCCGCCGAAGCGTTCGCCCGCCGGCACGACGTCATCGATGTCGATGGTCCTGATGACCAGCGCGCCGCCGATGCCGCTGTGCACGTCACGCACCAGGCCGGGCCCCTTGATGACCTGGATGCCACCGATCAGGTTGGGATCGATGTAGTTGCGGTTGCTGACGCCGTTGTAGCCCCGCCAGACCGTGAGGGCCTGTTCACCGCCGTCAATGCTCACCGGCACCCGCCCCGGCCCCTGGATGCCGCGGATGTTGATGTCCAGCGCGCCGCTGTTGCGCGCATCGCCGCTGAAAACGCCGACCAGATCCTTGACCACGTCGGCCGGGTTGGCGCCGCGGAAGCGCTCCACCCGGTCCCGCCCCGAATACACCGTGGTCAGGTCCAGCGCGAACACGTCGTCATAGCCACGGCGATCGCGCGCTTCGCCGCCTTCCGGCTGCAGGCGACCGGCGACGTCCAGCGTATCGGTCACCCGCACCCCTTCCCCCTCGGCCGATGCCTGCGCTGCGTCCGCCGCGGCGCGCAGGCTCCAGGTGCCATCCAGGCCTCGCTGGGCCCGCACCCCACTGCCCTGCAGCAGCCGCTGCAGCGCCTGCATCTGGCTGTACTGGCCCTGCACTGCGCTGGAACGACGCCCTTCGACCAGGTCGCTGCGGAACACCACCTGCGCATCGGCCTGGCGCCCGAACGCGCGTACCGCGTCTGCCAGCGACTGCTCCGGGATGGCGTACTGGCGCAGCGCCGCCGCTGTGCTGGGTTGCGCCTGCGCGGCCGGCACCCGGGCCAGCGGCAGCAGTGCGGTGCAGATGGCCAGGGCCAGTGTGGTGGCGCGACGGTGACAGGCAGACGCCGTGGACGGCATGGACGGAACTCCTCAAGCGTGGGGAAACCACGGGCACAGCCGCTGCCGGTGGTGTGTCTGGCTTGAGGAAAAACGGTGTTTCGCTCTGGCTGTACCTCTATAGACAGCGCACGCTGCAGGCTGCCCACGCTTTTTTCAGGCTTTTTTCATCGCGATCTAAACCTGCCGGCATCACCAGACCACAAGCGCGCCACCCGGCAGCCGCTGCACGCGCAGGCCCGCCTGGGCCGCCACTGCGGAGATGGCCGGGTCCGGCTGGCGCAGATGGAACAGGCCACTGACGCGGATCTGCTCCGCTTCTGTCCCCAGCACCCAGACCGGTGCGGCCCGATAGCGCGCCAACCGTTCGATGGCCTGTGCCGCGCTCAGATCGTCGATGGCAACCTCACCGCGCCGCCAGGGTGCCACCGCGTCGCTGGCGAGGCTGCTCACCGGCTGCAGCCAGCGTCCGTCACGGAACGCGCGTGCCTGCCCTGCATGCAGCCGTTGCAGGCTGCCATCACCGGGATGTACGTCCACTACCCCTTCGCTGACCTGGGCGGTCACCACCGCGTCCTGCAACGAAACGCTGAACGCGGTACCGATGTCGCGCACCAGGCCACCGCCGGCCTCGACCCGGAACGGCCGCGCTTCATGCGCGACCCGGAACCACGCCTGGCCGCGCAGCAGCCGCAGTTGCCGCTGATCCCCGTCGAATGCGACGGCCAGCGCGGTGCGGGCATCCAGCACGACCGTGCTGCCATCCTCCAGTTGCACCACACGGGGTGCATCGCCGCTACGCAGATCGCTGCGCGCCCACAATGCGACCCCGGGGAGGGCTGGGACCGCCAGCACCACCGCGGCCACGCTGGCCCACCACCAGGACAGGCGCCTGCGCGGGGCGATCGGGCGCAGGCCCTGGCGATCGGAGGTCAGTGCCGGCAGTGCGGCCAGCACCTCCGGCCCAGCCGCGTCCAGGCCGTCCCAGAATGCCTGCTGGCGGCGCCAGGCCAAGGCATGGCGCGGATCGGCCTGCAGCCATCGCTGCAGGGCCCGCTGCTGCCGGTCCGGCAACGGGCCTGCACTGCACCGGATCACCCAGCGCAACGCCTGCCTGGCCTGTCGCGGCGAGGGTTCGGACGTGGTCATGGTCGTAGCCTGTCGCACCACGAACCGGTGCGCGTGACTGTTGTGACAAGGGCGGGCGGCCTCTGCCCACGGTAATTGCAGGTCATCGGCGTGCGCCCTGCTGGTGCTGCTGGATCAGCATTGCCGCGCGCAGCACATGCTTGCCGACCAGGCTCTTGGAAATGCCCAGACGGGCGGCGATCTCACGCTCGCTCAGGCCCAGGTAGCGGTTGAGCACGAAACACTCCCGCACCTGCGGCGGCAGCGCAAGGATGGTCCGGGTGATCTCGCGCAGCTGCGCCTGGTCCAGCGCCTGTTGCTCACCACCAACGGCATCGCCGACCTCGCACGCGTACTCGGCCATCGCCCGGCGTTCACGTGCGTCGGCCTGGCTGCGGTTGAGGGCGTGGTGGTACGCCATGCGGTACAGGTAACCGCGCGGTTCAAGGATCGGCGGATCGCCGGGCACGCTGCTGGCCTTCAGGTACAGGTTCTGCAGGGTGTCCTCGGTGCTGGCCGGGTCCAGGTAGCGCGCGATGAAGCGTGACAACGCACGGCGCTCGCGGATCAACAGCTCGACCAGCGCCAGGGCATTGGGAGACATAGGTGCCAGGCCGGACCGGGGAATGATGGGCGTGATGGCGACGGTCCGGGACGTGATTGTAGGGCGCGGCACCCCATCACGCCCAGCCCGCACCACGGCACCCGCCACTCCCGGGATCGTCAGTCCCATTGTCACGATAGCCCTGCCACCCGATCATCACCGGTGATGGTCGCGCGGCACCGCGCCTGATCCGGCCCCACATCCCCCGCACAGGAGAAGCCCATGGCCTACGCACGCATTGTCTCGACGGCTGACAACTATCTGCACCACATCAGCAACGGCACCTTCGATGTCAACGCCGACGAGCCGGCCTCGCTGGGTGGCCAGGGCAAGGGATTCGCCCCGTTCGACCTGTACCTGGCCTCACTGGCCGCCTGCACCGCCATCACCCTGCGCATGTACGCCCAGCGCAAGGGCTGGGAGCTGGGTGAGTTCCATGCCGAACTGCGCTCGGAGCGCGATCCTGATGGTCGTTTCCATGTGCACCGCATACTGCATGCCAGCGCCGCGCTGGACGATGCCCAGTGGCAGCGCCTGCTGGAGGTGGTCGAGAAGACCCCGGTCACCCTGGTGATGCGCGAAGGGGCGCGCATCACCAGCGAACGCGGCCAGAACGCCGCTCCCGGAAAGTGCTAGCGGCGGGGATGCAGCACGGTGCGCCGGCGCATCGCGTTGAACTCCCGCTCCACCTGCTGGATGTCCTCGGCCTGGAAACCCGCGGCATCCAGCATCTGGTTGGCCGCGGCGGCCGCCAGCGGATCGTCGTCACGCTGGCGCCAGCAGCGGGACGGCAGGAAATAGCCCACCTCGCTGCGCCCGCGCATGATCACCACCGGGCGGCCGGCGTACAGCAGGAACTCGGCCAGGTGCTGGCGCAGGCCCTCCACCGAGACATAGGCCGGACCGATGCCCAGCATCTGGCTGGACGTCCCGGGATTTTCGAACAGCTTGCGACGGCTCATCACACTCCTCCTTGTTGCCACGCGTGGTCTCCTTTCCCTAGACGGGCGCATCGCTGCACCCCCGCCACGTTTCGTGCCGGCCCGTCATCGCTGGCGGCTCAGAAGCCGGTGTTGAACTCCAGCTGGAACACATCGATCGCCAGCGGCGGGCCCGACACCGCCTTGGCAGCCATCCACTTGCCGCTGATCCAGCTGCGCGTGTCCAACGCATAGGCACCACCCACGTAATAGCCGCGCGCGTTGGTGCCACCCAGATGGAAGTTCGGATCGTTGTAGGCATCCGGCAGCGCATCGGCCTCGATCCGCTTGTAGCCCAGCAGTGCCTGCCACTGCCCCTTCTCCTTCAGGTCGGTGGCGCCGAACGTTGCCTGCAGCATCCACGCGGTGTCGCCGCTGCGGAACGTATCGATGCCGGGAGCTTCACCCGCACCGAAATTGTTGACGATGCCGTTTTTGGCGCGGCGGAACATCGCCTGCGTGTCGTACGCCAGGTTGCGGATGAAGTCGCCTTCCAGGCGCAGTCCGATGTCCTGCGCCAGCCGGGTATCCCAACGCAGGTTCAGCGTGGCCAGGCGGAAGGCGGACGCCAGGCCGACATACTGCGGCGTCGGCGTGCCGGCCGGATCCATCGGATTGAGCGCAATGTCGCGGATCAGCATCAGGGTGTTGCCCTTCTGCATGAACGCCGGGCGCGACCAGTCGGTGTCGCAGCCGACGGCGCCGGAGTACAGGGCACAGGGCGAGGACAGCCGACCGCTGATGTTCTTGAAGTCGTAGTAGCCCAGTGCGGCCCGCAGTGCGTTGTCGTCGTTGAAGCGCCAGTTCACGCCAGCCTGCGCGCCGGACAGCCATTTGTTCTCGTTCGGCGACTTCTCTCCGCTGCGGCTCTGCAGGCTGTCCGAGGTGTACTCCAGCGGCGCCACGGCAAGGGTGCCGAACAGGTCCAGATCGCCGTCGCCGAACCCGTACTTCAGGTTGGCGGCCAGTCCATCGAAGTTCAGATCGTTGGAGAACAGGGTGTCGCTGCTCCAGAACGGATTGCCGAAACGGCCACCACGCACGGTCACCCAGTCAGCCGGACTGTAGGCCAGCCATGCCTGGTCGAGCCACACGTCCTTCTTGCTCAGGCCGCCCCCCAACTGCTCGGTGGTGGACACCGGGCCATTGCTGCTGCCGCTGGCCAGGCGGATGCCAGCGGTGGTGTGATCGCCGATCATGGCCTCGACCCCCAGGCGGGCGCGGATGCGCCACAGGTTACGGCGGTCCTGTCGGGTGTTGAGCAAGGGCGGCAGCTGCAGGTTGGTATTGGTGTTGGTGTCGAATCCACTGCCCGCATTGACCGCGGCCCAGTTGCTGACGATGCCGCTGTTGTCGTCGCCATAGAAGCGCGACTCGCTGCGCACACGCACGTCCCCGGTCACCTTGATGCGCTGTGTCCATTCGGCGACCTCATTCGGCGCCGCCCAGCCCTCCGCCTTCGCCTGCGCCATTACGTCCTGGCGCACTTCGTCGCGGATGCCATCACGGACACTCTGCGGCACATAGGGCACACGCACATCGCCCGCCTCAAGCGCGATGCCTCCACTGCTGGCCGATGCAGCACCGGCAGCACCGCGCTGGGCTGCTACTGCCTCGGCTTCGGCCTGCACCAGCAGCGCCTGGCCGTCCTCGGGCTTGAGCGCGCCACTGGCCATCAGGCCTTTGATCAGCTTGATCATGGTGGTCTCAGCAGCCATTGCACCGGCCGGCGCCGCCAGGCTGAGCAGCACAGCGCAGCACAGCAGCGCCCGTCGGGCCGGCCGCGACGGGCGGGAGTCGGTTCGAGCGCGGACGTGGTTGTTCATCACGGTTCTCATCGGAAGAAGGGAAATCGGGGAAATCACGGTTCACGCCCCCGGCCTGCGGCCCTGCACAAGCACGCGCGCGGGGAAGTCCAGCGAAGGTGGCGGCGGCTGGTCCACCCGGCCGATCTGGCGCAGCGCGTCGAGCACGGCGGCGTCGGCCTCTTCATTGCCGCTGCCGCGCACCAGCTCGACTTTCTCCAGGCGCCCATCCGGCGCCAGCCACACGTTCACCTGCAACTGGAAGGCCAGGCGCTTGACCCGCGCATCGCGCGCAATCGCCTGCTGCATCAGGTAACCCAGATAGCGGCCATAGGTGGCATTGCCGGCACCACCGCGACCGGTACCGGACGCGCCGCCGCCACTGCCCGCCTGGATGCCGAAGTTGTCACCGCCCGCCTGCGCGTCGGCGTTCATGGTCACCGGGTCGGCGTTGTCCGGCGTCGGCGTCGGCTCCTCGGCCGGGGTCGGCTGATCCAGCGGCTCCGGCTCGGGCAGGGTCTCCTCCGGCGGGGTCTCCGGTTCGGGGGGCTTCTCAGGCGGCGGCGGTGGGGGTGGCGGCGGGGGTGGCAACGCCAGCATCGGCGGCTGCACCACGGGGCGGCGGGTGCTGGCCGTGTCCTTGAACAGCAGCCACCACAGCACGGAGCCCACTACCAGCAGCACCGCCAGCACCAGCGCGACGGTCACCAGCAGCGGGCGGTCACGCAGGCCGGGCTCCGGCCGTGGGGAATGAGGGCCGGTCATGCCTCAGCCCTGTGCCTTGCCGGTGACCAGGCCAACCTGGGCCAGTTCCAGCCGCCGCAGCAGATCCAGCACCTCGACCACGCGCGCGTACTGCACCTGGGCGTCGCCACGCACGATTACCGGGAAGTCCGGCGAGGTCGCGCGCTCTGTCCTCAGGCGGTCCTCCAGCTCGGCCATCGTCACCGGGTAGGCGTCAAGGAACACCTGGCCGCTGGGATCGATGGTGATCGCCTTGGTCTTGGGCTTCTCCAGCGCCACACTGTTGCTGGCCTTCGGCAGGTTGACCTCGATGCCGGGAATGGAGGCGTTGCTGGTGAGGATGAAGATCACCAGCACCACCAGCAGCACATCGACGAAGGGCGTCACGTTGATGCCCTTCTCGCGCTTCTTGATGCCGAACTTCGCCTTCTGGGCCATGACGCGCTCCTCAGCCCTGCACCGTGGCCGGGCCGCGCCCGTCCTGCTCTTCAGCCAGGCGGGCGGCGAATTCGTCGATGAACACGGCCATGTCGGCACCGATGGCCTCGGCGCGTGCGCCCAGCCAGTTGTAGCCGAACAGTGCCGGGATCGCGACGCCGAGGCCGGCGGCCGTACACAGCAAGGCCGCCGCCATGCCCGGCGCGACCGAGTTGATGTCCACCGCACCGGCCATCGCCGCGACCACGAACACCAGCATGATGCCGATCACCGTACCGAACAGGCCCACATAGGGCGCGCCTTCGATGGTGGTGGACAGCCAGTTCATGCGACGCGACATCGCCTCCTGCTCGCGCACCATCACCGCATCCATCGATGCGCGGATCGCCGCGATGGTCGCCGCGCTCAGATAGCCGCCGTTGCCGTCGCGCTGGTGGCGTTGCTGCATCTCATCGATGGCCACCTGGTAGATGCGCCACAGCGAACCGTCGCGCATGGCCGCCGGTGCCTGGCCCTGCCGGTCCATGTCCGAGAGCGTGCGCAGCGGCACGCCGGCCAGCTTGCCGAAAGCATCAGTGAACACCGCATTGGCCTTGCCGGTGCGGCCGAAGTGACGGCTCTTGGCGATCATGATCGCCCACGACATCAGCATCATCAGGCCGAGGATGGCCACCACCACCCAGGCGTCGAACGGCATCGCCTTCAGGATGAAGCCGAAGTGGCTCTGGCCCGTGGACTGCTCATCGGCGCCATAGCTGATCAGGCGTGAGTCAGCGCCCTGCGCGGTGGCATCGGCCAGCAGCAGTGCCGCCGGACGCGCAACGCGAGAAATCCGCAGTTCATCCAGCGCACCGTCGAAGCTGGCCAGCGGCTGCTCGGCACCCGGCGCGTCAGCACCCACCACCGCTGCGGTGGACATGGCCGGAAGTTCGCCGCTGAGCTGCGCCACCACGTGGCCATTGAGATACAGCTGCAGCGACCCCTTCTCCGCCGTCAGCGCCAGATGCGCCCACTGTCCCTCCGGAATCGGCTGCGCAGGCGTGCTGCGCTGGCCATTGAGCTGCACGAACGGCACCCGGTTGTCGATGCCCAGCAGCAGTTCCGCGCTGCCATCGCGACGGGCATAGATGGCCTGCGCCGCATTCTGTGCACCCGGCTTGATCCACGCGGACACGGTCAATGGCGCGCCGGCCTCCTGCGCCAGCGAAGCACTGGCTGGCAGCGGCAGCGCAGTGCCGGCGAACTGCACGCCGCGACCGATCACCGAACCTTCGGCGGCCGGCACCACTGCGCCCGCATTGTTGCCGTAGGCCGTGGTGTCACGTGCCGGGGCATTGGCGTCGGCGAAGTGGTAGACCAGCGTGTAGTCCGGATCGAATACCTGCTGTCCATTCCCACTGGCCGGCGCCTTGTCGTTGCCGTAGTACATCCAGATCGTCTGCGGTGCGGCGGCGCTGACGGCCGGCACATCCACCCACACCAGGGCCAGCCCCAGCGCCGGGTCGAACTGTTCGATCTGGTGCGCCAGCACGGTGCGCCCGTCCGCCGACACGAAACGCAGATCGCTGCCGGCATCCTGGGTGCCGTCGAAACCGAAGTTGCCCGTATGCAGGCGCAGCAGCAGCGGGGTTCGACCGGGATCGCCTGCCAGACCGGCACCCTGCGGGCCTGCGTCGATCGTGATCGGCTTGCGGTATTTCCATTCGGCCTGCCACCAGCTGGCATCGGCCGCAGCGGCGGGCAGCGCGATCAGCGCGGCCAGCAGCAGCAACATCCGGGAAAGCAAACGGTCCATGCGAGGGGTCTCCGGAGAACGCATGTTCAAGGGAAGGGTCAGTAACTGGTGCTGATGTTGAAATGCAGCCGCGGGTCGTCCTTGCGGGTCACCGGCCCATCGGCATAGGGCCACGCATAGTCCAGGCGCAACTGCAGGTGATCTCCCAGACGCAGCTGCGCGCCGAGCCCGACCGAGGCCAGGTTGTACTGGTCGCGCTGTTCGGGCAGCGGCCGCCGCAGGCGCAGGTAGGCCGCGTCGGCAAAGCTGTACACGCGAAGCTGGCTGCCGCTCCACAGCGGCCATGCCGGGGTGCGCCATTCCAGGTTCGCCACACCGCCGTAGTCGCCGATCGCCTCGGCCGACAGGTAGCCGCGCACGGTGTACATGCCACCGGCGGCGAACTGCTCGGCCGAGACCAGTGGCGCATCGGTCACCTGCAGGGCCCCGCGTGCATACCATTGCCAATCGCTGCCGAAGGTATGCGTATTCGACACATCGGCCTTGAGTGCGACGAAGCTGGGATCGGCCCACGCCCGCTTCTGGCTGAAGTCGTACCCATTGCTGCCATAGCCGAACAGGCGGCGGGTTCCGGCCACCAGCTGCGTGCTGATGCTCAGCTGGTCCTGTTCGCCCTGGCGCACACCCACGAATGCCAGCGTGAGCGGTGCGTACTTCAGGGGAGTCTTCAGGTTGTCGCTGCCCATCCAGGTGTCCTCCTCGGTGTCCTTGAAGTCGACGCCGAGGCTGAGCTGCCGCCACCATGCAGTGCTGCCGGGCAGGCGGTAATTGAGCTTGAGGCCGATCGAATGACCATTGCCGATCACGTTGGTGCCGGTTCCCGCGCCCCCCTGGCCGCCGGCATTGAGCACGCGGCTGTCGGAGGTATAGCCCGATGCCTCCAGGCTCCAGGGGCTGCCTTCAAACGGCAGCGTGTACGACGCCGAGAACACCTTGGCCTGATCGGTATCTTGCGGAGCGAGGAACACGCCGAGACTGGCGCTGTGCCCGCGTCCCCACAGGTTGTCATGCGCCAGCGAGGCACTCAGGCGCAGTTTCTCGGTGTCGGCACTGCGGTCATTGTTGAGTGCGGCGCTCGCTCGCCAGGGCGACTTTTCTTCCACCTGCAGGTCCACGTCCATCGTGCCGGGCGTCTTTCCCTCACGGACCAGCGGCATCACCTGGCGGCGACCGCCTTCGTTGAGCGCGGTCAGTTCCTTCTGCGCCCGGTCGAAATCCGGCACCTGGCCCTCGGCCAGCGCCGGTACCCGTGCGCGGATCCGCGCCGACGCAGCAGGCGCCGCACCGACCACGCGCAGTTCGCCGATCGGCGTCTGCTGCACCTTCAGCAGCACCACGCCGGCACTGACCTGCTGCTCGGGCAGTTCCACGTACACCGACTGGTATCCCGCCTGCTGGTACAGCGCGCTGACTGCATCGCGCGCCTGCTCGACGTCGGCCAACGTCCTGCCCGGGCCGAGATAGGGCTCAACGGCGCGCTCGATCAGACGCGGATCAAGTACGGTGTTGCCGCGCACGATGTACTCGTTGATGTTCACCCTGGCCGCCGGCGTGGCATCCTGCGCGAGCAGCGGCAATGGCAGGGACGCCACGGCCAGCGCGAGTACCCGCGGACGCAGGCGCAGCGGGAGTCGGACAGCTCGGCACGGAACAGGCGTCATTGAAGGCATCGCGTCGTATCGAAGGAAGTGGCCAGGGAGCGGCGCGTGGGTCTACCCACAGGACGTGCAGGGCGCGTCAAAGCCGCCAACAGTTTTGTGACAGCACTGTCATCTGTTGACGGCGGCGGAATGCGCGCAGGCGGACACTGCGCCCGCCACCCGTCTATGAAGCAGCCGACATGGGGTGGCGGGAGATAGGAGATGAGCATGATCCTGACTGCATGGCGCTGGCCTGCCGTGGCGTTGCTCGCGTCCATCGCGATGCCGATTGCGCACGCCGATGACCGCGCAACGCGCGCGGACACACCGCCCTGCATCGACGTGCAGGTCAACGGAGAGCGCATTCCGGCCTGGGAATGTCTGCAGCGCAGGCTCGCACCGGCACCGCCGCGTGCACGATCACCGCGCCTGTCCGAGTCGGAGCGGCTGATGCGGCAGCCCGGCAACCAGCTCATGCAGTACAACCTGGAAGGCACCCGGCAACGGATGGGCGACGCCTTTGGCCGCTCGGTGACACCGCAGCGCCCCTCTCGCTGATCGCGCCTCAGTGCCGCCCCGCAGCGGCAGGCACGATGCCATCGGCAGGAACGGGCGGCAGCGCGGGCACCGGCAGGCTGCGCGACCGCCCCGCCTGCTGCAGTTCGATGGTCTCTGCGCCGATGCCGGCCAGTACCGTGGACGGTCCCAGGCGCTGCCCCGGCACATAGGCATCGACAGCGCCACCATCGACCGACAGCAGTGCCAGCGGTGCGTGCGCGCTGGCCATCACACCCAGTACCACTACCTCGGTGTGGATCGCACCCGGTGACAGCAGCCGCACCAGCGGAGCGCTGGCCGCAGCGTCGAACGGTGGCCGGGCCGGTGTCGACGGCCTTACCGCGCTGGCCGCCGCGGGTGGTCCTGCAGCGAACAGGGCAATGCCCCAGTAGGCCATCACGGCCAGCAGCAGCGTCGCCGCCAGCAGTGTCAGCAGGTGATTGCGATCCCAGCGCCTGCCGTCCATGTTCCGCACCTTCGTCGACATTGACGGCCACCACGCTAGCAGTCGCCGCTGACGCTTTTGTTTCATCATCCGCCGCTACCCTGTCCGCGATCGGCAGGCACAGGAGGCGATGTCGATGCGGCGCATCCCGCGCGGCTTCACCCTGCTGGAACTGATGGTGGTGCTGGTCATCATCGGCATCTGTACAACGGCCATCGGCCTGGGCCTGGGCACACTGCTCGATCCTGCGCGCCAGCTCCGTCAGGAAGGCGAGCGATTGGCGCAACGCCTGCAGGTGGCACGCGATGAGGCCCGCATCGATGGCCGCAGCCTCCGCTGGCAGGCGGATGCCGAGGGCTACCGCTTCAGCCGACGCGAGGGCGACCGCTGGACCGACGTGCAGCGCGACGACCTGCTGCGCCCCCAGCGGTGGCAGAGCCCGGGCATCGCCGTGCAGCCGGCGGCAGCCATCGAACTGAGTCCGGAATGGATCGGCGTGCCGTGGGAGCTGGCGCTGTCGCTGCAGGGGCGACAGCTGCGCCTTCGCGACGACGGCAGTGGACAGCTGCAGGTCGTGCAGTGATGCGGCCGCGGCGGGGGTTCACCTTGATCGAGGTACTGATCGCACTGGCCATCGTGGCAGTCGCGCTGGCGGCGGTGATGCGCTCGGTGGCAGTGGCAACCGATGACCAGTCGCGGCTGCGCGACCGACGTCTGGCACTGCTGTGCGCACAGGACCGCTGGCAGGAACTGCGGCTGGCCGCGCAACCGCCCGCGGATGTGCAGCAGCGCTGCGTGCAGGGTCGCAGCCGCTTCCTGGTGCGGCAGCATCTGGGCAGCGGCAGCGACGGGCAGCCGCTGCTGGAGCTCATCGTGGTGGCGGAGGATGCACCAACGCAGTCGCTGGCACGCATGCTGCTGCCATGGACCGCTGCACCGTGAAACGGCGCGTGCAGGGCTTCACCCTGATCGAAGTGATGATCGCGATCACCCTCATGGGCGTGCTGGCCGTGATCTGCTGGCGCGCGCTGGACAGCGTGTCCAGCAGTGACCAGCGACTGCGCCAGGCCGATGCAGGCACCAATGCCGCATTGCGGGTGCTGCAGCAGTTCCAGCGCGACATCGAGATGCGCGCGGACGATGCCCTGATGAATGGTGCGGTACGCCCCGCTGACCAGCCACAGCGCCTGCTGCCGCCGGCGCTGGTCAGCGAACGGCAGGCCGACGGCAGTTTCGCGCTGGAGATCACCCGCAGCGTCGGCAGCGACGGGCTGCGCTGGCAGCGGGTGCGCTGGTGGCGCCAGGGCAATACCCTGTGGCGGGCCAGCGGGCCGCCATCGGATCGCTATCCGTTGCCGCCACCGGAGCAGTCACGCGGGCTGGCCGTGGCGCACGATGTCCAGTTCTTCGATGTGCGCGCCTGGCAGCCGGGCGCCGGCTGGACGACGCTGCCCAGCCAGGGCGTGCTGCTGCCGGCCACCGGGCTGGAACTGAGGCTGCGGCTGCGTGATGGCCGCGGTCCGTTGAGCTACCGTCGCGTCCTTGAACTCTAGCCGCAGATGCAGCTGCACGCCGTCGACCCACGTCATCCGGGGCGCAGCGTCCGCCATCCCGGCCACCGGGCGCTGTCCCGCGCCCGGTGGCGCCTGTGGGTGCTCCTCACCGCCGATGGCTGCTCCCTGCCCTCCGTGCCGTCCTGGCGGGGGCCGCCACCGCTCCGTGGCAGCGGGCCCTATTCCGGATCTCCACGCACCGCGTGGATCACCCCCGGCAACTATCGACGCTGTGTGCCACCCTCTCCACGCGCCTGCGGTTCGCGGGCCTGCGGGAACTGGAAAGCACTGTCTACGTCGTAGCCGCTGGCCGC